>NZ_JBWPVR010000009.1:0-85855 GCF_056590195.1 Pauljensenia sp. C0170B5 | reverse complement strand
ACTTGAAATCCGTCATCGTTCCGTCCGTCCAATCTCCGCCAAGCATGCTCAAGCTTCACGATTTTTGCAACAGAGCCCTCGATGCCTTGCTTGACCCCATCAGCGATCTCTCCCGCTTTACCTGCGGCGGCGACGACGGCGCCTTGAGCACCGGCCGCCGCCGCGCTTGCAGCGTTTGCGGCCCCTTCAGCCACATCGCCAAGCATTTTCGCCATATGCTCTGGAGCAAGCCTTTGAGATTGGGGCGATGCGTCAACGTTTTGCTCATCGACAAACTCAGTGTTGTACTTGAAGCTCTTCGGATTTGGGCCGTCCTTGATCGCATCTCCAATGCTCTGAATGGCGCCCTTTGCCTTGCCCGCAATGTCCCCGATGGCCTGTCCCGTCTGGTCGGCGGCGCTTTGAGCGGCATTCGATGCCTGTTCGGCAGCGCTTGCGATTCCTTTTCCTGCAGCGGCCGCAGCCTTCTGCGCCCCTTTTATTGGGTCGAAGCCTTTATCGAAGAATCCCATCGCCCCTGCCTTTCTCCATATGCAATCTAAGGCCATTATCCCACCAATGGATTTGGCCTCTATCAGCGATTTAACCACCGGTCATTATCTGCGCGTCAACGTGAGCGCAGGCTCGGGCGCGGGCATCGGCCTTGCTGCCCTGCCGCCCGTGCAGAAGTCGATGCGCGACCCGCTCGAATCGAAGTCCATCACGCTGTCCTGCGGCAAGCTCACCACCGGCGTCACGGTGAAGCCATGGACCGGCGTCTTCATGCTCTCCAACGTAAAGAGCGCCGAGACCTACTTCCAGACGGCGTTTCGCGTGCAGTCGCCCTGGACGGTCAAGGATGACGACGGGAACATGCAGATCGTCAAGAACGAGTGCTACGTGTTCGACTTCGCGCTCGACCGCGCCCTCACCATGGTGTCCGACTACTCCACGCAGCTCTCCACAGAGAAGAAGGGCCCCGAGCAGAAGGTCGGCGACTTCATCCGCTTCCTGCCCGTGCTCGCCTACGACGGCAGCCGTATGAAGGAGATCAACGCCTCCGAGATCCTCGACATCGCCATGGCGGGGACCTCCGCGACGCTTCTCGCCAAGCGCTGGGAGTCGGCGCTGCTCGTCAACGTCGATAACGACACGCTACGACGCTTGCTCGCCAACGACGAGGCAATCAACGCCCTCATGAGCATCGAGGGCTTCCGAAGCCTCAACGACGACATCAAGACCATTATCAACAAGTCGGAAGCGGTAAAGAAAGTCAAGAAGGAGAAGGGTGACAACCTCACCCAAAAGGAGAAGAAGCAGCTCAGCGAGGAGGAGAAGGAGTTCAAGTCCAAGTGCAAGGAGATACAGGAGAAGCTGATCAAGTTCGCCACGCGTATCCCGGTCTTCATGTACCTCACCGACTACCGCGAGGAGACGCTCTACGACGTCATCACCTAGTTGGAGCCGGGGCTGTTCAAGAAGGTCACCGGCCTCGACGTCTCGGACTTCAACCTGCTCGTCTCGCTTGGCGTGTTCAATTCCGCCCTCATGAACGACGCTGTCTACAAGTTCCGTCGCTACGAGGATGCGAGCCTTGTCTACACTGGCATCAACAAGCACGAGGGCGAGAAGGTCGGCCTCTACGACACGTCTCTGTCCAATTACGACTACCTCTACGCGAAGCAGCAGGAGTCGATGGTGGCCCCCGACGGTTCCACTCTGGGCAACGGCGCTGGGGCGGAGGCTCCGTCGCCTGCTGTTGCGGTAAGGCTCGCGATCAAACCGTCGGCATCGGGCGTTTCGAGGTCGACTGCGAAAGCAACGACGCTCGGAGAGGCGCCCGTCAAGAAGGACTGGGTCATCGACGTCCTCGAGTCCCACAACGTCCGCATCGCCGATCGCCGTCCCAAGGGCGGAAGCCTTTGGGCCATCGGCGGCGGTGAGCTCGACGTCGTCATGAACGAGCTTGCCGCGAACGGCGCGCAGTTCACCTACAAGTTGGAAGGCGGTAAGGCAACGAGCTTCAAGGCCGGCTGGTGGCTTTCCGGCTATCCGAAAAAGTCCGAGCCCAAGGCATTGGAGCCCGAAGAGCCGGTTATCACTGAAGCCGACCTTTCCAGGATTGAGGAAGGAACCCAGGTCTTCCACAAGAGCTTTGGCTATGGTGAGGTCGTTTCGATTGGCAGTGACAGAATCGCCGTGCGTTTCGACAACGACAAAAGGAAAAAAGAACGCGAATTCATGTTCCCGTCGACCTTCTACCAGGGGATGTTGCAGCTATGAGGTCCGCAGAAGCCATCAAGTCGATACTCGAGGAGCAAGGCCGCTCCCAACGCTCCCTTGCTATCGATCTCGGTCTCACCCCGCAGGCGCTAGACCAGCGCCTAAAGTCGAAGACTATGAAGGTGGAGACCTTGTGCCAAACGGCAGCGCAGCTCGATTACTCTGTGAAGCTGGTTCCGAAAGGTGGCGGCGAGAGCATAGAGATTGAGGGTTAACCGATGTGCTTGGAGCTTGACCTGTTGCTTCCTGTTTCCGAAAGCGAAGCGGGTGCGCCCCAGGGCGCCCCGCGGATTATTGAGCGCTCGCCGAGAAATCTCATCGGGGAGGCTCGCTTGGCGTTCGATGCCGGGCTGCTAATCTCATGCCTGACGGTTCTGGTCACCATTCCAGATGTCTGTTCGAATTTGATCGACTCTAGCAATAAAGATGGTCAGTGAGATTGGTGTACAAGGTATCTCGGGTTTCCTAGCACCCCTGTGGTTGACGACATCGACCGATCTCGCGAGCAAAGTCGAGACCATATCGAGCGAACGATGAATGCGCTCATGCGGGAAGACAACTTCACCGCATCCGATTTCTGCCAGCTGCGAAACGCTGTGCTCCATACCGGATCTTCGGTTGTTGACGGCGCGGGGGCAAACTACTCGCCGTTACATTCGATCGATATACAGGTCTTCAACGACGACAGCCAGCTGGTCATTGGATATGGAGCCACCAGCTCACCAGAGGCGAATGGAATTGAAGGCGATTGCCGCATAAAGATCAACATCAACTTAACTGCCCTGCTTGCGCGCATGGAAAGGGGCGTTGAAAGGTTTTTGAGCGAGTATCCTGAGCTCGATAAGGAAAAAGGGGAATGGGAGTACCTGACTTGGGGAATCGTTGATTTTCGAGCTCCGATCAACTGAGGGCTCCTTTGTTCACTAAGTGAAGCGATCAGCCTTATTGAGCAGTTCCGAAGCGTGATTAGGGGCATGCACGAAGCCACCTGCGACGATTCTTTCAGTCATCGCTCTTGTGTATCCCTTCTGACCTGCGGGAACGCATGACGATAAAGCCGCTGGCTACGATTCACTTCGTTAAACGGGCGTCGATGAGGATGATTGTTGCTTTTGGCATCCATTTCGGGTGTTTCTGAGCCTCAAAACCAGCCCATTCTTGTCCCCGGGACAAAAATGAAACTGCGGGCTCGCGGTTTCGAAATAGTTCGCGCTTTTGTCCCAGGATTTGTCCCAAACGCCTACGCGAGGTCACGCAGCGGGATTCGGTGGTATGACGGTCAAAATCGACGAGCCAACTGGAGTCAACTGGAATGACGCAACAGTAAACGAGCGTGAAAGAGTGGGAGTAGCGGGTTAGATTGAGGCTAGATTCCGCTTCATGAATTGATGCGCTACCTTCCGCAATGCGTGCATACCTGTGGCCAGCCATTCGTACACCTCATTGACTGAATCACCAGTCAAATCGGCTGGGCGTGCAACGTTCACAACGCGGGTCGTCTTGTCGAGGTCGCCCTCGTCCCACTCAAACGTACCCTCGAGGAATTCCAGTTCTTTCTCGATGTCGGATCGCCGTGCGAGGACGGGTTTGTAGCTTTCTTCGTCAGAAAAGTGGAGCTGGACGGCCACTTCTTGCCCGCTCAACCGTACTAATGCTGTTAAATCGCACTTTCGCAGACCAATGCCAAATGAGGCCCAGTTATCGCGATTAGGCTCACGTGTCGACGGGTCGCGGAAAGCTTCGGTAAAGCCAGGACGATTCGCACAGTATTCATAGAAACCGTTCCAAAATTCCACCATGGATGCGTCGCGGTGGCTCGTGGTCGCTGCCTCGTCATAGCGTCGGCGAATTTCGCTCAACTTGGGACCACCGTCATTCAGACGCCAAAAGTCCCATCCGTTTCGTCCTCCAGAACCTCCTTCGAGGGCGATGACGCGACTAGCTGCCGAGGATGGGCTCGAGAACTTCTCACCGTTGCGCAAGATTAAATCGCCCCTATCGGTGAGTGTCACTGTTTGCGTGAAACGATCAGAACCGGGTTCCAGCACGTCGCCGACATGAAGAAGTCCTGCCGATACGAGGTCATGAATCGTGACTCGCCATGCGCGTCTGTCTGGCTGCTTGCGCGCGACGTATCGCTCGGCTGTATCGGGCGAAACATCAAGGCCTGGCCAGCGCTTGAGCGCAATTGCAGTCAGGTTTTCTGCTCTGTTTCGTATCTCCTCTTCACCCCATGACTCTGCATCTTTCAGTTCTGCTGAGATCGCCATGTATTCGTTGGCGTAACCGCCGATGCAGCGTTCCTTCTTTTCAGTAAAGGTACCGTCGGAAAGTTCGGAATTGTAGGCAGTGACAGTCAAGTTGCCGATGTTGTTGACGAGGGCTTCAAAGCCTTCCTCAGGGGCCTCGCCCAGCGCCTGGCGCCATTCAGAATGAGCAAGCGCATTTTGCGGCATGATGTGCTCAATTGTGTATGAGCCGGATGCGAAATCGTGAGGATCTTTAGGGTGGTGGAAATTCTCAAGATTTGTCAGCAGGAAGAAAGACTTTCTGAAGAGGTAAGAGTCACGCGTGAGTAGTGCATGCGAAAACTCGTCATCTGTTGGAAAACGCCGCGTGGTCCCCGCTGCCATGTATAGCAACGATTGGAAGGCTTCGACGTAATCACCGCCCTCTTCCTGCACTTTATTGAGATTTCCGATAATGCTGGGAAAGAACTTATTCAGCGAATTTGTGGGAGCATCGCAAATTGCTCGCCTCAAGACGTAACTTTCGGTCAGACGAAGCAGGCGGATAAAATCTTCTTTTTCGAAGGCTCCTGCCTCGTAATCTTGATAAAACGACAGGAGGAGCGGATTGAGGACGCTCATATCCAGTGTTGCTATTGTGTCGAAGTGCTCTTTGAGCTGGGGGTCCTCCTCGGTCCCAGAGGTGATTGCCGCGTAGTAGCGAGCAACGTCTTCCATTTCACTGAGAAGGTTGACCATCCGCCCTTTCTTGGCAAACCCGTTTTCGGTGACGTGGCGCTTGAAAATGGGGTACACATCTTTACGCGTGAGCGGTTCAGGCGCATACAGAATGGTCAGATAGTTTCTGATGAATTCATCGAAAACTCTGTCGTATGTGTCTTCGCCAAGGGTCTGCTCAATACGCCGCCAGTGGTTCTGATAGAGCTTTTCTTGTTCGCCTCGGGGTAATCCCATGAGGACAAAGTTTCGGATCAGGTCGGCTGACGAAAGATCTTTACCTGTCGAGTTCATCGATTCGAAAATGAGCTGAGGATTGTCGCGAGTTGCATCCAGAGAAATCGATACAACTTCAAGACGCTGCAGACCATCCAATATTGTATTCGGATTGTCGAGGGCGGCCAGCTTTCGCTCGAAAAACTCCAAGTTGGCAATTAAACGTGATGAGTTGTTGACGACTCGATAGTCCTCGTCCACTAAATGCTCGAGCAACGAGATAAGGGTAGCTCGATCGCCCTGAGACAAAAGCAGCTTGTAACGCTCGTCACCATGCCTGTCGTCATCTATCAGGTACCCCTTGTTGACCAGCCGAGAGTAGGAAAAGTTGAGCTTTTCGTCAGGGTTGTTCTTAGCGTATCGAGCCAGCGCAATCATGAGGAGTACGACAGTTGTGACTCGCTGCTGACCGTCGATTAAGAGAAGCGGCGTCACCTCCGACATCACACCATCTTGGATCCACACAATAGAACCGGTGAAGTGCTTATCATCTGGGCGCTTTCCAACCGACAACACGTCTTCCCACAATTGTTCGCATTGCTCCTCGTCCCACGAGTAGGGGCGTTGATAGACAGGGATGACGAAACGTAAGTTCTGGCTTGTCACAAGCCCGATGAGCGAACGAGCCGATGCGTTCATAGTCATGAGAGCGGGCGCCTTTCGCCGAACAGTTCTTTGAGGCACTGTAGCGCACGACGGCGTCTTAGTGGCATTGAGCTGTGCGAAGAGGCAGTGACTTTTCTAGAATGTTTCGCAGACCAGCCGCCTTTGACACGACAAGTAAGACTGCGCGATGAGCGTCATGCAAGAACGAAATGCCTCGAGCGGCTCCACGAATTTAATCAGCTGCGCCCATCCGAACAGGTCAAACGCCAGGCGATGATGAAGGAAATGTTCGCTGAAATAGGGGAGAACTGCTACATCGAGCCTCCGTTCTACGCGAACTTCGGTAGCAACATCTACGTCAACTTCAACTTCACCTGCGTAGACGACACACACATTTACGTCGGTGTCTACACGATGTTCGGCCCGAACGTCACCATCTCAGCGGCGGGACACCCGATTATCCCGGAGCTTCGCCGAAAGGGCTACCAGTACAACATGCCGGTTCGCATCGGCTCAGGCTGCTGGATCGGTGCGGGTGTCAATATCCTGCCTGGAATCAATGACCGCGACAAGGAGTTCCACTTCAAAGATCGCCGCATTGACTACGCGCAGCTGAACGGAAAATAGGAAGCCGCCCTGCTGGCTCAAATGTGACACACATCACTTAAATTGTGTCCCGTTAAGTGGTGTTCGTGGGACGCAGATGCACATGCCATCCCTCACAATAGAACACATGTTCGATACTTGTGTGTGTGCAGGTGCACCCGACGGCGGCGGTTCCGCCAGTGAGCTTGATGCTGCCATCGAGCAGGTGAACGCACTGCGCGAGGCGGATGCCCGCTGGCGGAAAGCTGAAGCTGAGCGCGCCCGCATGATCATCGACACGATTCTGACGGTCACTGCCGCGCTCAAAGGAGAGCAGGCTCTTGTGCCGCGCTCAAGCAGCGGCACCCCGCTCATTGCCGAGTTCGCCCATCTCGAACTTGCTGCCGCTTTAGGATGCTCACCCTCTCAAACATTGCAGGAACTCTACTCGCTACTTGGTGTCCGCTTCCGCCTCCCGAGACTGTGGGACCGAGTCATGGATGCTGAAATCCCCGTCTGGAAGGCCTGCCATGTTCACTCGCTGACGTCCACACTCGGCGAATCTCAATGCGCGACGCTCGATGAACTGCTCGGACAGATCGGCTCATGGAACCAGGGGCGCATCACCCGTCACGTGAACCTTCTGATCGCCCGCGTTGCCCCGCAGATGATCGAAGTGCGTGCAGAACTTGCCGAGCGTGCCAGACGCGTCGTGTTCGACATGGACGAGGGAGCTGGCAGCGCCTATATGCATGCGCAACTCGCCGTTACAGATGCCCTCCATCTTGACCGCACCGTCGCAAGTCTGGCATCTGCGCTGGCCGCCTCGCATCCAGATGAGTCGGTTGATGAGCGGCGCTCGCGTGCACTCGGCTTGCTGGCGAACCCCGAGCAGGCGGGGGCACTGTTAAATGGACGTGAAGCGAAAACTGAGCGCAGAGCTGAGATCGTTGCTCATATCTACCCGGATTCGCCGCACTGCGCGAGTATCGACGACGGCGGTTCTGTTCCCGTCGCGCAACTCGCATCCATGCTTGCGCATACTCGGGTCACGATTCGCCCCGTCCTTGACTACTCATCGCTGCCTGCCGGTGACCGGCACGATCCGACATCGACGATGCGCAGGGCACTGCTTCAGCGTGAACCGTTCGAGGTATTCCCCTACTCGAACACGCCCTCAACCTCGTGCGACCTGGACCATACGGTCCCATATGAGGAAGGTGGCTCGGCTGGGCAAACAAATCTGGCGAATCTGGGTCCACTGTCGCGAAGTGTTCACCGTGCAAAAACGCATGCAGGTTGGGACCTCGACCAGCCAGAGCCTGGTGTGTACCAGTGGACAACTCCACTCGGCTTCCGGTACGACGTCGTCAACGGAATTACCCGCTATCGCGGACATATGCCGCCTCAAGGGGAATGAGCCGCAAACGCGGCGGGTTCGTTAGGATCGGTTCAGAGGAATAAGCACGTCACCACAGTGAAGGAAGTGACCGGTCCGGTGTCGAAGAAAAAGAAGCGCGAATGGCCACCAGCTGCGCAACCGCTCGAAGGTCATGTGATCGACAACCACACTCATCTGCCGCTGTATGAGGAACAGATTCCTCGCGCTGAGGGAATCAGGCTGGCGCTTGACGAACAGCTCGAGCGCGCTCAGCAGGTCGGTGTGCGCGGACTCATCACCTCTGCCTGCGAAATCCCTGACTTCCACGGATCGATGCAGCTTGCGCGTGAGGGCGCGCCCGGCCTCGCGATACGAGTGGCGCTTGCGATTCATCCCAACGAAGCAGCATTGCATGCCGGGATTGCTGAACCGTCGCCAGATGGCCTCGTCCCGCACGTTGAACAGCACCACGTTCCGCTGGACGAAGCACTCACGGAGGTTGAACGGCGTCTGAATGACCCGGTCGTCGTTGCCGTCGGTGAAACCGGACTCGACTACTTCCGTACAGCCGATGCCGGCAAACAAGCGCAGGCGGAATCATTTCGCGCGCACATTCGACTCGCAGCCGCGGCAGGCCTGCCGTTGCAAATTCATGATCGTGATGCGCATGAAGACACACTCGCGATCCTGAACGAAACCGCCACGGCCGACCAGCTCATCGTCTTTCACTGTTACTCCGGCGACGCGGCAATGGCGCGCGAACTGGCGAAGAACGGGTGGCATGCGTCATTTGCCGGCAATATGACGTATCCGGCTAACGCCCACCTTCGTCAAGCGCTGGTCGAACTTCCGCCTGAACTCGTGCTGGTCGAAACGGATGCGCCCTATCTCACAGCAGTGCCGTGGCGCGGTCATCCGAACGCGACTTACTCAATTGTCCACACTGTGCGGGCAATTGCCGAGCTATGGAACGTCGACGAAGCTACTGCGTGTGACCGGTTGTGGCGCAGCACGACGCGCGTATACGGCGCATGGGCATAAGGGCTGGACGCAACCACGTGCGACGGCGAAAAGCAAACGCGACGCATGTGAGATGTGCGACGTCGGATGTCACGTTTGGGTAAAACCTATTAGTGTGGCACCAGTCAGTCCGTCTGCCCGACGGAGCCGAACGACCTCAGGACACTTGTGAATTTGGAATTCTCACCGAGCCGACGAACCGTTATCGCAGCCGCATCCGCCGCATCGCTCGCAGTTGTGGGCGTGGCCGGAGTGGGCGCAGCAGCAGCACACAACACCGTGACCCTCGAGGTCGACGGAGTCTCGCAGCCCGTCAGCGGATTCTCCCGCACCGTCTCAGACGTCATCAATGCTGCAGGCGTTGAAGTCAGCCCTCACGATCTGGTCGCACCGGCGATGGGCGAGGGAGTATCCAACGGTGACACCGTCGTTGTACGGACTGCATCGCCGTACACGGTGGATCTGGACGGAAACCAGGTGGAACTGTGGTCCACAGCAGGATCAATGGCCGATTTACTGGACGAATTCTCCCAGCACGGCACAGCGATCATCGCCGCTGACCGATCCTTTGCCCGTGCCACATTGCCGCTGGCAGCGCCCGGCGAACGCATCAAGGTTGAGGTAGACGGCCAGACCCTTGACACAGCTGCCGAAACCGGTGACGACACGGCTTCAATCCTGGCTCGCTTGGGCGTCACAACAAGCCCGTTGGATCGCGTGAAGCTGGAAAACCGCGGCGGCACCATCACGATCATCGTGACACGAGTTGAGCGCGGCTACCGCACGCAGACCGACGCAGTGCCGTTCCAAACTGAAGAGCGAAAAGACGACACCCTGACTGAAGGAACGACGTCGGTTATTCAGGAAGGCAAAGACGGCTCGGTGACGACCAAGTACTTTGAGGAAAAAGTCGGCGGAGAAATCGCCGTGTCGGCAGCCGTATCGACCAGCAAGACCGACCCGCAAAACAAGATCGTCGCGGTGGGAACGAAGAAAGCGGCCGCCCAACAGAGGACGACAGCTTCCACGCCGACTGCAGCTCCCGCAACCACTGCTGGTTCGGACGTGTGGGCCGCGTTGGCTCAGTGTGAATCCGGCGGAAATCCGGCGACCAACACGGGCAACGGATTCTACGGCATGTACCAGTTCACTTTGCCCACGTGGCAATCGATGGGCGGCACCGGCCTGCCCTCGGACGCATCGGCAGCTGAGCAAACTGCCCGCGCTCAGGCACTGCAGGCGGCAGCTGGATGGGGCCAGTGGCCAGCATGCGCGGCAAGCCTCGGACTGTACTGAGCGCGCAACTCACCACAATTTTCCGGTCCGACTCCACAAATAGTCACAAAACGGTTACGGTAGGAACAGCCGATTGGAAGGAGCCTGCCGTGACCCCGCGACGCATCATTGCCACAGCAAGTGCAGCGTCACTTGCAGTAGCCGGCATCGCGGTTGGTGGTATTGCTCAGGCTCGTCACACAGTGATGCTCGAAGTCGACGGAGTCAGTCAGCCTGTCACCGTGTGGGGCGGCACAGTCTCCGACGCGCTCGCCAGCATCGACGTACAGGTCGGTGAACACGACCTGATCTCGCCCACACCCAGCGAAAACATCGCGTCAGTTGACCATGTCGTTGTGCGCACGGCCAAACCCTACGACCTGACGATCGACGGCGAAGAACGCACCGTATGGTCGACGTCCAGCTCAATTGACACGATCCTGGCAGATGCCGACACCTACGGATCCACCGTGGCGATAGGCGCGAGCCGCTCCTCGATGCGAGCCGAACTTCAACCGCTCGTGTCACGCGCACGCACACTGCCAGTCATTGAAACAAACGGCAACGTAATCCAGAATGTTGCCGTCCGGGCAGGCCAGGACATACGACACGTCATTGAAAACAACGGAATCAAGCTGTCGCCGCTGGACCGGGTCACCCTCGAATCGGCAAACGGCGAACTGTCCGTGCGCGTCCAGCCCGTCACCCGCGGACGCGTCAGCACAGACACCCCGGTGAACTTCTCGAAAGAAGAACGCAAGTCCGACGCACTGTTCGAAGGCGAACGCATCGTTGAACAGGAAGGCACACACGGTGCCAACAGCTCTGTGGTGTGGCAGGAAACAGTCGACGGCGAAGTGACCTACTCAGCCGTGCTGTCGGCCGACAAGAAAGCGGAACCGCGACCGGAAATCGTCACCGTCGGCACCAGGAAAGTCACGCCCGAAGCCCTCCTGGCCGCCGGCATCGATCCGAAAGCCCAGTTGGAAGAAGGCACTGAATCAGATGGCCGCAAGTCCGTACGATTCCGAGCCAAACCCGGTGACATCTCAAGCCAGGCCGAACTCGATGAAATTCGCGGCATCGCTGAAGCCGAAGGGCTGACGATCAGCTCGACACTGACCGGAACATACTCGGGCGAAGATCCGCGCGGCATCGCGCAGCAAATGGTGAGTCAGCGCGGCTGGTCAGACAGTGAATTCCAGTGCCTGCTGACATTGTGGGATCGCGAATCGCACTGGAACCCCTATGCCGCTAACGCCTGGTCAGGCGCCTACGGTATTCCGCAGGCTCTCCCCGGATCGAAAATGGCATCTGCCGGTGCTGACTGGCAGACGAATCCGGCCACGCAGATCACGTGGGGCCTGGGATACGTCGCCGGCCGCTACGGAACCCCATGCGGCGCGCTCGGGCATTCCAATTCTGTCGGTTGGTACTGATCCGCGCTCACGCGATACCCTCGTGACGTGAACGAAACAGACGAACGATCCGCGCTGCTGGGACCTGCCGAGATCCACGCAATCGCGGCTGCCCTCGACATTCGCCCGACCAAAGTGCTGGGGCAGAACTTCGTGCACGACGGCGGAACCGTTCGACGCATCGTGCGAGCAGGTGGCGTAGGGAGAGATGACCACGTGCTTGAGGTCGGGCCGGGACTGGGGTCGCTCACACTGGCGCTCCTGGAAACCGGCGCACATGTCGATGCGGTCGAAATTGATCCACGCCTGGCTCGTGCGCTGCCGGAAACCGTTCGGGCCCGCATGCCCGAGGCAACAGAGCGCCTCACCGTCACCTGTATGGATGCGATGAAAGTGACGCCGGACGAGTTGGGCGACGCTGCGCCCACCAAACTTGTCGCCAATCTGCCATACAACGTGGCTGTGCCGGTACTGTTGCGACTGCTCGAACGCTTCGAGACGCTGCGCGATGTCCTGGTTATGGTGCAGGCAGAGGTTGCCGACCGCCTCGTCGCCGGGCCCCGCTCACGAACCTATGGTGTTCCCTCCCTGAAAGCCGCGTGGTACGGCCACGCTGAACGAGCCGGAAGCATCGGGCGCGCCGTGTTCTGGCCGATTCCGAACGTTGATTCCGCACTGGTGCGGCTCACCAGGCGCGATGAGCCGTTGGGTGACGCTGTCCTGCGCGACGCCACATTCGATGCGATCGACCGCGCATTCGGGCAACGACGCAAGACTCTGCGCGCGGCCCTGCGTGACTGGGCGGGATCAGGGGAAGCGGCCGCCGACCTTCTCACCCGTGCCGGCATCGACCCGCAGGCACGTGGCGAAACGCTGTCCATCGACCAGTTCGTCGACCTCGGCAGGCTTATCGTCGCCGCCAGACGCGATCCCTCCACGCCCGAGGGAGCCTACGCCTCCACACGAAACGGAGAGGCACATGCGTGAAGCTCAGGCCAGCGCCCCGGGCAAAGTCAACATGCTGCTGCGCGTCGGCGCGCCGGAAAAAGACGGATATCACCCGCTGATCAGCGTGTTCGAGGCGCTCGACCTGCGTGAAACCGTCACAGTGACAACGGCTCGCACCCCCGGAATCGCGGTATCGACAACCGTGTACACGCCAGAGGGCGAGGTAGACGGTCAGGCAAGCGCCATGATGAACGAGCTCGACCCGCACCGGCACTTGGCGGCACGAGCCGCGCGTACCCTGCAGCGCCTGGCGCAAAGCGGCCCGTGGGCATCAACCGCGGCAGGCGTGAGGATTCACGTTGATAAGCGCGTGCCGATTGCCGGTGGAATGGCCGGTGGGTCAGCGGATGCGGCAGCCACCCTCGTCGCCTGCAACGAACTGTGGGAATTAGGACTGGACGCAGATCAGCTCCAGGCGGTCGGCCGCACGCTGGGCGCGGATGTGCCGGCCTGCCTGGTCGGCGGAATCGCGCTGGGAACCGGGCACGGCGACCATATGCAGGTCCTGGACAGCGAACATGAACACCTGTGGGTATGCGCAACCGCCCACGAAGGTTTATCGACGCCGGAGGTTTTCAGGCGGCGCGATGAGATGGGTGAATGGGCCGAACTCACCCGGCCAGACGAACAGACGCTCGCCGCACTCACCGCCAGTGCGCGCGAGGCGGCACCTTACTTACATAACGACCTGGCAGCGGCCGCGTTCACGTTGCGACCCGAACTGGCCGACACGATTGAGATCGGACGCGAAAGCGGCGCGCTCGCGGTGATCCTGTCCGGATCGGGGCCAACAGTTGCAGCCCTCGTTGCCGACGAACGCGCCGCTGACAGCGTGGCCGCAACATGGCGTGAGGCTGATCAGGTTGATCGGGTCATCACCACGCGCGGCCCCGCCCACGGCTCAGTGGCGTCTGCGAACTGACAGTGCGCACGCTCCTACGCCCAGCGCTCCAAGTGCTGTGAGTGCGAGGATCGGTGCAGACGAGCCGGTCGCGCTGAGGCGAGGCGGCTTGTCGGCCTGAGGACGCTCGCCAGTCGTGGGCGATGTAGGCGGTACGGACGGTTCAGCCGGTTCCGGCGGTTCGACTGGCGTCGCCGCCTCTTCGCCGCCAATCGTGTACACCTCGTAGCGCGCAGCACTCCACGGTGCCGAACCATCGCGCGGAGTCAGCTCAACCGTGATGCTATCGACGTTCTCAGTGATGGCGCGGGGGATTTCGAACGTGTCCTCCAGCCACTGATGAGTCTGATTGGCCAGGGGCTGCAGCCACGTGCCGACATGCATGCCGTTCACGGCCACATCGACGCTTTGATAGCCACTCGACTGGTCCGACATGCGATGCAGGCGTACACCCTGATTCGACTTCTTGACTGCCGCGGTGAAAGTGATCGGATCAGCCGAGTCGCGCAGAGAATCGGTCACGCTGACCGTGTCATCGTTGCCTTCGAATGTGCTGGTCAGGGAGCGCGGTTCGCCGCCACCTGAGTACGCGTGAGCCGCCTCGCTGTCCACGTCGGTGATGTTGAGTGAATCAGTAAGGGTCAGTACAGGCGCAGCCGCGTGGCCGTACCAGAAAGCGGTCGAAGAGTATTCAGCTGGATGGCGATTATCCGGCCCGTGCTCCAATCCGGCGCTGATCGAGCTCTGGAAATCGATCGCATCACCGATCAGCAGTCGGTAGGCCGAGTCGCACTGATAGTCACAGCCGTACGTTCCAGCGATCTTCTCCAGTGGCGCACCGTTGGTAAATGCGGAGAACGGTCCGTAATCGAAATACCAGCCACCCTCGTAGAAATCTTCACTGCCGGTGCCGTGCCACTGTGGGGTGCGCAGCCCGTCAACGTAGATGCGCTCATCGCCTTCCAGGTAGCCGCGAACGTTGCCGTCGCCCTGTGACGAGGACATGGTGTGGCTGACTCCCATGAAGCGGCCCTGGCCTTCAGTTGAGAGGAACACCCAGTCGCGCCCGTCTTCGGTCGGACCCGCGTGGTGCGTGGCGTAGAAATATCCGAGGGAGGGGACCGGTCCGCTCAAACGCTCGGCCACACTCGCATCCGCGTTGAATGTGACATCGCACGTACCGTTGTTCAGCGTGTACTGAGAGTTGTTGACCAGTGAGATCGTCATCGTCTTGCCGAACGGCATCGGCCACCACGACGAATATGTCCCTGTTTCGGGATCGACACCGAACATCAGCGAGGTAACGGGCGCCTGACCCAGACCGGTACCGAAGAATTCTCCGATCGGCGCGTCGACGGTCAACTGGCCGTCGGCGTGGATCTGGATATGTGTATTCGTCAGGAAATCGTCGGACGCCGCGATTTGCTCGGCGTCAGCGGGGTTTGTATTTTCGCGCGCATAGGTCCGGTCTCCGTGCCAACGTTCGTTCATGATCGAATAGTCGTGAGCTTGTTCAGAGGCGCGCGATTCGTCGGTTCCCTCGCCAACGTCGACTTCATCGGTCCGGATCATGTCGCCGCCCACCTTGGAGTCGACGAAATAGCGGAATTCGTTGAAGTCGTTGCCCGCAGAGATGAACTCGTTGGTGATGCGGATCGATGACTTGCCTGCGGTGGCGTCGGCGGGCAGTTCAACCGATTCTTCGCGCCACACCCCTGATTTGCCTTCAGTGCCATCCCACTGGCCGGCCTGCGTGCCGTCAACCAGGATACGTGCCTTCTGATCAGGTGAAATCGGGTCATAACGGCGCGTGAGCGTGACACCCTCGTTCGCGGGATCAATCGCCACGGTGAAGCTGGTCGAATCTTTCGTTGCGCGACCGTCATCGTTCATGCGCTCAGGTGCCGGCGCGCCCTTGAGGCCTGGCAGACCAAGGGTGAAGGCCTGGACCATTCCGGGTTCATCCAGCGTCGCGATTGTTGTGGATTCGCCCGGAGCAAGACTGAAGTCTGCGTGCAGGTTCGGCTCATTGACGAGGGAGGCCGGCGACTCCGTGCCCCATGTCTTGGTCTGTTCGAGCAGGTCGGTGGGCACGTTGGAGGGATCGAAGGTCGAAATGCCGTCAGCGGTGGCGAACGAGCGGTACGACACATGGTAAAAGAACGGATTGTTCTGCACCGTGACGCGCATGGATTCGCGGTAGGGCATGGGGATCTTGATGTACACGCCACCGGAGGTTTGCATCTTGTCGGCGACGAACGGATAGATGAACGGTGCGCCGGCTTTACCTTCGACAACGTCCTGGAACGGTGCATTGAGAACGACTGTGCCGTCGAGTTCGATGATGATGTTGCCGGCCTTGGTGACGTCGCCACGATCCCACGTTGACCAGATGGATTGGATTTCGCCGGCGCCTGTGGCTTCTGCCAGCACGCATCCTTCATCGGTGGTGCGCAGGCAGGAGTACTTTCCGCTGAATCCGTCGTGGTCGTTGCCGCCTTCGCGATCAAAACTTGAGAACTGGCGGCTCTGCGTGCCGGTGCTCAGTTCCGGAAGGCGAGTGATGTCAGTGTAGGTTTGCCAACCTGTTGTGGGATTTTCGTCGGGTGGCGCTGCCTGGGCGAGTCCGCCGATGCTGAGCAGCAGGGCTGTTGACGCGGCCAGTGCGATCTTTTCCGGTCGAGAGAGGTGATTCATCATTGATCCTTGGGTCGAGTGGCGGCATCGCCACTTCGTTTTCGGGCAAAATCAGCTTAAATGGAGCAAAAATGAGTGTCAAGCGATTGTGCATAGTAAATGCAATGTGATATATAGGTTATAGTAATACTAATGTCGCTAAACCGTTACCTGTGAAATCGTTGAGTCGTGTAAACAGCTGGTATACGGTGTGGAGATCAATCCAGGCGCTTGACATCAATGGCGAATCGGAGGCGCGTCGTGACTGCACCGTTGCTCGAAATGCACCATATCGGGAAATCGTTTTCAGGAGTGCGAGCACTCGACAATGTGTCGTTGCGCCTGGGCGCCGGTGAAGTTGTGGCACTGCTGGGAGAAAACGGAGCAGGCAAGTCCACGCTGATCAACGTGCTCTCTGGAGTCTTCAACGACTACGACGGTCACATCAAGGTCGACGGAGAGCCGGTCACGCTGCATAGCCCCAGCACCGCACAACAGCTGGGGATTTCCACCATCCACCAGGAACTGAACCTCGTCCCCGACATGTCAGTGGCAGACAATATCTGGCTCGGACGAGAACAGGCGACCGGAGGGTGGGTCAAGAAACAGCGCACGATTTCGACGGCCCGGGATCTGCTGGCGCGAGTCGGGCTGGATCTAGATCCTAGAAAGTTCGTGCGTCAATACCGACTGGCAGAACAACAGCTCATTGAAGTGGCAAAGGCGATGAGCCTGAACACCCGAATCCTGATCATGGACGAACCGACGTCGGCGCTGGCAGATGCTGAAGTTGAACGCCTGTTCGAGGTTGTCAGGTCACTTGCATCCGAGGGAGTCGGCATCATCTATATCTCTCACCGTCTGGAAGAACTCGAAGAGATTGCTGACCGGGTCGAAGTCCTGCGAGATGGACAGTTCATCGGTGAACGCGAGATGAAGGACGTCAGTCGATCAGAATTGATCCACATGATGGTGGGTCGTCCGATCTCGGAACTGCACCAGCGTCCCGAGGAAACCGGTGCCCGCGCCGAGGGCGGCGAAGCCAGACTGACGGTGGAGCACCTCTCCCTCATGCCCAATGCGCGCGAGTCGCGGGCAGCACTGCACGACATCTCGCTGTCGGTTGAGCCCGGCGAAGTGCTGGGAATCGCCGGCCTGATGGGAGCTGGTCGCTCAGAAGTACTCGAATCCATTTTTGGAACACCCCCATCCTCGGACATGATCGGTCAGGTCACCCTGAACGGCAAGGCGCTGACCAAGCGGACGCCCGCACGCAGTATCGGCGCCGGGATTGCCCTGGTATGTGAAGATCGAAAACTGCAGAGCCTGATCCTGGAAAACTCCGTGCGCTTCAATATGACGCTCCCCGCCCTGTCGGATTTTGCCGGCATAGGCGGATGGGTGAAGAAAACTCGAGAAAAGAAGGCGAGCGAGGAGCAGGTTCAGACTCTTGGGGTGAAGACCCCGTCGATGGATGCGTTC
This sequence comes from Pauljensenia sp. C0170B5, assembly GCF_056590195.1. NCBI lineage: Bacteria > Bacillati > Actinomycetota > Actinomycetes > Actinomycetales > Actinomycetaceae > Pauljensenia > Pauljensenia sp. C0170B5. The sequence goes on along the minus strand of NZ_JBWPVR010000009.1, from coordinate 67,999 downwards.
ATGAGCACCTTGTCGGGTGGAAACCAGCAGAAAGTCGTCCTCGGAAAATGGTTGCTGACCAAGCCGGAAGTGATCTTGCTCGATGAGCCGACACGCGGTATCGATGTCGGTGCGAAAGCAGAAATCTACGAACTTGTTGCGCAGCTGGCATCGCAGGGAGTGTCGTTCATCGTTGTCTCGTCAGAGCTTCCCGAATTACTGGGAATGTGCGACCGAATCGTGGTGTTGTGCGAAGGAAAAATCACCGCTGAATTTGACGCCGGCACAGCCACTCAGGAAGACCTACTCACCGCGGCAATGCCGATTCAAGGGCAGGCAGTCAGAGAGGATGCGCCCGCCGTCGATGCCATCGAAGCTGTTAAATAGTGAAGGAGAACAACCCCATGAGCACACAGTCGCAGCGCGGATCGGGTGCGGTCGTGCAGCGCAAGAAATGGCTCCTGATGTTGAGCCAGTCCCAAGGCTATATCGGCCTTCTCCTGATCGTCCTGATTGGACTGTGGAGCCAGGGAGGGCGCTTCGCGGACATAGGAAACCTGACGAACGCCATTGGGTACTTCGCTCCGCGAGGCATCCTGGCGGTGGGAATGACTCTGGTCATTATCACCGGCGGCATCGATCTGTCGGTGGGCGCAGTCATGGCAGTCGGTTCAACCACGTCAGCATGGCTGCTGACGGAAATGAACTGGCCGGTGATCGCGATTGTTCCCACGTCAATGGCTGTGGGCGCCCTCTTCGGCATCATCAGCGGTATCGGCACCGCGTACTTAAAGATCCAGTCGTTTGTCATGACGCTGGCCATCATGACGATCGCACGAGGCTTTACCCGCGAGTTCTCCCATAACGTGTCGATCGGAACGAATGTGATCGGACCGGACGGGGAGGTGGCTCCGGGATCTCAACAGTTCCGAATGCTGGGGACGCCAGGCGAAACGCTGTTCCCTATACCGTTAATAGGGTATTTCCCTGTGCTGGCGCTGATCGTGGTCATTTTCCTCGTCCATCTGCTGCTGTCACGCACGACGTTCGGGCGGCACGTGTACGCGGTGGGCGGCAATCCCACCGCGGCGCGCCTGTCGGGTGTGAACGTCAAAGCAGTGCTCGTCATTGTCTTCATGATCTCTGGTTTGCTGTGCGGCCTGGCCGGTCCGATCAACGCGGCTTATAACGCATCAGCAGATCCTCAAGCCGGCATGACCTATGAGATGGACGCGATTGCAGCCGTCGTCATCGGTGGCGCGAGCCTGGCTGGCGGCCGAGGCACAGTGATCGGAACGTCGATCGGCGCATTGATCCTGACCCTGCTCGACAACGTGCTGGGCCTGAACAACTTCAGTGCCAACTGGCAGATGATCATTAAAGGCATCATCCTCGTGGTCGCCGTTGTGATCCAACATCCCGACCTCATTCCCAACGCTGCGGCTCGCCTGAAACGACGAACCGCGCATCCCGTTAAGGCATCCTCGACGCCACACGCGAAGGAGTAGGCCGAGGGGGAAGTCCACACCAAGGTAAACACAACACTAAGAAAGCGAAGGAGCTCTCATGACAATCACGCGACGCAAACTACCGGTACTCCTGGCGGGTGCCCTGGTCGCCGCAGCATCGCTCGGCGCGTGCGCAACCAACGATCAGTCGACATCCGGCTCACAGGCAGATGAAGGCGCATCGAGTGCCACAACTGATCAGAGCAGCGCGGCTGGCGCAAGCGACGGACGTCTGCTGCCCGAAAAGGACAAGTACGTCATCGGGTACTCACAGGCCAACAACGCTGAGCCATACCGTGCGCAGATCAACGCACAGCTGGAGTATTACATCGGGCAGGAATCGAACCTTGAGTTGCTGCCGATTGCTGACGCTCAGCAGGATTCCTCACGTCAGGTGAGTCAGGTCCAGCAGTTCATTCAGCAGGGCGTTGACATTCTGATCGTCTCGCCTAACGAGTCTGACCCGTTGACCCCGCCAGTTGAGCAGGCATGTGAAGCAGGTATCCCGGTGATCGTGCTGGACCGCGCTGTGAACACGGACTGCATCACCTCCTTCATCGGCGGTGACAACGTGGCAATCGGTAAGGCCGCAGGTGAACTGGCACTCCAGCTTCTGCCTGATGGCGGTAAGGTCGTCGAGCTGCGAGGCATTACCTCGAACCAGCCTCAGATCGACCGCGACCAGGGCTTCCGTGACGCAATCGCTGCGAACCCGAAGATCGAGATCGTCAAGGATCAGGACGCAAAGTGGATCAAGGAAGAGGGCACCAAGATCATGCAGCAGTGGCTGCAGTCCGGTGAGGACATTGACCTGGTCTACGCGCACAATGACCCGATGGCGCTGGGCGCATACCTGGCTGCGGCAGGTGCCGGCAAAGCCGAGGACATCAAGTTCATCGGTATTGACGGCCTCGCAATTCCTGACGGTGGCATACGAGCCGTTCAGGAAGGCCAGCTGGCAGGTACCTTCATCTATCCGACAGGTGCCAGGGAAACAGTCGACACCATTTTGGCGATGATCAAGGGCGAGCCGGTCGAGGCCCAGCAGGTCCTTGAAACCACCCCGATCACACCTGAAAACGCTGCCGAACAGTACGAGCTGAACGACTTCTCCAACAAGAAGTAAGACAGCATTCAACGAGGCCGGCGCCGAGGAACTCCCCGGCGCCGGCACAAGAGAGGCAGAGCGTGGAAGATCACGAGTAGTTACCTCTGATCTTCGAGCTCCTCGGACAGCTCCAGCCACTGTGCCTCAAGTTCGTCAACCTCGTCCTCAACTGCGCGAACCTGATCCGCAAGGTCCTGTAACCCCACGTAGTCAGTCGGATCATGGTCTGCCATCTGCGCTTTCAGATCCTCGCCCTGGCGTGTCAGGCGGTCCATCTTTCGCTCCAGCGCTGACAGCTCTTTTTGTGCAGCGTAGGCGCGGGCGCCGGAATTCTCGGTTTCCTCCTCAGCCGGTGACGGTTCAGTGAGCTCGGCCTGACTTTGGATCTTCAGGTACTGCTCGACCCCGCCAGGCAGGTGGCGGAACGAGCCGTCGATGATGGCGTATTGCTGGTCGGTGACGCGCTCAATCAGGTACCGATCGTGCGACACAACCAGCAGCGTGCCCGGCCACGTGTCGAGGACGTCCTCCAGGGCGGTCAGCATATCGGCATCGACGTCGTTGGTCGGCTCGTCCAGAATCATGACATTGGGTTGGTCAAGCAGGACGAGCAGAATCTGCAGCCTGCGTTTCTGCCCGCCCGACAGTTCTCCGACGCGCGCTGACAGATGCTCGTGGCGAAATCCGAGGCGCTCCAGCATCTGCGCTGGAGTCGTGTCTTTACCGTCCACGACGAACGTTGTTCTGGTGCGGCCAAGCACTTCGCGCACGCGGTCATCCGAGATCTCCTCCAGCTGCGAAAACTGCTGGTCGAGCACTCCGATACGGACAGTCTTGCCCTGACGGACTCGCCCCGACGTTGGCTTCAGCGCGCCGCTGATGACGTTGAGCAGGGTTGATTTGCCTGCGCCGTTCGGACCGAGGATGGCGCTGCGCTCTCCGGGTGCGATCCTCCACGTCACGTCGCGCAGAACTTCGTTCGTGTCAAACGAAACCGACACGTCCAGCAGATCCACCACCTGTTTGCCCAGGCGTGCCACAGATAGCCGCTGCAGTTCAATCGGGTTGCGCACCTGTGGCACGTCAGCGATCAGCTCATTCGCCGCTTCGATACGGAACTTCGGCTTGGACGTGCGTGCTGGCGCTCCGCGACGCAACCAGGCGAGTTCCTTACGCATCAGGTTCTGGCGCTTCGCTTCGGTCGCAGCGGCGATCCGGTCACGTTCCACACGCTGCAGGACGTACGCTGCGTATCCGCCTTCGAACGGTTCAACCGTTGCGTCATGCACCTCCCACATGCGGGTGCAGACCTCATCAAGGAACCACCGATCGTGCGTCACAACGATGAGCGCACCGTCGCGCGGACTCCACCGGTACTTGAGATGGTCAGCCAGCCACGCGACCGCCTCGATGTCCAGGTGGTTCGTTGGTTCATCCAGAATCAGCACATCCCACTCGCCCACAAGCAGGCGCGCAAGATCGACGCGTCGGCGCTGTCCACCTGAAAGATCACCGACGAGGGAATCCCATGCGATATCCGAAGCCAGTCCAGAAATAATGGATCGGATATTCGCGTCGGACGCCCACTCATACTCCGGGCGATCTCCCACTAGTGCTTCTTTGACGGTGTGAGACGGATTCAGACGATCAGACTGGCTGAGGTATCCCAGGCGCAGGTCGCGACGATGAGTGACGCGACCGCTGTCAGGTGTGATCTGGCGGGTCAGTAGCCGCAAGAGTGTGGATTTGCCGTCTCCGTTGCGGCCCACCACGCCGATTCGGTCGCCCTCGTCAACTCCGACGGTGACCTGATCAAGGACGACGGTCGTGGGGTATTCCATATGCAGGTTGTCTGCGCCGAGAAGATGTGCCATATCGGCACATATGGTACGTCAAAATGCGCTGGTGAGGAGACCCCAGAATCCCCATATCAATCGAGATGATGTGAGTGTGGGGTTCGAAGAGCAGGGTAAATGGCCTCTTACCTGCGTAAATGGTGGGATCGTGCGCGTGGATTCCGATCAGGCCGCCTTCGCGTGGCCTGGCCAGGCCTTGATCTGCTGCAGAAGCGTCACTGCGTGGCGATCCCACATGCGACCGCCCACGATGACGCCGACGACCAGACATACCAGCGACCAGACTGGGGCAACGATGTAGCCGATCCAATCTGGCAGGATACCGAAGAAGCCGAGTAGCAGAACGACTGAGGCCGGCAAAGACGCCACAAGAGCCGCGAGCCACTGGGCGAACTGCACCAGCATCGTGGCAGTGAAGCTGCCGGTGGATTTTGTCGATATCGGGTTCGTGCCGGGCGGAGGAACAGGGTAGAGCCAGCGTGCATGCAGGATCTGGCCTGCGCCGGCAGTCGCGCAGAACAGGAGCACCGTGGTGACTGCGAGGTAGATGAGCGAACGCCCTTGAATCCCCGCGGCGAAAGCCAGCAGTGCCATGACAACGGCGAAGAGGCTGATCGCTGAGGGTAACGCGCCCACAAGACGACCCAGACGCTCGTCGCGTCCGCGTATTCCAGCAGTGATGCTCAGCCAGTTCGCCGTTGAATCCCATGCCATCAGGGTCGCGACGACACCGCCGAAGAGCATCGCACCAAAGAGCGTGAAGAAAATGGCGAACGTGTTGCCAAAGCTGAAGTCCGAATTCGACCCCATAAACGAAATTGCGATACCCAGCACGGGCAGGACGCCGACCGCGATCAGCTGTGAGAGCAGACGCGGATCGCGGATAAACTCGTGACTGGTGCGGGCCGCCAGCGCGGCCGCTGCCCGTGGCAAACCCAGACGCAACCACGGATCGACATGCTTGAAGGAGCGCTGGTCAGCGCGCGCCGAGGGAGCAGCCTGCGTGGGATCGATCAAGTGGCGTCCCTCTGCAATCGCCTGACGGGCCTCAGCACTGACTGGCCGTGCCTTGCCATTCATGGCGAAGGGGAGTACGTACTGCCACAGCTTCCATCCTGCCCACAAAGTGACCAGTGAAATGGCCAGCCGCGCGAGGGCAACAAGGTAGTTGCCTTCATAGACGGATTGACTGATCGCGAACGGGGCGCCCATCGGTGTCCAGCCGACGATCGTACCGAGTCGGGTGACGAAAGCGGCGTTGAAGTTGTCGATTCCGGCATTGACGTACAGACCCAGAGGCGTGACGAAGAGAAACAGCGCGACCGTTGCGATGACGCCCTGTAGATCGCGCCTACGGGTGGAAGCCGTCATCTGAACGCTCATCCACGTCGTCACGGCACGTGACCACACCAGCGATATGGCAAGTGCCAGGCAGGCGCTGATCACACTGACGAGCGCCACCACCACATGGCCGGAGACAATCCAGGCGACGAAGGGAATCAGAAGAAATAACGCAGTGCCAATGCCGGCGAATCCCACGAAAGCTGCGGCAATCATGCCGATCGCGAAACGCCGTGAAGGTGCGGCAAACGGTGCGAGGCGAACCGGATCCAACGTGTTGTCAGCCGATGCCATAAGCGCAGGAGCTATCACCCATGCCAGCACAGCTAAGGCACTGATCAAAGTGAACATGACGCTGGCCAGGTCGGCGTAGCCCTCGAAGATGGAAAACACGGCTCCGACGGCAATCATTCCGACGTAGCCGGCGATGCCCAGGGCCCCCAGGATTGACAGGACGAGGAAGGCTGTCTGACGCTTCATCGAGTTCCACGTCAGCTTCGCTTTCATCCGCATTAGGAGTGCAACCATGACAGCCCTTCGTGAGTGATGCGGCCTCCGACGATCTGAGTGAAGCGCTCTTCGAGGTCACCGCCTGCAGCTACCTCGTCAGTCGTGCCGGAAATTACGACCTGACCGTGATGGATGATCGCAACGTGGCTGCACAGTTTCTGCACGGTTGACATTACGTGACTGGACAGCACAACTGTGCCGCCCTGGCGCACGAACGATTTGAGAATCTCACGGATATTGGCGGCCGAAACTGGGTCGACCGATTCGAACGGCTCGTCGAGAACCAGGACGCTGGGGGAGTGGATCAAGGATGCGCCCAACGCGATCTTCTTGGTCATGCCGGCCGAATAGTCGCCGATCATTTTGTCAGACGTTTCAGTCAGATCCAGGGCTTCGAGCAGGTCCTGGGTACGTGAGCGCGCGGTGTCAGTGTCCATCCCGCGCAGCAAGGCCACGTAGGTCAGGAAATCCGGGCCGGAGAGGCGGTCCAGCAAATGCATGCCGTCAGGCATTACTCCGAGAAGTTTCTTAGCCTCGGTTGGATTGGCCCACATGTCAACGCCGTGGACGTAGGCTGTTCCTTCATCTGGACGCAACAGGCCGGTCGCCATCGTCAGGGTTGTGGTTTTGCCTGCACCGTTGGGGCCGACGATTCCATAGAACGAGCCGGCGGGAATATTCAGGCTCAGGTCGCCTACTGCGACGAGATTGCCGTACACCTTGACCAGGTGATCGAATGCGAGTGCCGGTGGTTGGTCAGTCATAAGTCCCCTCGCGGTAGTGGTCGGACGCTACTTTTAGGCTAGTACTTCGTTTCGTAAGATGCGAGGATAATTCTGAGCAGGTCAGCAAGATCGTCCTGATCGCCTCGGGAAAGCGGCGCCAGAATCTGCTTTTCACATTCGAGCAGGGAGATCAGCGCCGCATCAACGTGCTTCTTGCCGGTGGGGGTCAGGGTGACGAGGACGGCGCGCCGGTCATCCGGAGCCGGTGAACGCGTTACAAGGTGGCGACGTTCGAGGCGGTCAATACGGTTCGTCATTGTCCCGGAGGTGACGAGCAGTTCGTCCATGAGGTGCCCGGGCGTCATCGAATACGGCTTTCCGGCGCGGCGCAGGGAGGAGAGCACGTCGAATTCCCACGGGTCAAGATCGTGTTGGGCGAATGCCTCGCGCCGCTTGAGATCCAGATGGCGCGCCAGTCTGGCTACGCGCGAGAGCACAAGCATGGGGGAGGGGTCAGTGTCCGGGCGTTGACGTGCCCACCCCTGAACGATCGCATCGACCTCGTCTCGCTGCGTTTTTCTCATGACACCAAGATACTTGTTTTCGAGATACTTTCGCGAGGGGGGGCTCACGCAGAATGCATACGCAATGACGGATCAGTCTTGAGGTTGCGCAGCCCGTACCACACCAGGTTGACGGCGTGTGCTGCCACAACTTCCTTCGGCATGGAGCGATCTTCGAGCCACCACTGCCCGACCTGCGCGATCAAACCGACAAGCATCTGCGCATACAGCGGTGCCCACCCCGGTTCCATATTCGAGCGTTCGAACTGTTCGGCCACAAGGTATTCCACCCGCATCGCAACATCGCCGAGCACCGATGAGAAAGAACTGGATGTACGGTCGTTGGGTGTATCGCGCACGAGGACGCGGAAGCCATCCGTATTCGATTCAATGTAATCCAGCAGTGTCAGTGCGGCCGCCTCGAGGATCTCACGCGGATGCGTGGACGATTCCAGCGACGTCTGGATCGCGGAGACAAGGGACTGCACCTCACGGTCCACGATCACCGCATACAGACCTTCTTTTCCGCCAAAGTGCTCGTAGACGACCGGTTTGGAGACGCCTGCCTGCGCGGCTGCCTCCTCCATGGACGTACCGTCGAAACCTTTCTTTGCAAAGAGGGCGCGACCGACTTCAATGAGTTGCTCACGTCGCGCCACACCGCTCATCCGGACTCGTTTTTCTGCCATAGCAGTACTCTAGAACGTGTTGAGCTCCACACTTTAAGCTTCTGATTCTTCGCGCGACTGTGACATAATCGGGTGGTCTATCCGCCTTGGTGTAACGGCAGCACAGGGGTTTTTGGTGCCCTTAGTCTAGGTTCGAATCCTGGGGGCGGAGCTCAATGTACTGAGCAAAGTTGCACTATAGCAACGAAAAACGGTTTTACGTCATCCTCTCTGGGGGTCGCGTTCCCCGAAATAATCTCGTGCCTGCACGACACCGGAACAACAGCGCTAATCGATCCCGAAATAGCCTTGAGGGGCCTGTATCGAGTAAAGCACGCCACATCAACTCACGGATCAGGGGGATGAACCTATAGCATAAGAGACGCCGCATCCGTGTAGCGGCAGGTTGAAGGGGAGGACAACCGTATGAGTGGCTTGGTCGCCAGTGGTGAAAAACGACTCGTGCTTGTATCAGGACGGGCACACGTCGATCTTGCAAATCAGGTAGGTGAGCATCTGGGCTGCGGTGTCTCTGCGACCACTGCCTACGATTTTGCCAACGGAGAGATCTACGTTCGATTCAACGAATCTGTGCGTGGGGCTGACGTCTTCGTGCTGCAGTCGCACACCACCCCTATTAACAAGTGGCTGATGGAACAGCTCATCATGATTGATGCCGCCAAGCGCGCGTCAGCCAAGCGCATCACCGCTGTTTCACCGTTTTACCCCTATGCACGTCAGGATAAGAAACATCAGGGTCGTGAACCGATCTCCGCTCGCCTCGTGGCCGATCTGTACAAGACAGCCGGAGCTGACCGCGTGATGAGCGTGGATCTGCACGCCTCGCAGGAACAGGGCTTCTTCGACGGTCCTGTTGATCACCTGTGGGCCATGCCCGTGCTGGTCGACTACGTGCGCGGACGCGTGAACCTGTCGCACGCCACTGTCGTGTCACCGGACGCCGGCCGCATTCGCGTGGCTGAGAAGTGGGCTGCGAAGATGGGGAACTGCCCGCTGGCATTCATTCACAAGACCCGTGACACCACTCGCCCCAACGTCGCGGTCGCCAACCGCGTGGTGGGTGAAGTCGACGGGCGTGACTGCGTGCTGGTTGATGACCTGATCGACACGGGCGGCACGATTGCTGAAGCGGTCAAGGTACTGTACAAGGCCGGTGCGAAGTCAGTGCTCGTGGCGGCAACGCACGGCGTCCTGTCCCACCCGGCAACCCAGCGCCTCTCTGAGTGTGGAGCAACTGAAGTGGTCGTCACTGACACGTTGCCCATCACTGGGGAGAAGCGTTTTGACAAGCTGACGATCCTGTCGATTGCGCCTCTGCTGGCTCGCGCCATTAAAGAGGTCTTCGAAGACGGATCGGTCACATCACTGTTCGACGGGGTCGCATAGAGCGCCCCTTTCGGGTTAGGCTATGTGTCGTTGCTCCGGCGAGGGCATCGCATATCTGCGGTGCCGTGATCGACGAAGCTTTTACCTGCGGTGCGCCCGCGCGCAGAGAGAAGCCTTGTTGGTGTCGTCGGCGAAGAAACGACTGAAAAATGGAGGCTTCAATGAGTGAAAATCATCTTGATGCGCAGCTGCGCAATGACTTTGGTAAGGGTGCAGCACGCCGCGCACGTCGTGACGGCGTGATCCCCGCAGTCATGTACGGACACGGTTCCGACACGATGCATCTGGGACTGCCCTCGCACGAAACGTTTTTGATTGTGCGTTCTAACCCGAACGCAGTCGTTGAACTGTCGGTCGATGGTGAAACCTACCTGACATTAGTGAAGGACGTCCAGCGTCACCCCGTGTCACGCAACATCCTGCACGTCGACCTGCTGGCCGTGAAGGCCGGCGAAAAGGTTGATGTTGAGGTTCCGATCTCCGTCGTGGGCGAGCCGCAGGCCGGCCTGACGCACACCGTCGAAACCTTCCAGGTCATGGTGGCTGCGCCTGCTACCTCGATCCCCGAGTTCATCGAGGTCGACATCGAGGGCGCCGAGGACGGCCTGGTGATCCACGCAGGCGACCTGAAGTTGCCTGAGAACGTTGATCTGGTCACCGACGAAGAGGTTGACATTCTGTCGGTCGCCGAGATTCAGGAAAACGAAATTCCTGAACCTGAAGCAGCTGCAGAAGGCGAATCTGAAGGCGCAGAAGCCGCTGAAGCCGCTGAGGAAGCATCTGAAGAAGAGTAAGACCCGACTCTCTGGTCATAAGCCTCCGGTCGCCGTGGAGCGGCCGGAGGTTTATGCATATTCTGGAGCCATGACGACCCATATCGCCCCGACCATTCACGCGATTATTCCGGCTGGAGGCTCAGGTACACGCCTGTGGCCACTGTCGCGCCGAAACCGCCCGAAATTCCTGCTCGACCTGACGGGCAGCGGCTGCTCCATGCTGCAGGAGACAGTGACGAGGCTGACGCCTGTCTCCCGGTCCATCACGGTCGTCACCGGCGCCAGGCATCGTGACGCTGTCGCCGCCCAGCTGCACGACGAGTGCACAATCCTTGCGGAACCGGCTCCACGCAATTCGATGGCAGCGATCGGGTGGGCAACCTACTCCATTCTCAGGCGTTTTGGGCAGGACGCGATTGTCGGCTCATTTGCAGCTGACCATGCCATCGCGCACCCCGATCAGCTGCACCAGGCGATCGGGCGGGCAGTTCAGGCAGCCCGCAGCGGCTACCTGACAACGATTGGCATTGCGCCCACCTCGCCATCGACCGCGTACGGATATATCCATCCCGGGCCTGCACTTGGGGGAGCCAGCGGCGCCTATACAGTCAGCGAATTCGTGGAAAAGCCCAACGAGTCAACCGCCCGGCGATACGTGACGGACGGCTACCTGTGGAACGCTGGAATATTCATCGTGCGGGCGGGCACACTCAGGGACGCCCTCGCCCATGAGAATCCACAGATGGACCGCGCCTTGAACGCGATCGTGGACCCTGACACCGACCCGAACGAGCGCGAAGAACTATGGGAGTCCATTGAATCGATCGCCATTGACTACGCCCTGGCCGAGCCGCTCGCCGCGCGCGGACGCGTCGCGGTGGTGCCTTCGCAGGATCTGGGGTGGACTGACGTGGGGGACTATCCCTCGCTCAACACGTTCGGTCAGTCGGAGCGATCGGTCGTACGCGTTGATGCGCCGGGCACCAGCGTGCACTCGTCGACCGATCAGATGATTGCGCTGGTCGGGGTGGACAACATTACCGTCGTCGTTCAGGACGATGCGATTCTGGTGGTCAGCAATGACCGCGCTCAGGACGTATCTCATGTTGTGGAGCTGGCGCGTGAAAACGGACGTCTGGACATGATCTAGATCAAGAATCCGTAATTTTGCCCAAACGCCCTTATGATTTGCGCTATCGTTATGAGGATTCTGCAGCGACGACATGTCCACCGAGGGCATGCCATATTCGTGAGAGGAAGACTATGACGAAGAGCTTCAAACTTGGCGCTGTTGCAGCGATCGCAGCGCTCGCGCTCGCAGGATGCGGCGCAGCACCCGAAGCATCAAGCGGATCAACCGAACCGGCATCAGGAGCCGGCGGCCAGTCCGGTCAGGCAGCGGGTTCCAGTGAAGTCAAGGCCTGTATGGTCTCTGACGAGGGCGGCTTCGACGACCGCTCCTTCAACGAATCCGGTAAGGAAGGCATGGATCGCGCTGGCCAGGAACTGGGCGTGGAAGTCAAGTTCGCGGAATCAACGTCAGACGGTGACTACCAGACCAACGTTGACGCCATGATCCAGGACGGATGCACGCTGATCGTCGGCGTTGGATACAAGCTGGCTATCACCATGGCTGAGGCAGCACAGGCCAACCCGGATATCCAGTTCGCACTCGTTGACTCGCAGTTCCAGGACGCACAGCAGAACCCGATCGAACTGGAAAACGGCCGCCCGCTCATCTTCAACACGGCTGAGGCAGCGTTCCTCGCCGGATATGTTGCAGCCGGCACCACCACGAGCGGCACAGTCGCAACCTACGGCGGCATGGAAATTCCGACCGTCCAGATCTTCATGGAAGGCTTCGCCAAGGGCGTTGAGAAGTACAACGAAGACAACGGCAGCGCCATTCAGGTTCTGGGGTGGGACACCGAGAAGAAGACCGGTTCATTCGTGGGCGACTTCTCCTCAATCGATAAGGGACAGACTCTGACTGAAGGATTCATCTCTCAGGGCGCCGACATCATCATGCCGGTTGCCGGCCCAATCGGCTCAGGCACCCTGTCAGCCATCAACGCAGCACCGAACAAGAGCGAACTGAAGGCAGTGTGGGTTGACGCTGACGGTCACGAATCAGTGGGCGATCCAGCCATCTTCACATCCGTCGTCAAGGAAATCGGAAATGCCGTGTTCGACACTGTCAAGGACGCGAAGGACGGCAACTTCTCCTCCACGCCATACATCGGCAACCTGAAGAACAAGGGCGTGGCGATGGCTCCGTTCTACGACATGGACTCCCAGGTTTCTCAGGAGCTCAAGGACAAGGTCGAAGAGCTGAAGCAGCAGATTGTGGACGGATCACTGGATGTGTCCACGCAGTACGACCCGGCAAAGTGATGCGCTCTCTGTGAGCGTGTAACACCGACCGAATGATGAAGATGCCGTCGCAACCGAATATGAGGTGGCGACGGCATCTTCGTTCTTTCAGAAAAGAGTCAGCGAGTGAAACTCGAACTACGAGGCATCACTAAGGTTTTCGGGCCCCTCGTCGCCAATGACCATATTGATCTGACCGTTGAACCTGGTCAGATTCACGCCCTGCTGGGTGAAAACGGCGCAGGTAAATCAACGTTGATGAATGTGCTGTACGGCCTGTACCAACCAGATGCCGGTGAAATCCTCATCGACGGGGAACCCGTCCACTTTAAAGGCCCCGGCGACGCTGTGGCAGCCGGAATCGGCATGGTGCACCAGCACTTTATGCTCGTCCCCGTATTCACCGTTGCCGAATCCGTGGCCCTGGGTTACGAACCCACCGGCACGTTTGGAGTGATCGACGAGGTCGCCGCCGCCCGTAAGGTGACTGAAATCTCAGCCCGATTCGGATTCGACGTGAATCCGAAAGCACGAATCGAAGACCTGCCTGTGGGAGCTCAGCAGCGCGTGGAGATCATCAAGGCACTCTCGCGTGAAGCTAAAGTGCTGATCCTCGATGAGCCGACTGCCGTGCTCACCCCGCAGGAAACCGATGAACTTATTGAGATTATGCGCGGACTGAAAGAGGACGGCACATCCATCGTTTTCATCACGCATAAGCTGCGCGAAGTGCGCGCAATCGCGGACCGCATCACGGTGATCCGGCGCGGAAAAGTGGTTGGTGAAGCTGCTCCGGATTCAAGCGAGAACGAGCTGGCCTCGATGATGGTGGGCCGCGACGTGAATCTGACGGTGGAAAAAGGCCCGGCCTCACCTGGCGAGGTTGTGCTGGATGTGGACGGACTGTCGCTGGTCGATGCGGCGGGCGCAGTTGCACTCGATGATGTGACGTTGAGTATTCGCAGCGGAGAGATTCTGGCGGTGGCCGGCGTGCAGGGCAATGGTCAGACCGAACTGGCTGAATGTCTGCTCGGACTGGAAACACCGACGTCCGGGACGATGACAATGTCAGGAGCGCAGCTCTCCCCGATGAGTGTGCGCCAGCGCATCCATCACGGCATGGGGTTCGTGCCCGAGGATCGCTCGACCGACGGCATGATCGCAGGCTTCTCGATTGCCGAAAATCTCATCCTGGATATTTCGAACAGTGCGCAGTTTGGCGCAGGTCCGTCGTTAAATCCGAAGAAAGTGCGCGCCAACGCGCTCGAAAAAGTTGACGAGTACGACATTCGTGTCACCGACGTTTCTGACCCGATCTCCACTCTGTCGGGCGGCAATCAGCAAAAAGTCGTGCTGGCACGTGAAATTTCGCGCGACCTGGACCTTCTGGTGGCCTCGCAGCCGACCCGCGGCCTGGACGTCGGATCGATCGAATTCGTCCACCGCCGCATTGTTGCTGAGCGTGACGAAGGAACCGCGGTGCTGATCATCTCCAGTGAACTGGACGAGGTTGTCGCGCTGGCTGACCGGATCGCCGTGATGTATCGCGGACGAATCGTCGGCATCGTCCCCGCCGATACACCGCGCGACGTGCTGGGACTGATGATGGCGGGTGTGCCCGCCGACGAAGCTCGCAGCCAGGCCGCTCACCATGAAACAATTCTGGGCGCTGCCGACGAGCAGGCTGAAAAGGAGGAGCAGTGAAAGAGGCACAGGAAACACCAGACGTGTCCGACCGCTCCGGTGCGCAGGCTTCCCTCATCCGACGCGTCATGTCGGGCTCCTGGCTCGTATCGGTTCTGGCCGTTGTCGTGGCACTCGTCGTCGGATCAGTGCTGATCGCCATTTCAAACCCAAACGTTCAGACAGCGGCCGGGTATTTCTTCGCACGCCCCGTCGACACGTTCGCCGCATTGTGGTCCGCAGTGGGCGACGCCTACGAGGCGATGCTGCGCGGCGCAGTCTTTGACTGGAAAGCGTCCAGCACAGCACGCATGTGGCGGCCGATCACCGAAACCCTCACCAACTCGGTTCCCCTGATCTTTGCGGGCCTGGGTGTGGCAGTGGGATTCCGGGCAGGCCTGTTCAACATCGGTGCGCAGGGGCAGGTCGTGCTCGGTGCAATCTTCGGCAGCTACGTGGGATTCGCCTGGCACCTGCCACCCGTGATTCACTTGCTGGCAGCCATGTGCGGAGCCGCCCTCGGCGGTGCACTGTGGTCCGGAATTGCCGGCATCCTGAAAGCGAAGACCGGCGCGAACGAAGTCATCACGACGATCATGCTCAACTCGATCGCCGGTTTGCTGATCGGGTACGTCCTGACCCGGCCCTCGTTCATTGGCGAGGGGAACACGAACCCGAAATCCATGCCGGTCCTCGAAACAGCGATGTACCCCAGGCTGCTGGGAGATTCCTTCCGTGTGCACTTCGGATTCATTGCCGCTCTGGCGGCTGCACTGTTCGTGTGGTGGCTGCTGGAGCGTTCAACGATCGGGTTCGAATTCCGCGCGACGGGCCTGAATCCTGCGGCGGCACGCACAGCGGGTATCTCCGTTGAAAAAGTGACGACGCTGGTCATGATTGTTTCTGGTGCGCTGTGCGGTCTGGCTGGTTCGGCCCCGGCTCTGGGCACTGAACGCTATCTGACTACCGGCATTGCCGCATCAATCGGTTTTGATGCGATCACCGTGGCGCTGCTGGGCAAGTCACGCCCACTGGGTACGGTGCTGGCCGGATTGCTGTTCGGCGCGCTGAAAGCGGGCGGTGCGATTATGCAGACTGCGACGCAGACTCCGATCGACATTGTCCTGGTCATCCAGTCCACGATCGTGTTGTTCATTGCCGCGCCGCCACTGGTTCGCGCGATTTTCCGTTTGCCTGAACCGCTGCCGCATTCCCGTATCGCGAAGAAAGAGGTGGCAGCATGAGTACCACAGCGACTACACAGTCTGTGCAGCCCGCACTGCCGGTGAAAGTTGTTGTCTCCTACGCGCTGGCGACGGTACTGAGCGCACTGTTGGCGTTCTATTGCCACAGTTCCACGCGCTTTGCGCTGGGACGGTCCTCGGACTTCGTGGCGATCCCGGACTTCTCTGTTCCTGCACGGCCTTTCGCCATCGTGGCCACGCTGATTCTGGCAGCCCTGACAGCCGTCGCATTCATGCAGCGGCAGCGCCGCGTGAGCACTCCGCTGTGGATGCATGCAATCGTCGGCGTGCTGTTCATTCTCGTGTTCCTGACCTGGGCTGGAGCGGGGCGCGACACCGTCATCCCGATCGTCACATTGCTGGCGGGCGCACTGACCCTGTCAGTCCCATTGATTTTCGGCGCAATGGCCGGAACGGTGGGGGAGCGCTCCGGAACCATCAACATCGCCATTGAAGGTCAGCTGCTTTTCGGAGCGTTCCTCGGAGCGGTCGTCGCTTCGCTTGCCAGGAGCGCATGGGTGGGCCTGATTGCCGCGCCGATCGCCGGCATGCTGGTGTCACTGCTCCTGGTGCTGTTCGGACTGAAATACCGCGTCGACCAGATCATTGTCGGTGTTGTGCTGAACGTGCTGGTATTGGGATTGACCAGCTTCTTCTACTCCACGGTGCTGAATGTGTCAGCGGAGTCGCGCGAAGCCTTTAACTCCGGTGTATCACTGCCTGTCATTTCGATTCCGATCCTGTCCAGGATCCCCCTGATCGGCCCGGTGCTGTTCCAGCAGACCATCTTGGTGTACACGATGTACGTTGTGGTTGGAGTGCTGCAGTTCATGCTGTTCCACTCACGATGGGGCCTGCGTATGCGGGCGTGCGGCGAGCACCCGCAGGCAGCCGACACAGTGGGCATCAACGTGATGAGGACACGCATCAACAATGCGATCCTGGGTGGCGCTCTGGCCGGCCTGGGCGGTGCGTTCTTCACCATCGGGCACGGCCTGGCATTCGCCAAGGACATGGCATCGGGCAACGGCTACATCGCCCTGGCCGCCATGATTCTGGGCGGCTGGACCCCGATCGGCGGAGTGGCCGCAGCGCTGCTGTTCGGTTTCGCCATGAACCTGGGCTACACGCTGTCCATTATCGGATCACCCATGCCGTCACAGATCATGCTGATGATCCCCTATGTGGTGACGATTCTGGCGATTGCAGGCTTCGTGGGTCGTGTGCGCGCGCCAGCCGCAGAAGGCGTTCCCTACCCGTAAAGTAGAAATGGAACTGCAAGGGAGAACTATGGAGATCACAGACCAGACGTGGGCTGACCTTCACCAGGCAGCCGTCAGTGCCATGCAGCGAGCCTATTGCCCGTATTCGCACTATCCGGTGGGCGCGGCCGCCCTCGTCGACGATGGTCGAATCGTGTCGGGATGCAACGTTGAGAACGCCGGGTACGGTGTGACACTGTGCGCTGAATGTGGCGTGATATCTGAACTGATCAACACAGGTGGAGGGCACCTGGTCGCGTTCGCGTGCGTCAATGCCCACCAGGAGGCGACCGCTCCGTGCGGACGGTGCCGACAGATCCTGTTCGAACATGGCGGCCCTGACCTGATGCTCGCCATGCCTGGCGGCCTGATGCGGATGGACGAGGTGCTGCCGCGCGGCTTTGGCCCGTGGAATGTGCGTGAAGTGACAGGGGAAGGCCCTGAGAACGGAGGAAGCAATGAGCGTTGAACAGTTTGACGTTGTCGACATCATCTCAGCCAAGCGTGACGGAGGTGAGCTGGACAACCAGCAGATCGACTGGGTGATCGATGCCTACACGCGAGGCGTCGTTGCCGATGAGCAAATGTCGGCACTGGCGATGGCGATTTTCATCAACGGGATGCAGCGCCGTGAAATTGAGCGCTGGATGCAGGCCATGATGAGCTCCGGGGAACGGATGGACTTTTCCAGCCTGACGCGCCCCACCAGTGACAAGCACTCCACCGGCGGTGTCGGTGACAAGATCACGCTGCCGCTGGCACCTCTCGTCGCGGTGTATGACGTGGCCGTGCCGCAGCTGTCCGGGCGCGGCCTGGGGCACACCGGCGGAACCCTGGACAAGATGGAATCGATCCCCGGGTGGCGCGCGAACCTGAGCAATGACGAAATCATGCACATGCTGGATACGGTTGGGGCAGTGATCTGCGCGGCAGGGTCTGGGTTGGCTCCCGCTGACCGCAAGCTGTACGCGCTGCGTGACACGACCGGAACCGTTGACTGTATTCCGCTGATCGCATCGTCGATTATGTCGAAGAAGATTGCTGAAGGCACCAGCTCACTGGTGCTGGACGTGAAGGTCGGCTCCGGTGCCTTCATGAAAGACATTGACCATGCGCGCGAACTGGCACGCACGATGGTGGACCTTGGTTCAGATGCAGGTCTGTCGATCTGTGCGCTGCTCACCGACATGTCCACGCCGCTGGGACGTACTGTCGGCAACGCGCTGGAAGTGCGTGAAGCTGTGGAGGTCCTGGCCGGTGGCGGACCCTCTGACGTGGTGGAACTGACCGTTGCTCTGGCACGCGAAATGCTGCGTCAGGCTGGACGAGGAGACGTTGACCCGGCTGAAGCGCTCGCTGATGGCCGCGCGATGGACAAGTGGCGTGAAATGGTCGCAGGCCAGGGCGGGGATCCTGACGCTGCGCTGCCGGCTGCCCAGCACACGGAAGTCATTGCTGCCGAAGCTTCCGGATATGTCACCGCGATGGATGCACTCTCGATCGGTGTGGCCTCGTGGCGCCTGGGGGCTGGCCGCGCACGCAAGGAAGATGCCGTGCAGGCGGAAGCAGGCATCGAAATCCACGCCAAACCGGGTGAGGCCGTCACGAAGGGGCAGCCTCTGTTGACGCTGCACACGCAGACACCTGAGCGAATCGAGCGGGCGCGTGAAGCCCTGTCGGGAGCCATCGCGATTGGCCCTGAGCGCCGCGGCGGTGCTGACTCCGTCGTGCTGGGTCGAGTGGATCCTCAGTGAACACCGCGCGCCCTCGGCCACTTCCCGCAGTCATGCCGCATCAGGTTGACGGCACAACGTGCGGGATCGCTGCGCTTGCAGCGGTTGCCGCGCGGGCGGGCGGACCGCAGCACGCCTATCTGAATGCTCGGCGCGATGCTGTTGACCGGATCCAGGTTGCGCTGCACGCTCAGGCCGCGCGGGTGGGGATCCCGTGGCCGCAGGCCTTAGGCACCTCGCCGTGGGCACTGGCTTCACTGGCATCAAGCGCGGTGGGAGTGCGCTACGGTTGGACGCCATGGGAATGCGGGGGTGTTGACCGGGTTCAACGGGCAGTCAACAGCGGAATCGATGCTTTCGTCTACGTGGGGGCGCACCGCCTCATCCCTCGGCACGTCATCGCCGTGCTCGCAGCGGAATCCACTGACTCGCAGTGGGTGGTTTTCGAGCCATCCAGCGGGAAAGTCATCACTACTTCTCCCAGCGTGTTCACACAGGCTCGCGCTGGGCACCCTCGGCAAGAATTTGGAAACTGGACGCTGCCCAGCCTTGTGGTAGCGCCCTGACCTACTGAAAAGGAGACACCCCATGACCACTCGATCCGACGTCGCACAGATGATCGACCACACATTGCTCAAACCGGAATCAACCGACCAGGACGTGCGCGCGCTGATTGCACAGGCTCAGGAACTGGGCACCTACTCCGTGTGCGTGTCACCGTCGATGCTGCCCATCGACGCCCCTGAAGGACTCCACGTGGCGTGCGTGTGCGGATTCCCTTCCGGCGCGCACAAGGCCGAGGTGAAAGCCGCTGAAGCTGCTCAAGCCGTTCGTGACGGTGCTGACGAGATTGACATGGTCGTGAACCTTGCGCTGGTCAAGCAGGCAGACTGGGATGGTGTGCGCGCCGACATTGCGGCCGTGCGTGCAGCATGCCCCGACTCGGTTTTGAAAGTCATCATCGAATCAGCCGTCCTGACCGATGAGGAAATCGTGGAGACCTGCAAGCAGGCAGAAGCTGCCGGAGCGGACTTCGTCAAGACGTCCACCGGTTTCCACCCCTCAGGTGGTGCCTCCGTCCACGCCGTTGAACTCATGCGTCAGACCGTGGGGGACCGCCTGGGAGTCAAGGCATCGGGCGGAATTCGCGACGCTCAGAGCGCGCTTGCCATGATCGAAGCAGGCGCATCCCGGCTTGGCCTGTCCTCCTCGGCGGCCGTGCTGGACGGCCTGGACGACTAGGTTGCGCTACACGCCGAGCGCTGCGCGCAGGTCAGTTTTGACCCGCTCGAGGCGCTCGGCGGCTTGTGTTCGGGCCGCGTCCACATTCCCATCCGAAACAGGGATCACAACCTCGCAGTAGCACTTCAACTTCGGCTCAGTGCCCGAGGGGCGAGCCACCACGCGGTCATCGGATTCGGTGCGGAAAATAAGCGCATCCGTACCGGGCAGATCGAGCTGCTCA
The DNA here is from genome assembly GCF_056590195.1 of Pauljensenia sp. C0170B5. NCBI lineage: Bacteria > Bacillati > Actinomycetota > Actinomycetes > Actinomycetales > Actinomycetaceae > Pauljensenia > Pauljensenia sp. C0170B5. Next base: position 47,798 of record NZ_JBWPVR010000009.1, on the reverse strand, counting down.
GAGCCGTTCGTCAGGTCTGTTGTCTCGATGACGGGGGAGCCGGCCAGCGAGTCCACACCGCGCTCGCGCAGATTCGCCATACCGGTCGTAATTGTGGCCAGGTCATCGACACGGATAGTCAGGGGAGAGGTCGCATACAGGCCGAACTCACAGGCCAGCTCATCGAGAACTGCCCGAAGAGAAGAACCGTCAGCCTTGCGTTCTGCTGCAAAGCGCGCCAACTTCAGGCACGCTGAAATGCCGTCCTTGTCGCGCACATACCCCGGATCGACGCAGTATCCCAAAGCTTCTTCATAGCCGAAGACCAGGTTCGGTACGCGGGAAATCCACTTGAAACCGGTCAGTGTGACACGGTGTGTCACGCCGTGCGTCTGCGCGATGCGCGACAGCAGACGTGAGGACACAATCGAGTTGGCAACGGTCGGGTTGCCCTCGCCGCCACGTGCCTGCGTGACTGCCCGCAGTCCCAGCAGTGCGCCTACCTGATCTCCGGTCAACTGCCTCCAGCCACCCTCGATGGAGGGATCGGGAAGCGCGGCGCTGCAGCGGTCAGCATCTGGATCGTTCGCCAGGATGATGTCGGCATTAACGTCGCGCGCCAGCTGCATCGCCAGGTCCAGTGCCCCCGGCTCTTCAGGATTGGGGAAACGCACGGTCGGGAAATCCGGATCAGGATCCTGCTGCTGGGCAACGACGTGAACATCGGAAAAGCCGCGCCGGCGCAGTGCTTCACTCATCGTTGCTCCGCCCACACCGTGCATGGAGGTCAAAACGATGCGTAGCTGCGCATTTTCTGGCCCGCCCGTCACCAGTGAGGTGACTCGATCCAGATAGGCTTCCACGATTGAGTCGTCGAGTTCATGCCAGCCTGACTGGGCGCGCGGAACGTCACGAACAGAGGTGACGGCCTGGATCGCCTCGAAAATTTCCGCATCGAAAGGTGGGACGATCTGAGAGCCCTGACCAGAATCTGTGACCACGCGCCCACCCAGGTAGACCTTGTAACCGTTATCTTCAGCCGGGTTGTGCGAGGCCGTCACCATCACTGCCGCATCGGCTTCCAGGTGGCGCAATGCGAACGCTGTGAGGGGCGTGGGCATGGCGAGCGGCAGGACGTAGGCAGTGCCGCCGGCTGCGGTCGCAACCCCCGCCGTATCGAGGGCGAACTGGCGCGACCCATATCGGGCATCGCAGCCGATCACGATCGAAAAGTCCGGGCCCGCATGGCGCTTGAGAACCTCCATGAGGCCGGCTGCAGCGCGAATGACGACAGCGCGGTTCATTCTGTTCGGCCCGCCTCCGAGATGGCCGCGCAGCCCGGCTGTTCCGAATTCGAGGAGGCCCTTGAAACGGTCGGCCAGTTCAATGCGCGCATCCTCGCTAGTGGCGGACTGCTCAAGCAGATCCGTCAGCTCGCGTGCGGTCGCCTCGTCAGGATCGTCGTCAATCCACCGGCGAACAGCTTCAACGTCGATATCCATGTGTGTCACTGTCAGTCCTTCCGCTATCACTCAGCATCAGTTGCGATTGCCTGAACGATATCAGCCAAGAGGCGCGCAATTCTGGGAGCGGCCTCCTGACCGGCTGCGATCACCTCGGCATGCGAGAGGGGTTCAGGTGAGATTCCTGCTGCCAGATTCGTCATGAGTGAGATGCCGAGGATCTCCATGCCGGCTTCGCGCGCCGCTATCGCCTCGAGCGTGGTGGACATGCCCACCAGGTCGCCGCCCAGGATCCCTGCCATCTTCACTTCGGCGGGGGTTTCATAGTGTGGGCCGGGGAACTGGACATACACGCCTTCAGGCAAGGTCGGGTCAATCGTGTGAGCGACAGTGCGCAGACGCTGCGAATACAGGTCGGTCAGGTCGACAAATGTAGCGCCCTCCAGCGGGGAAGCGCCGGTGAGATTGATATGGTCGCGGATCAGAACCGCCTGGCCGGGGCTCCACTGTGGGTTCAGCCCTCCACACCCGTTGGTCAGGACGACGGTGCGAGCTCCTGCGGCCGCTGCCGTCCTCATCCCGTGGGCAACCGCTCGCACTCCTTTGCCTTCGTAGTAGTGCGTTCGTGAACCCAGGACGAGGGCGACTGTGTCAGATCCGTGCACCCGAATTGAGCGCATGACGGGAACGTGGCCAGCCACTGCGGGAGCAAAGAAGCCCGGCACTTCTGCTGCAGGGATTTCGCTGATTGTTTCACCGATCAGGTCGGCTGCTCCGCCCCATCCTGATCCCAGCACGAGCGCAATGTCGTGGTGGTCGATGCCGGAGCGGCGCGCAATGGTGTCCGCTGCGTGCCGCGCAAGTTCACCAGGTGTGGGGTCGGTAGAGTCGTCGCAGGTGCCGTGAGTGTGAACGTCAGATCGGGTCATGAGGATAACGCTACAACGAGGACCTATTATTTTTCTGTAAACAATCGGGCAACGTCGCTGACATGCCGATCACACCAAGGAGAGGTTGATGGAAAGTCAGGAAAACCATCCCCACAAACGCACCTATATGCGCGGCCCCGTTATGCTGCGAGGAAACCAGATACCGAAGGAGACCTCGGAAACGCGCTTGCTGCGGCCACAGAAAGACACTGACTGGGTGCATGAAGACCCGTGGCGCGTGCTGAGGATCCAGGCGGAGTTCGTTGAAGGGTTCGGAGCGCTGAGCGAGCTGGGGCCGGCTGTGTCGGTCTTCGGTTCGGCACGCACGCAGGAAGACGATCCGTATTGGGAATACGCGCAGATGATTGGCCGACTGCTGGTCGAATCGGGATATGCCGTCATCACCGGCGGTGGTCCGGGGGCGATGGCGGCGGCGAACAAAGGTGCTTTTGAAGCGGGCGGGGCTTCCGTCGGCCTGGGCATTGAGCTGCCGATGGAGCAGGCAATGAACCAGTGGGTGAACATGGGGATCAACTTCCGCTACTTCTTCGCCCGTAAGACCATGTTCGTGAAGTATTCGTGTGGATTCATCGTCATGCCCGGTGGTTTTGGCACGATGGATGAACTGTTCGAAGCGGTCACGCTGGTGCAGACCGGCAAGGTCCAGGCATTTCCGTTGGTCTTGATCGGGTCAGACTACTGGGGTGGGCTGGTCGAGTGGGTACGTTCCACAATGGTGACTCACGGTGCGATTTCGCCCGGTGACCCGGACCTGTTCACGCTCGTTGACGATCCGCGTGAAGCTGTCGCCATCATTCGTGAACGCACGAAAGAGTGATTTTTCAGCGTAATTTCGCCTGTGCGCATCCCATTTTGCGGCAGTCACGGTAGAATGGATGTGTCCACTGCCAAGCGCAGATTGCGTGTCGGCAGCAGTGAAAACCATACCAAGGAGCGTGAGACATGGCAGCCATGAAACCTCGGACTGGTGACGGTCCCCTCGAGGCCACCAAAGAAGGGCGCGGCATTGTGATGCGTATTCCCAGTGAAGGTGGCGGGCGGCTGGTCATCGAGCTCACGCCTGAGGAGGCGAAAGACCTCTCCGAGGCACTGTCACAGGCTGTGTGACGTGTAGCTGGACCAAGGGGTCTCATCGTGCGGCAGACGCATGGTGAGCCCCTTCGTTTATGTCCGGTCAGGCTTTGACAGCAACCAGGACGCCGTCACCGACCGGAAGCAGCGAGGTGACGAAATCCTCCGTTTCACCCATCACGCGAATCACTTCACGCATGACAACGGTTTCCTCGTCACGGCGGGCCGGATCTGCGACTCGGTCATGCCACAATGCGTGTACCACCACCGCTGTGCCGCCTGGGCGGAGGATGCGCAGCGCATGGTCGAGGTATTCGGGCGTTTCCTTCACGTCAGCGTCAATGACGATCATGTCGTAGGCACCGGCTGCCATGCGGGGCAGTACATCAAGCGCCCTGCCAGAGATCAGGCGTGTGTGGCCGGAACCCCGGCCGGCCGATTCAAATGCGCGGCGGGCATGACGATGGAATTCAGGTTCCACGTCAATTGTGGTGAGCACACCGTTGGTCGGAATCCCCTCAAGCATCCACAGGCCTGACACACCTGCACCCGTGCCGATTTCCAGGACAGCTTTCGCTCCGGTGCACGAGGCAAGCATCCGCAGCGTTGCGCCGACACCTGTTGAAATAGGCTCAGCTCCCAGCTCGATGGCTACGTCGCGCGCGCGCCGAATGGTCTCAGATTCGCTGACGTATTCTTCTGAAAAAACCCAGGTTTGCGCTTTATCTGATGTCACGACGTCCTCCCACACCCACATGAATCATTCACGTTGTCCTCAAGCCTACCTTGATTGAACGGCGGCTGGTGATTTCACGTGCCGCGCTATCCGAGGCGCCCTCCCTGTGCAGGTGTCACGTTCAGGTGCATTCCGGCCAGTCCGCGCTTGCGCTGTCCCAGCAGCGCGCCCACCGTTTTCAAGACGGTTGCTGCGTCACCTTCGCCACTCAGGACGATGGGGGAGCCGGAGTCGCCGCCCTCGCGCAAGTGAACGTCGAGCGGAATCTGGGCCAGGAGCGGCACGTCGTATCCGAGTTGTGCACTCAGGCGTGCCGATACGGATTCACCGCCGCCGGTGCCGAACACTTCGAGGTGCGACCCGTCCGGCTGGACCAGGTAGGACATGTTCTCGATGACGCCGAGGACGTGCTGCTGGGTCTGCGCTGCGATGGAGCCGGCACGTTCCGCAACCTCTGCCGCCGCAACCTGCGGAGTGGTGACGACCAGGATTTCAGAGGTTGGCAGCAGTTGTGCGATGGAGATTGCCACATCACCGGTGCCGGGAGGCATATCGATGAGCAGAACGTCCAGGTCACCCCAGAATACGTCCGCGAGGAACTGCTGGAGTGCGCGGTGCAGCATCGGACCGCGCCACACGACGGCCTGGCCGTCCGGAACAAACATGCCGATTGAGACGACCTTGACGCCGCCGGCACCGATCGGCGGAATGATCATGCCGTCCAGAACCTGCGGCTCATGAACCACGCCCATCATGCGCGGAATGGAGAAGCCATAAATGTCAGCGTCGAGGACGCCAACTTTCAGGCCGGCGGACGCCATTGCTCCGGCCAGGTTCGCCGTCATGGACGACTTGCCAACCCCGCCCTTGCCGGATGTGACCGCAATGATGCGGGTGAGTGAATCGGGCTTGTTGAAGAGGATCTCGCGTTCGGCCTTCCCGCCGTTGAGCTTTTCACGTAAAGCTTTCTTTTGCTCGTCATTCATGACGCCCATCGTGACCTCGACGGTTTCGATACCGTCAACGGCACCCACCGCAGCCTTGATGTCGCGCGTGATCGTCTCGTGGAGGGGACAGCCCGCAGTGGTCAGCAGGACACCGATATGAGCGGTGGTCCCGTCGATACGGACCTCGTCAATCATGTTGAGGTCGGTGACCGGGCGGTGCAGTTCCGGATCCATCACCGTTTCAAGAGCGGAGTGGACAGCGTGTTCAATGGACGTTTCAGACATGTAATCCATCGTACTTGGCCGACACAAACTCGCCAGGTGGGTCACGCCACACGGGGACGGATAATGCTAGGCGTCCTTCTGCCCAGCCAGTTCGGCGCGGACCTGTTGGGTCACTTCCTGGCGGACTTCGTCCTCCAGTTCGGCGCGGATCCGGGCGCGTAGGGACGCCTCGTCGGTTCCGTTGCCTTCCTGGAGTTCGTCGAGCATGTCACGAAGTTCGGAGCGTACGAAGTCGCGGGTGGCCATATCCTGCAGGCTCAAACGCAAACCGGCGATCTCGCGCGTGAGGTATTCCGTGTCCGTCAGGTTGCGTTCGGCGCGCTGCCGGTCCTGCTCGGCCTGTACGCGGTCACGATCGTCCTGACGGTTCTGCGCCAGCAGGATCAGAGGTGCCGAGTACGATGCCTGCAGTGACAGCATCAGCGTCAGTGCGGTGAAACCAAGTTCTGCCTTGTCGAATTGGAGCCTGTCGGGCGCCAGAGTGTTCCAGCCGATCCACAGGGCGACGAACACCGTCAGATAGACGATGAACTGCGGGGTGCCGGAAAAACGCGCGAGGCGTTCGGCTGCGCGCCCCATTCCTTCCGATTCGAGGTTGATGCGCGGGAGCCTGCGGCGGCGGTCAGCGGGTGTGTCCAAACGGTCAGCCATCGATGCTCCTTGCCATCAACTTGTCGGTCACGTCATCATCAAAGTCACGCCAGTCGGTCGGCAGCAACGCGTCCAGGACGTCGTCAACGGAGACAGCGCCCAGAAGAACGTCGTCCTCGTCGGTGACGGGCACCAGAGACAGGTTGTACGTTGCCATCAGACGAGTGACTGTCGCGATGTGAACGGTGGGGGAGACGGCCTCAATGTCATCATCGAGGATCGTTCCCAGCAGTGTTTGGGGTGGTTCACGCAGCGCGCGCTGGATGTGCACAACCCCCAGGAACGGGCCGGTCGGTGTTTCCTGGGGTGGGCGCGTGACACACACGATGGATGCCAGCGATGCGGGCAGGTCAGTGCGCCGCACAGCGGCCAGCATCTGCGCCACGGTTGCGTCAGGGCCGAGGATGACGGGCTCGGTGGTCATCAGCGAGCCGGCCGTTGATTCGGCATAGGTCAGCAGCCTTCGCACGTCCTGTGCTTCTTCGGGACCCATCCGAGCCAGCAGGGATTGCGCAATCGGATCAGGCAGCTCAGAGATCAGGTCGGCCGCGTCGTCAGGCTGCATTTCGTCGAGGATGTCGGCGGCGCGTCCAGTCTCCAATGCGGACACGATTTGCACGCGGTCATCATCACCGAGTTCTTCGAGCACGTCGGCCAGTCGGTGTTCAGGCAGTTCCTGAGCGACCGCGAGCTGGCGGTCAGCGGGCAGGTCATGCAGGAAGTCCGCCAGGTCAGCTGCCTTCATGTCCTCGGTGTATTGGATGAGTGCGGTGGCGGTCTGGTCGGAGTCGGCAATGAAGAGTCCGGTGGTTTGTGGAATATCGACGGTCAGGGTTTCGCCTCCGCGGCGGAATCCCAACGTGTTGAGGCGCTGACGCTGGACGTGCAGTTTGGTGAGCACCCAGTCACGAGGGCGACGCTGCTCCATCGCCACGTCGAGGATTTTTGCTTCGCCGCTGCCATCGTTCATTGTGATGATGCGGTCGAAGAGCTGGGAAATGACGAGTGCTTCAGCTGGCCGCTGATTGAAGCGGCGCAGATTCAGCAGGCCCGTGATGATAACAGCTCCGGATTCGATGGAGGTGACGCGAGTGAAAGGCAGGAAGATCCTGCGACGCGGTCCGACCTCGATGACGAAGCCGATGACGTTCGCCGGGGTCTTGAGTCGCATGGCCACGACGACGTCATGGATGGTGCCAACTTTTTCACCCAACGGGTCAAAAACGCCTGTGCCGGCAAGCTTGGCGACGAAGATGCGGCGACGTCCGGGCGTCACGGTGGTTGGAGCAGCAGTATTCACACAATCAGTCTAGGCTGAATTCATACGCGTCAGGTGATGTGAGGTTTCACGAGGCGTAGGAAAACTTTATGGTGTGATGTGAAAGAGGATTAAAAATGGCACGCCGCCACGGTTCGGCGCTCCTTGCGCCAACAATGCCATCCGGTACAGAGGTTGGCTCATACAAGACCTATATGGAAGCGTCAGATGCGGTTGACTATCTGAGTGATCAGGGATTCGATGTTCAGTTCATCACGATTGTCGGCACGGACCTGCACATGGTGGAGCGTGTGACCGGCAAGCTGACGACCGGGAAGGTCGCCGCGTCGGGCGCTGCGTCGGGCGCATTGTGGGGCGCGTTCATCGGGCTGCTGATGTCCTTTTCACTCCAAAGCAACATGTTGCCGTTCATGCTGCTGTCGCTGGGTGGTGGCGCACTGATCGGTGTCATCATGTCGGTGCTGTTCTACGCGCTGACAGGGTCGCGTCGAGATTTCACGTCGCATTCACAGACCGTAGCCTCACGCTACGCGGTGCTGGCAGCGGCGCAGATCGAAGAGGCCTACAAGTTGCTGCAAAATACGCGTGGCAACCTGATCCAGCCGATCCGTCAGCGCAGGCAGCGCCCGGAACCGACTGGTCCGACTGAGTACGGCTCACGTGCTGATGAACAGCCACGTTTCGGTGTGCGCCTGGAAGAAGGACAGCGCGAGCAAGACCAGGAACAGGCGGAAGAGGCTCCACGGAATGAATCGGTCGACCCGTGGGCGGCGCCCAGCAAAGAAGGTGGGGACACCGCTCAGCAGTAGCCCCCGCCTTCGTGCGAACGGTCAGCGGTTACTTGCCGCTGGCCTGCACCTCGGCAATCCATGCTTCGACATCGTCGATGGTGCGGGGAATGTCCTCGGAAATGCGGGTCACTGAACCATCAGCGTTGACCTGCACGTCATCTTCAATACGCACGCCGATTCCGCGCAGCTCCTCGGGAACAGCGAGGTCGTCGGCACGGAAGTACAGTCCCGGCTCAATGGTGAAGGTCATACCTGGCTCCAGCAGCGCATCCTGATACAGCTCGCGACGAGCCTGCGCGCAGTCATGCACGTCGAGACCCAGGTGGTGAGACGTGCCGTGCGGCATCCACCGGCGGTGCTGCTGGCCTTCACTGGACAGTGATTCCTTCGCGCTGACCGGCAGAATGCCCCACTGCTCGAGGCGATCCGCCAGTACCTCCATCGCCGCGTCATGAATATCGCGGAAACGGGTGTTCGGTTGCCCTGCACGCTTCAAGGCTGCTTCACACGCATCGAGCACAGCCTGGTAGACCTTCTTCTGCGGTTCGGTGAAGGTGCCGTTGACAGGCAGTGTTCGGGTGATGTCGGCGGTGTAGAGGGAGTCGACTTCGATGCCGGCGTCGACCAGGACCAGGTCGCCCTCGCGAACGGGACCGTCATTGTCAATCCAGTGCAGAGTGTTTGCGTGATTACCGGAAGCGGCGATTGTTTCATAGCCCAGGCCGTTGCCCTCCTCGCGGGCGACAGCACCGAATGCACCTTCAATGACGCGCTCCCCACGGCGGTGTCCGACTGCGCGAGGCAGGCTGCGGATAATGTCATCAAAACCCTGTTTGGTGACCTCAACCGCGTGGCGCAGTTCCGACAGCTCGTATTCATCCTTCTTGAGGCGGATCTCAGACAGATGCTCCTGGAGCTTCTCATCATCGGGCAGTGCATCCCCGCCGACGGGTAGCCCCGCCTGCTGGCGCACTTCGTTAACCATTGCTTCCACGTTCCCATCAACACCGGGCACGATGCGCAGCTGAACCTGGCCGGCATCTTTAGCCAGCGCGTCGCGCAGCGTGTCGATATGTGCGCACTTGAGGCCGGTCATTGCTTCCATCTCAGCGATCGACGGGCGCGCTCCCACCCAGAATTCGCCGTAGCGTGAATCAGCGTAGAACTCCTCTGAGGATCGTGAGGCGCGCGGCTTGAAGTACAGGACAGCTTCATGGGTAGCGCCCGACGCGTCACCCTCGTCAATGGGGTCGAGGACGAGGACGGTGTCAGGCTCTTTTTCCCCACCCAGGCCGGACAGGTGCGCGAACGCTGAATGCGGGCGGAAACGGTAGTCGCAGTCATTGGAACGTACCTTGTAGGTGCCGGCTGGAATAACCAGGCGCTGTCCGGCAAAGGGTGCTCCGGCAAGTTGGTGCCGGGCTGCCAGGTAGTCCGCTGCTCCGCCTTGTTCGGGCAGGTCACTGGGACGAGGACCCCAGTTCGAGCCGATGAAAGCGCGGAACGCCTCTGAGGTGGGACGGCGCGAGCGCGTATTGCCGCGGTCAGCCATCGTTTGATCAGTTGATTGTTCAGTTTCGGTTTCGTTCTCACTCATGCTTCTATGTTCTCACTTTCAGCGATCAATGCTGCGCTGAGCTCGCCAGTTTTCCTTAGCGCGCGTGTGCCGATACGGTACATACATGATCCGCATTGACCCGCATACTCACTCGGCCTGCTCGGATGGGACGGACACTCCCGCTCAACTCATGATGGCTGCATCCCGCGTGGGCCTGGACGTGGTGGGGCTGACTGATCACGACACGACCGCCGGGTGGGAGGACGCGGCGGCGATGGTGGAGCGCACCGGGGTGGCGCTCATGCGTGGCATTGAAATGTCCACAGCGTCGAACGGGATCAGTGCTCACGTGCTGGCGTACATGCCTGACCCCTCGTTCCCTGAGCTGGTTGAGACGATGCGGCGCTCGCGGGAATCGCGCGAGGAACGGGCACGCAAGATTGTGCAGAACCTGTCGGCAGACTTTCCGATCACGTGGGACGCTGTCGTTGCGCAGACGCGGGGCGAGAACGTGCCGGTGGGGCGCCCTCACATTGCTGACGCATTGGTCGAGGCAGGTGCGTTCCCTGATCGCGGGGCTGCATTTGACGGCGCCCTGCATCCCTCGTTGAAGTACTACGTGCACTACTGGGCTCCTGACCCGGTTGATACCGTTCGTCTGATTCGTCGCGCGGGCGGTGTCCCTGTTCTGGCACATCCGAGGGCGAGGGCGAGGCAGCGAATCCCGAGCGAAGACGTCATTGCTGACATGGCAGAAGCCGGTTTATTCGGTCTGGAACGTGACCACCGCGACCACGACGCTGCTGCTCGTGAGGAAGTGGAGCGCATCGCGGATCGGCTGGGACTGCATGTGACAGGATCGTCGGACTATCACGGCCAGGGAAAGCCGAACCAGCTTGGAGAAAATCTGACATCAGAGTATGTTTATCGGGCAGTGGAAGAACAAGCCAGCCTGGAGGTCGTACGCCCGTGAACGTCGCTGAGATCCTCAATATCGGTTTGCTCGCCACGACGTTTACGAAGCTGTTTGTCATCATGGACCCGATTGGGACGGTCCCGGTGTTTTTGTCGCTCACGGGGCGCTATTCGGTGGCCGACCAGAGGCGCGCCGCAGTGCAGGCCACGGTCACCTCGCTGGGTGTGATCTTGCTGTTCGCTGCGATCGGACAGTACATTTTGCAGTTCCTGGAGATTTCCACTGAATCGCTGCAACTGTCGGGCGGTTTCCTGTTGTTCCTGGTGGCGATGGAGTTGCTGACGGAAAAAGACCAGGACGAACCTGACACCGGGGATCACAATGTCAACGTCGCGCTGGTTCCGCTGGGCACGCCCCTCCTGGCCGGTCCTGGCGCAATCGTTGCCGTCATGGTGGCGGTGACGAATTCGGGTAAGACAATCTCGGGGTGGGTGGCAGTTGCCCTGGCGGTCGTGCTGATGCACGTGGTGATTTGGCTGACGATGCGTTTTTCCGTTGAGCTGGCCAAATTCCTGGGCCAGGGTGGCATCATGATCCTGACGAAGATCGCCGGTTTGCTGCTGGCGGCGATTGCCACACAGATGGTGATGACAGCGATCTTCACTTTTGTGCGTCATGCGGGGTTGTAGCGCTGAGCTAATTTTGTTGACATATCTATGGTTGAGTCATTATCATGATAATGACTGATTCTCAATAAGGTTTCGCCTTTGTTCGCGGAACTGATTGCTCCACCGGGCGCTTTTTAAGCGCCCGGTTTTCATTTTCGACCCAAATGCCATAGGGATGTGACACCCTATTCCCATGGAACAAGAAGCAATGACGCAACGGCATTATCGCGCAGGAATTGATGTTGGAACGAACTCAATAGGGTTTTCTCTCGTCGAGGTCGATGACGACGGTTATCCTACCGATCTAACAAATTCGGTGGTCGTTATACACGATTCGGGTGTCGATCCTGATGCGCAAGACGCAGGAGACTCACGCCGCGCTGTTTCAGGCGTAGCAAGGCGTGCACGACGTCTCTATAAACGGGCGAAGAAGCGCCTCGACAGGCTAGATGCGTATATTGAATCTTTAGGATGGCCGCTTATTGACCTTGAGTCCTATCAAGATCCACGGCGGGCGTGGAGCATTCGGGCAGCCTTAGCAAATGAGCAAATTACTGATTCCACGGTCCTACATGAGTATTTGTCTGTTGCGATGGTGCATATTGCTCACCATCGGGGCTGGCGTAATCCATATCAACGAGTGGAATCTCTTTTACGAGAGCAAGAGCCAAGTAGCAAACTGGAAGGCCTGCGCAAACGCGTTGAGAATCTGATAGGCCGAAACCTTTCGGAAGATCTTACTGCTGGGCAGCTTATTAATGAGGCATTGCGGGTAAATCCCCAAACGAAGCTTCGAGGTTCTTCAGGATTACTGGGTGGGACACTGTTGCAATCAGACTATGTCATTGAAATCAGAAAAATTCAGGAAACGCAGGGTCTGTCCAGAGCACTTGTTGATGAATTGATTCGCCGTGTTTTTGATTCTGTTTCACCCGTAGGAAGTGCCCGGGAACGCGTTGGTAAGGATGCTCTGCCGGGGCAGCAACAGAAACCCCGTGCAGAAAAAGCCCAACCTGCTTTCCAGGTTTTTCGTATTGTCTCCGTTGTTGCCAACCTGCGAATCGGAAAAGGCAGGGAACAGCGCATACTGAGTAAGCAGGAAAAAGACACGGTTGTTGACTTTCTGTTGCATTCGAGCGTCCCAGAACAGATCACGTGGGATGCAGTTGCAGAGCTCTTGAAGATTGAGAGACCCTCCCTCCGAGGGGTGGCACGAGCAGGTATAGATGGCGAGAATGTCAGTGGGCGGCCGCCAACTGATGCAACAAATCAGGTAATTCGTTCGTTGAAGATCCCGACGCTACAGGAGTGGTGGGAACAAGCGGATGAAATTGCTCAGGAAACTTTCATTGACCTCCGCTCAAATGTTGGCAGTGACGATCTTGACCCTGATTCTCTGCAGGAAATTACTCGCCTAATAAGTGCGTTTTCAGATGATGAAAGAGAAAAGCTTGAGGAAGCAACTTTCCCTATGGGAAGAGCAGTTTATAGCGTGGATTCTCTTCGCAGGCTGACCGAATGTATGCGGGAAGATGGAATTGATCTCTATGAGGCGCGAAGAAAAGAATTTGGTGTTTCTGAAGACTGGGAACCACCGGCGGAAGATATTGGCGCTCCTGTCGGCAACCCATCAGTCGATCGTGTTACGAAGCAGGTTGCCCGTTGGCTGAGTGCGGTTGAGAAGAGATGGGGCGTTCCTGATTCAATTAATATTGAGAATGTCCGGGATGGTTTTAGCAGTGAACACGTTACTCGTGAAATTATGCTCCAAAATAAGAAATCCCAAGAGCGTAATGAACGAATTGTCCACGAGATCCATGAGCGACGTGGAATTGATGGTCCTGTTAGGCGCTCTGACATCATAAGATATAAGGTTTTCTCGAGACAGGAAGGAATCTGTCTCTATTGCGGAGAGCCCCTATCGATCGAGAATTTCGAGGTTGACCACATCGTACCGAGGTCCGGTCCTTCATCGACGAACAAGATGCATAACCTAGCAGCGGTCTGCCGGACTTGCAATCATCAAAAATCAGGAATGCCGTTTGCTTTATGGGCAGAGAATTCTGATCGTGATGGCGTGAGCCTTGAGGGAGCAATCAACCGGGTTGGAATGTGGTTGCCTGATCCTGGTATGAGCCGAAAAGACTTTGGACGTCAGAAACAGGAAACGATACGCCGTCTTAACGGAAACAGATAGATGAGCCTCTGGACGACAGATCAATGGAATCAGTCGCGTGGATGGCTAATGAACTGAGACGCCGGATTGACTACCACTTCAACCATGAGGAGAAAAAGACAGTTGTACGGGTTTTCCGAGGAAGTCTTACTGCTGAGGCGCGACGTGCTTCCGGTCTTGAAGGCAAGGTGAAGTTGATTGGCGGGCACGGAAAAACACGTTTTGATCGGCGACATCATGCCATGGATGCTCTGACGATTGCTCTCTTAAGACCTTCAGTTGCTCACACTTTGGTACTGCGCCAGAATATTCGCTATGCAGAGCGTTTGACGCAGTCGCCACAGACGTGGAAGGAATTCACAGGCCTTACGATCGCTGATCGCCAAATATGGAATCACTGGCTGCAAGAAATGGATTTGGCTACCGAATATTTCAATTCTCGAATTAGCGCAGACACGATTCCGGTTATGCAAAATCTACGTCTTAAGCTTGGAAATGGAGCGGCGCACAAGGCGAAAATAGGCAAGCTTGAGCATGTCAAACTTTCCGATGCCATGCCAGTGCAATCGATTGATCGTGCTTCAACGCCTGCGCTTTGGTGGGTCTTGACGCACCAACCTGATTTTGATCGTGAAAGTGGTCTTCCAGCAGATCCGTCACGCCGTATTGTCGTGAATGGAGTTCACTACACTGGTGAAAGTGCAGTCGATCTTTTCCCGAAACTTGTTCCAGCAGTGAAAGTACGAAATGGATGGGCAAGCACAAGCTCTTCAATACACCATGTTCGCATTTTCAAAGTTGACGGGAAAAAACCCAAATACTATCAGCTGCGGGTTTTCAAGACAGATCTCATTCCGTATGCCCACGAAGATCTTTTCACAGTACAAATTCCAGCAAAATCGATTAGTGTGCGAACTGCGTTGCCAGCTTTACGAAAGGCAATAGCTTCTGGGCAGGCTAGACAGGTCGGATGGCTCGTTCGGGGCGATGAGCTTCGTTTGCGCGCAACAAACTTTACGAAGGGGAAGATCGCTGATTTCTTTCAAGATTTTCCGGATATGGTGTCTTGGAGGGTGACTGGTTTTGAGAGCACACGGCAGATTAATCTGCGACCATCATTGTTAGCGCTCGAAGGAGCGCCTGAGCAGATCTCCCCTGCAGTGCTTGAAATCTTAAATAGGAGCTGGCGACCAACCTTTAGTGACCTTTTCACCAATGGGAATCCAGTAATCATTCGACGTAATGCTCTGGGTGAGCCACGTGAAGCCAGCAATTCCGGACTACCTTTGAGCATGACATTATAGGTGGAAAAATGTCGGGGCAATGGCGCGTGCTGGATTTTCTTGGTTTCCGCGGGCAGGTTCGTTCAGTTCGCGGCGGTCTTGAAGTTTTTGACGAAAGTGGTCACAGCAGGCGAGTAGCGTGTGCGGATCTTGCAGTAGTGTTGTTTGGACCCGGAGTGGATTTTTCCTCGGGCGTTATGAACCGTCTAATGGATAACGCGACAGTACTTTTCTATTGTGATTGGCGCGGAATTCCACGCGGCGCTTCCTATCCTTGGTCAAATCATTCGAGAGTTGGTGCGCGTCAGATAGCTCAATGCGAGGTATCACTGCCTAAGAAGAAAAACGCGTGGGCTAAAATTGTCCGTGCAAAAATCATGGGGCAGGCGACGACGCTGAGATTGAAAGGAGCATCTGGCGCTGGAGAGTTGGTTGCTCTTTCTCGTCAAGTGCGTTCGGGCGATCCAGAGAACCTTGAAGCGCGTGCTGCCCGTATATATTGGAAGTCTTTTCTTCCTTCTGGGGTTCGACGAGAATATGGCGTGGGGAGCGACAATATTAATTCGTGTTTGGATTACGGGTACACGATTCTTCGAGGGCACGGAATCCGATCTGTCTTAGGCGCGGGATTGAATCCAGCCTTTGGACTGTTTCATCGGGGACGCGGTAATCTGTTTCATTTGGTCGACGACCTGATTGAGCCGTTCCGACCCGCCATTGATGCAGCTGTGTGGGATATCGGTTTGAGCGCGCGGCTTGCGGATCCGAGTGTGAGGAAGCAGCTGGTGGCGGCTACCACACAAAAGTTTCTTGATGATGGAACGTGTATTCCGACGGCATTTGACATGCTTGCCCAGAGTTATGGCCGCTATGTTGAGGGGGATGGCGCTCGATTTGATGTTCCTTACTGGCATGAGTTCGATTGAGCGGATTGTCTGATGGCGGATGGCCCAATGTGGTGCTTGGTGATGTTTGATCTTCCAGTCTTGACCAAGGTGCAGAGACGGGATGCCAGTAATTTTCGTCATTTTCTGCTAGATCGGGGTTTCTCAATGGTTCAGCTGAGCGTGTATGTGAAGTATTGGCCAACTTGCGGAATCGATATGGTCACAGTTAAGTCTATTAAAGGTGCTCTCCCGCCCGGTGGGCAGGTTCGTGTCATCCCGATTACAGATCGTCAGTGGTCGGGCGGTTTCAGATTCCAGTCTGCAACGGAGTGTCCTGTAGAGGACGAACCTGAGCAGCTAACAATTTTCTGACGGAATTATCTGCTTTTTCGGCAAAAATAGGCGGGAAACCTCTCCCTTTGAAGTCTATCAAAGGGAAAGGTGACTGATTCCCAACAACACCACCGCCTGACCCTGACGATTACGAAGTCTATCAAAGGGAAAGGTGACTGATTCCCAACAACGTGCTCGAGGTGAATGTCTTGAGCGGAAGTCTATCAAAGGGAAAGGTGACTGATTCCCAACCTGTGATGCGGCCGATTGGGTCGGCGTGGAAGTCTATCAAAGGGAAAGGTGACTGATTCCCAACTACTCCCGAACACCTCCCTGAGCTGGCGGAAGTCTATCAAAGGGAAAGGTGACTGATTCCCAACGCCCGGCCTCCATGTCGCGACGGGCTAGGAAGTCTATCAAAGGGAAAGGTGACTGATTCCCAACGTGGCGAGTTGGAGCCGTTCAGCGAGTGGAAGTCTATCAAAGGGAAAGGTGACTGATTCCCAACCTACGACGGCGCGGCGGCGGGCCGCCGTGAAGTCTATCAAAGGGAAAGGTGACTGATTCCCAACTGGGAGCTGGTGATGATCATCTGGCCGTGAAGTCTATCAAAGGGAAAGGTGACTGATTCCCAACTGCACGGTGAGCAGGTCAGACGTAGTGGGAAGTCTATCAAAGGGAAAGGTGACTGATTCCCAACCGTGGCAACAATGGCACAGATTCTATCTGAAGTCTATCAAAGGGAAAGGTGACTGATTCCCAACCGATTCGCGACAACAGCGTACAGGCGCAGAAGTCTATCAAAGGGAAAGGCGACTGATTCCCAACAAAAAGTCTGGCGAGATAGCTACGCCGTGAAGTCTATCAAAGGGAAAGGTGACTGATTCCCAACAACGATGCCACGGCAATAATTACATGGGGAAGTCTATCAAAGGGAAAGGTGACTGATTCCCAACTGTCGCGTGTCGCGTGTATATATATATAGAGAAGTCTATCAAAGGGAAAGGTGACTGATTCCCAACCAGGTCAATGAGCGTACAAACCGATCTGAGAAGTCTATCAAAGGGAAAGGTGACTGATTCCCAACGCGTTGGCATATGGCACGCGCTTTGATCGAAGTCTATCAAAGGGAAAGGTGACTGATTCCCAACCTGCTGCCTGAACCTGCGTGTTGTCCATGAAGTCTATCAAAGGGAAAGGTGACTGATTCCCAACTGCGTGTGGGCATGGCTAATCACCGCGAGAAGTCTATCAAAGGGAAAGGTGACTGATTCCCAACGGAATGTTCTGCATAAGCGGGTGAATGAGAAGTCTATCAAAGGGAAAGGTGACTGATTCCCAACCTACGGCATCATTACAGAAGAGACCGCGGAAGTCTATCAAAGGGAAAGGTGACTGATTCCCAACGTTGGGTTGGCCTACTCGTCACCTTCAAGAAGTCTATCAAAGGGAAAGGTGACTGATTCCCAACTGGAAGAAGCAGGGGACTGGGTTCGTTGGAAGTCTATCAAAGGGAAAGGTGACTGATTCCCAACAGGCATCGCATGATCACGCAGGCAATCAGAAGTCTATCAAAGGGAAAGGTGACTGATTCCCAACACCTTTATCGAGCTGAGAACAAAGAGTGGAAGTCTATCAAAGGGAAAGGTGACTGATTCCCGACCGCCCCGGCGGTATCCGCTATATCAAGCGAAGTCTATCAAAGGGAAAGGTGACTGATTCCCAACAATGGCCGTGGTTCCCGCCAACTTTAACGAAGTCTATCAAAGGGAAAGGTGACTGATTCCCAACGCTTATCGCTAATCTGGCCACGCTCGCCGAAGTCTATCAAAGGGAAAGGTGACTGATTCCCAACATGATTAAGGGCGCGATCAGCGTGGCGTGAAGTCTATCAAAGGGAAAGGTGACTGATTCCCAACCTAGCGCGCGGCTGGCTGGGTATTGGTCGAAGTCTATCAAAGGGAAAGGTGACTGATTCCCAACTGTAGTCCTCCGATGAGGAGGTCGAGTCGGAGTCTATCAAAGGGAAAGGTGACTGATTCCGAACTATCTTGCCCGATGCATGCTGCACAGTAGCGTAAGAAGCTGATGCTGTCTTGAAGAGTATTCGAATTGCGAATCCACGCGTGGTGATCGAATCTTAGCAAAAGCCGTCCTCATGGTATTTGTCCTCGCCGTCTTCAGCGTGGTCTGATCTCACCATCTCATCGGTGCCGTAGTAATACCGCAGTTGTTGGGAGAGCGTCTGCATGATTGGCTGATCGGGGTGGTCGTGCTGCCACTGGCGGGCGTACGTACACAGTAGTTTCAATACCGGTTGGGGCGAGTTTTCCTCCAAGCTCCACTTGTCCCGTTCAATGCGCTCAACTGCCAGACGGATTGCCTCGCAAGGACGTGGCTGGTCCTTGCTTAGAGCCAGCATCATCCACCGGTCGTTGACGCCCCAGCGATTGGCATACTCCCACGCCCGTTCCCCATCACCTTCAGCCAGCGCAAGGTCAATGGGTGTGTCCGCGTTTGTCCAGGGCTGCTGCGCAATCCACTCGATGACTTGTTGGAGGACCAGAGAGCGCTTATGCGCTTGTCTGCCGCATGTGAGCAGAAGATTCTGGAACTCGACACTTGGCGTCGACGTGAAAGCGGTTCGTGCGATGGCAAGTGCGGTGCGTATACGTTTGGCTGTCAGACAGCACTGCACCGCCTCGCGGACAGGAATGAAGAACGGCGAGTAGCCCTGGGGCGCGTCGGTGCTGATGGCGTGTGCTTGATGGGCGTGCGCCACGACGTCAGCGGCCAGATCCGGCCGGTCGATGGCCTGTAGATCGTTAAAGAACATGCTGTAAGCGAAGCGATCGCCCTGCGTCGCGCACATGCGCAGCAGGGGAATGTCATCCTGGCACAGTGCCAAGTCGCGTAAGAGAGAGTTCTCGGCGCTTTCGACCTGGATTTTCTCATGTCTGCATTCGATCAGGTAGTCGCGATAGGCAGCCGTCGCTTCCTCGCCCAGGATAGGGATGATGTCTCTAGCTGAGGCTTCCCGCCATTCGTAATTCTCGACGAAATAGTGGGCTGTTTTACGGCCGGCTTCCTTTTCGGGCATCGTGGCCATCCATATCCAGACCAGCATCACTTCGAAAATCGTCTGCAGGTGATCGGCCCATTCACGAGCGTCGTCGTGTGGATCGTCGAAGACCAGTCGTTTGAAATCGGCAAGTGCGTTGTGGCAGATCTGTTCCAGCCCGTCGGTTAATCCAACGGTGATCAGCATCTTCATCTGCAGACCGAGTGACACTATCTCGTGTCTGTTTGCAGCGAGGTCGACCCAGGAGGGTTTCCCGTAGCAGAGAAAGATCCGGCTATACGCCTGCTGTACGAGCGCCGCAGACTGCTCGGGGGACCCAAAATTGAAACTCCACGCTGTGGCGAAGAGCTGGCCGACAGGAGGAAGTGCGGCCGCCATTTTGGAGTAATGCTGGAGGAGTTGCTGGTCGACTGATTGAATGAGCTTTTTGGCCAACTCTGACGTGTCAAGGAGTTCTCGAGGCAGTGAAGGCGTTCCAGAATCTACTGATTGGCCGTGTTTGAGTAGAACCAGGGCGAGCGCGCATTGATGTTTGCAGAAGTGTCCGGCCTCGCCATGCGGGCAGCTGCACGCCCCATCCAGGGTTCCGTCATCTTCCCACAGCAGATCAACCTCGTACAGTGAGGTGCCTCGTACAGAGGCGTTTGCCCCGTGCTCTTCTATATGTACATCCATCACGAAAGGCATATAGGGGCGTGCGCGGTCGAAAACCTTATCGCCTGCGCGGGCCCGAACATCCTCAACGCTGAAGGGGAACTCATCCATAAACGAAGTATGACAGCACCCGTGTGCATCTGGAGCCCGTCGGATTTCAGAGATCGACTATTGCCACCCCCATCCAAACTGTGTTACTGTATTAATACAGTGATACAGATGGAGGGAGGGAGACATGCAAATGAGCGGAGATTCTCGGCCAATCTGGATCCAACTGGTCGAAGAGTTTACGCAGCGTATTGTTTCCGGCCAGTGGAAGCCCGGAGAAAAAGTACCGAGCGTCAGAGAACTGGCCGCAGAATTCACAGTCAATCCGAACACCGTCCAACGAGCACTCACCCGTGCTGACGAGGACGGCCTGACACAATCGAATCGCACTGCCGGACGCTTTGTGACAGACGACCAGGACGTGATCAAGCAGCATCGCGACAACCTTGCACACCAGATAACAGCTGAATTCATCGCACAGATGAAAGCACTTGGATGTGACAAGAACACGATCACTGAGCTGATCAATTCCCAGTGGAATACGTATGGACCTGACACAGTCGCCCTCGGCAATGAACAGAAACACGCAAAGGATCCTCATGACAACGCACGCAATTGAGGTTGCGCACCTGACCAAAAAATACGGACAATGGCCGGCGCTCAACGATATATCTTTCGCCATTGAGCCCGGGCAGATCGTTGGCCTGATGGGGGACAACGGGTCCGGGAAAACGACACTTCTGAAAATCCTGGCAGGAATACTGTCCGGTTACGAGGGGAACGTCGCCATCCACGGCCATGCGCCCGGCCCGCAGTCCAAAGCCATCACCTCCTACCTGCCGGACGAATCGGCGCTGCCAACCAGCCTGACAGCCGATGAGGCGATCCGCATGTATGCCGACTTCTTCGACGACTTCGACCGCGCTCAGGCTTCTGAGATGATCGATTTCTTCGAACTGCCACACAACAAACGCTTCCGAGAGATGTCAAAAGGTATGCGCGAAAAGGCGCAAGTGGCACTCACCATGTCCAGACGGGCAAAAGTCCACCTGCTGGATGAGCCGATATCAGGGGTTGACCCGGCGGCGCGCGACATTATCATGCGCGGCGTGCTCATAGGTTTTGACCCCGACGCCCTCATGATCCTGTCCACACACCTGATCCGCGACATCGAGCCGATCATTGACTACGCAATCTTCATGCGCCAGGGGAAGATCCTGCTGGCGGGACACGTTGATGATCTGCGAGAAGAGCACGGCACGGACCTCGACACTCTGTTTAGAAAGGTGTATGCACGATGATCTGGACAATTATCCGCTATGACGCCAAAGCAACGTGGCGCCAGCTGTGCGTCATGCCTGTCGTGGCAGCATTGCTGCTGGGCACAGCAATCGGCGCAGATGCGCTGAAAATTCCAGTGTTGAAGCAAACTTCCCTGGTACTCGCAGTGGTGGCAATCGGCGGGCTGCTTGCAGTGCAGGCGCTGATATGCATCCTCAACTACTGGACATCAATGTATGGGCGACAGGGCTCATTCACGCAGACCATTCCGGTGCGCACATCAACACTTTTGAGTGGAAAACTCCTGTACGCACTTATCGTCGGCGTGCTGTCACTGATCGTGACCGCCGTGTTCACGCTGCTTGCCGTCCTGTATTACGTCGGCGCCGAACCTGCGCGCTACGTCATTGACCAGATTCTTCAGCAGGCGTGGACCAATGCGGTCATACTGGTAATCGCAAGCGTGCTCCTCCAGTTAGTCTGCTCACTGGTGATCGTATGGTCGGTGATCACAATCAGTTCTGACGAAAAGCTCTGGTCGCTCAGATGGGGCGCACCGGTCCTCGGCCTGTTCTGCACATACGTTGTTTATGAAGTCGGAGCCGCGCTGTTCATGCTGTTCATTCCGATCGGAGTGCGTATGGAAGATCCCGGGGCAGGTGACATCGTCATGGAAGGAATGTGGCCCAGCTTCGTCAAACTGGTGCAGTTTGACGCAGCATCGCCTGAGGTGTTGGGGCTTGGATACGTCCTGTGGGCGGTTGTTCTGGCAGTGGTGCTGCTTGTCCTCGCGCGGCGTCACGCGGATCGGCGCACATCCGTTCGGTAGCGGATTGCCAGGCAGCCCGCCTCCCTCGTCTGCTTGTCGAGGGAGGCGGGCCTGTGAGAAAGTATGAAGGTCAGTGTAGCGTGGATGTGGAGGTACCAATGTCGGACCCGGTGCGACCTGTTGGTGGCCAGGTGGAGCCGAATCGTCGGCCAGGGACGGTGTGGGCGCTGCTCATCCTCACGTTGATCTATTCCATCTTCAGCTCTGTCAGAGCTATCAACGACGCACTCACAGCGTTGCCGCAGATGACAGACAATGGCGAGGACCTCACGATGGTTGCAGTGGTTATCGACCTTGTCATTATCGGCCTGTGTGTCCTGCTGCTGCTCGGTGCACTCCTCGTCACCATGCGAATGACCCGGATCCTGATGCTGGTTGCAGGGATCATGACGATCGGATGGGAGCTGCTGTCCGTTTTCAGCTACGCGGTTTTGCTGCAGGAGTATCACCTTGGTCGCTGGGCGATCAAACTGGGCCAGCTTGGAATCGTGATTGTCATCGTAGTGCTGACGCTGGTTCCACCCACGGCGCGCTGGTTTGCAGCCAGGTTCACGCAGCGCAGGATATAGGCGTTCGAGGGTGGATGCGCGCCCTCGCCATGCCTGAGAAAGGGATGGTCCAGCCAGTCCCGCTAAGACGACTTTGACACCGATGCCCAAGGCCGATTCGTTAGCCTTGGGCATCTGTATGCGTGAAACTTCAGGTGGTGCCGACTTACTCAGCAGCCTCGGAACCACTGGAACGGCGGCGTACACGGCGGCGAGTGCCCTGAGTGCCCTCACCCTTGACAGATCCAGAGTCACTCTTGCGGCGACGCACACGCGTACGTTGACGACGCGGTGTCTCCTCAGATCCACCGTCCTGCGACGCTGCGCCCTTACGGCGGCCAGAGGAGCGACGCCCACCGCCTCGACGCCCGGATCCTCGACCCGAACCACGCCCTGATCCGCGTCTCGGACCGTGATGCCCGCGACCGGTTTCTCCCAGATCCTCCACCTTCTCGGCTTGCAGACCCGCGCGCGTGCGCTGTGAACGCGGCAAACGGTCGGTGACATCGGTCGGGATATCCAAATCCGTGTACAAGTGATCCGACGTGTGGTACGTCTCAAGGGGGTCTGGCACGCCCAGCCCCAACGCTTTCGAGATCAGTGACCAGCGCGGCACATCATCCCAGTCCACGAATGTGACAGCGGTGCCGGATGCGCCTGCACGGCCGGTGCGTCCAATGCGATGCAGGTAGATTTTCTCGTCTTCAGGGCACTGGTAGTTGACCACATGTGTCACGTCGTCAACGTCGATGCCGCGTGCCGCCACGTCGGTGGCCACCAGCACGTCGATCTTGCCGTTACGGAACGCCCGCATTGCCCGCTCGCGCGCACCCTGACCCAGGTCACCGTGCAGCGAACCAACAGCAAAACCGCGATGCGTCAGATCCTCGCCCAGGCGCGCTGCCGTCCTCTTGGTGCGGCAGAAAATAATGGTGCGGCCTCGCCCTCGTGCCTGCAGAATACGGCTGATGACTTCCACCTTGTTCATCGCGTGCACGCGGTAAATGACCTGCTTGACTGTGCGCACCGTGGCGCCCTGATCCTCCGGGTCCTGCGCGCGGATGTGAGTCGGCTGGGACATGAAGCGGCGAGCCAGCGCCACTACCGGGCCAGGCATCGTCGCTGAGAACAGCATCGTGTGGCGCGTAGCCGGAACGCGTGCCAGCAAAGTTTCCACATCGGGCAAAAAGCCCAGATCCAGCATCTCGTCGGCTTCGTCAAGGACTACTGTCTTCACGCCGTTGAGCTTGAGCACGCGCCGCTTGAGCAGGTCGATCAGACGACCGGGAGTTCCCACAACGACGTCAGTGCCGCGTTCCAGCGAATCGATCTGCGGCTCGAACGCTACGCCACCATAAATCTCCGTGATGCGCACACCCAGTTTCGATCCGGCGACGCGCAGATCAGCCGCCACCTGCTTGGACAGCTCGCGCGTGGGGAGCACAACCAGTGCCTGCGGACAGTCGGGATTGAGCAGATCCGCATACGCCGGGCTCGAGGGCACCACCAGCTCCTGAAGCAGTGGGATCCCAAAACCCAGCGTCTTGCCGGTACCGGTTTTCGCCTGGCCGATGATGTCATGCCCGTCCAGCGCCACCGGCAAGGTGAGTGCCTGAATCGGGAACGGGTGGGTAATGGAACGCTCCTCCAACGCCTGCACGATCGGATCGCACACGCCGAAATCTGCGAATGAGCGTTCATCGAGGTGCGACGTGGAGCCGTCCTCGTCAGTGATGTCCGGGACTGCTTCGCCGGCGTGAGCGTCGAATGTTCCGTCGGCAATGTCACCCAGGCGCACCACCCCGGCTGAGTAGGTCACTGACGAGGGTGACTCGTCCTGAGGCTGCGCTTCGTTATCTGTCAAGGAATCAGTCACGATCCTGCTATCTCCATCTTCGGGACGTTGCCCGAGGTCAGGTGTGAATGCGATGCACTCACACACGAGGGGAAGCCGATCGCGCATTATCACTGGGCACATACACGCCTCATGTCGGGCGCCGTTGAATGTGCACGGACGCGGCAAAGATTTCACCAAGGTGAAAGCTCCGCGGTTCAGTCGGTATCTGACGGTGTCGTGTTGAGTCAAAGCGACCGGTCAACCGTATGTTCGTCTCCATGATATCCGTGTCGGCCGTATGAATGTGCAGGCGGTGAGGGTTATCACGTCCCACGGCTGTGATCGCGCTAGGCTGGAGCCATGCAACGTGTCTACGAAACTCCTTCACACGCCACCAGTGAAGCGCTCGGTTTTTTCGCGTACGGCGCGCTGGCGGCCATGACCCGTCTGGCCAAGGACGGTGACCAGGCGCCCACCATCGACGCCCATATCGCTCACATGGAAATGGCGGATCGCGCGTTCCAGTTCTTCACACAGATGGGAGTCTGGGCGCGTCACCGCGGGCTGGATCTGGCCGAGCTTGCCGACGAGTATTCAGGCATGTTTGACGACATTGACATGCGCACCCGGCCCAGTCAGTGGTGGGAACGCTCCGTCAAAACATACGTCACGCTGGGTATCCTGAGTGATCTGATGCGCGAAGTCGCCGTGTGCCACAAGCTGTTTGATGACGTGTCGGAGTCGTGGGATCTGGGTCAGGGCGCGTGGGTGGAAGAACACCTCGCGCCGCTGACTGCGCAGGACGGGCAGCTGGCCGCACGGTTGTCCTTGTGGGCCAGGCGCGTGGCGGGCGAGGTGCTCGGTCTGGCTCGTGCCACGCTGTTCACGCATCCGAATCTGGCGAAAGACGGCGACACGGCTGATGCCATTTCCGCCGAGGTCACCCGGCGTCACGGTGAGCGCATGGAGCGCATTAACCTCAAGCCCTGAGGTGGTTCATCTCTAGCTGACGGCGAAGCCCACTCGGCGAGGCTGTTCTGAGGCGATCGACACGTATGCCAGGGATGCTGCCGGTACGATGATGCGCTGTCCCCGACGGTCAGACAGGTCGAGGGCGGTCGAGTCTGCGGCTGTCTGCTTGACGAGGGCGACCAGGTCTTCCTCGTCCATGTCCACGTCAAGTTGAAGTTCGCGGGCAGCGCCTTGCACTCCGATTGCTATTTTCATGTGAAACTCCCTTTCGAGCCGGCCATATCCTGGTTCTCACCCTAGCAACGCTGCACCTCACGTACCGGATCGAACGCAAATGCACGTGCAGGATGTCACTATTAGGACATGGACATCACCACGACTCCGATTATCGCGCGTGAACAGCCAGTTCACGTTGCTGTTCCTCAGCTGGATCAGTATCAACGCGCAGTATGCGATGCGGTTGCCGCCGGGCAGCATGCTGTGGTGCGCTCCATGCCTGGATCGGGGCGGACGACGTGCGCACTGGCTGTTGTCCAACAGGCTGTGAACAGGTCAGACAACGTGATGATGCTCGTGCCGGATCGCAACCGGGCGGACTGGCTTCAACCCCGTGTGGAAGCGCTCGCACCGCACACTGTTCGCCCCGTGCGAACGCCGGCCGGCTGCGCCTATCAGGTTGTCTCCACGTGGCGCACCGTGCGCGCGGATCCACTCGGTCCCGTTCAACTGGTCACCGGAGCGGCAGAAGATCAACTCATAGCGGACCTGATGACGCGTCCCGGCATTAACTGGCCGGAATTCCTGCCTGAACAGATGCGTGACATGGCGGCCTTCCGCATGGAAGTACGCAACCTTTTCGCTCGCGCCGGTGAAGCAGGTATCAGCGGTGAGGAACTGGAACGAATTGGACGTGAGCGCGGTGCAGACGAGTGGGTGGCGTGCGGGCAGCTTCTGCAGGTGTACGAGGGGGGCCCCGACTTCGCTGTGGAAACGCGCGGCACAATGCTGGCTGACATGTCGCGCATACAGCGTGTGGCGGCTCAGGTGATCGATGGGTGGGATCGTGATGCCGCGCGCGTGGGGGTGAGCGCAGATGCGCCCATACCTGATGTGATCGTGGTGGATGATCTGCAGGACTGCACTCCCTCAACCGTCGAACTGCTCAGCGCGTGTGCGCGCAGTGGCACCAGGATCGTGGCATTTGCCGCTCCCGATGTTGCCGTGGCGTCCTACCGTGGAGGCGAACCCCACCTGGATGCGCGCCTGTCGCGCCGCCTGGGCGTTCCCCTGATGCAGCTGGGTGCCAACCGCCGCGGCACACCCGTACTGCGTCACATGGTCTACGACGCAGTTGAACGAATCGGCGTGCAGGCCTCGGCTGCGCACCGATTGGCAGAAGCTCAGGCATTGGGCGTGTCGGATGGGCAGGCAGACGATACGCCGGCGACAGGTGATGTGCATCTGCACGTCGTCGCAACCGATGCTCAGATGGGGGCGCAGTGCGCGCGGGCCGTGCGCCATGCTTTTCTGCATGAGGGGATGGACTGGACGGACCAGGTCATCATCGCGCGCTCCAGCAGCATCGTTGAACAGGTCAGGCGTCAGCTGATGCAAGGCTCAGTCCCCGTTGCTGGTGGTCAGCGCGCCTTCACATTCTCCGCAGAGCCAGCAACCCGGATTCTGCTTGAGCTGATCTGTGCCGATCCGGAAGATCCGGAGGATTTGCTCACGCACCTGATCGACTCGCCCTACATCCAGGTCGATCCTCTTGACGTGTCGCGAGTTCTGCGAGCGCTGAACCGGCAGTGCCGGGACGAAGGTGCAGGCAGTGCAGATGATGGCGACGACACTGATGCCCGCGTCCAGGAGGTGAGCATCGCTGATCTCATCGCTTCGCCGCAGATCCTCAACACGCTCAGTGATGACGACGACGCAGCGCAGGAGGCCGTGTCGCGCATCAGGGGTGAACTGCTCACAGCTCACCTGATGTGGAAAGCGGCCCAAGATGCCGCACAACTGACACCCGGCGTGGCACTGTGGCGCCTGTGGAACAGCAGCAGCGAACTGGGTGAGGAGCACTCAGTGGCGACCCGATGGCGCAATGGCGCCATTGCTGGAGGCACGGATGCCGCATGGTACGACGATCAGCTCGACGCGGTCCTGGCACTGTTCAAAGTTGCCGATGTCTACGAGCAGCGTGAGCCAGGCGCACGGGCAGGAGCTTTCGCGCAGCAGCTGCTCGGTGATGACGTACCAACCGATACGATCGCGCAGGCAGGGATTCGTCCTCGGGGAATCGAAGTACTGACACCGGCAGCCGCGATGGGGCGCGAATGGAAGCTCGTGCACATCGTGGGCGTGCAGGACGGTCAGTGGCCCAACATGACGGTGCGTGACCGAGTGCTGCGTTCCGACCTGATCGGGCAGGCTGACCCTGATCCCTCCACGCGGTTGGCGCGCCACCAGATCATGGAAGATGAACGCCGTCTGTTCGCCGCCGCTTTGTCCAGAGCTACGCGACGCGTGCAGGTTTATGCCGTGCTGAATGAGGACGAAGCTCCCTCGTCGTTCGTGGACCTGATTGCGCGATACAGTCACGCACCGCGCACCGAAGATGGAGACTGGATCGTTGAACGCGTACCTGCGCCCCTGAACATGGCTGGTCACGTCGCGCACCTGCGCCATCTTGCAGCTCAGGGTGGAAAAGAAAGCGAACAGGCCATTGAACTGCTTGCGGTGCTGGCACGCAGCGGTGTCAGCTATGCGAACCCGCGCTACTGGATGGGGACAGGCGGGGTGACGACCTCTGAGGTTACCGGCTCGAAAACGGTGCGCCTGTCACCCTCGAAAATCCAGGACATCCGCGATTGCCCGCTCAAATGGTTCTTCACGTCGATCGGCGCTGACCAGGCGCCGGGTGCCGCCCAGGAATTGGGCTCCCTCAT
The DNA here is from genome assembly GCF_056590195.1 of Pauljensenia sp. C0170B5. Classification (NCBI taxonomy): domain Bacteria; kingdom Bacillati; phylum Actinomycetota; class Actinomycetes; order Actinomycetales; family Actinomycetaceae; genus Pauljensenia; species Pauljensenia sp. C0170B5. The sequence goes on along the minus strand of NZ_JBWPVR010000009.1, from coordinate 19,629 downwards.
CCATGCCATTGCTCAGCGTCACCCGCATGGACCACTCGATGTCATGATGAGCGAGTTGCGCGCCGCATATGACCTGCTGGACTTCGATGCGAACACACTGGCAGGACGCCAGCAGATCGCGCAGGCTGAACACATCATCGAGAACCTTGCCGCATATATGGAGGGAGTGCCCGGTCCGGTAGAGGTCGAACAATCCATTCACGCCACTATCGGTGATGTCATCGTGAGCGGGCGCATTGACCGGATTGAACATGTGGACGGGAAGATACGCGTGGCGGACCTGAAAACAGGCAAGAGTGCCGTATCAAAGACCGCGGCTCAGGAACATCCTCAGCTCGCGTCCTACCAGGTGGCGCTGACAGTCGCAGGATATGAAATGACTGGAGCCCGCCTGGTGTACCTCGGAAAGAAAAACGTCGCGACGCGCGAACAGTCAGCAATGGACTCCGAACAGTTCACTCAATGGTGCGACCAGATGAAGCAGTGGGGACAGATGGCGCGCGGCCCACACTATCCGGCAACACCGTCAGAAGATGCATGCCGTTTTTGCCGTTTCGCTCAGAGTTGCCCTGCCAAAGATGGAGGACGGAGGACACTGCCATGACAACGCAGACGCTGACCCATCCTGAGATGACAGCCCGACGAATCGCGGAACTGACGGGCCTGCCGGTTCCCACCGCCGAACAACAACGCGTCATTGAAGCTGACATGGAGCCGCTCCTCGTTGTTGCCGGCGCTGGGTCAGGCAAGACCGAGACCATGTCGATGCGAGTGCTGCACATGGTCGCCGCGCGAGGACTATCCCCCGACCAGATCCTCGGATTGACCTTCTCACGCAAAGCAGCCGCTGAACTCGGTCAGCGGCTTCGAGCGCGCCTGAGCACACTGAGCCAGCACTGCGACGGCATCATCACCACTGAGGATCCGGTATGTATGACATACCACTCCTTCGCACAGCAAATCGTCCACGACCACGGGATGCGTCTGGGTATCGACCCGAACCAGCGTCTGATCGGACAGGCAGGCGCAGTCCAGATGATGACCGACATCGTTGAGATGTGGCCACACGATCTGGGAAGCGACAAGAGCGTATCCAGCCTTGTGGACAGCGCACTGGGTCTTGCCGGCCAAATCGCTGAACACGCAATGAGCATTGATGAGATGCGCGTATTCCTCGACGAATTCGGAACGGCGCTGCGGGAAATTGGCAAGCCGACCGGCGTACTCAAGAGCATGGTGGACACCAACGACCTGCGGCTGCGCCTCCTTGACCTGATCGACGCCTTCTCTGAACGCAAACGCAGTGAACGAGTCGTCGACTTTTCCGACCTGCTGATCTTGGCCAACCGGCTCGCCCACAGCGCGCCCGCTGTGCGCGACCAATTGAGAGCCGACTATCACGCCGTGTTTCTGGACGAATTTCAGGACACCTCCGTCATCCAGATGAAGTTTCTGGCGGCACTGTTCCACGATCACCCAGTGACAGCGGTAGGGGATCCCAACCAGTCCATCTACTCGTGGCGTGGTGCCTCAGCCGGATCGCTGAAATCATTCCTGGACCGCTTCTGTTCGGATACGCCTCACGTCGAGCAAACACAGTACCTCTCGACAGCGTTCCGAAACGACCGCATGATTCTCGATGTCGCCAACCACGTGTCCAGGCCGCTGCGTGAGGATTCCGACATACCGCAGCTCAAAACGCTCGAACAAACACTGACTGCTGACTTGGAGCGCGCGCGACGCGAAGCGGCTCCCGTTGCTGAACAGCAGCGCCTCGAACAGGCGGTTCAGGCTGCGCGCGAGCGCGCCCATGACGGAGTTGTGGACGTCGCCTTCGAGACCAGCACCCAAGACCAGGCCGAAACAGCGGCCCGCTTCCTCGTGAAGCACCGCCAGCGCCGAGGCTCCAGATGGTCAAGCGCGGCGGTGCTGTGCAGGCGAACCTCCGATTTTATTGCAGTGGAAAAAACACTTCGAGCACATGACATTCCTACCCAGGTAATTGGTTTAGGAGGACTGCTTCAACAACCTGCGGTCGCAGATGTGCGGGCAGCATTGCGATTGAGTGTTGACGTGAGCGATTCGCCTGCAGCACTGCGGCTGGTGACGAACCTCGACCTGGGAGCCTCGGATCTGCAGGTGCTCGGCAAGTGGGCCAGGGCACGAAATACGCGTACGCCGGGAGACCATCCCCTGACCTACCTTCTCGACGCTCTCGATACGCCTCCGCCCGTGCACTGGCGCGGCGATGATGCTTCTCCTGCGATCTCTGCAGCAGCAGTGGCGCGCGTCGAGGTCCTGTCCAGCAAACTGCGTGCCATCCGTGAATGGTCCGGGCATCCGGTGACAGATCAGGTGGAACGTGCCATCTCGATACTGGGAGTGGCAACCGATGCTATTGCCGACCCCATGCCCAACGACGGACGCGAAGCGCTGGATACGTTCGTGGATGTGGCCCGAAACTTTGAGAAAGATGCCCCTGATCCGTCGATGCGCGCATTCCTTGCGTGGCTGGATGTGGCCGAACAGGAAGAACGTGGCCTTGCCGGGCCGCACACCGACCCGGATCCCGATGCGGTGCAGATTCTCACCATCCACGGGGCGAAAGGTCTGGAATGGGACAGTGTGGTTGTCTACGGACTGGGGGATGGGATTTTCCCTTCTCACCGCTCGAACTCAGTGACGTGGCGCGATGACCCGCCCGGAGCGAGCGGATGGTTGGAGCGAAGCAGCGAGATTCCCTACCCGTTGCGAGGCGATGCCGACTACCTACCGGCCTTGACGATCGGTGAAGGGGAGGGGCGAACACCTCAGTCAGCGTTCAACAACTGGATTTCGCAGACCTATCGGCCTGAAATGGGCTGCCAGACGGAGCGCGAAGAGCGCCGTCTCGCATACGTCGCATTGACCAGGGCACGCCATCACATGCTGCTGACCGGTGCATGGGTGGCATCGTCAGCGAAATTGCACTTTCCCTCGCGCTATCTGATGGAACCACTTGAAGCTGGGCTGACGGCTGCTGACCCTGAACGTGCGATCGCGCCTCAACCTGAACCTGAAGAAGTCGCACAGCTCCTGGCCGCGCAAGACTCACCGCTCTTTCCGGCACCTCCTGACGTATCGCGCCAACGCATGACGCAGGTGGCTCACGCAGTGCAGGATGCGATGACACGGCATAGCGGTGAGGCGACCGATGGTGACACGCATCTGGCGCGCACCCCGCACCCGCTGGCCGCCGATACGCGCGTCCTTCTCGACGAGCATCTGCTGCGCAAACACGACGATGCGCTTGTTGTGCCACTGAGCCGCATTCCGGCAACCTCGGTGACACGACTGCTGAGCAGTCCAGATGAGTATGCGCGCGACTTGCGTCGGCCCATACCGCGCGAACCCAGCGACGCCGCGACCCTGGGGACACTGTTCCACTCATGGGTCGAACGCCAGCTGCGCATGGTCTCAGGTGAACTGTGGGATGAGCACATTCCCGGCGAAGAGACGCTTAGCTCGGCGCAACACAGGCGCTTTGACGCAATGAAAGGCATTTTCAACACCCTCCCCATTGTCAATACAGGAAAGCCGATCGCGGTAGAAGAACCCTTCTCGGTGCGGATCGGCTCCTTGAGTATTCCCGGCCGCTTCGACGCTGTGTTCGAAGATGCCGACGGCCGGACAGTGATCATCGACTGGAAAACAGGTCGCGCCCCGACGCGCAATCCAAGCGGAGCGCTCACCGCGCAGGCGCATCTGACTCAGTTGCGCCTCTACACCGCCGCATGGGCGCAGCGAAGCGGAACAGACCCGGACGACATTCATGCCCGCATCGTCTACCTGGGTGGTAATCCTTCCGTTCCAGCAGATCAGCGCATGTATTCCAGGGAAGCTCTGGACGCAATCGTGCGCGAATATGACTCACCGATCAACGACCTGGAAACCGCGTTGCAGGCAGTGTTCACGCAGTCGCCAGCATAGAGCGCGCCTGCGCGTCGCTTCAGGAAAACTGTGGGGGAGTGCGAGTCGGATCACCATCGGCATGCCGGTCAATGACGGACTCCACCTCGTCCATCGACACCGGCTCCGTCACGTTCTCAGGCGAAGCAGTCCAGGTTGGCGCGACGGGCTCTGCGGCAGGCTCAGGTTCATCCGCGGGGGCATTCTCATCCTTGGGTTCAGGCGCGAGCTCATGCTCCGTCAGCAGGTCATCGCCCACGTCGAGCGACACATCCGTCAACATCTGCGACGCGTCGCGAACGATCTCCTTGTCCTCGGCATGAAGCCCGTGAGACAGCCAGCGCACGATTGCCAATTCAGACAGCAACTGAGCGCGCGTCACCAGGTGCAAGTCCGTCGCCATCCTCGTCATCGAATACGACGACTGGAACGTTTCAAGGAAACCATCAGACGCCTGAGACAAAATCCACGCCACGTCGATCGCCGGATCACCCAAGTGCGCAGAGGAAAAACCACTGATGGACAGCACGATCCCATCTGCGACCTTCACCGACTGCACATGCAGATCGCCGTGAACAGGGCACGGGCGGAAACGCCACAAAGCGTCATCATCTAAGGCAGCTCGCCAGCGGCGCACAAGATTCGCAGGAACCGTCACAGCTGCCAATACTTCCTGGAGGACAGCACGGTGGCGGTCACGGCACTCAGAGGCCGAATACTGCGGAACATTCACATCCGAATACGTTGAGACAGGCAGGTTATGCAAGCTGGCGATTGATCGGGCCAGCGAGGCCGGCAAAATACCCGACTGATCGAAGTCCTCATCACCCATGAAACGGCCCGCAAGATCCTGATGCACCATCACCGACACGCCCTCGCGGGTGCGGGCAATACCAGCAGGACGCGGCACATCAAAACCGACCTCACCCGTATCGTGAGCAGACGCCAGACGGGCAAGGACCGCCCACTGTGCCCTCAAATCCACACCGCCCACATCTTCATGCGGACACACCACGGTCCAGCGGTTCCCCTGATCATCGACAATGCCGGTCATGGAGACAACCTCGTCACTGAATTGAGGCTCACGTAAAGCCGCAACAGAAAGGCCGGGTACCGCCGCGGTCGCCAACGCAGCCAATTCAAGAGGTGTTCGTGGTGTACTCACCCTCTTACGGTACATGGCCTGTCCACACTTCGAGCCGCTTCATTAATGGTGTTTCACGCCCCGTTTGGGAAAAACTGCAGGTCACTGGCGCACCGAACGCTCACCGGTACCCAAACCCCCACCCGAAGTTATCCACAGTTCAGTAGAAAGGGTTCCCATCAGGATGCTACTTTGCTACGTTCGGTGACAGTAATCACAAGGACAGCCCACTGCAACGCGAAAGGAACGGCACGATGGCGAGCACGCCCGATACAGCCACACAGCTGCGCAGCGCACTCGCATCCCGCGGCATCGACCCTTTCGCGCACACCCAACGCGCCCGGCAGCTGGCCGAGGAAACCGTCACGCAGATGCTCGGGCCGCTCACCCCCGACGAAATCCACGAGCACACAGAAAACCTGCTGGCCGAGGTTATCGGCTTTGGCCCCCTCCAGCGGTATCTGGACGATCCAGAGGTTGAAGAAGTGTGGATCAACGACCCCTCGCGCATCTTCATCGCGCGAAACGGCCAACCCGAGCTGACCACATTGATCCTGTCCGACCAGCAGGTGCGAGACCTCGTGGAACGAATGCTGCACCATTCGGGCCGGCGCCTTGACCTGTCAGCACCCTTCGTGGATGCAATGCTGGCCGGCGGGGAACGCCTGCACGTCGTGATCCCTCCCGTGACCGGCCAGCACTGGTCAGTCAACATTCGCAAACACATTCAACGTGCCCGCTCGCTGCGCGACCTCGTCAATGTGGCCATGCTGCCCGAGTATGTTGCTGAATTCCTTTCCGCCGCCGTGGACAGTGGCTTATCCATCGTCGTGTCGGGCGCCACCCAGGCAGGAAAGACAACACTCCTGCGCGCACTATGCGGAGAAATCCCGGGCGCGCGCCGCGTCATCAGTTGTGAAGAAGTTTTCGAACTCGCATTGCCGGCTCGCGACTGCATTGCGATGCAGACACGCCCCAGCTCGATGGAAGGCACAGGCGAAATCACGCTGCGTGACCTGGTGCGTGAATCACTGCGAATGCGCCCCGAAACGCTCATCGTCGGAGAGGTGCGCGGTCCAGAAGCGCTCGACCTGCTGCTCGCACTCAACGCGGGTGTTCCAGGAATGGCGACCGTGCATGCCAACTCGGCCCGCGAAGCACTGTCGAAACTGTCCATGCTCCCCTTGCTCGCCGGCGAAAACGTCACCCCTCAGTTCGTTGTCCCCACGCTTGCGCACAGCGTTGACATCGTGTGCCACGTTGAACGCAACCACGACGGCACACGCGTTGTGTCCGAGGTGCTCGCCGTGCCCGGACGAGTCGAGGAGATGCGCATCGAATCAGCAGATCTGTGGTGCTATGACGGTGCCACGTGGGTGCGAGGCCGAGGCGCACTTGACGCGCATGAACGCTTCGCTCTGGCCCACCATGATCTGAGTGCCCTGCTGACGGGTGGGCCGTCATGAGCGCCACATTGATCGGAATCGTCCTGGGGATCGGTGTGAACTGCATCCTCCTGGCCTTCGTCGGCACACCTCAATTGCCGAGGTGGTCACCGAACTGGTGGCAGGCGTGGAACGACATCCTGATCAGGTCCGGAATTTCCTCCCTGACCCGCAGCACGCACGTCCTGGTCACGCTGGCGATCATGAGTGGTGTCTTCCTGGGCGTGCTGGCCTACACACGCACATGGACCGTGGCCATCGTGGTCGCACTGATGATCGCACCCGTTCCCACCATGGTGATCGTGGGTCGCGCTGCGCGCGTGACCAGGCAGACTCGAGCGGCGTGGCCCGATGTGGTGGATCAACTGGTGGCAGGTATCCGATCGGGTGCTTCCCTGCCCGAACTGCTCATCGACTGCGGTGAGCGCGGACCGCGAATCTTGCGTCCCTATTTCCTCACGTTCAGTACGGAGTACCGCGCTGACGGCAGATTCGACCATGCGCTGACGGGACTGAAAAACCGGCTCGCCGATCCGGTGGCAGACCGCATTATCGAAGCGTTACGCCTGGCACGCGATGTCGGCGGATCAGACCTGGCGGTCCTGCTGCGAGACCTGGGAGTCATGCTGCGTGAAGATGCACGCATCCGCGGAGAACTCGAAGCGCGCCAGTCATGGACAGTTAACGCAGCCAGGCTGGGAGTGGCAGCCCCGTGGATCGTGCTGGTGTTGATCTCCGCACAGGCCCAGGCCGCCAGCGCGTTTTCCACTCCACAAGGCGTGGTGATCCTCAGTGTGGGGGCACTGGTCTCGGTCGTCGCGTACTTCGTGATGAAGCAGATCGGCAAACTGGAAACGGAACGGCGGACCCTGCGATGAATGGGATGACGTGGGCGGCTGTCGCGATAGGGATGACTCTGGGTATTGGAATATGGCAGCTGGCGATTGCCATCCGTGCCCGCAACAATCTGCTCGCCGTGCGCGTGTGGAGCCAGCGCTCGGACACCACGTGGCCTTCCGATATGCCGGGCAGTCGGGTACGTTCACTGGCGGCGCAGTGGCTCGCACGCGTAATGGACGCAATTGGCTCCACATCCACCAGCGTTGTTCGCCGCCTGGAACTGCTCGGCTCGGGCAGGGAGCTCGCCACTTTTCGCCTGCACCAGTTCATTGCGGCAACCTGCTTGATGCTCCTGGCCGCAGTTGCGATCATCCCGCTGATTCACCGCACCCCCGCAGGAATCATGTCACTCATATGTGCTCTGGCGGTGGGTGCATTGACGGGGGCCGCACTGTGGGACCAGCTCCTGAGTGTGCAGGCCAGGCGTCGACAGCGTCAACTGGACAGTAGTGTCCCTGACGCCTCTGAGCTGCTCGCACTGGCAATCGGTGCCGGTGAATCGGTGCCGGCAGCCTTGTCGCGTGTGGCGGGAATCTCCCAGTCGCACTTGGCCCGCGAACTGAACCACACGGTCACTCAGATACGGATGGGCCGTGCCACCACGCGGGCACTGACCGACCTTGCCGCCCGCAATGATTCACCCAACTTGTCACGACTGTGTCAGACCCTTGTTACCGCCATCGAACGCGGAGCGCCACTGGCTCAGACCCTGCACGACCAGGCGCGCGACATTCGCGAAGTAACTCGGCAACGACTCATGGAACAAGGTGGCAGGAAAGAGATCGCCATGCTGTTCCCGATCGTCTTCCTGATCCTGCCCATCACTGTCCTGTTCGCACTGTACCCCGGGCTGCTTGCCCTCCAGATCGGACCGTGACATGCATATCCCAATACCACACCACCACCGCACCGACAGAAAAGAGAGAAACCCGATGCACACCTTCTTCCTATGGATCGCAACACTGACAGACAGGTTCATCCACCTGCCGACACAGCCTGACGAGGGAGACCGCGGCGACGTACTCGGATGGGTCCTCATCACGCTCATGACCGTCGCCCTCGTCATCGGAATATGGGCGATCGCCGGTCCGCAACTGCAAAACATGCTGGAACAGGCATTGTCTTCCGTCAACTTCGGGTAAGGCCACCATGACAACGCAGGAGCGGACGCATTGGAGCGAAGAAGGCTCAGAGGTGGTTGCACACGCCATGATGCAGGCACTGGTCGTCATCGTCTTCCTGATCCTCCTGCAAACCGCGTTCGCCCTGCACACCCGTAACCTGGCGATCTCTGCCGCCAGTGAGGGAGCACGCCGAGGAGCCCTGGTCGGCGCGGTCGACGCAGATGCCATCCAGCGAACCGGCGACCTGCTCGATGATTCTTTGGGGCAGGGACGCCCCCGTGACATTTCGACATCCCACCACCAGTGGCAGGGGCAGGACGCCCTCGTCGTGACAGTACGTACAACGATGCCTGTGTTCCTCACGTGGGGCCCACCCAACTGGCTCACCGTGCACGGACGCTCACTGGTGGAAGACGGTGAGCCGACCGCCCAGGCAGAAGGAACCGAACCGTGAGGGACACCAGGGCCGCGCGAGACATACGTGAAGACGGGAACGCCATCGTCGAATTCATCATGATGATGGTCGTGCTGGTCATCCCCGCGCTGTACATCGTTGTCACCCTTGCATCAGTGCAGGCGGCGGCGTTCGCAAGTGAATCATCCTCCCGTGAAGCCGCACGGCTTCTGTCGGCGGATCCGCAGCGCACTGAATTTGCATCACAGCAGGCGCACATCATCTTCGCAGATTTTGGGCTGCCCGCTCCAGAATCAGTCACGACGCGCTGCGACCCGTCATGTTCCACCAGCGGCGCCCTTCTGACGGTCACGGTCTCCACAACTGTTCCGCTGCCCTTGATCCCATCGTGGATCGGCGCTCGCGGAGTTTTCCCCGTCTCCTCGACGACGCAGGCAGTCATCGAGGGGGTGCGCATTGAATAGGAACCGATACCGGAGTGCTGCGCATCAGCCGCACAGTGAGGACGGCCGGATCACTGTTTTGCTCATCGGGCTGGTCACAGTGGCGTTGCTGGCCGTAGCAGTCGGCGTGGTTGTCACGTCCGTTCACCTTCAACAACGTGCGCTCCTGAGCTGCGCTGATCGAATCTCTGCAGCAGGCGCAGCAGTACTGTCTGCGGAGAACTACTACGGCGAAGGTGGCGCCGAACTCGCAGCGCCATCTGAAAGCGGGGCGAGGCAGGAAGCCTTCAGAACCCTGGAGCGCCTGTTAACGACCACGTGCGCAGTGGGGCAGGGCGTAGACATAACGGATCTGACGGTCGGAGAAAACGTCATTCAGGTCACTGTGCGCACTCAGGCCACATTGCCGTTGCTGCCGCCCGTTCTGCAAGGCGTTGCCGCGCCCACCATGACGCAGTCCTCATCGGCGCGCACCGTCTGAACATTCAGGCGCCGCAGCAGTGGTATCCGCTGCGGCGCCTGTCAGATTACTCGTGATGAGTCAATCAGATGACACCCATCGCCAGCATGGCGTCAGCCACCTTCAGGTAGCCAGCCAGGTTCGCGCCAGTCTGGTAATCAGCTTCCGCGCCGTACTCATTGGCAGCACTCAAGCAGTTGTCATGAATGGTCGCCATGATCTCGTGGAGACGGTTGTCGGCATGCTCAAAGGTCCATGGATGACGAGCAGCGTTCTGCTCCATCTCCAGAGCTGAGGTCGCCACGCCACCAGCGTTCGATGCCTTTCCAGGAGCAAACAGGACACGGTTATCGTGGAACAGGTCGGTCGCCTCCGGAGTGGTCGGCATGTTCGCACCCTCAGCAACAAGATGCACACCGTTGTCAATGAGCTGGCGTGCGTTCGCCTCGTCCAGTTCATTTTGCGTCGCGCACGGAAGTGCCACATCACAGGCAACCTCCCACGGCTTTGCACCTTCAACGAACTTTGCGGAAGGACGCCGATCGGCGTACTCCTTGATGCGGCCGCGCTCGACCTCTTTGATCTGTTGGAGCAGTTCGAAGTCGATGCCGTCCTCGTCCAGCACGTAACCGGACGAATCGGAAGCGGTTACCACGTGAGCGCCGAGCTGTTGTGCCTTCTGGATGGCGTACAGTGCGACGTTTCCGGAACCGGACACAGTCACGCACTTGGAGTCGAGGGATTCGCCCTGCGCCTTGAGCATCTCGTCGGTGAAGTACACCAGGCCGTAACCCGTTGCCTCGGTGCGCACCTCGGAGCCTCCCCAGGTGATGCCCTTGCCGGTCAGCACACCCGCGTCGTAACGGTTCGTGATGCGCTTGTACTGTCCGAACAGGTAGCCGATTTCGCGCCCGCCCACACCGATGTCGCCCGCGGGGACGTCGGTGTTTTCACCGATGTGGCGGTACAGCTCAGTCATGAAGGACTGGCAGAAACGCATGATCTCGCCGTCTGACTTGCCCTTGGGGTCGAAGTCGGAACCGCCCTTGCCGCCGCCGATTCCCAGGCCGGTCAGGGAGTTCTTGAAGATCTGTTCGAAGCCGAGGAACTTGATGATCGACAGGTTGACGGAGGGGTGGAAACGCAGGCCACCCTTGTAGGGGCCAAGCGCCGAGTTGAACTCAACGCGGTAGCCGCGATTGACGCGCACGTTGTTGTCATCATCTACCCACGGAACGCGGAACATGATCTGGCGTTCAGGTTCGCACAGGCGCGTGATGATGGAGTAACGGTCATCGTCAGGACGGCTGCCTTCGAGGCGTCCCAGTGACAGGAACACTTCGTAGACGGCTTGCAGGAACTCCGGTTCTGACGGGTTGCGCTCCTGGAGCGCGTGGAACTGTGACTGCAGGGAATCGCTTAAGCGAGAAAGATCTAAATCGGTCATGGAAAAATTGTGGCAGACGCGGAAGACTTTGCCGACTACCTTTCCATTATTTGGTTATTTTTACTTCAAGGTATTCCCATATCGGTGCCGAGGGTCCACAATAAGGACGTCTTTTACCCCTGAGGTGCCGTGCGTGTGGGTAGGGGTTTTCTTATGCGATGAACGAGGGAGTCGCGCGCCAACATGCGGTTTTCCAGTCGCCATTGAAAAATCGAGCGGCCTCCTGCCACGCGCCGCAAAGTAAAGAAGTGGTCAAATAAACGTTGGTGTGACATGAAACGTTGAGGCATCGCACGGTCGGCCGCTTATCGGCGGTGGGTCAGATGTATAACAGCAGGGGAGTCCTGATCGCTGCCCTCGATCGTTTACAGTGGGAGGGTGACCATCGAGTTTTCTGAAGAAATACCAGCACTGCGCACCACTATGGAGAATATTCTGGCTGTCTCCCAGCCGGATAAGCTGCGATCCACGATTGCTGACTTGTCCAGGCAGGCGGCCGCACCTGACCTGTGGGATGACGTGGAACATGCGCAGGAAGTGACCACTGCACTGTCGCATGCGCAAAATGAACTCGAACGCCTCACCACCATGGAAGAGCGTATTGACGACCTCGAAGCGATGGTGGAGCTGGCAGGTGAAGATTCCGATGAGTCGGGCGATCTGCTGGATGAAGCGGAAAATGATCTGCAGGCAATCCGTGATGACCTGTCATCGTTGGAAATCCGCACATTGCTGGATGGTGAATACGACGAGCGCAACGCCGTGGTCACCATTCGTTCAGGTGCCGGCGGTGTGGATGCCGCCGACTTTGCCGAAATCCTCATGCGGATGTACCTGCGCTGGGCGGAGCGCCACGGCTATCCCACTAAAGTGATGGATACCTCGTACGCGGAAGAAGCCGGAATTAAGTCCGCTACCTTCGAGGTGCAGGCACCCTACGCGTATGGCACCTTGTCAGTGGAGGCCGGTACGCACCGTCTCGTGCGCATCAGCCCGTTCGACAATCAGGGCCGACGCCAGACATCTTTTGCCGCCGTCGAGGTGATCCCGCTGATTGAGTCAACGGACCACATTGATATTCCTGAGTCGGATCTGAAAGTTGACGTCTTCCGCTCGTCGGGGCCTGGTGGCCAGTCCGTGAACACGACGGATTCGGCTGTCCGTATGACCCACTTGCCGACCGGCATTGTTGTGTCGATGCAGGATGAGAAGTCTCAGATCCAGAACCGCGCGGCAGCCCTGCGTGTGTTGCAGTCACGTCTGCTGGTGTTGCGTCACGAGGAAGAGCAGGCCAAGAAGAAGGAACTGGCTGGCGACGTGAAAGCCTCGTGGGGTGACCAGATGCGCTCCTATGTCCTGCAGCCCTATCAGATGGTCAAGGATCTGCGCACCGAGTTCGAATCAGGGAACCCGCAGGACGTGTTCGACGGCGGTATTGACGATTTCATTAACGCAGGGATTCGCTGGCGCAAGAACCAGCAGAACGAAGCTGAATCGGCCTGATGTGAGGTGGTGACGCGCGCAGAATGCGCGCGTCCGCGTGTCGCACGCCGGCCATGAGGGCGAATGCCCATAGTCTGACAATGATCTGTTGTCTGATGAAAACGGCGTTCTGTTCATGATTCGATTTGACCACGTCACCATGGTGTACAAGCCGGGTGCGCGCCCCGCCCTCGACGATGTGTCCCTTGAGGTTGAGCGCGAAGAATTTGTCTTCCTGGTGGGCAAATCAGGTTCCGGCAAATCGACGTTCCTGCAGCTGGTGATGCGAGAAAATATCGCCACTTCGGGGCATGTGTGGGTTTTGGGGCACGATGTTGGTGAACTGACACGCTGGGCCGTGCCGAAACTGCGCCGCCAGATTGGAACGGTCTTCCAGGACTTCCGGCTGCTCGAATCAAAGACCGTGTATGAGAACGTCGCCCTGGCCATGCAGGTCATCGGAAAACCCAAGCACGCGATCCAGACGGCTGTACCGGACGTGCTGGAACTGGTGGGACTGTCGGGTAAGGAAAAACGCCTGCCTCACGAACTGTCCGGCGGTGAGGAACAGCGCGTGGCGATCGCGCGCGCAATGGTGAATCGGCCGTCCCTGTTGCTGGCTGACGAGCCGACCGGCAACCTTGACCCGGATACGTCGCTGGGCATCATGCGCCTGCTTGACCGCATTAACCGCAACGGCACCACTGTTGTGATGGCCACGCACGACGCCGACATCGTCAACCAGATGCGTAAACGCGTCATCGAGCTTCAGGACGGCACAGTGGTGCGCGATCAGTCCCGTGGTGTCTACGGAGCAGCAAGGTGATCGAGGGATGAAACTACGCTTTATCTTTTCCGAGGTCGGCAAAGGCCTGACCCGTAATCGCGCGATGTCGGTGGCCGTCATCATCGTCACCTTCGTGTCACTGCTGTTCGTCGGCGTGGCCGGCCTGGCGCAGATGCAGGTCAACCGCATGAAGTCCGACTGGTACGACAAGATCGAAGTGTCGATCTACATGTGCGCACAGGGCGATGAGATCCCCTCGTGTAACGCCGAGGAAGCCACCGGCGACCAGATTGACGCGGTGCGTACCAAGCTGACGTCCGGTGAGCTGGCCCCACTGATCAAGGACGTGTACGAAGAATCGAAGGAAGAAGCGTTCGAGAACTTCCAGAAAATCATGGGGGAGAACCCGATTACGCAGTGGACCACGGTGGACATGATGCCGATTTCGTTCCGCGTGCGCCTGGTTGACCCTCAGCAGTATTCGATCATCAAGGAAGAATTCTCCGGCACTCCCGGCGTGGCGCAGGTCAAGGATCAGCGCGAAATTGTGGAGCCGCTCTTCTCCGTGATCGACAAAGCCAAGCTGATGTCACTGGGGCTGGCCGGCGTCATGATTGTGGCGGCAATCTTGCTGATCACAACGACGATCCGCCTGTCCGCGATGAGCAGGGAACGTGAGACGTCGATTATGCGACTTGTCGGTGCGTCCTCGCTGTTCATTCAGGCTCCCTTCATGATCGAGGGTGCTCTGGCCGCTCTGACTGGCGCGCTGCTCGCTGTTGGGTCGCTCTTCCTGGGTGTGAAGTTCGTGATCGGCGGGTGGATCGCTCCGGCGTTCAAGTGGACAAGCTTTGTCGGCATGCGCGAAGTGTGGATTATGACTCCGGTGCTGGTTGTGGCAGCGCTGCTGCTGGCGGTAGTCGCGTCGGCGTTCTCGCTGGCAAAGTATACGAAGGTTTAAAGCGAGGGTGCGATGAGTCAGGTTCGTCAGGTTCGAGGGCGCCGCCGCCGTGCCGCCCTCGCTGTGGGAACAACGGTTGCGTTTATCAGTGCTCTAGGCATCGCCGGCCGCGCTGATGGCGACGCGTTGGCAGCCCCAGCGCAGGCCGCGCCATCACCTGCAGTGCTGATGCCCGCAGCTGACGGTGATGATGATCGCGACTCGGTGGCTCGCAAGCAGGCGGACTCGGCTCAGCATATTGATGAGCTGACCAGTCAGCTTGAGGGAATTGATTCGTCACTGGCGCAGGTGTATGTGGATCTGGAACGTCTCAACGGTCAGATCCCGGGGGCTGAAGCTCAGTTGAAGTCAGCGCAGCAGGCGTTCGAGGCGGCTGACCGCCAGCACCAGTTGGCGCTTGACCAGCTCGACAGTGCTGAAGCTGAGCAGAGCCGTATCGCTCGGGAAATTGATGAAGCTGAAAAGCAGCAAGACGAAGCCAACCAGGCGATCGGTGCCCTCGCCCGTGAAATGTATCGCGGCGACATGTCCAGCCCAGAACTGCTGGCTCTGACCTCGCAGGGGACGGGAGAAATCGGGGATCGTGCAGCTGCAGCTGACACGTTGATGCGTTCGCACACCCGTGCGCTCAATGAGGCTCTGGCGTTGAAGGCTCGCCAGGAAAACCAGGCGCAGCGTCAGGAAGCTGTCACGGAGCGGATCGCAAACCTTGAACAGACAGCACGCCAGGCATCCGAGCAGGCGCGCACCTCCAAGGAAGAAGCCGATAAACATCTGAGCGAATTGACGGCGATGAAGTCGGATCGCGATCAGAAGAAGAAAGAATGGGAGAGCCAGAAGAAGACGGCTCAGAGCCAGTTGACCAAGTGGCAGGAAGAATTTGACGCGATGAGTGCCAAACTTGCTGAGATCGATGCCGCTAACCGCGCCGCAGCAGCTCAGCAGGCAGCCACGTCAGGCAACTTCGCGCCTGCTGGATCCATGTTCACCTCTCCGCTGCATATTCCGCTGCAGATCACTTCTCCCTTTGGGTGGCGTCACCACCCGATTCTGGGTGTGGACAGGTATCACAACGGAACTGACTTTGCTGCTCCGTGTGGTTCTCCCCAGTATCCGATTGCTCCGGGGACGGTGGTGGCTGCTCAGCAGGAGACGGCCGGCGGCAACGTGCTGTACATCAACCACGGCATGATTAACGGTCATTCGTGGGTTTCTGCGCACGTGCACCTGTCGAGTTTCGCTGTGCCGGTGGGTGCTCACGTGGACCGTTCGACCGTTGTGGGATATACCGGTGCGACGGGGTATGCGACCGGATGTCACCTGCACCTGTCGTTGATGCAGGACGGTGTGGACGTTGATCCGACCGATTTCCTGTAGAATGGGTGGCTGCTGATTGAGCGGTGCTGGAGGGTACCCTCGTCAATCCTGGGAGGAGGGGACATGCCGAAGGACTGGAAGAAACCGAAACTGAGCGAGGCGCAGAAGCGCAAGGAAGATTCTGACGCGAAGAAGATGATTGCACGCAACAAGAAGGCGCTGCATGACTATTCGATAGATGAGTCGTTTGAGGCCGGTCTTGTCCTGTCCGGGACCGAGGTCAAGGCGCTGCGGATGGGACGCGCGTCGTTGGTTGATGCGTGGGTGGAAGCGCGCGATGGGGAAGCGTGGCTCTATCAGGCGAATATTCCCATGTATTCGCAGGGTTCCTGGAACAATCACACGCCGACCCGTAAGCGCAAGCTCCTGCTGCATCGTGATGAGATTGCACGTCTGGAACAGCGCAGCCAGGCCAAAGGTATGACGATTGTGCCGTTGGAACTGTATTTTGTGCGCGGGCGCGTCAAGGTTGAGATTGCGCTTGCCCAGGGCAAGCAGGAGTGGGACAAGCGTCAGGCGTTGCGCGAGGCTCAGGATAAGCGTGAAGCTGAGCGTGCGATGCGGCGCTACGTGAAGCAGGCTCGTCACTGACGAGGGTGGCCGGCCTTGCTGGTTTCAACTGGCTATTGAAAGTGTACCGACTGCTCGCTATACTGAAACGTCCGGCGCTGGTGAAGCTGCGAAAGCGGCGCGGCGACGGGTTTGTGAATTACATAGGGGATGATCGGTTTCGACGGTGGTCGTCAATCGAGGGGAAGCGGGTCGAGGACGCATGCTCATCTCGTCAACGATGCGTGCAAACCAATAGGTGCCGAACAGAATCGCACCGACTACGTTCTCGCCGCCTGATATTGCGGCTTGAGAGCCTTTAGTCCGTCAGCCCGGGTGATGCTCCCAGCCCGGATCCTGGCGTCGTTTAGGGAGCCACTGGATGGGCGCCTTGTCAGTGGGCGGTCGTCAACACTTAGCTGACTAAGCTTGCCTCATCTGGTTTGTCAGTAGAGGCGGGTCGAAAATCTTTTGGCAAACTGCACCCGGAGAAGACCTCGGGGGCGGCTGTCGGACGGGGGTTCGATTCCCCCCATCTCCACTATTAGGACGTTCATTTTGGTACAAAGTGAACGTCCTATTTTTATACCATAAGACGTGACGTTTCGCCTTGTCAGGGCAGCTTTATTGGTTTAGGAAGTCTTCCTAGCTAGGTATTTGACTTATCGTTGGCTCGGCACAGTTTGTCAGATTTCTAGAGGCCGGAAGGCTCCAAGAAGCAAGCTACAAAAAATATGTCTATCCGCCGAAAGTGTGCGAGTCGCTAAAACTTTGCGGTTTTACAGGCTAGACTCTATAACCTAGAGTGGTCATAGAGTAACTGCCTGAAGCCAGATCTTCTAAATTAAGCAATAAAAGTTGTCATGTTTTTTGCAGACATTCATTCCAAATCACTGTTGATGGATGATTTGATTACCAAAAAATCACGTATGCATAAGAATTTCAATAGCTAAAATGTATTTAATGAACGTCTAGCTAATGTGTTTTATCTGTTTAGCTATATTCCTGTAGCTGTCACCACCTACCTGAGCTCAACGTGCTGGTTTTCTGGATGACGTAGTGGTACTTTGAGGGGAATAGATTTAACTAGCACACTGGACAGGAAGGTCTAATGCGCAACTTCAAGGACAAGCCCGGTTTTCTTGAAACGTTTGCCGGCAGAGCGCTGCTTAAACCAGCTCATCTTCTTACAGAACTACTGATCCTAACCTTGGTCTGCGCTTTGGGCTTCACGCTATCGAGCCCGTCTATGGCTCATGCCGAGGATCTACAGAGTAGCTCCCGGGATGACGCGCAAAGCGTCAGTCCGACGCCGGTAAGCACTCCAGAAGTTGTAACTGATACCCAGTCTGGCGATGGTCTAGAGATCGGACCGGAGACTGTCGATCAACCCGTGCGTCAATCAACTTTACCGGCACCGACCATTCGCAAGGTCTTTTACGACGCCACAACTATTTCCGGCGCTAATGTACAACGAAAAAGAGTTGGTGGAAAGGTTAAAAGGTCGACTGTATATGTGACCCTAAAAGGTAAGGATGGCAACGAAAAAGCCACTGTTTCTGTTACCCCTAGAAGTGGAACTGCTTGGAAGGTAAATCTACCTAACGGCGTTAAAGTTGCACCAGGTGATACCGTCACTGCCTATCAAACTTTGGATGGCGCTACATCTGGTGTGGTGACCGCAAATGCTGAGCCATCCATGGCATTCTCGAATAAAGACAAGATCAAAATGCCGGTAGGAGAAATCTGGATTGAACACCCGGACGCTAACCTTGTAAATAATGATGAGCAAGCAGAAGCTATTGAAATGCTGAAGAAAGCTAATCCGGACATTGCGAACGACTTTAACCTTGACAAAATTAAATTCTCTATCGATTATACGGACCATGCCTACTATGAAGTGACCTATACAGATGGATCAACCTCCGGAAAAATTGAAGCTCCGGACGTAATAATCAAACAGGTAACGGAAACATCTGTGGCTCCGATAATAGGAAAAGTCCAGGTGACAGACGGACAGATTATCGTTACATTTGCTAAAGAAGTTGCCCAAGGAACAAAATTTAGTTTTGTCAAACAATTTACCGATGGAGAGGACAAAAATTTTTCCCAAAATGGAAGCTGTATAGTGGACAAATCTAACTCACAAGAGATGTCTCAAGCAGTAACCGTTGACGGCAAAAAAGTTACTTTCCCAATCACGGATAAGGTTAACGATTTAAAACTCGGAACAGAGTTCGGTATCGTTGTCAAAGAGCCACATAAATTCCGTTCTTGCGCGAAGTCTGAGCCGGTAATAACAACCCCCGACAAAGTCGCCGTGAGAGATCCTCACAAATTAACGGATGCCGATAAACAAGCCATCGATAAAGCTATTCGAGATGCCAATACGGTAAAAGGCGTATCTAAACTTCCCGATGGAACTGGATTTGTAACCGATCCTGCGTTTATCGAGTTTGATAAAGACGGAAACGTTACAATAATCAGCCCTAATAATGTGGAAACTGACTGGGATAATGACGGCAATCCGATATATGCAAAAAATCCTGATGGAACCTATAAGGTAAATGATGGATCCAAAGTCACTAAAATCCCTGCCAAAGATCTGGTAAAAAATATCGCTCCGAAATCTCCTGCGATTGCGGTAGATACGGATAAGGGTGAGGTAACTATTACCCCGCCAGCCTATGAAAATCCGGGTGATGATACCGACTTGGCATCCTACACCGTCACCTATAAGGATGCTTCAGGAGCGGAAAAAACCGTCACTGCAACTCGAACCGTAGACGAAACTTCCGGTAAGACCACGTGGACATCAGATGGTGCAACGGTTGATGCGAACACTGGTGTGATTACTCTGAAAGTTGAAGACATCGAAGTTGGTGGAACTGTCACGGCAAAAGCAAAAGATAATGGCGGACTAATTCCCACTGAAGAACAGCCGCTTGAATCAGAACCGGCCAGCGAGACACTCGAAACTGCCACTGTTAGCTATGATCGTAACGGCGGAGTCGGCGATATGGATGGCAAGACTTTAAACAAGGGCAGTAAGTACACGGTGTTGCCTAATGGTTTTACTGCTCCGGATGACTCCCAGGAATTTAAGGCTTGGGAAGTTGATGGTCAGGAAGTGGCGCCGGGCACCGA
>NZ_JBWPVR010000008.1:0-90967 GCF_056590195.1 Pauljensenia sp. C0170B5 | reverse complement strand
TACGACGGTAATGGTGGTAGCGGCAGTATGGATGGTGCGACTGTGGATAAGGGCAGTAAGTACACGGTGTTGCCTAATGGTTTTACTGCTCCGGATGACTCCCAGGAATTTAAGGCTTGGGAAGTTGATGGTCAGGAAGTGGCGCCGGGCACCGAGATTACTGTTAATGGTGACACGGTCGTGAAGGCTGTGTGGAAGAAGGTCCAGGTTGATAACCCGAATGGTGGGAGCAACAAGAACGGCGATGACGCCGTTAAAGCGTCTGAATCCCGCAAGTCTGGAAAGCTCTCGAAAACTGGATATGCTGGGATGCCGTATCAAGTCGCAGCGATGATTCTTGCAGCCGGCGGATTACTGATTGCTGCTGGTAGGAAGAAAGTCAGAAAGGACTAAAACTGAGAAGTTAAAGTAGCGTATGCCGCCCATATGAGCAGTGAATATGGGCGGCTTCGCTATTTTCAAGGAACTTGTAAATATCGAAGTAAGGAACTGCTTCTGCTCTCTGCAAAGCAAAATTTCCCAAGGTTCTTGTAGTAAGAGATTGCTTCGTGAGCTTAATTAACCACCGTCACTCATGGTTTGGGGATCATACCCGAATTATGAGTATTAATGCGTTGTTATTGGGGTTTGATGAGGGGGTATGAAGCTTTGAATTATTGTTCGACGAGCACTTGTGATCGACCGGTTTGGGGTGCCTGGCAGTTAAATCACGTACTGACATTAACTTTAAAACGCAAGCTGACTTGTTTATAAAACTGCTGCTAGAAGGATATTTTATTACGGAACTCGTGATAATTAAAACCTCTTTTGTCACTAAAACGGCCTGATGCTGGGAAGTTGGAGCACCTAAAGCGCAAGTTACAGGCGAGATATATGGGCCAGATCCTTATCGATGGGATCTGCATTCCCTATAACTGGTGTACATCAGACTGGGTTTGTGAGAGGGCATGCTATACCTAGCAAGGTTTTTCTATAGCTATCAGTGCTTATGACCAGGAGACCAGGGAGCGGTCGGTGAAGATATGCTTTGATATCCTTGCTGGCGGCGCCTCGTCGAAGCCGGCAGCTATTCGTGTTGTGGAAGGAAAGACGGGAATCAAAGTATCCACGTTGCGCAACTGGATGAGAAAGGCTGAGCAGGCCGAGGCACTGGAAGTAGCAGCCAGTGAGGCGGATAAAGATGCCGAACTTAACAAGCTACGCGAGGAAAATGCCCGGCTTAAGGAAGCCGACGAGATCTTGAAGCCGACGTCAGCTTTTTTGCCCAGGCGGAGCGTGACCGCGCTCAAGTGATTGTGAATTTTCTGCATATTCACCGGCACTTGTATTCCATCGAGCGGATGTGCCACGTGTTCAACGAGCACAAATACGACATTTCGCCAGCAACCTACTACCGTTACATCAGCCGGGTTGCCCCCCACGCAGGCCGAACTCGAGGAAGCGTATGCTGCCCACAAGCTGTACACGCTGTGGGTGAAGGCGAGGCGCGTCTATGTGGCAGGCGCAAACTCTGGAAAGTATTCCTGCGCGCTGGATGGCGGATTGGCGGCGACCAGGTACAACGACTGATGAACATCCTGGGAATCAAGCGTGCGCCGGAAGAAGTCGCAACGCACCCCGACCAGTGGCGGGCACCGAATTTCACCTACGTTTCTAGCTTGCAGGGGGGATATGCGTCAGTTCTGTTGAGGACGTGTGCACCAGAGAAATCCTTGCAGTCGTCGACACCCAGACGGATAACAGTCTGGTCGCATGTGCCTTGAGGCAGGCGTTGGCCACACGGAAGTGTCAGGACTCGTTCTTTAAGTCTGCTGGGGTCATACATCACTCCGATGCGGGTAGTCTGTATACCTTGACTGATCTGCGCGACCTGCTGCAACGCCACGGGATGGATGGCTCAATCGGTACCGTTGGGGATGCCTACGACGATGGGCTGATGGAGTCAGCCATTGGGCTGCACAAGTCCGAGCTGATTGACGTTGAAGTTGCTGCCTGGGCCAACAGGCAAGAAGGGAGACCGCGACTATCGGATGGGGCCACCGGTGCAATACCGACAGGTTGTATTCATCGATTGGGGACATCCCACCCAGTGAGAGATACACCAACCATTTTCAACACGCAGCCTTCAAAGCTGCCTCACACGCCGCTCTCAAAACTCAGGCCAATTCAGTATGCGCCTGGATTCCCTCCGTTTAGTGAAGCGCTTCGAGTGACCAGAGTGTTTTGCACCCTCGTATCTATACGTATAGAATGCGTCTCGCATAAATCAATGGTGAACCTGTGAAACAGGGGAGGGCAGATGCCGCACATCAAGCATCGCAATCAAATAGCCGATCAACACTTCGAAAGTATCCACGGACGCAAATCTTTCTGGTCCGCAATCGTGTCAATCTGGTTGGGCACGACGATGGAATACGTCGACTTCGCACTGTATGGAATGGCAGCAGGCCTGGTCTTCAGCGATGTCTTCTTCCCTGAACAAACCAAGATCATCGCATTGCTCTCCGCGTTCATCACCTATGCGGTCGGCTTCCTGGCCCGCCCCGTGGGCGCATTCGTGCTGGGACGGCTCGGTGATCGCTTCGGCAGGAAGAAAATCCTTGTCTTCACCGTCGCCCTCATGGGTATCGCAACCTCGGGAATCGGCCTTCTGCCCACATACGCCACCATCGGAATCTGGGCGCCGATCCTGCTCGCCCTGCTGCGCATCTGCCAGGGATTCGGTGCAGGTGCCGAACTTTCCGGCGGCGCAGTCATGCTGGCCGAATATGCACCCACCCGCCACCGCGGCCTGGTCGCCTCACTGATCGGTGTCGGCTCCAACAGCGGCACGCTGCTCGCCTCGATCGTGTGGCTGCTGGTCCTGCTGCTGCCGCACGAACAGGTCATTTCCTGGGGATGGCGAATCCCGTTCCTGTGCTCTGTGCTGGTCGCAGCATTCGCACTGTTCCTTCGCCGCTCGATGGATGAAAGCCCCGTCTTCAAGACCTATCAGGAGAAGAAAGCACGCGAACTGGCCGACCTCGACAAGGCGGAGAACGAGCCCGCCAAGTCGACCTTCGGGTGGAAAGCCTTCCTGGTCATGCTGGGTCTGCGCATCGGTGAAAACGGCCCGTCTTACATGGCTCAGGGATTCCTGGTCGGCTACACCGTCAACGCGCTGGGCATGAACAAGTCCGTCCCCACGACCGCAGTGCTGATTGCGTCGATCCTCGGTTTTGCTGTCATCCCACTGTCCGGCTGGCTGTCCGACAGGTTCGGACGACGCATCACCTATCGCGTCTTCTGCGCCCTGCTCGTCATCTACGGCGTGCCCGCATTCTTCCTCATGGAATCGCGCGACGCCCTCGTTGTCGGAGCAGTCATCGTGGTCGGCATGTGTCTGGGTTCCCTCGGAATCTTCGGCGTGCAGGCTGCCTACGGCGTCGAACTGTTCGGCGTCGGCCACCGCTACTCAACAATGGCGATTGCCAAGGAACTGGGATCCATCCTGTCAGGCGGAACCGCTCCGATGGTCGCGTCAGCACTGCTGGCTGCGACCGGCTCGTGGATCCCGCTGGCCATCTACTTCATGGTCACCGCTGGAATCGGCTTCATCACCACGTTCTTCGCACCGGAGACTCGAGGCCGCGACCTCACACTGATCGAAGATGCCATCTAGGCCACGATGCTAAAGTGAAGGACAGAAAATCGCCTTCATGCACGATGCCGGTTTTCTGTCTTTGTTTTAGCGCGACGAGGACGCCCTGACCCCAAGCAGACATCGATATGGCGAAAAGAGCTACTCAGAACGACGTTGCCAAGCTGGCGGGCACGTCAACAGCAGTCGTGAGCTACGTGATCAACAACGGTTCGCGCCCCGTTGCTCCCGAAACCCGCAAACGTGTGCTGGAAGCGATTAAGCAGACCGGCTACCGTCCGAACAACGCGGCCAGGGCACTGCTGACAGGCAAAGGCACCACTTTCGGAGTGGTTGTCCCTGACCTGGCGAACCCGTTCCTGGCACACATGCTCCAAAGCATCGAAGACGAGTTCTACGATCATGGGTATTCGCTGCTGGTCGCTGATTCACACGACTGCCTCAAGCGAGAAGAAGACATCATCGAGACTATGATGAGCCAGCAGGTCGCTGGCCTGGTGTGGTACTCGGTTGATCAGCCGCCGCCTGCTCACCTGCTGAAAGACTTCGCGCGGCCGGTGGTATTCGCCAATGCGTGCACTCCGACAGACACTGGCGAAGTTGCAGGGCAGCGTATCAGCGTCCTGGAAGACGAACGAGGAAGCGCCGCAGATCTGACGCGCGAACTCAAGAAACGCGGCTGCAGGACCATCGGGCACCTGGGCGGGCCGCGCGGACGCATCAACTCCGCCGAACGCAGCCGAGGCTGGTTCGACGCCCTCGACGACGGTTCAGACGGCAATCCCGAAGATCACCCCCACCACCTGAGTGCCCCCTACACGTACGAGGGTGGGTGGCAGATGGCCGAACACTTTGTGAACCTGGGCTGTGACGGGGTGGTCGTGTCCAATGAGATGCAGGCAGTAGGGCTCATGGCGCGCCTGGCATCACTGGGCGTGCGTATCCCCGACGACATCAGTGTGGTGGCCATGCACATCACTGCGCATGCCGAATACTGTGTGCCGGCACTGTCGGGAATCCACGTGGATATGGCTGATCTGTCAGCTCAGATCGCCACCTCGCTGCTGGGGTCAGGCGCGGCCGCCACCATCGTTCCGACAACATACTTCGTAGAGCGGGCCAGCTGTTAGCCCGCTCCTCACTCTCACTTCACGAAAGTTTCAGGTTTTATTGATGCCACTCATCATTGACTGCGACCCCGGCAACGGCATTCCAGGTGCGAACGTCGACGACGCGCTGGCACTGTGCTTAGCGTGGTCCAGCCCCCAGCTGGATCTGGCGTCGGTGTGGACGGTCTTTGGAAACGTCAGCGCCGCGGAAGGCGCGCAGGCGGCGCATCGGTTGGCGCAGGCATTCGGTGTGAGCACCCCGATCCTCACAGGATGCGACGTTCCCCTCGACACATATGTGTCACGCGGAGCCTGGCGGGACAAGATGGAAACGCCCCGTCGCGCGCCTGACGTTGCGCGCCTGTGGCAAGGGGAGGAATACCCCGCGCAAGGGGAGTCGGCACAGCAGGATGCGTCTGATCCGTGCGAGTCCGTGCAGGAAGTGGCGGCACGGCTGGCTCACGATGTCATGTCGCACGTACACGGCTGCCCGGTCACAATCGCTGCCCTCGGGCCGCTGACCGACATTGGAGCACTGATCCGGTTCGAGCCGGAAGCTGCCCGCCATGTGGCAGAGATCCGCATGATGGGCGGATGCCAGGGGTACGGCGACCTTGTCGACACGAACGTTGCGATCGACCCGCTGGCGGCCTCCATCGTGTTCGCCTCTGGAATCGACCTGACAGTTGTGCCACTCGATGTCACGCGCACGACGCAGCTTTCGCGCGAGCGGTGGGAACAGGTCAGGCAACGTGCCGGCGACCTGCCCGAGCAGCGTGAGCGGGCCGAAGCCATTGATGCATGGCTGAGTCCGTGGATCGAATACAGCACGCGCACGCGGCCGGTGGACGGCATGTGGGTACACGACATGGTGGTCATCGCCCAGATGCTGTGCCCGGAGGTTGTCGAGGAGGAGGCAGGCCGCTTTATGCTGGCACGCGACCCCAGAGGCAAACTGCTGGAGGCCTGCGATGGGGGATCGGGCGAGGGCACCCGCGGCGACGAGGAATTCCTTGCCAAGCCAAGACAGGTGAACATGGTGACCGCTGTTGATAACGACAGGCTGTTGACGCTGTGGACGAACGTCGTCCTCGGCGTGTAGAGCCACTGCGCGTGGCTTCTCACTGGCACAACTCGGGATGATATCAGGCGTAACAAAAGTGGGGCCCGACGAATCGGACCCCACTTTCGTGTTACCTCAGGTTAGTGCTTCCTGCGGCGTACGAGCGCCGCACCACCAGCCAGTGCGAACAGTGCCGCAATTCCGGCTCCTGTTGCGTTCGAACCAGTGGCTGCCAGTCCGGGCTTGCCAGTCGAGCTGATCGAGTACTTACCGTTAGCACCCTCAGCGTCGGGGATGGCGCATTCGACCTTCGGCTCTTCCGGTCGTGGCTTCACCATGAGTTTCGCAGTCTTGGTGACCGTGGCACCATTTTGGTCGGTAGCCGTGAACTCAATCTGATACTCGCCAGCCTTGTTGGCGTCAAACTTCGAGTCTGGATTGGCCAGTGTCTTACCTCCGGTTGCCTTGGAAACCATGGAGGACAGGTCGATCTGGTCGCCTTCCCAGATCTCCAGATCCTTCAGCTCCAGTGTCGGCGCGGGCTTCACTTCCGCGATGCGCTTCTTGACGATCAAGTTCGCGGTCTCTTTGGTCTCAACGCCGTCGGCATTGGTAACGGTGACTTCAACCGGATATGTGCCAGCGACAGCTGAATTGAACTCGGCGTTCAAATCAGGAACCGGGGTACTGTCGGTCCCCTCTTTGGTGATCATGTCCGCAAGTTTGAAGGGCTCACCCTCCCAAATCGTAACGTCCTTAACGGCAAGCTTCGCCGGGGGATTCTTCACTGTCAGGCGAGCAGTCTTCGTGACGCTGGTAGTCCCATCCTCGCTGGTGACCGTGTAGGTCAGGTCGTAGGTTCCAGGCTTGTTCACGTCGTACTTCGAATTCGGGTCGAGCGTAACGTTCCCGCCAGCGGAGTTCGTGACGAGGGTGTCGAAGTCCCCACCGAACTCAATGGTCTTATCAGCAACCTCAAGAGTCGGGCTAATGACCAGGTTTGCCGTAGCAGTATTGCTCTTCACACCAAATTCATCGGTGACCGTGAAGGTCAGCGGGAAAGTACCAGCCTTGCTGGAGTTAGCCGGGGCGCCCTCAATCTTGACGTCATCTTTCAGGTCGCGGCCCTTGTAGTCGGTGGCAGACACGAGCAACGACTGGGGATCGAGCGTGTCACCGACGGTAATCGCCAGGTCTTTCGCTACGACCTTCGGAGCGATGGCCCACTGCGCCCTTAGCCTGACGATTCCACCTGTGATGTGGAGGTTTTTGGTGTCAGTGGTTAAAGTATCGACTTCGTCGAACTGATAAGGGTTTTGTCTGGTGAATGTCTTGTCCTCATTATTGAGATTGAGCGTGGGATCCAGCTTGCTCGTTCCGGACCAGCCTCGGCCAGCTTCTGCCATGGCCACCAGATCTGAGGGCCGATGTTGAGCACCAAGCCTGGGATCAGCAGCGTTCGGACGATGAGCGTGTCTTTGAGCACGCCGTACGCGACGATGAACGCCAGCTGGATCATGAACATCAACGGGATGACGACGAGCGCGGAGAACGTCGCGGCGAGCACGGTGCCTGCCGACGTAATGGCGCCGCCTGTCACCGTCAGCGCCTTGAGGATTCCTGGGCGTGTTCCGATGTGATGGGCCTCCTCGCGGGCACGCGTCATGAGGAAGATTGTGTAGTCGATGCCAAGCGCAACCAGGAATAAGAAGCCACACAGTGCTACGGATGGGTCGGCGCCGGGGAACTTCAGCACGTGGTTGCACGCAAGCGAGGCTGTACCCAGGGCAGTGCCGAAGGAGATCACTGTTGCGGCGATGAGGATGGTGGGGAGCAACAATGCGCGCAGCAGGATGGCCAGAATCACCCACACAACGACGAGCGCGAGGGGGATGATGACGCGCAGGTCACGTTCGCCAGTCAGGTTGGTGTCGATGTCCGTGGCGGTAATGCCGCCGACGAGCACGGAGTCTAAGAGCGCATGCAGTTCGTCACGAATCTTTGCAACAGTCGACTCGGCTTCCCTCGAATCTGAAGCGTCGCTGAGGGTGGCGTGGATGTAGACGCGGCCGTCGAGGACGGCCATGGCATCGTCGATGTTTTCCTGGGAAGAATAATCTGCGCAGGTGATCCAGCCCCTGCATCGAAGTGTTCGTCAAGAAGTCTTTGGCCTTACTGACCCGGATTCGCTTCGCTCCAGCCGCGAGAAAGCTGCCTCGATTGATGCGGGGGCGTTGGTTGGAAAGCTCCGTGCTGCGTTGCTGGAGCAATATATCGATCCGAAAACCACGCAGGCTTAACACGCGCTCAACGTGCTGTGTGTTCGAATCGTGTTCTGCCTGTTCGCTGAGGATGCGGGACTGTTCGAGAAGGACGCGTTCTACCGGTATCTGTCCTCTTTCGATGCACAGCAGCTGCGTTCGGCTCTCCTCGAGTTGTTTAAGGTGCTCGATACGCCGGTTCCTGACCGCGATCCGTACCTGTCGGATCGTCTGCGGGCTTTCCCCTATGTCAACGGTGGTCTGTTCAAGGGGAACGTGGAAATACCGAATTTCACTGAATCGATCCGCTCCCTTCTGCTGAACGAGGTGGCGCAGGATACAGATTGGTCGCAGATTTCACCGACCATTTTCGGTGGGGTTTTTGAATCGACCTTGAACCCTGAAACTCGTCGTTTCGGCAGTATGCACTATACCAGTCCGGAAAACATCCACGAGGTCATTGATCCTCTGTTCCTTGACGATCTTCGCAGCGAGCTCGACACGTTTCTGACTGCAGATGGGCTTACTGAGCGTCAACAAGACAACCGGCTGCGCATGTTCCACGAGAAACTGGGTTCGTTAACTTTCTTTGAAGGTTTCAACCCGACTTGGATACAAAATCGCAGCACAGTCGCGCTGGGGGCGTGAGTGGTTCAAATGGGAGGTCGTTGGTTCAGTTCCGAGAGAATGAAGTATTAGGTTGAAGATTTGCTGTGTGGAAGGGTGCGGCCAACCAGGAGCGTTTACGACGCGCACGCGGCCGACGTTCTGGGCGAGTCGATAGACCCGGCCAGTGTCGAGATTTATGACCAGTCGTTCAACCCGCTAAACCAGGTCTCGGTGGACGACGTGACAGATTTTCTCAGCGCCGAGACTGATAAGAACAGGGACGAAGCGATCAAGGGAGGTCCGCTGCAGAAATCAGAGGAGCACACCGCGAGGCTGCTGAAGTCCCACGTTAAGGCGGTGCTCGTGGGCACGGACAAGGCCGACTACGAGGTAGAGGTTAAGTTCGCCGGCGGGAACGTGTGACAGCTCTATTTCTTTAGGGACGGCGTTAAACCAGAAATCGCTTAACAGCAAGTTGAATCGGCCTAGTCAGTTCTATAAACTCTGGATCGGATCCTAACCCAGTTCGGCTGGGCACCTTGAAAACTAAGGAGACGATTTGTCAGATCCAGCGGCTCTTGAAACCTCTTCAGGTATCGATCAACAGGGCATTGATCTCGTCCCACCAAATCGTCGGCACGGAAAAGCCATCGACTTATTCTTCCTCTGGGCCGGTACAACCACGAACATCTTCACCGTCTCTTACGGCGCGCTGCTGGTGATTCTTTTCGGCCTCAGTTTCTGGCAGGCTATCGCGGCGATCGTCATCGGCAACCTAATCGCCTACCCGTTGCTGGCGCTGGCCTCGTTGCAGGGCCCCAAGACCGGCACGACCAACATGACGATCAGCCGCTCTAGCCTGGGTCCTCGAGGCGGACGAGCAAATGGCCTGTTCTCGTGGCTGATGCTGCTCGGCTTCGAAGCTGCCGGTCTGGTGCTCGTTTATTACGCGATTGCCGCGCTACTAGGCATTTTCGGCGTCGATATCTCGGGCGTTACGCAGGTCGTGCTCATCGTGGTGCTCGGCCTTATCCAAATGCTGCTGCCGCTGATCGGCTACAACTTCCTGATGGCAGCGCAGAAATTCGCCACAATCATTTTCGCCTGCGCGTTCGTAATCCTGGCAGTGCTGATCCTGCCCAAGGTAAACATCGCGACGGGCGAGGTAGGCGCCGACATCAACGCGATGATCAGCGCGATCAGTCTAGTAGTGGTCTCCGGCGGCCTGAGTTGGGCATGCTCCGGCTCGAACTTCTCACGATATTTGCCCGAAGAAACCAGCCCGTTATCGGTTAGCACCTGGGCCGCGCTGGGCGGTTTCGTGCCGTACCTCTTGCTGCAGAGCCTAGGCGCCGCCATGGCTACGGTCGCAGTCGGCCCCGACGTTGACCTCTCCGACCCGCTAGCCGTTCCCGCGATCTTGCCTGCGGGGTTCTCTGTGCCGTTTCTGCTTCTAGTGGGCTTCGGCCTGATGGTACAAAACGGCACCAACCTTTATTCGTCGTCACTTAACCTGCAGACCGCCGGCATCCCGGCAAAGCGCCCGATGGTTGTCGTCACTGACTCGATAATTTGCATCTTGATCACTATCTTCGCGGTCGCCCAGTCGTCGTTCTACGCGCTGCTGAGCGCCTTCGTCGGTTCGCTGAGCGTCTGGCTAGCACCTTGGATCACGATCTATCTCGTCGATTGGGTTATGAGACGCGGCAATTACGATCTGGCTGGCTTGATGAACGACAAGGGCGGGGTCTACTGGGGTGTCGGGGGCGTGAAGCTGCCCGGATTCGTCTCGCTGATTGCCGGAATGATCGGTTCCGCGCTATTTGCCAACACCGGATATTTCATCGGCCCGATTGCAGCTGCGATCTCGCCGCAACACCCGGAATATGCCCCTGACTTGGCGATTCCCGCCGGGATAGTGGTCAGCGGCCTCCTGTTCATAGCACTCACAATCACCAATAAGAAGAAGAATTTAGGGATCGCGTGACCGCGCGCCCGCAAAGCTAAGGAGTAGAAATGCCTAACCGGCACGTAATGGATGTGGCCTACGGCAGGGCACATGCTGACAAAATCATCGAAAACGGCAAGCTGGTTAATGTCCTAACTGGCGAAATCTATCCAGCAGACGTGGCCATCGCGGACGGCCGTGTGGCTGCCGTCGGCGACGTGTCTGCGCAGAAGGGCCCCGATACCGAGATCATCGACGCCGAGGGCCGCTACCTGACCCCGGGTCTGATCGACGGCCACATGCACATCGAGTGCTCGAAGCTCTCTGTGACGATGCTCGCCGACATGGTCGCACGTTATGGCACCACCTCGGTCATCTCCGGACTCGATCAGGTGTTGGTCGCCGCAGGCATTGACGGCGTGAAGGAGTTCCTGGCGGAGGCCGCCGACTCGTCGGTACACGTCTGGTGGGGAGCACCGGCTAAGGCGCCCTACACCATCCCCGAGTCCAACGTCGGTTATGCGTTCAAGGCCGAGGACCACAAGATAGCCCAGGAGATGCACGAGTGCGTCGGCCTGTGGGAGACGGTTCAGGAGATGGTTGAGGACGGTGACGAGGACGTTCTGGCCGCGATGGACATTGCGGAGAAGAACCGACTGCACGCCTTCGGCTGCGCGCCTCTGGTGGACGCCCGCAGGGTGGCTGGATACGCCTCTTCCGGGGTTGTCCTATGTCACGAGTCATACTCGCCTGAGGAAGAGCTGGAGAAGATGCGCAACGGCATCGACATCATCATCAGGGAGTCTACCGCGGCCCCGATGCTGCGCGAGAACATCAAGCTGGTCACCGAGATGGGCGCCCCGAGCGACCGTGTCGGTTTCTGCACCGACGACATAACCTCGAGCGATGTGCTTGGCCGTGGCCATCTCGACTACGTGGTTCGCCTGGCCATCGAGTGCGGCGTGACCCCGATGCAGGCAATTCAGATGGGCTCGATCAACACCGCCCGCATGTACAAGCTCGATCACAAGATCGGCTCGATCGCACCCGGCCGCTTCGCCGACATCCTGTTCGTGGACGACCTGAATGACTTCCGACCCGCACGCGTGATGACCGCTGGCCGCATCGTCGCCGAGAACGGCAAGTCGGTCGTAGCTCCGGTGGCGCCCGAGCGCACCTCGGTTGTCGCCGACACCTTCAAGCTGAAGGAAGTGGACGCAAGCCGCATCAAGGTCGAGGCCGAGGGCTCCAAGGCAGTCGTTCAGGCGATAGTGCTCAGCAAGGACGTGGCCTTCCGCCGTCCCGGCGCGGAGATCGAGCTGGACATCGTCGACGGCGTGGTTCAGCCCTGCATCGAAAAGGACGCAATCATGGTTGCCGTCGCCGAGCGCTACGGCAAGACCGACAACCTGCCGGTTGCCTTCATCAACGGTTTCGGTATCAAGAAGGGTGCGATCGCGACCTCCAACTCGCCAGATGACAACAACGTCGTGGTGGCCGGAACCAATGCGGCAGACATGGCCCTCGCCATCAACGAGGTGACTAGGCTTGGAGGTGGCCAGGTGGCTGTTGCCGATGGCGACGTCATCGGCAGGCTGCCACTGCCGGTAGCCGGCATCGTAGCTGACATTCCAGCTGAGGAGATGGCCGCTGCCGAACAGGAGATGGATCGCATCGCCCGCGATGAGTTGGGCAGCGACCTGCCGTCGCCATTCGGCCAGCTGTTGTTCCTGTCGATCACCGCAATCCCGGAGTGGGCGATCACCGATCTGGGCCTGATCGACTGCGTCAAGTTCGTCGTCACCGATCCCGTAATTTCCAGCAACTAGGAGTCAAAGTGAAGATTTCACCCTTCGTTCAGAAACTGCCCAAGGTAGAGCTGCACCTACACATCGAGGGCACGCTCGAGCCGGAGCTGAAGTTCAAGCTCGCCGAGCGCAATGGCATCAAGCTCGCCGAGGAAACCCCCGAGCAGGTTCGCGAATCATACGATTTCGACGATCTGGCGTCCTTCCTGGCTGCGTACTACGACGGCATGAACGTGCTGCTGACCGCCGAGGATTTTTACGACCTAGCCATGGCATACCTGAGCAAGGCAGCCGAGCAGAACGTGCGCTACGTGGAAATGTTCTTCGACCCCCAGGCGCACACCTGCCGTGGCGTCTCGTTCCACACCGTCATCCATGGCCTGCACCGCGCTCAGGTCGAGGCCGAGAAGAAGTTGGGCATCAAGTCGGCTCTGATCATGTGCTTCCTGCGCGACTTCCAGGCCGAGTACGCGATGGCCACGCTGACCCAGGCCCTGGATTACAAGCACTGGATCATCGGTGTCGGGCTGGACTCCGACGAGACTGGCAACGCGCCTGAGAAGTTCGCCGAGGTCTTCGCTCGCGCTCGTGAGGAGGGCTTCCTGCTGACTATGCACGCCGACGTCGACATTAAGAACTCGATCGAGCACATCCGCCAGCTGATCGAGGAGATCAAGGTTGACCGCATCGACCACGGCACTAACGTCAGCGAGAACCCCGACTATGTGCAGTATCTGGTGGACAACAAGATCGGCCTGACCAGCTGCCCGATTTCCAACACCTGGGTTTCGGACGGCTCCAAGACTCAGCTGATCAAGCAGTTATCTGACAAGGGAATTAAGATCTGCATCAATTCCGACGACCCTGCATATTTCGGCGGCTACATCGGCGAGAATCTGCAGCTAGTTGCCGATGAGTTGGACGCAGACGAGGACTTCCTCAAGCAACTCTGCCTGAATGCGGTGGATATTTCGTGGGCCACCCCGACGCTCAAGCATCAGCTGCGGGAAGAGATTGCCGCCTGCTAAACCTTTCCAGCAACATAATTGGAGCCTTGGCTCCATGAAGCTGCTCCTCCGCACTTCGACTCGGAGGGGCAGCTTTTATCTTTAGACGCCGCTTTCTGGCGAGGGATCCTTCAGCAGATCCTTCTCCCAGGCTGCCTTCTTCACACTTTCTAGGTCGACCGGGTCCTCGATATGTTTCTCAGCAGCCGCAATGATTCGCTTCTGCTGCTTGACAACGAAGCGCTTGATGTTTTTGGTCGGCGACGCTATAAACCGATTCGAGAACCTGCAGCAGCGAGATCACTACTAGGGGTTCGTCGGAACCATTGCGACGTATCTCGCCGCAGAAGTCGTCAATTATCTCCTCGAGTTCCCTCGCGACCGCCCAGACCAGTAGCCTGCCGTTCTCGTCGCGCTTAACCTGCGGGTAGATCGGGTTCTCAACCAGGTCTCGAAGGCTGGTTTAGCACTGCCCGGTGGTGCGGAAGACCGTAGTCGGATCGTTGACGCCGGAACTCAAGGCTCGTACGCCGATATCGAGCACCTGGCGCAGCTCAGCGTTGATGCCATGTTTTTCGACGGGGACGCCGAACATGCGCGACGCGGTCTCGCAGTACAGATCCTTGCCTTGTTCAAACGCTGCCAGGGTTCATGCTTCTCCGGCGAGCCAGGCGATGACACGGGCTTCAATCGCGAAGTAGTCAGCGACGATGAACCGGCATCCGGCGTTGGGGATGAACGTGGCACGGATCAACTGGCTCAGGGTGTCTGGCACGGAGTCGTAGAGCAGTTCGAGCGCGTCGAGGTCAGGCAGATAGTTACGCGGTAGGTTCTGCACCTGGACGAGGCGTCCGGCGAACCTACCGGCGTGCCCCGCGCCGTAGAACTGGATGAGGCCGCGTGCCCGACCGCCCGCTTCTGCGCGTTGACTTTAAGGAGTATTCAAGGGGGTGTGGCCGGCCAAACTGCTTTAGTGCATGTTGCGCGCAATCTTTGTCCTACTCTCTCGTTATCCTTATGAAAGTGGCCCGTTGCGGCGTTTAAACTGGTTAGTGGTATCGGGAGTTTATTGTGGGTAGTGAGGCTCAAAGACAAGAGCTACATCGGACTACCTGGCGTATTGCTAATGATCTACGCGGGTCGGTAGATGGCTGGGATTTCAAACAGTACGTGCTCGGCATGCTGTTTTACCGCTTCATTTCCGAACGTTTTGTTCAACACGTGAACCGGCTGGAGCGCGAGACGGATCCCGATTTTGACTACGTTCAACTTCCCGATGATCTAGCCGAGTATGGTCGCGATAGTTCGGTTGCAGAACTAGGCTTTTTTATTCGCCCTTCCGAACTTTTTGAGAACGTGCGCAAGAACGCGGCTTCTGACCCGGATTTGAATGAGCGGCTTGAGCAGGTTTTCGCAATATTGAGGGTTCAGCTGTTGGCTCCCAGTCAGAGGGCGACATTAAAGGCTTGTTCGATGACTTGGATGTGAACAGCGCGAAGCTTGGTAATACCGTGGCGGCTCGTAATGCGAAGCTGGTGCGGATTTTGAATGAGATTGGGAATCTACCACTTGGTGATTTCAGCTCTCACTCGATTGACATGTTTGGGGATGCTTACGAGTTCTTGATGACAATGTACGCATCTTCAGCAGGCAAGTCGGGTGGCGAGTTCTTCACCCCGCAGGACGTTTCTGAACTGCTTGCGCGCCTAACTTTGGTGGGTAAAACCAAGGTGAACGGCGTGTATGATCCAGCGTGCGGCAGCGGCAACTTTCTGACGGAAACCTACATTGAGCTGCGGCGCTTGGAGAACGTCGTTATAGGCGAGCTGCTTCGTAACCAGACGATGTTCGACTTTGAGGAGTTTGGAGACAGTCCGGTCAAAGTGTCGCTGCACCAGTTTTACGGGATTGAGATCAACGACTTCGCGGTGTCTGTTGCGCGCACGGCCTTGTGGATTGCGGAGCTGCAGGCAAACATTGAGTCCGAGACGATCATTTTGCGTGAGATCGACGACCTCCCGTTGCGAGATTCGGCGTCCATTCACGAAGGCAATGCGCTGACTATGGACTGGCAGAGCGTTCTGCCTGCTCAGCGATGCAGCTTTGTGATGGGGAATCCGCCTTTCATCGGCTACTCGAACAAGTCTGCTCAGCAGCGAGCAGATATGGAGCTGGTCTTTGACGGCATGAAGCAGCACGGTTTGTTGGATTATGTCGCTGGTTGGTACCGCAAAGCGGCGGATTACATGGAGGGGACCTCGATCGAGGCTGCCTTTGTTTCCACGAATTCGATCTGCCAGGGTCAGCAGGTGGCGCCATTGTGGCGACCGCTCTTCGAACGCGGAATCACCATCAACTTTGCGCATCGATCATTTGTGTGGGGCAACGAGGCGAGTGATCAGGCACATGTCCACGTCGTCATCGTCGGCTTCAGCTATGTTGCGCGGAAAAACAAGGTGCTTTTTGACGTTCAGGAAATTGACGAGGGCGTCTCACGATCGGTTGACAATATCAATGGGTATCTTGTTGACGCTGCAAATGTCTTTATCGAGCGACGTAGCAAGCCATTGTGCGATGTGGTGCCCATGGCACAAGGATTCAAGCCTGCTGATGGCGGCAATCTTTTGATGTGGGAACGCGAGAAGAACGACTTTCTGAAAGTTGAACCGGCGGCTGAAAAGCAGGCGGTTCTTGATGCGCGGGATCAATACCAGGGCGCAGCATTGGCTGACCTGTACGATCCAGACAATGCGTGGCTGTACCCGGCGCTGACCCGCGCCCATCACGAACTTGATGCAGCGGTTGAAGCTGCGTATGGTGTGGACTTTGACGGTGACGAGCGGAAGATCGTCGCGCACTTGTTCGACCTGTACGTACAGGCGACTACGTAGGTGATCGCGGGCCCACGCACTGGCCCAGCGCTCGCTCCGTTATCCGTAGGCCATCCGAACACATCATCAGCTGCAAGCGAACCCGAGATGGAAGGAGCAAGCTGTGGACATTATCCTTTCAGCCGCACTGGTATTCGTGTCGACATCAATCGACTACCTGTTCATTTTGACTATCCTGTTCGCCACCCAGGGAAAACAGCACCGCAAATCAGTTTATTTCGGGCAGTACCTTGGCACCGGAATCCTCGTGGCAGTCAGCCTTGTTGCGGCTTGGTTTCTCAACTTCATCCCACAAGAATGGATGATCGGTCTGCTGGGCCTCATTCCGATCGCACTTGGCATACGAGCGGTTCTGGTCGATGAGGACGTGGACGAGGATGAGATAGAAGAACAACTGAGCAAGAAAGGCTCGACAATCCTTGCTTTCGCCGGTCTCACACTCGCAATGGGCGGAGACAACGTCGGAATCTACGTCCCCTATTTCACGGGAAAAACCGTCATCCAGATTCTGATTATCGTTGCAGTCTTCGCTCTGGGGATTCTGGGGCTATGCGTGCTGTCGCAGCGCCTGGCTTCCGTACCGGCTATCGGCGAGACCGTCGAAAAATACGAGAGAATCATTGTACCGATCGTATTCATCGGACTTGGCATCTACATCCTCGTTGAAAACGGGACCTTCGCGTACCTATGGACCCTCAACGCGTTACCCCCCATAATTCCTGGCACGATCTGACCTCAGCCGATAAGTCTTCACCTGGCGAGCAAGACGACAACACTATTGATTCGATAGTGGCGTCTTCTCAGACGAGACCGTGCGGTGAGGTGTGCGCGGATGGCGACGATAGAAACAGCCAGCGAACACGGCAGCAGTCCCTCTTGCCTTCTTACAGGAGCCGGTTGGGTGGCTTTGT
Source organism: Pauljensenia sp. C0170B5 (assembly GCF_056590195.1). Taxonomy (NCBI): domain Bacteria; kingdom Bacillati; phylum Actinomycetota; class Actinomycetes; order Actinomycetales; family Actinomycetaceae; genus Pauljensenia; species Pauljensenia sp. C0170B5. Next base: position 73,720 of record NZ_JBWPVR010000008.1, on the reverse strand, counting down.
TCACGCTGCGCAGAACACGTGCGGTAGCCGCTTTTTCTGTATCACTGAAGCGTTCTCGATTGTGTTCCGCAATGTTACTGCCCAGACAAGCTGTGGCACTCCAGCAGGAATGCCGCCGTCAGTCAACCAGAAGGATCACACACCCCAGCGAAACAGCCGCGATCAACGCACTGAGGATCACGCCGAGCACAAGCGCACGCCCGCCTGACTGAATCACGTTCCGCAGGTTCACACCCGCACCCATCGCGCCCATCGCCACTGTCAGCAACAACGTGGCCACCGTGCCGCCCAGGGTGCTGAAAACGCTGCTCGCAGCGGGTACGCCTGTAAACAGGGAGGCCACGACGACGGCGATGAGGAATCCGACGACGAACCCTGGAACCAGAGGCGGGCGCGTACTCGAGCTTGCCTTGTGCGCATGCTCATGGCGCACCTGCACCACGCGGCGCTCCACAATGCCCACCACTGCGACCACGACTGCCAGGCATACCACGCGGCCAAGCTTGGCGGCCGTTGCCAGGTCAGAAACGGAAGGGTCGTAAATATTCGCAGCCGCGACAACTTGGCCGACCTCGTGAATGGACGCCCCCAGCCACACGGCGGCCTGCGTGGGCGTCAGGTTCAGCGCGTGGGCAGCCGTCGGCAAAGCGACGAGGGCGACTGTTCCGAAAACCGTTACACATGCAATGGCGGTGGCCACGGCATCATCGGCGTCCTCATGACTGCGCGCAGAAACAACGGGGGAGATGCCGGCAACTGCGGAGGCTCCACAGATTGCGGTGCCCGATGTTGTCAGAATGCCGGTCGCATGGCTGACATGCATGAAGTAGGTCAGCAGATACCCCGCCACCATTGTCACCGCGACGGCACAGATGATCGTGGCAATCGTTCCGGCCCCCAGAGCCGCGATGGCGGGTAGTGAGAGGCGGAAGCCCAGCAGCACCACTCCGGCGCGCAGAACAGTCTTGGCTGAAAAGGCGATGCCCGGCTCGCAGATCGATGGAATCAGTTTCGTGTTGCGCACGGCAACACCGAGGAGGATCGCCACCAGCATCGAAGACAGCAATGGCACGAACAGGTTGATCAGCCAGGCAATACCTGCGACTGTACAGGCGTATAGCACGCCAGGCAGCAGGCGCGTGAAGTGAGTCCAAAAATTCACCATCCACGTATACCACACGCCCTGCAGAGAATGACGGAGCTTTTTCCGCTGAGCCCTTGCGACGTACCATTGGGGCATTGAAGTACACGCGAAGCGGAGAACGCAATGGAGAATACGGCCCAGATGCCATACGATGACGAGCCTGCTCAAGGTCGCCCGGAGACCAGGAAATCCTTGCGAGACTTTTTTTACTCGCGTAAGACTCGCTTCGTCCTACGTGCGTTGGAAGTGATAGTTGTCGTAGCTGCAGTGTGCGTGCTGATCTCGACATTTTTTATTTCAGTTCTGCAAATACGTGGCACATCGATGGAGCCGACGTTTAGTGACGGGGACCTTGTCGTGGCAAGTCATTCGTCCCACTTCAAGCGTGGAGACATCATGGCGTTTTATTACAACAATAAGGTGCTGCTGAAGCGTGTGATAGGTCTGCCGGGAGACTGGGTAGACATTCACGATGACGGCACGGTGATTGTTAACGATATGAAACTTGATGAAGACTATATACAAGGAATTTCTATAAGCGGTTCAGAAATCGACTTTCCTTACCAGGTGCCGGAAGGTAGGTTCTTCGTTTTAGGGGACCACCGAAGCGTCTCTGTGGACAGTCGTTCGAACGTCATCGGCACTGTGTCCCAGGAGCAGATTCTGGGGAAGGCGTTGTTAACAGTATGGCCACTCCATCGTTTCGGGGGACCTGCAGAGTGACGAAAGTCCTGCTGAGCAGATATTTATGCTTTGAAATGTGCTAGTTCCGTCTTTTCGGGGGCGACTGTGCAGACATTTGGTGGCTAAGCGAGCCGAAGTGATAGATGCTTCAGGATTTTCGTTGCTACACTGTCAATGTCCCTACTTCACGTTCTTCGGAGGAAAAATGGAAACTTTACCGTCAGGTAAGCGAGTTAGGGGTGGGAGTGTTGTTCTCGCACTCGTCGCCGTTCTTGCACTCGCGCTTTGCATAATGAATCTTGCGAGCACAGCAACTCACGCTGTGCCCCAGGAAAATGGTCACACCATTACAGTCACTTCTCAAGAAGGCGATCACACATATGGCGCCTACCAGATTTTTGCTGGTGATCCCAAGGCAGGCAGCAATGAACTGACCGCAATCACGTGGGGAGCTCAAGTTGATCAGCAGGGCCTGCTTGCCGCGCTGGCAGCTAACTCCACATTTAGTGCCAAGGGAATCTCAGCTACCAGTACTGCTGCTGAAGTTGCCAATATGCTTGCCACAGCCTCGGCAGGAGAGGTCACTGAGTTTTCGAAGATCGCGACTGACCATGTAAAGGATCCAGCTGATACCTTCACGAAGTCCGGTAACGAAGCTCCTTTCACCTATACATCAGTGAAAGTCGCACCGGGCTACTACCTGATCAAAGATACAGATAGCAGCGCATCAGCTCTCACCTCGCCAATTCTGCAGGTCGTCAACGACGTGACTGTCCAGTCCAAGAGCTCTGTTCCGACAAGCGACAAGCAAGTCACCGAGGATTCAACCCAAGCCAAGGGCGAGACCGCTGACTACGAGATCGGAGAGAAAGTTCCATTCACGCTGACTGGTACGATGCCATCGAACGTCGCTGACTTCACCACTTACCGTTACGCTTTCGAAGACACGCTGTCCAAGGGACTGACGTTCAACGACGACATCAAGGTCACAATCGACGGGAAAGATGTGGCTGCAAGCAGCTATACAGTGAGTGGCCCCAACCCGGCAGCTGACCAGAGCGGACACTACCAGGGCGGTACCACCTTCAAGATCTCTTTTGCTGATCTGAAAGCCGCAGCGAAGGCTGCAGGCGCGACCCTGAGTGCTGATTCGAAGGTAGTCGTCACTTATTCAGCAACCGTCAATGAGAACGCGCGGATCGACAATAAGGGCAACGGCAACAGGTCGAAGGTGATTTATCAGAAGAATGTCAACGACGGTGACGGCGATGGTGAGACGCCTGAAGATCACACATGGGTTTTTACCTACAAGTTGGACACAACAAAGGTTGACTCGAAAGATCCCTCGATCAAGCTGGACGGTGCGAAGTTCCGTCTGTACAGCTCAGATAAATTGAAGTCGGCGACAATTGTCGACAATAAGATTACTGGGTGGGTAGATGGTGACGGTGGCACTGAATTCACCGTAGCCGCAAGCGAAGCATGGACGATCAAGGGCCTGGATGCCGATACGTACTTCCTTCGTGAGACCGCAGCTCCTACCGGATACAACCTGCCGTCAGGTGATGATGCATACTTCCAGTTCACGATTACCGCCACTCACTCTGAAGACAACCAGGGGCAGGGCCAGCTCACCGAACTGAACATTACGCCCGGAGGCGGAAATGCCGCCCCCGGCACAGTTAATGACGCCACCGTCAAACTGGACATCGAGAACACCTCAGGTTCGGACCTGCCTACCACCGGTGGCATGGGCACCGTGATCTTCACGGTTCTTGGTGTGGGATTGATGGTCGCTGCTGGCATCGGTATCATCTACCGCCGCCGCAAGGCATAAGTCATCGTTCTTGACAGATGACTGCATCTCGTACGTCGCGGTGCTCGGAGAAAACTCCGGGCACCCGACGTGCGAAATCAAAAGGGGAGCGACTCACGCATTCAAATGGTCCCGACCAGGAAAACTCAACGAAAAACAAGCGTGCACGGGGCAAACTCGTAGATGTACTTCTGGTTTTCGCGTTCCTGTCCGGATTGGTCATTCTGCTGTATCCGGCAATCAGTAACTACATCAACACTCTTCATCAAGGCCGTGCAATCGCGCAATACGATGAAGCTGTCGCAGGAATGAGCCAGGAAGATTTCGATGCTCAATGGCAGGCCGTTGATAGTTACAACAAGGATTTGCTCAAAAACCGTTCACGAATGCATCCTTCCCGCGAACAATTGGACTACTACAAGTCACTATTGAACGTGACTGATGACTCAATGATGGGACATCTGGAAATCAAGAAACTTCGAGTGAGTCTTCCGATCTATCACACGGTTGACGATGCGGTTTTGCAGGCGGGCGTCGGCCACATTCCGGGAACATCTCTTCCAGGTGGTGGCCCCGGAACGCACGTTGCACTGTCCGGGCACAGGGGACTTCCTACGGCACGACTCTTCACTGATCTTGATCAGCTCGTGGAGGGCGACAGGTTTGTCCTGCATGTCCTCGACCGTTCGCTCACATACGAAGTTGACCAGATCAGAGTTGTTGAGCCACAGGAAATCAATACTCTCAATATCGATCCAGACCGAGACTACGTCACCCTTGTCACGTGTACTCCGTACGCGATCAACACGCACCGACTTCTTGTACGAGGGCACCGAGTCGAGGGAGGCGAGCAGGACTACGTCGCAGCAGATGCCGTGACAGTGGATCCGATCTTGGTTTCCTCCGTTGTATCGGTACCGATTTTCGTCATTCTTTTCGGAATATTCATATTCGGCTTTGGAAGACACTCCACCCGTAGAAGTGTCACGTACCAACATAAGCGATCTCGCAAGTGAAAGGCATGAGCAGATGACATATCCGGCTAAATTCCGGAGAGCGTTATACGCTCTTTTCGCCAGTGTGTGCATGGCGGCTGTCTCGATGCTTCCTGCGACGGCAGCTGCAGATCCTGCGCCGCTTTTCGCGATTGATTTTTCACAGGTCGATCCGGATACGCCAGGCTCGCTTTCCATGCACTATCCAACCTTGGTTCACGACAACGTCGCGCCCGAATCTGTTCAGGTACGTGCATACCGGATAGCGGAGATGGCTGCTGGTTACCCGGCTGTTCCAGACATTTCTCCATACGCTGCAGCAGTTGGCTGGAACCAGGCCGTTACTCATACCTCAACTTCGGCCCAACCGACTGACTGGGCCGGATTGGCAGACGCCCTCGCCGCATATCTTCAGGCAAACAGTGTCCAACCCGATGCGATCTCCACTATCGATCAATCCGGAACTGCAGCTTTTCATGACGTGCACGTCGGGATATACCTGGTGCTCACAACACCGGTAACGACCGCAACGTGGACATACACATTTGCCCCAAGTCTGATCGCAGTTCCGACAGTTGATGAGGGCGGGCAAATCAACTATGACGTGACATCTGAAGCCAAGACTGATAAGGAACCGCGCCCAACGCACGGGGTCGAATACAAGATCACTAAGCATTGGAATGACGGTGGGAACAAGGCTGAGCGCCCTTCGCAAATTACCGTTGACCTGTTACGCGACGGCCAGTTGTTTGAAGTTGTCACACTATCCGCTGCTAACGGGTGGGTATATTCGTGGAGCGACGAAGGAGGACATCAATGGAAGGTCTCAGAGCGAGTGGAGAATCTCCGGGGAACCTCTTACGTGACGAGCAATACCCGAGTGGGAGAAACATATATCGTGACCAACACCAGTCCCACTCCGCCTCCGCCGCGACCACGTAAGCCGCTATCGCATACAGGAAGCACGAGCGAAACGTGGCGTATAGCTGGCGCCGTGCTTCTCATGGGTGTTGGCACTGTGGCTGGAGTGAAACAGCACCAACGTCGTTCTTCACAGATGGAGGCTACGAATCGTGGCTAAAGTGGAAAGCCTGCAAGGATGGCGCCGCTATCTGGCGGTGATCGGATCATTGACGCTGCTGCTGACCATGCTGGGACTGGGTGTTCAAGCATCTTCATTGAGCGGCCCGCTGGCAGGAGCGGTTCCGGAAGGCTGCCCCGCTGATCCAGCCTCATCTGTGCTGACGAGCCTGAAAACCGGGGATATCGAGGTAAAGACCGATTACGAAAACGGCGGGAACGGCGAAGAGACTATCAAAGATCCGGCACTGGACGGAGGTGTAAGTCGACGTTTCACAGGAGAAACTTTCAGTCAAACCATCGGTATTTCCAACACTGCCGCAGATCCGAACAAGACGTACCGTGTTTACTTCCAGTTCCAAAACACTGAATCTCAGGGAACGAGCGCGACTAAAGCCGATGGACCAAAAATGGGCTACGTATTGGCAGGAGCAGCCTCAGCAAAGCTTGAGGTCGGCACCACCTATTATCAAACCGCTCCGAACACTAATCCCTATACCTTCAACAAGGTTCCGAACTCAGAGAATTTCTATTACATCGAAGTGGCGGGGTCGAATATTGGCGACGCCTTCTCTCTTCCAGTGAAGGTGAAGTACGATTCACCTGCCTCTCCGGGTGGTGCAGTGAGCATCTGGGCAGAAGAGATCGATCAGGCCTCGGACACTGCCCCTGCGCCGAGTGCAGATACTGCACCTTCATGTGGAATCCACTCTGCTACCTGGGATACCGAGCGTCACGAACTTGAGGCTCACAAAGAGTTGCGAGACGCGAGCAAGGCTGCCACCACATGGAAGAAGGAAACAGAGGCCTGGGGCGCACCCGTCGATCCGTCAGTCGCATTCAACCCGAAGAGTGGCCGTTTCTACATCAGGGGACTGCGTTACCAGGTGGAAGACGCGACGCTTACGGCGGGTAGCAGCAAGGTAGGACAGGATCCGATATCAGGGAAGCTGGTGTATACCGACACTCTGACCTTGCCTGAAAACATCGAGATTAATCCAGAAGTACTCCCACAGCTGCAGAACGCTGGTTACTGGCAGCGGAAGATTAGCGACTACGACAAGCGTGAGGGGTGGAATGCGACTGGAGTCAACTACACCCACTTCTATTACAAAACAGTCACTGTCAACGGGGTAGAACGCCCCGTATTCGGCGTTGATGCCTCGAATGGGCTTGGCGGAAATGCGTGGAACACCCACACATTCACAGTGAGCCCTGACGGGCGAAAGATTTCGTTCTCATATACGCCGGAAACCCCCGGAACGTACCTCGCTATCAAGTTTGCCGACGATTTCTTCCTTGTCAAGGAGCCGCAGGGGTGGGATCGCGCGACTCAAGGTCCATACGTACCGCCAGAAGATGCCACCTTCAATTTCACAAACAGTTTCGATCTCAAGGTGAATTACTCCCATACGCCGGCGGTGACACTGAACAAGACTATTGAGACGCCGGTCAAACCGGACGGAGCGAAACCCTCGGTAACCAAGACCCACGATCAACCGAACGCCACCTATCGCAGTGGCGACCCGGTAGAGTTCACGATCGACGTGAAGAACGAGGGAACCTCACCCTGGACAGTCAATGAAGGGCGCGCGGACCAGGGCAAAATCATCGATGCCCTGCCCAGAGGCTACTACGTCAGTCCCACGCAAATGGCACAGATGCTCAACTTAGAACCAGCTCCGAGTATCAAGGTTACAGACGCCAAATGGTGTACAGCTACCATTGCTCAGCACACGAGTACCTCTGGAAAAGGAACTACGCCGGACAGCCAGCTAGAGTGCACACAGGCAGAACCAGCCAGCCTTACTATCACCAAGACTTCGGCAGGTAAGTTTGCCGTCATGCGTGAGGGCGGGAATACGCAAGACGTGGTTGGAAATCCGGAAGCTCTCAGCGCCGCATTGAAACAATTGGTAGTTGGCGAAAATACCCTCTACACCCTCACCTGGGAAGTTCCGACGGTACACGGCGGTCAGGAATACAAGCTCGCGGTCCGCGCGACCGTTAAGGACCAGTCGATGACGAAGGCCGACCCTGACGAGGCGGCAACAACAAACACGGTGAATATCGAAGGAAAAGACGTACCCGATAAAGTCAATGTGGAAAAGGACTTTTCTCTCAATAAGGCCGCGTATATCAACAACGCCAAGGTTGAGCAATCCGGACACGTCATCACTGCGGGAACAATCGTGGACTACCAGTTGACTCTCGAGCGAAGGGGCGGCAAAGCCGACTACAACGCCTTGCCAATGGTTGACGCACTGTCCGGTTCCCAAGTACTGCTCGTCCCGGCCACAAATGCCAACTCGCATCTTGGTGGAACCAACGGGATCACAACCATCACACGTGACGGCTCAACCTACTACGTTCTCGACAAACCGGGAACCTACACGGGAGTAGTGTTCTCTGCCCGGGAAAAGAACGCCGCAGGCGTGGTAACGGAGAAAACATTCGTTGCTGATCGCATCGAAGTCACTCAGCTTGCCGATAAGAAGGGTCTGCAGACAAATACCTACTGGTATATGAATTCGCAGGACTTTGCTAACCCGTCCACTGTCACAGTCTCATATCGGACTTTGACGGCGCCTGAGCGCACGGGATTCGAACCGACGGTGCCAGGCAATCCTGGAGCGATCAACATCGGCGGGATTATGCCCCCTGATACTCGAGTCACCGATAAGACGGAGATGGATCTGTCTGCTCTCTCCTCGGAAAAGCGTATTGTGACGAAGCAAGGCGAAACTCCTGACCAGGACGAAACGGCATCGGTGAGTGCTCTGACTCCGGGTACCAGCGTGACGTATCGGTTAGGTCTTTCCCGTCTGGGAACGGAACCCTTCCAGCTCACTGGAAAGGACATTTACGACGCATTGCCTAAGCGCCTCGTCGAAGAGCCGTGGACCAAAGACCTGGTCAGTATCGAGTTCCCGCAGCACAATGGGCTGACCGTAGAGTCTGGAGATCTGAACGCTTGGCAGATCACCAACGCCAATCCCGCCAACGGCGAAGTAGATCCCACCCAGCAGTTCATCGTGTGGCCAGAGGATGTCACGATTTCTTTAACGAAGACAGCCTATATATACGTGACGGTGAAGTTCCCTGCCGGCGAGCAGTGGAATGCGTATCGCTCGGCCTACGGGAACCAGTCGCTGTTCAATACCTGGCATGTGAAAGACGCGCAGTCTCAGGTGAGTCACTATCTTGCAGGTGAATCGCGTGCAGAACTTCAAAAGGGTGTCGTGGCTACCGGCAGAATCACACCGAATGGAGTATCGACTGAATGGCATCATGCCGATGGCAGCAGTGGCTCAGCATCCGTATCCGGTCCAGTGCTGGTTCCAGATACGGGGCTGAATGGACGTGTGTTCTACCAGAACAGCACCATAGGTACCGCGACGAAGCAGGTGAAGTATGCGCAGTATTACGGCGTCATCCACAACGACGGCGAATCGCGGCTCTACCTCAACGATGTGCAGGACAAACTCCCCGAAGGCTTCATATTCGGATCCGGAATCGGCGACGAAGGGCTTCGGGTTTCCCAAGAAGGATGCGAAATCCGCTCTCGTGACAGTTCCCATCCCTGTTCGTCGGACGTGATTGTTTTTGATGACGAGGGAGCATTGGGGTTTGGCTGGCGTCCGCCGAAAACCACCCAGCCCGTAGTGAAACTGAAAGTGTTACCAGGCGGGAAAACGCAGCCGCCTGAAAGATCGTGGTTCCCAGGGGACTTTATTCAGTACACGAACTGGCAGACCACGCCGGGGAGTGTTCCGGTGACGCTGACCAATACTGAATCATCGGTGAAGAGAGCCAGCGTCCACGCCAAGATCAATCCCGTTGATCCAACCCACATCACGTTCAGCTTCGATAATTCTCTTGAGGGGTCGGACCTGAACTATGACGAGTCACGAGGCAAGTACTACCTCAACTCGGGTGAGACCGTTGCTTTCGAGTACTATGCCATCACGGGCGAAAAGTCGCTCACGCAGCCAACGGCGCATAACGGCCTGGCTATGCCTTTTGACGATTTCGCCGGTACCGGGGTAAAAACCAATCCTGATGTGAGCATCACCTCCAAGCCATTGGCGAACAATCCGCTCAACGACGGTGACCGCAGCATCATTGACACAGCGACGGCCAACTCCACCGGATTCGTAGGCGGAGACGACAATACCCAGTGGCTCACTTCAGGTGTCAATCTTGTACGCGGATCCGTAGTTCCTGGAGTGACTAAGTCCGTGGTTGCTAAGACCGGACCCGACGGGCAAAGAACTGCAAATCCTGCCTACGCTGGATATGCGGATACTCTCGAGTGGGCGATCACCGCGCATAATGATTCCGACCAGGTGATCGAGGACTACGTCATTTCGGATGTGCTCGACGAGGGCTATGTGTTCACGGGTGCAGTGGTCCTGGAGAAATCACAGAATGAGTTCTCCACGGGATACTCCTCTGACGCTTCCGCTACTTCGCCTATTACTTTCAAAGAGTGGACCTACGCCGCCGATGGCACCCCGCAGTCGGCGCAAATAACTGCGCAAACTCCCGCTTGGGGAAGCGTTGGGAGAATTGAAGTAAATGGTGAACCACTAGCGCTGCGTTCGGGTAACGCGATTGCGCATGTGTGGCTTGATACCGTTGAGCAACAGATGAACGATGGGGACGGAAACCCACGGACTGCCACAAAGCTACGTCTCAATGTGCGAGTGATCGAAAGTTCACAGACTCTAAACGCCCCCGGCCGTTCTTACGCAAATAAAGGGTACCCGCTTGCGCCGGGCGAGTTCCTGCGTATGAGTGTGAGTTCCACGAACCCGAAGAAGGACGGCAACTATCACCTGGTCTACAACAGCGGCTACGTCACTCTTCCGGTGGACACGTTCGACCCTGCGGACGTTAAACGCGGCTCGCCGACAACCCACGATATGAAGTATGCCCAGCCGACAGAGTCGAACGAAAACGACCGTTCTCAACCGGACACGACGAAGGCTGGCAATTACTGCTACAGCACGACCACTGGAAGGCTCTGTAAGTGGGCGTCAGTGCCGGACGTGCCCGCAATCCAGGCGGATGCGTCTATTCCGATTGCGCAGGATGCCTACACATCATCGGTTGAATCTGTTGAGGAAAAGGACAATCCAGAGAACAAGGTGACCTCGGGGCAATCGCCGGACTTTATTACGCTGCCGAAGCAGTCGAGCCTCTTCACCTACACCATGGAGGTCGAAAACAATAGGGACGATGCCCTTCAGAAGATGACGATCATCAACAATCTGCCACAACCTGAAGATAAATATACCTTCGGGGTGGGTCCAGATCGATTGAGTGATTTCAAGGTTGACTTTGCGAGTAGTCCGAATCTTGTGGTGGAAGCACAAACAGAGACAGGTGAATGGACTCTCATTGATCCTTCACGCTATAAGGCGGAGTTCTCAGACAAGACCTCCTTCGATGCGACAGATTGGGCGGGAGCATCCAGCGACGCATGGGGATTGCAAAAACCCAGCTCACGCGCATTGCGAATCAGTTTTGACACCCGCGACGGCAGTGAACAACTCATGCCTGGGAAGACGAAGCTTCGAGTGCGGTTCGATGCCAGGATCGCCGCGGGCGAGAATCCGGCCAGGGGAGCCATTGGCTACAACACTTTCGGCTACAGCTATGTAGCGCCCGGCACTCAGGACATGGTCCTGCAGGCTATCCCGAAAAAAGTTGGGGTCCAGGTTCCCAATAGCATCACCTTGCGAAAGTCCGTGGTTGATGCCGAGGGACAACCTGCAACTGCCGCTGTCGATACTAGCTATCGCTTCGTGGTCTATAGCGGAGATCCGATAACAAATGCGGATCTGGCCGATGGAAAGACCATCGGGGATGTCCTCACCGCACAAAACCGCAACTTCGCAGTGGTGACGGTTCCGATTGCCAAGGGAACTTCCGAGTCAGAGCCAATTGAGATAGCTCCGCAACACAAATACAGCTACGCGAACGGCCAATGGGGCGAGAGCGGTGAGCCGTGGGTCTGGAGCGCTGGTGGCAAGTACCACATCGCGGAGATTGACGACGGAGCTGGAGCTACGCTGACGAAATTTGTAGACACGACTGGGCAGACGCCAGTTGAGACTACCGGCCAACAAGAATTCGTCTACGACGCGACCAGGTCGATGCACTTCATGGCGGTCAACAGACTCGACAGGTGGCAGTTGACACTCAGAAAAGTTGACGGTGATACGTGCGCCGAAAACGCTGAGTGCACAGACCCGCTTCCAGGCGCCATCTTCGGCCTCTACTCACCAGAAAAGTCGGAGGCGATGGGCACAGATGACTTCCAGGCGCTTCAGACCCAGGTCGGCGCAAATGTGCCGTCCACTACGGTTAAGAATGGCACGACCTATTTCCTGACGCGTAGCGCAATCTCAGACGACAATGGTTTGGTGGAATTCGCCAACCTCGCCGGCGATGAGTATTTTGTCAGTGAGCTGAAAGCGCCGGAAGGCTACAACCTCAGCTGGGACGGCCGTGTTGTGACCAAGCCCGGAGCTGGACAAGTCTCTGAGCAAATGCTGGTGAAGAACTACAAGCCATATGAGATCCCACAAACTGGTGGAAGCGGAACTCTGATGTACACGGTGGCGGGAATGATTCTGGTAGTGGGAACAGCAGCCGCAATGGCAATGCGTCAGAGGCGCCGCTATCTGGAGGAATGAGGCAGGAGAGCAGAACATCATCTGACCCACGTGAAACAATGAAAGCTCCGCAGAGATGACGGATGATGGGGGATCAGAACGTGGAAGGCGACGCTCAGCTGCGAAAAGATATGCAAAGGGCAGTACCGCGAATTCGCCTGGGCACTTCAGTGCGTATCGTTGGGATCGTCGTGTGTCTGGTTGGTCTTGCTCTTGTCCTCACAATGCTGATGAGTGGACGACGCGAGCCCCGCTCCTTCGACGGAACAGTGTCAGCCATCGAACAGCAGATGCCGACGCAGCGTCACCCAGCAATCGTGGGAACAGAACCCTCCAAACCCCTGTCAAGTGTCAGCGTAGGTCGTGACGACTACGTTGGAATACTTGACATTCCACGGCTTGACAGGAGACTTCCCGTCCTCAGTCCCGCGGACGAAGCGGCCGAAGAACCCATTGCCACATACGGAAATGCTGCAGACGGCAACCTCGTCATCGAAGCCTCCAATACGACTGGAATATTCCGCGATCTCACGCAGATTCCGGACGGAGATGCCCTTTACTTTACGGACGTCACTGGAGCGGTCTACAGCTACCACGTCCTGACAGTGGAATCGATTGAGAACGACGATGTCAGCGCTCTGCGTGAGCGCAGTGACGAATGGGATCTCACGCTGGCGGCGCCATCGTTTTCTGGCCAGCAGAAAACCCTTCTGCGTTGCGCAGCCGATTCTTAAAATGCCTCCGTAACTGACACGAATCGGATATTTGGCCCTGCTATCGTCGAGGCGTGTATTGCGAGGACGCCGAGCGGACAGATATTCTGCGGGCAGACATGCTGCAAGCATCCCGCACGTTCACCGAAGGAAGAGTGCCATGGAAATTTCGCCGTTTGTTCGCAATCTGCCCAAAGTCGAGCTGCACCTGCATATCGAGGGGACGCTCGAACCCGAACTCAAGTTCGCACTGGCCGAGCGCAACGGAATCACCCTGAAAGAATCCACGCCGGACGAAGTGAGGCAGTTCTACGCCTTTACCGACCTAGCCTCATTCCTCGCCTCCTACTACGACGGCATGAACGTGCTGCGCACCAGTGAAGACTTCTACGACCTCGCCCTGGCATACCTGACAAGAGCCGCCGAACAGAACGTGCGTTACGTGGAAATGTTCTTCGACCCGCAGGCGCATACCTGCCGCGGCATTGACTTCCACACCGTCATCAGCGGGCTGCACCGCGCCCAGCTCGAAGCTGAGTCCACCCTGGGCATCCAATCCGCGCTCATCATGTGCTTCCTGCGCGACTTCCAGGCCGAATACGCGATGGCAACACTGCTCGAAGCCCTGCCATACAAGGACTGGATCATCGGCGTGGGGCTGGACTCAGATGAAACGGGAAATGCGCCAGACAAGTTCACCGAGGTGTTCGCCCGCGCGCGTCGCGAAGGCTTCCTGCTCACCATGCACGCCGACGTGGATATCGCCCACTCCATTGACCACATCCGCCAGCTTATCGACACCATCAAGGTTGACCGCATCGATCACGGAACGAACGTTATCGAAGACCCGGAACTCGTGCAGTATCTGGTGGACAGCAACATCGGCCTGACATGCTGCCCTGTGTCGAATACGTGGGTATCCGACGGCTCCAAAGTCCCGCTGATCAAGGAACTGGCCGACAGGGGCGTCAAGGTCACTGTCAACTCAGATGATCCCGCCTACTTCGGCGGCTACATTGCGGAAAACTTCCAGCTCCTGGCTGACGAGTCCGAGGTCGACCACGCGTTCCTCGCCCAGCTCAGCCTCAACGCAGTAGACATTTCGTGGGCTGCGCCCAGTCTTAAAGAAAAGCTGCGCGCACAGATCAACGCCGCACTGCAGTAAACATTCGTGTCTCGTAAGTGGTGGCGCCGCCCTCGTCAATGAGGAACGAGGGCGAGCGGGCCACAGCACACGGCACAAGCTGAACCGAGCGCGGGCAGATTTTGTCATTGTGACTGGTGAGGGTGAATAATAATCGCTGAGCGCGTGACATCACGTGCCCCGCAAGATTCGCAGCGAGGCTGGAGGCGACTGAGCATTCGCTGCATAGTGGTCACCGGATCGCAGTGAACCTTCGCGCCTGGAAACAGCCTAAATGTGAGGGTACATGTTGACCACAAAACCAGAGCAGCGTAACTACAAGGTTGCGGCGCTCGTCGGACTGATTGCCGGCCTCTTTTCCGCCATCGTGAAATTCGGCTGGGAAGTTCCGTTCCCACCGCGCACACCCGAACGCAATGCAACCAATCCTCCGCAATCCACACTCGAAATGCTCGGAATGTCACCCGACATGTCCCACACGTCGGTGATCTATAACGGCAACGAGCTTCCGATCTACTCCTTCATCATTCACTTCTCGTTCGCGATCTTCTTCGCACTGCTGTACTGCCTGCTCGCTGAGGTCTGCAAGCAGGTCACTCTGTGGCAGGGCGCAGCATTCGGCATCGTCGTGTACGTCGTTTTCCATGTCATTTTGATGCCCGCCATCGGCATTGTGCCCGCCCCGTGGGAGCAGCCCTTCGCTGAGCACTTCTCAGAGTTCTTCGGGCACATCGTGTGGATGTGGTCCATTGAAATCGTGCGCCGCGATCTGCGTAACCGCATCACGCACCAGCCGGATCCTGAACTGGAGACTGTTGCCGCAAAATAACGCTCGCGAGGGGCGAGGTGATGCTCGCGCGGCTTGCGCCGGCAGCGGCAGTGCTTCCGGACAGGCACGTGACCTGATAAACGTGGGGCCCGCAGTCTACTGACTGCAGGCCCCACGACACTTTCAGCAGGCACACGCCCGGTCGAACCTCAATGAGCCACCCGACGCGACCTTATTGGGAAAGTGAGAAGTGAACTCACTCGCCCTTGTCGCCGCTAAGTGCGTCCTTTGCGCGATCGGCCAGAGCGCGAGCGCCAGCAGCGGCATCCTCGGCAGCTCCCTTGATCTTTTCGGAGGCGTTTTCCAGAACGTCCTTGGCCTTGCCTTCGGCGTTCTGAACCTTGCCTTCAGCCTCGAGATCCTTGTCGCCGCTGACATCTCCAACAGTTTCCTTGACCTTACCGGCAGCCTTGTCGAAAGTGTTCTCCAGATCTGACATAGCGAACCTCCTTTGTTATGTGAATTGGTACACGTTTACTTTCTCATTACCAGGCCTCGTGCGCAAGAGAAAAGAGGCAGATTCTCCCATGCGCGTAATTTCGAAGTCAAATAGCGATATGAACGCTCACATCTACGCCATTTCGTGAGACACTACTGATACGGGAACGCTCGACCTGCACCGTGCACCATCCGGTATTGTGCCTCGCGCGTTCCTGATTTCATGCACATTGCGTCGCGTCATCTGTTCACAGAAAGGACTGTGGTTGTGATAGCGCATCACTCTGCTCGACCTCCCTCGATGATGGATGTGGCGGCAGCGGCAGGGGTGTCGCATCAGACCGTCTCCCGAGTCCTCAATGCCAGTGGAAAAGTCGCACCAGATACACGTCAGCGGGTTCTCGATGCCATTGAACAGTTGGGATACCGCCGCAATTCTGTGGCTCGCGCACTCGTGACACGCCGCTCCGGAACCCTCGGCCTGATCACCACCACATCAACGCACTACGGCCCGACGTCCATGCTGGTGTCCATTGAGCTCGCCGCCAGCCGGGCCGGCTATTTCCTCGCCGTGACGCCGATTGATTCGTGTACACCTGACACGCTGGGCGACGCGATCGACCACATGCTCGGCCTGGCAGTTGAAGGCATCGTTATTTTGGCTCCCATCGAAGACATTGCGGAGGATCTGGGAACGATCCGCGTGTCTGTTCCCGTGGTGGCAGTGACGTCGGCCAGCACAGCAGAATCCCTGGGCGTCGTACCGGTCGCGGTTGACCAGTATGAGGGGGCACGCCTGGCGGTTGAGCATCTGGTCAGCCACGGGCACACGGCGATCACCCACCTGGCAGGCCCGTCCGACTGGTTCGAAGCTCAGGGGCGCGAAAAGGCTTATCGTGACGTGATGGCTCGCCATGGGCTAACGCCCTGTGTCTATTCCACGCGAGGGTGGGAAGCCTCTGTCGGATTCGAGGTTGGCACAGCGATCGCGAACGGCACCTTACCCACCGCTGTTTTTGCGGCAAATGACCCGCTTGCGCTGGGCCTGATCAACGCGTTCACCAGTGCGGGCATAACGGTGCCGGGCGACGTGTCGGTGGTCGGGTTCGATGATGAGCCGGGCGCACGCTACTTCATGCCACCGCTGACCACGGTGCGTCAGGATTTTCGCGGGCTGGGAGAGGCGGTCGTCACCGTCATGATGCACGCGTTGGAAGGCCGGGCCCCAGATGCGCCCACGCTGCTCACTCCTGAGTTGGTCGTGCGCGCCTCCACCGCCGCCCCGCCTCTTTCTGCGCATTGACGAGGGGAACGAGGCGCACTTCGTCGCGTGGCATCTGGAAAATTGATTGCGTGAAAAAGGTTCCATCCCTGGACACAGTGTGTTAACGTTAACCTCACCGGATCAAACAAAGCAGAAACGGCGTGGTGGCGTGCTGGGGAGGACATCGAAGCCGATGTCTGATCAACGCATGATCAGGTGGGCGAGTCGCCCTCGGCGCTCACACTACGACCGAGACGAATGCTGATGTGGAGGACTCAATGGACGTGCGAAACCCGGACACGTGGAGCGCTGAACTGACCAGCCGTGTAGCCAGGACGCGTGCCCTCGTCGCTGAACTTCATGCGGAACTGCCCAAATGGGGGCTGATCGTATGGACGGCAGGGAACGTGTCGCAGCGAATCAGAGGAGAAGCCGAAGATGGCTCCCAGGACCTGCTCGTCATCAAGCCGTCGGGAGTGTCCTATGACGAGCTGGACGCTGACGCGATGGTGGTGTGTGACCTGGAAGGAAACCTGATTCTGGGGGAGGGCTCACCCTCCTCAGACACGGCGGCGCACGCCTATGTCTACCGGCACATGCCTGAAGTGGGCGGCGTCGTGCATACCCATTCCACCTACGCGACCGCGTGGGCAGCGCGCGGCGAAGAAATACCGTGCGTGCTGACCATGATGGGCGACGAATTCGGCGGCCCCGTTCCTGTTGGTCCGTTCGCATTAATCGGAGATGACTCCATCGGGCGCGGAATTGTGGATACCTTGAAGGATTCTCGCAGCCCGGCAGTGCTGATGCAGAACCACGGGCCCTTCACGATCGGCAAAGATGGGCGCGCCGCAGTCAAAGCCGCAGCGATGGTTGAAGAAGTGGCGCGAACCGTCCACATTGCCAGACAGCTGGGCGAGCCGATCGCAATCCCTCAGGACAAAATCGACAGTCTCTACGCGCGCTATCAAAACGTGTATGGGCAACACAGCAAGTAGCAAGGTCGGCCAGCCACACGCGCAGGCACTGACCACAACATCATGAAACTAAGGAACAATACTCATGACGAGTTTCTATGACTCACGCGAAGTCTGGTTCTTCACCGGAAGCCAGGACCTTTATGGAGAAGACACCCTCAAGCAGGTAGCCGACCAGTCGCAACAGGTCGTGACGCTGCTGAACGAATCCGGGCTGATGCCTGCACCAATTGTGTGGAAGCCGGTGCTCAAGGATTCCGACTCGATTCGTCGCGCCATGCTGGACGCCTCCGGTGATGACTCGGTGCTCGGTGTCATCACGTGGATGCACACGTTCTCACCGGCAAAAATGTGGATTCGCGGCCTCGAAGTCCTCACGAAGCCAATGCTGCATCTGGCCACCCAGGCCGACGTGGAGATCCCATGGGACAGCATTGACATGGACTTCATGAACCTCAACCAGGCAGCTCACGGAGACCGTGAATACGGCTACATCCTGGCGCGCCTGGGCGTCGCACGCACCACCGTCGTGGGCCACGCATCCAACCCGAACGTCGCTCGAAAAGTCTCACGCTGGATCCGTGCCGCAGCAGGGTGGGTTGCCGCTCACGAGCTGCGCGTCGTGCGCTTCGGTGACAACATGCGCAACGTCGCGGTGACCGAAGGGGATAAGACCGAGGCTGAGCGCCGACTGGGAGTATCTGTGAACACGTGGGGAGTCAACGATCTTGTCGAAGCAGTGGAAGCGGTCAGTGACGCTGACATCGACACCCTCCTTGACGAGTACGACGAACTGTATGACATCGCACCTGAACTGAAGAAAGACGGTGAACGCCACGACTCATTGCGGTATGCCGCCCGTCAGGAAATTGCGATGCGCTCATTCCTTGAAGCGCGCGGAGCCAGCGCATTTACCACGAACTTCGAAGACCTTGGAGCCCTTCGGCAGCTGCCCGGCCTGGCCGTGCAACGCCTGACAACAGACGGCTATGGGTTCGGTGCCGAGGGCGACTGGAAAACAGCTGTTCTTGTGCGCATCGCCAAAGTGATGGGTGAAGGTCTGCCGGGCGGTGCCTCCTTGATGGAGGACTACACCTATAACCTTGTCGAAGGCGAAGAAATGATCCTGGGTGCGCACATGCTGGAAGTGTGCCCGTCGTTGACTCAGTCGCGCCCGCGCCTCGAAATACACCCACTCAGCATCGGGGATCGTGAAGACCCTGTGCGCCTCGTGTTCAATGCTGATGCGCGGCCAGGAGTCGTGGTGTCACTGGCCGATATGCGTGACCGCTTCCGCCTCACTGCCAATGCTGTTGACGTCATCGAGCCGCCGCATGACATGCCGAAGTTGCCGGTTGCCCGGGCAATGTGGAAGCCGAAGCCTGACCTGTACACTTCGGTTGAAGCATGGCTCACTGCCGGCGGAGCGCACCACACGGCGATGTCCACGCAGATTGACGTCGAGACGTGGCAGATGTTCGCTGTTATGGCTCAAATGGAGTTGCTTGTCATCGACGAGGACACGACGGCACGTTGCTTCGCCGATCACGTGCGCTGGAATCAGGTCTATTACCGACTGGCGGAAGGCCTCTAAAGCGCGCTGCCGGGGCACCCTCTGCAGGTTTACGCCGAGTGACGAGGGTGCCCGGACGAGTGCTTGAGGGTGCCAAAACGCCTCCGCTGCGCCGTTTAAAAGCCAAAAGCGGCGCAAAAAACTGAGATTCGCCACGAAAATCGCCAAAAAGTGGTGTTGAACCTGACAAAAGGCCGTTGGACTGTTTAGGGTTTTCTCAGTGGTCATGTCCAGTGACCCCCAATGAACTGCAAGAGGAGATATATACATGTCTGTCAACCGTACCGAACTGGTTGCCGCCATTGCTGAGCGCGCCAACCTCACCAAGGTCCAAGCCGATGCCGCACTGTCAGCATTCCAGGACGTTCTGATCGACTCACTGTCCAAGGGTGAGCCGGTCAAGGTCACCGGCCTCATGTCAGTGGAGCGCGTTGAGCGCGCTGCCCGCACCGGCCGCAACCCCCGCACGGGTGAAGAAATCCAGATCCCCGCTGGCTACGGCGTGAAGATCTCGGCCGGTTCGACCCTGAAGAAGGCTGTTTCGAACAAGTGAAGATGATGCCACGTTGACGGTGGCATGATCGGCAACACTGTTGCCACTTCATACGATGTGGGGCAGGTATCGCACGCGATACTTGCCCCACACTCGTCTGCCAGTCGTCAGAAAGAAGCGTCGTTGAGGCCATCCACCCGGCGGGCAGGCACTCCGGGCCGAACCGGCAGAGCCGACGCGCGGCCCCCGGCATCAGGAAACGCACGGCGATACCCCTCAATCCAGGCGCTCGCAAACTCATCAGCCGAACTGCGCTCCACGAGCGCCCACACCGACCCGCCAAAGCCGGCACCGAACGCCGACGCAGCCGGCGCACCCAGTTCGCGAGCACGGCGCTGCAGATCATTCGTCTGAGGAACCTGATTGCCCAGATTCTCATCCGCATTGCGATGCGACGCATCAGCGGCAGCACCAAACGCATCGATATCGCCAACATCCAGCGCATCGAGTGCCTGCGGCACCAAAACGGTCGATTCACGGATGAACGCATCCAGTCGCGTGAGCAGGTCCGGCTCGTCAGCAAGTATGCGGCGCATCTGCTCCACCGCATCTCCGGAGGACGCCAACGCATCAGCCAGGCTGGCATCTGCGCGCCTGGTCGCCTTGTTCCACTGCGTCACAATTGCCGCAATCCGAGCCGACAGTGCGTTGTACGAATCGCGCGCACTGCCCGTCTTTTCCGCCAGGACACCGCTGACCGCCACGACGAACGTCCACGTGTCGTCGAGTGTCACCGAACGGTGCTCCTGGATCGGGCAAAACGAAAACTCAGTGAGCCGACCGTCGTGGCAACACATCATGGCGGTGTGATCCTGCGAGCCACCGAAAGTGCCCACGCCACGCACACCCTCCAACGACCCGAACGATAAACCGTTCTCGCAGCACGAGTAGTATCCGGCCTCATCGGCGCGCGAGTGAATGTTCGCCTTCCACTCTTCACGCTCACGCAGATCGTTGTGATCAATCAAAGCCAGCGCCGACGCCACGACCAGCGCAGACGACGAACTCATTCCGGAGGCCAACGGCAAATCGGAATCAAAGCTCAGGTGCGCAGGTTTGAGCTGGCCGAAATTGAGTGTCAGGCGATCCACCACCGCCTGAACGTAGTGACCCCAGTGGCCGGCAGGAAGAGTGCTCGCCGCACCTGCACCAACCTCAACGCGATCCGGCAGTGCGGTCGTCTGAGCTGAAATGCCACCGTCTGGCGAGTCCCCCTCGTCCAACGTGACGCGAATGCCGCGATCGACTGCCGCGACGATGGAATGACCACCGGCGTAATCCGTGTGCTTGCCGAACACTTCCAGTCGGCCGGGAACAAACCAGGAAGTCACAGGCGGACCTCGTGATTCTCCAGTGCTGCCGCCACCGAAGCGATATCGCCGCGATTCGACATATCCAGTACGCCCTCATCACAGCGGATCACCGCGTAAGAATCACCATCGGCAATGGCTTGACGTACAGCATCGGTGATCTCATACTCACCGCGAGCAGACGGCTTGATCGTGCGGGCTGCCTCGAAGATTGCCGGCGAGCACTTCCAGCAGTTCATCGAAATCAACGCACCTTCACCCAGGCGCTCAATCGTGGCGGCATCGGGCTTTTCCACCAGCTCATCGAGGTTGCCGTCCGCATCGGCCGTGGCCAGCGCGAAAGCCGCAATACGGTCAGCCGCAATGTTCGAACGCTCCACCATCGCCTCGCGCGTGAAACCGGCAAGACCCGACCCGTCGACCTGTGCGAGCTGGAGCAGAGCATCAACGGGATAGAAGTTATCCGAGTTGAGCACCAGGATCGGCTCACCGGCCGCGAAATCCTCAGCAGAGAGCACCGCGTTCGCCGTGCCGAGCGGTTTGTCCTGGATCGCGTAGCTGACGGTGATGCGCTGTTTGTCCACCGAATCGTAGTAGTCGCGAATTATGTCGTGCTCAGGGCCGATCACCAGGCAAATATCAGTGAAACCGGCGTCGGCCAGGGCGCTCATGACGTGGTCGAGGAAAGGGCGCCCCACCGAAATCATGGCTTTGACACCGGAATCAGCTGCGCGCTTTTGCTCAGCCGACAGCTGCGTGTCCCCAGAATCCTTGCGCATGCGCGAACCGAGGCCGCGCGCCAAAATAACCGCTTTGTGATGTGCCTGTGCCATGTCATCCTCCTGTGGACGTCGAGGCGTGATCAAACCTTCCAGCAAAGTGCCGGTTCCAGTGTAGTGGGATCGCAGAAGGTAGCGCAGGACTGCCTCGGCAATGATGCGTGGAAAAACGAAGGTGGGCAAGATTTATTGAAGTGTCAAGACGAGGAGGGTAAAATGTGTCACTCACTGACAATGATGGAACGACCGCGGGGCGGCCATCGAATTGACGAGGGCGTCCCTGCAGTGTCTGTCCGTTCAATTCAAGAGGACATGATGTCACGAATTCATTTCGGTACAGGTGGCTGGCGCGCGATTATCGGCGACGAGTTCACACGCCACAACGTTCGCCTCCTGTGTGCAGCGCTGGCAAGCCGCATTAAAGACGAAAACAACGCAGAAAAAGGCCTGGTCATCGGCTACGACAGGCGATTCCTGTCGGATCTGGCAGCTTCGTGGGCGGCCGAAGTCTTTGCCGGTGAAGGAATCACCTGCCAAGTCATCCGCATCACGCAGGCCCCCACACCCATGATCATGTGGACGGTCAAGAACTTGGGACTGCCCTACGGCATGGCGATCACCGCCTCCCACAACCCCGCCATCTACAACGGCATCAAGGTCTTTACCGAGGGCGGCAAGGATGCCAACGAAGATGTCACCGCTGACATCGAACGCCGCATGGAAGCCATTGAAGGCGCAGGGGAAGAACAGATCCCCTCGGTCACCTACCAGGCTGGGCTGGACAGTGGCGCCATCACTGAAATTAACCCCTTCAATGGATATATCGACTCGATTTGCGAACAGATCGATATGCAGGCGATCCGTGAAGCGAACCTGCATATCGCCCTCGACCCTATGTATGGCGTCTCGCGCACCTCGCTGCAGACGATTCTGATGACCGCGCGCTGCGAAGTGGACACGATCCATGACCGCCACGACACACTGTTCGGCGGACGCATGCCGGCGCCGACGAAAGCCACGCTGGACGCTCTGACACAGTACGTGCTGGACAACAACTGTGCGCTGGGACTGGCTACCGACGGCGACGCCGACCGTATCGGCGTAATCGATGACCAGGGTGAATTCCTGCACCCGAACCAGCTGCTCGTCCTGCTGTACTACTACCTGCTCAAATACAAGGAATGGAAAGGTCCGGTGGTGCGTAACGTCGCCACAACCTCACTGCTGGACGAAGTGGCCGCAAAGTTCGGTGAGACCTGCTACGAGGTGCCCGTCGGATTCAAATGGGTGTCCTCGAAGATGCTGGAAACAGATGCGATCCTGGGTGGTGAATCCTCCGGCGGCATCACCGTGCGTGGACACATCCACGGCAAGGACGGCATCTATGCGGCCGCACTGCTGGTCGAGATGATCGCCGTGATCGGCAAGCCCATGAGCCAGATCTACCACGAAATCACCGGACAGTTCCCGCCGCACTACATGGCGGAAACCGACTTTGCATTCGCACCCGAACGCAAGCTCGAAATCCTCAAGACACTGATGGAAGACAAGAAACTGCCTGAATTCACCAGGCCAGTTGAGTCAGTGTCCTACAAGGACGGCTGCAAGGTCTACTTCGACCAGGGGTGGATCATCGCTCGCTTCTCCGGCACCGAGCCGCTGCTGCGTATCTTCTGCGAGATGCCGACCAGGGAAGAAGCCGAAGCCACGTGCGAGCAGCTGCGTGAATTCCTCCACCTGTGACATTCGAACCACGTCACGGTCCCGGGCCCATTGGCACAGGCCGGGACGTGGGTGAACTTCTACAATGAGGGGTGACCCATTTGTCAGGGCGTTGCGTCGCCCTCGTCAATGACACACAACTACGAAGGAGTTGGAATGCTGATCCACGTCGCCTCGAGCGAGGAAGAAATCGGATCCCTGGGTGCAGACCTGATCGAAAAACTGTACGCAGACAAGCCCACCGCAGTGCTGGGCACTGCGACAGGATCATCACCCGTGCCGCTGTACCGCGAACTCGTCGCGCGTCACCAGACGGGCACACTTTCATTCGCCAAGGGACAGTTCTTCCAGCTCGATGAGTACGTCGGAGTTCCGCGCGAACACCCGCAGTCCTACTGGCGTTTCCTGTGCGAGAACATCGTCGACCACATCGACCTGCCCAAAGGCGGCCTCAATGTACCTGACGAACGCGACGGCAACACCCTGGATGAAGCCGCTGCAGCATACGATGCGCGGATCCGCGAAGCAGGAGGCGTTGACCTGCAGATCCTGGGAATCGGATCAGACGGACACATCGGATTCAACGAGCCCGGCGGATCCCTCTCATCACGCACTCACTCGGGCGCACTGTCACGCCAGACCCGTCAGGACAACGCACGTTTCTTCGACGGCGACCTGGAGCAGGTGCCCACCCACTGCATCACGCAGGGACTGGGAACGATTATGGAGGCCCGTCAGCTGCTTATGATCGCCACAGGTGAAAACAAGGCCGAGGCTGTGAAGGAACTGATCGAAGGCGGCGTGTCAGCGCGCTGGCCTGCCACCATTATCCAGTTCCACCCCGCAGTGACTGTGCTGCTGGACGAAGCGGCAGCCTCTCAGTTGGAGATGGTGGAACTGTACGAAGCGGAATGGGCATCGCGCCACTGACCTGCTTCACAGCTGCCGTACCATGATCGCGGCGGCGAGACTTTTCACACTCAGGCTCTCGGCCCGAATCAGGTCGAGGGCCTGAGCCGTCCCACTTACAATGAAGGTATGTGTGACGTCGAAGCAGTGGCCGAAACAGTGACAGACCCAGGCGAACCCGTAAGCCCGGCAGATCCTGGCAGTCCTGCCGGCGGTGGTGCAGGTCCGTCGACCAGCACCGGCCTGTTGGAACGCACCGAGGTCAAAGAGAAGGAAAAAGACCCCGGTGATGGCGATCGGTTCGCACACTTTGTGCGAAAGGACCGCGTATCCTCCTCGCTGATTACCGGACAGCCGGTGGTGGCACTGTGCGGGAAAGTGTGGATCCCCTCGCGTGAGGCCTCACAGTACCCGGTGTGCCCGACCTGCAGGAAGCTGCGCGATCAAATGGGCAAGAACGGCGGAAACTGGCCATTTTCAAACGGAGGGCGGGGCGGTTCCGGCAAGTGAAAGACCAGGGACATTCCTCCGCTTCACCATCGGTTTCCGCGGCGGCCCAACTTCCACCTGCTTTCCCGGCTCGCGCCGCGTGGGGCACCGCTGGAAGTCTGCGTGCCTGGCAGGCAGCCGCACTCGAGCAGTACCTGAACGCCCAACCTCGGGACTTCCTTGCTGTCGCCACACCCGGAGCCGGAAAAACGACATTCGCGCTGCGCGTAGCGGTCGAACTGATGGGCGCAGGTGTCGTCTCGAAAATCACCGTGGTCTGCCCGACCGAACACCTGAAAACCCAGTGGGCCGACGCGGCGGCGCGCGTCGGTATCCACATTGATCCTGCTTTCTCAAACTCCCAGGGACGTGCAGGCTCGCATTTCGACGGCGTGGCGGTGACCTACGCTCAGGTCGCTGCAAACCCGCACGTCCACTCCTCACGTACCCGTGCATTTCGCACGCTGGTGATCTTGGATGAAATCCACCACGCCGGCGACGCGCTGACATGGGGTGACGGCATCGGGGTCGCATTCGGGGAAGCAACCAGGCGCCTGTCCCTGACCGGCACCCCCTTCCGCTCGGACTCCTCTCCCATCCCGTTTGTGCGATACGTCGAGGGGAGTGACGGTATCCGCCGCTCACAGGCCGACTTCACCTACGGGTACGGAGATGCGCTGCATGACGGTGTCGTGCGACCGGTCCTGTTCATGTCCTATTCCGGTGACATGGCATGGCGCACCAGCGCCGGCGATGAGTACCACGCCCGACTGGGGGAGCATTCCACCAAGGACATCATGAAGCAGGCATGGCGCACCGCCTTGGATCCGAAAGGGGAGTGGATCTCCGCTGTCCTGCAGGCAGCCGATCAGCGCCTGTCACAGGTGCGGCGCGCAATTCCCGACGCTGGCGGACTGGTGATCGCCTCCGACCAGTCGGCGGCACGCACCTACGCGCAGCGCCTGCGCGCCATCACAGGAAAGCCGGCCACTGTCGTGCTCTCCGATGATGCGGACGCCTCCGATCGTATCGATCACTTCCGCGAATCCACTGACCGATGGATGGTTGCTGTGCGCATGGTGTCTGAAGGGGTAGACGTGCCGCGACTGTCAGTTGGCGTGTACGCCACAAACACCTCGACCTCGCTGTTCTTCGCGCAGGCTGTCGGCCGTTTTGTTCGAGCCAGACGACGAGGCGAAACATCCACCGTCTTTATCCCTTCCGTAGTGCCGCTGCTGGATCTGGCAGGGCAGATGGAAGTGGAACGCGACCACGCCCTCGACAAACCGCATCACGGCCCTGATGACCCGACCGTGATGGACACCAGTGCGGAAGACCTGCTGATGGCACAGGCCAACAAGGTGGAAAATGCGAGTTCGGAACTGATCGGAACGTTCGAAGCACTCGGCGGGGATGCCGAGTTCGACGCAGTCTTGTTCGAAGGATCGTCGTGGGGATCAGGCGCTGAGGTCGGATCGATCGAGGAGCAGGAATACCTGGGGATTCCCGGTCTGCTCGATGCCGACCAGGTGACGACGCTGCTCAAAGCCAGGCAGGCGGAGCAGATCAAGACCCAGCGCCGTCAGAGCGATGCGAAGAACCTGCGCGACGCAAATGCAGGGATCTCGGATCACCGGGCACGCGCCGCGAAACGCAAGGAGCTGTCGCGTCTGGTCGGCCAGTGGTCGCGGCGCTCAGGCGATTCACATGCACTGATTCATTCGCAACTGCGTCAGCGTTGCGGCGGACCAGAGGTGGCGCGGGCAACCACCGCGCAGATTGACGCACGTATCGCTCTTTTGAGAGGCTGGTTCGTAGGGCGCGCATAAAGGTGCCCAGCGCTTTGGGACGACCCGGATGCGGTGATCACGTGGGGACGGCCCCAATTGAAAGGGGCTGCATCATGCATTGGCTCGTTCTTGTTCTCTCCGGCGTTTTTGAGGCAGTGTGGGCCACCGCGCTGTCCAAGTCTGAAGGGTTCACCAAGGTGGTGCCCATCATCGTGTTTATCCTCGGAGCTGCGATCTCGATGGGCGGTCTGGGGTGGGCGCTCAAAGAAATCCCCGTGGGCACCGGCTACGCGGTGTGGGTCGGGATTGGTGCAGGCACGACTGCGCTGTGGGCAATGCTCAGCGGTGCAGAACCTGTGCGCGTGGTCCGCATCCTGTTACTGTGCGGAATCATCGCGTGCGTCATCGGCCTCAAGCTCGTGTCCGGTGACGACGGTGTCGCTGCTGCTACGCCATCAGAGGGCGCACGGGTGACGTCCACCGCCGCCGGCGACAACTGAGATCAGTCCAGCTCCACGTAGCGCGTGGAGACTGCAGCTTCACCTTCAGACAGTCGCCACGCCTGGTAAGGCAGCTCGTTGCGTGATTTCAAGTGATGGTCGCGTGCCTGCTTAAGCGCATCGATGCTCCACAGTTCACTGCGAATCTCACCGTCGACAACCAGCGGCATCTGCAGAGGGCGCGCCTTCTGCTTCGTCAGCTCTTCTTCGGCAGCCTTCCGTGTCGAAGCCGTGACCAGGAGTTCCTCGTAGGCGTAGCCTTCCTCGTCGTAGAGGCGGCCGGCGTACTTGCGGCCACCGACCGTGCTCTTAGACTGCGATTTCTTGGCAACGGGCTGCATGACGCCGTCCGAATCTTCACGAGCCACCATCTTGTACACCAGCGCCGCGGTCGGAACCTTGGACCCGGTCACCAGGCGAGTGCCCACGCCGTAGGAGTCCACGGGTGCCGCGCCCAGGGCGGCTATCGCATACTCGTCGAGGTCGGACGTGACGGTGATCTTCGTGGATGTGGCGCCCAGTGAATCAAGCTGGCCGCGCACCGTGAACGCCTGCGCCACCAGGTCACCGGAATCGATGCGCACGCACCCGAGCTCCTGACCCACTGCGCGGGCAGCCTCAACAGCGTTGACGACCCCTTGCGGAATGTCATAGGTGTCAACCAGCAGCGTGGTCGAGGCGCCAAGCAGATCGATCTGCGCGTCGAAAGCTTCGCGCTCGCTGTCATGGAGCAGCGTGAACGCGTGAGCGGACGTGCCGATAGTCGGAATGCCGTAGCGGATACCTGCTTCCAGATCCGAGGTGCCGGCAAATCCGCCGATCACTGCGGAGCGGGCAGCTGAAACGGCGGCGCGTTCATGGGTGCGGCGCGCACCCATATCCAGGCAGGGACGGCCGTGAGCTGCGATCGTCATGCGGGATGCCGCAGATGCGATCGCACAGTCATGGTTGAGGACCGACAACAGCAGCGTTTCAAGCAGCACACATTCTGCGAAGGTGCCTTCCACGGTCAGCAGTGGCGAGCCGGCGAAATAGCATTCGCCTTCCTGGTAGCCGTCGATCGTGCCGCCGAAACGGAAGTCTCTGAGATAATCCAGCGCGTCGTCGGACACGATTTTCTGATCGTGGAGCCAGTCGATTTGCTGGTCGGTGAATTCGAAACGCTCCAGCGCCTCGAGGATGCGGCCGGTGCCCGCAACGACACCGAAACGGCGGGTTGCTGGCAGGCGACGACCGAACAGTTCGAAGACCACTTTGCGGGACGCGGTTCCGCGCTTCATCGCAGCGTCCAGCATGGTCAGCTCATACATGTCTGTTAACAGAGCAGTTGAAGGTGAAGCAGGCATACCCTCAATCTACTCTCTTCTCACCGGAAAGACCCACTCGCCGGCAATCTGCTTGCCACTCAAAAGGCCAGTGGGAGCGCCATGAAATGAGTGTAAATGGCCAGAAGCGGCGCGCGCGAAAATGCACTGCGTCAAAACGGCACGGCTAAACCTGCGGGGCCATACGCTTAGGAGCATGAGCGGGAGGTCTATGACAACGTCGTTTCACGACCGTGCGGTTCCTGATCAGCCGCGCGAGGATGCCTCGTCATGCCCATTGGCACAGTGGCAAACCGTGGTGTGGGATGACGTGGTGAACCTGAACGACTACGTGGTAGAAGTGCTGATTCGACACTTCGGATACTCGCGTCACGCTGCCGACGAACTGACTGCGCAGATCCACACATTCGGCCGGGCCGTCGTGTCAACTGGAATCAGAGAACGCATGGAAGCTGATGTGCTGGCCATGCACGGATACGGCCTGCACGCCACGCTGGAGCAACTCACATGATCACTGCGTTCGCACTGCAGGAAGCCGGATACGTCTGCAACGTGTCGACGCAGTTCCTGCACCTGTTGCGCCAGCTCATTGAAGAAATACTGGTCGTCCTCGACGAGCCGGGCGAACTGTCCACCTTCGTGCTCGCCGCCACCGAAGTGGAAACCACGCGCGACGAGCCACACGACCCGGCACTGGGGAGCCTGCTCCCTCCCATGAGCGACGACCCACCGGAGGCGGCGAATCTGCGAGCCCTGACCGAAGACTTCCTGCGTGCGGAAAAAGCGGCGCGACTGCGGCGGATCCACACCGAACTCTCGTCTGCAATCGGCACAGACACGGTGGTGATAATGGTCACCCACCAGGAAGTGTGGGACTGGCTCGCTGCCCTCAATGACGTGCGACTGGCTCTGGCGGGTGAACTGGGTATTGACTCACGTGAAGCGGAGAATAAAGTCGCTGAGCTTGCGCACGCATGTGACCT
This sequence comes from Pauljensenia sp. C0170B5, assembly GCF_056590195.1. Taxonomy (NCBI): domain Bacteria; kingdom Bacillati; phylum Actinomycetota; class Actinomycetes; order Actinomycetales; family Actinomycetaceae; genus Pauljensenia; species Pauljensenia sp. C0170B5. Next base: position 44,017 of record NZ_JBWPVR010000008.1, on the reverse strand, counting down.
GGAGCAGCCGCGCAGCGAGGCAACGATGAGTGCCGGAATGTACATGATGGTCACGTGGTGGCAGGATTCACTACTGACAGCGGTGCGCGCGGAGGCCTGGTCGCATTAGTCTCCAAACATGGACAGTGCTCCGATAGGGATCTTTGACTCAGGTTTAGGCGGCTTGACGGTCGCCCGCGCCGTCATGGACAAGCTCCCTCACGAACGCATCGTCTATCTGGGAGACACAGCCCACACGCCGTACGGTCCGCGCCCAATCGCACAGGTCCGCCAGCTCGCGTTGACCTGCCTGGATGAACTGGTCGAACGCGGCGTGAAAGCACTGGTCATCGCCTGCAATACGGCGACCGCAGCAGCGCTGTCAGATGCCCGTGAACGCTACACGGCGCAGCAGGGAATCCCGGTCATCGAAGTGATCACACCGGCCGCGCGCTCAGCGATCCGTGCCACCCACAACCGCCGGATCGGCATCATCGGCACCTCCGCAACCATCCAATCCCAGGCTTACAACCAGGCGCTCGCAGCAGTTCCGGACGTATCCGTCTTTTCAGCCGCATGCCCCCGCTTCGTGGAATTCGTCGAAGCAGGCATCACCACCGGGCCGGAGCTCGAGGCCGTCGCACGCGACTACCTGGCACCACTGATCGACGCCGACGTCGACACCGTCATCCTGGGGTGTACGCACTACCCGCTGTTGACTGGCATCATCAGCCAGACGATGGGTGAGGACGTCACCCTCGTCACTTCGTCGGAAGCAACGGCCAACGACACGTACAAACTGCTGGTGGAGCGCGACATGACCGCTCCCATCCCCGAACAGGCCAGCACAGAGCAGTCGGTGCTCACCGAGCCTGCCCACGAATTCCTGACAACGGGAGCTCCTGAGACGTTCGAACACCTCGCGCGCCGATTCCTGGGACCGGAAGTGCGCTCGGCTCATAACATTCACGGTCCTGCATCTACCGCCGATGCACGGCTTGCGCGAGACGGAACGCCTCCGGATGCCGCACCCGACACACCACGGAAAGAGTGATGACATGTCAATGACGCTGACCATCATCGGATGCACCGGTTCAATGTCCGGCCCGCACTCACCTGCGTCCTGCTACCTGCTGCAGACGCAGGAAACACGTGAGGACGGCACGACGCGAACGTGGAATATTGCATTGGAGATGGGGCCGGGTGCCTTCGGGCAGCTCTGGCGCGTCATTGACCCGGCAGACCTGGACGCAGTGATCTTTTCGCACTGCCACGCCGACCACATGGGCGACGTGATTTCCCTGCACGTGCACCGCAGGTGGGGGCCGGGACGAGGCTGCGGCACACTCCTGCTGGCAGGTTCAGAACAACTGCCTGAACGGGTGCGCCAGATTGACGGGTGTGACCCGGCGGAGACGTACACCGATGAATTCGAGTTCTACCGGATGCGCCCGGGCGTTCCCTTCAACGTGGGCCCCCTGACCATCACGCCCAGCACCGCTCAACATACCGTCGAAGCCTTCGGCGTGCGCATTGAGGACGAGGGTGGCGCCACCATGTTCTTTACCGGCGACACCGACCAGTGCGACACGATTATTGAGGGTGCGCGCGGTGTCGACCTGCTGCTCAGCGAAGCCGGATTCACCGAGGCTGACACGACGCGCGGCATCCACATGTCGGGTGTACGTGCGGGCGAGGTCGCCACGCAGGCCGGTGTCAGGCGAGTGGTGCTCACTCACATTCAGCCGTGGACCCCGGTCGACACGGTGATGAGTGAACTGCGCCAGACCTGGCAGGGGGAGGCGCAGATCGCCCGCGCTGGTGACGTGTTCGAAATCTGAGGCGACCAGCCTGCGGCTGTGGGCAGTGAGCCTGCGGCTGAGGCCAGTTTCTTCAGAAACTAGGACGCCAGTACGCGTGCCACATGCGGGGCAAGCGCACGAAACGCAATGCCGCGGTGACTGATCGCATTCTTGTCCTCGGGGCTCATCTGGGCGGTTGTGCAGTCGAAGCCGTCGGGAACAAAAATCGGGTCGTAGCCGAATCCGCCGCTGCCGTGGCGTTCGCGCAGCAGGTGGCCGTGCACCTCGCCGCGTTCCACAAAAGTCTGCCCATCAGGTGTGACGAGCACTGCCGCTGACACGAATGCGGCACCGCGATGCCGATCGGGCACATCCGCAATCTGAGCGAGCAGCAAGTCCAGATTCGCCGCGTCATCACCGTGATGTCCACTCCAGCGCGCTGAGAAAATCCCGGGCGCCCCGCCCAGCACGTCCACCGTGATTCCTGAATCGTCAGCGATAGTGGGCAGGCCGGTCAGTTCACACAGGTGACGCGCCTTGATCAGCGCATTGTCCTCAAAGGTGATGCCGTCTTCGACAGGTTCATCTGCGCCGGCCTGCGCCAGCGTCACGATGTATCCGTCGTGAACTCCCGGCACGAACGGATCCAGGATTGCGCGCAGCTCTGAGACCTTATGCGCGTTCGACGTGGCAAATGCCAGGACTGGTGTGGCCAGCGCGTCGCCCTCGTTCATCTCAATCCTCCAACGAGACGGTTGTGCCGACCTCGGCTTCCAGTGCGCGCTGCTGCAGGTTATGCAGCGTCGCATTGCCGGCGGTGGCCAGGTCGAGCAGCTGCCCGAGCTCCTCCCGGTCAAAGAGGGCGTGCTCAGCGGTGCCCTGAACTTCGACGAATTTACCGGAACCGGTTTGCACGACGTTCATGTCAGTCTGGGCGCGCACGTCTTCCTCGTACGGCAGGTCCAGCATGGGAACGCCGTCGATGATTCCCACTGAAATGGCGCTGACTGAGTCGGACAGCACGGGAGCGGACGCCTGTGGATGAATGAGGCCGTTTTCAGTTCCCCACCTGACAGCATCGGCCAGCGCAACCCATGCGCCGGTCACAGATGCGGTGCGGGTGCCACCGTCGGCGCGCAGCACGTCGCAATCCAGCACGATCGTGTTCTCACCGAGGGCTGCCATATCCACCACTGCGCGCAGTGAGCGACCGATGAGCCGGGAAATCTCCTGAGTGCGCCCCGAAATCTTGCCTTTGACAGATTCACGCTGACTGCGGTCCGACGTTGCGCGCGGCAGCATCGCGTATTCGCCGGTCACCCAGCCCAGGCCGGAGTCCTTCCGCCAGCGCGGGACGCCGGCAGTCAGGGATGCCACGCACAGGACGCGGGTGTTGCCTGATTCGATCAGTACGGAGCCTTCACCGGTCCCGGACCATCCGCGGGTCATGCGAACGGAACGAAGCTGGTCGAGTGCGCGCCCGTCGGCGCGAGTTTCTTCATTATTTTCAAGTGTCATAGTGACCACGGTAGTGCGAACCGTTACTGTGGTCATTATGGAACTCGATCTTCCACTGGCGCGCGGCGCACTCGACGCGATGACGACGATGCGCGAAAAAACCACCATCTCGCAGATTCTGAACGACGGTCCTGCCGCATTTCACGGCCTTGTCGACGGGGAAGTCAGCAATATTCGTCTCTTCTTCCTCGATTCGACAGGATCTGTCGGACTCATCCCATCAGGTGACGGACTTCACGTCTTCAGCGTGCCTGCCTCGTGCGCGTCCCTCTTCTCTTTCCCCATTGACGAGGGCGACGCTGCCCTGATCGGACGCACTGGCAACGGGGTTGCCTACATCGCCATTGCACTGCCCACAGGACAGGAAGATGCTCTTGAAGAAACGCTCGGCGAGAGTGGGCAATCAGAGGGCATTGGCGATCTGAGTTGGCACAGCGTGCGCCGCGTCGGGCACCTGCTGAGTGACGATGACAGTGCCATGACAACCGCCGCAAGCGCCCTGCTGTTCTGGCGCGCCGCCACCAGCTTTTGTACCCGATGCGGCGCAGCGGTGCGGCCCACAGGCTGCGGCTGGACCGTCACATGCAGTCAGTGCGATCACATCGAATACCCGCGTCAGGATCCGGCAGTGATCGTCGCCATCGTTGATGACGATGAGCGATTGCTCCTGGCACACAATTCAGGATGGAAGGCGGGGTACTACTCGTTGATCGCCGGCTTCATGGAAGCGGGTGAGGCACCCGAACGTGCAGTGGCGCGTGAAGTGCGTGAAGAAGTCGGACTGGATGTGAGGCAGGTTCGATATCAGGGTGCGCAGCCGTGGCCATTTCCGCGCTCGCTGATGCTGGGATTCACCGCTCATGTCACGGGCGGGCACGACAGTGAGCCGGACGTGCGTCCCGATGGCTCCGAAATAACGAATGCCGCGTTCTATTCGCGCGACGAGTTCGCTCAGTGTCTGCGCGATGGTCGGATCATCGCATCAGGGCCGACGGCGATTGCACACGGGCTGATCGAACAGTGGTTTGGTGGCCCGTACCTGCATCTGCAGCAGGGCACACGGTCCGCAGATGCACGTGCCCACTGAGACAATGCCTCTATGACAGACAGCATGATGGAAGCGGAGCGGCTTCTGGACGCCCTCGATGAGGATCAGCGGCGCGTTGCCCAACAGGTACGCGGCCCGATGGCTGTCCTCGCGGGGGCAGGAACAGGGAAAACTCGCGCAATCACGTACCGCATCGCATACGGTGCGGCCACCGGCGCGTACGATCCGGTGAGCGTCCTGGCCGTAACCTTCACACAGCGCGCTGCAGCTGAGATGCGTCAGCGACTGCGGGATCTGGGCGTGGCTGCGGCTCAGGCGCGCACTTTCCATTCCGCTGCGCTGCGCCAACTGACGTATTTTTGGGAAACAGGGTTTGGCGGTAGGCGCCCGGACTTGATCGAACACAAGGCATCACTGGTTGCGTCAGCTGCCGCGCGCTGTGGGATCAGGGCGGACAAGACCACGGTTCGTGACCTGGCGGCAGAAATTGAATGGTCAAAAGTCTCCATCGTAGATGCCGAACGCTATGCGCCAGTGGCGCGCAGACAGGGACGTATCCCCCCGGCAGGCCTGGAGCACTCAGAGTTCGCTCGCCTGTTTGACGCTTACGAGGAAGCGAAAATGGATCGCGCCGTCATCGACTTTGAGGACGTGCTGATTTTGATGTGCGGCCTGATGGAAACACGTGAGGATATTGCCCGGCATATCCGCTCTCAATACCGCAATTTTGTGGTCGATGAGTACCAGGACGTGTCCGCGCTGCAGCAGCGCCTCCTGGACCTGTGGCTGGGGGAGCGCCATGACGTGTGCGTGGTCGGTGATGTCGCTCAGACGATCTATTCCTTTGCCGGGGCAGACGCATCCTATTTGGCCAGGTTTGCGCAGCGCCATCCAGGGACGCGCGTAGTGGAACTGACCCGTGATTACCGCTCAACCCCTCAGATTGTGTCGATAGCGAACCGAGTGATGGAACGGGCTGGCAGGTCGCGACTCAGTGCAGGCACCGCAGCAAGTGGTGCTTCGGGTGACGGCTCAGGGGCCCGTCCCTCGACAGGAGCGATGGCAGGTGCCGTCCACCTGGTGTCGCAGCGGCCATCCGGCGCGGCAGTGGCGTTTCGGACCTATGGCGATGACATGGAGGAAGCTGCTGGTGTCGCGCAGCGCATCGCAGCACTGGTCAAGTCCGGTGATACCTCCTTGCATTCGTGTGCGATCCTGTACCGCACGAACTCGCAGTCAGAAGTTTTTGAAACGGCCTTGTCGCAGGCCGGGCTGTCATGTGTTGTTCAGGGCGGCAAACGTTTCTTTGAACGTGAAGAAGTCAAACGCGCCATGCTGGTTCTGCGGCGCGAGGCAACCGCGCAGCGCCGTCACGACGGTGAAGACTTTACCGACGGAGCAGATGACGGCGCAGACGGGGCGCACGCCCCTGATTCTGTGGACGTGAGCGGCGACACCGGACTGGTTGATACGGTCAAAGAACAGCTCGCCCTGGTGGGGTGGAGCCCGGATGCTCCACAAAATGCCGGTGCTGAACGTGAACGGTGGGACAACCTCAATGCTCTGATCAGCCTGGCTGAAGAACGCGCACACCTGACGTTGCCCAAATTCGTCGATGAGTTGGGGGAACGCTCTGTTGCTCAAGCTGCCCCCACAGTCGATGGCGTCACGCTGTCCACGCTGCATGCAGCGAAAGGACTGGAGTGGGACAACGTGTTCTTGGTCGGTGCCAGCGAAGGGTTGCTGCCGATCTCACTGGCCGCTACTGCGCAGGCACGGGAAGAAGAACGACGCTTGCTCTATGTCGGGTTGACGCGTGCGCGTGATCGCCTCGAAGTGTCGTGGGCGCGTTCCCGTGGCACTGGCCGCAGCCATAAGAACAGGTCACGCACATCGTTGCTCGATGGTATCTGGCCCAGGGAAGATGAATCCGCGCGCAGCGCCTCCCGTTCACGTGCGCGATCATCTCAGCCACGCCGCAAGGCTGACGATATGGAAGCCTTTGAACACGAGTTCGGGCCGCAGGCAGTGGCAGCATTTGAAGCGCTTAAACAGTGGCGTCTTGAACAGGCCCACGCCCAGTCGAAACCAGCATTTACCGTCTTTGTCGATTCCACGCTGCGTGACATTGCGTCGGCTCGTCCCAAGACGCTGCGTCAGCTTGGAGTCATCCGAGGCGTGGGTCCTGTCAAACTTGATGCCTATGGTCCTCAGGTTCTGGCTATTCTGCGCGGTCTGGACGACGCGGAGTCTGACGGGGCCTCGAAATAAGCAAGAAACCGACAGTGGGCGCGGATCCTGGTCGACCACACGATCTGGCACTTCACCACGTATCTTGCCGGGCGCGGCTCCAGAGCAGATTCACGAATAGGCGCGGATAGCGACCGGCTCGCGGGATGGAACGGCGTCTTCAAAGGGTGTGCCGTAAGCCCCGCACCCGCAGCGCTCATGTGGTGCGATCGCACTGAGCCTCACCTGCCCGTCGGAATCAACATGCGCGGTTAAGGCATCTGGCCCGCACATTTCGGACTCACCAAGTACCGAGTACCCCAACGTTCGGGCGACGGCCGTGGCCGCACACAACGCTGCCTGACACTCACATGCCGGTGGCAAGGGGCCAACTGGCCACTGTTCCATCTGCGTGGCCAGCAGCGGCCACGACGCATCAGTATCAACTAAAGCCAGTGCCGCACACTGCGCGCACGGGGTGTGCCCAGGTATCACCAACGGTCCGATGACTACGGAGCGTTCATGGCGCGTCATCACCAGGTGCTGCTGGTCATCAGCCAGTAAGAACCCGCACGCAGCCAGGTCAAAACTTCTGGGCCGAGACACCACCGTCAGATCACTGCGCGACAGGGAACCGACAAACACGTGTGGAAAACGCGCTCGGATCATCTCGCCTGCAGCGTACGCGCGGCACGTTGCGAACGTGTCGGAGGGCATCAGATCAGCGAACCTCCCGATCGATGGTCGCGGATCTCGAAACTCAAAACGTGAAAAACCGCTGCGTATCAGCAGTTCAACGAGGCGCACGCTCAGGGCATCCAATCCGTCAATGCAGATCCCTTCACGCATAGCGGGTGCCTCACCCTCGTCAATGAGGTGAGCCGCGCGCAAGCGGGAGACAAGAGGAAGCACGTGCGGCAGCATGCGGACAGGAGGGGCCTCAGGTGAGGAGGATGCGGCCTGCACGAGCCACTCGCGTTGCGCGGATGTGACCTGGGTGAACACGACACACTTGGATGGATCTGAACCAATCTGAACGGTCGTCGGGTCGCGCCAAAGGACCGCTGTTCCTGGGGTGATGCGCATACTGCCTCCTCGCATGTCATGGTGTCCTCATGGTCGGGACGGTCACCGGTAGTGCCAGTCCAGATTGTGACGCCCATGCATGCCTGAAGTCAGCAGCAGTGCGAGATCTGTGGATAACTGCGGGGCGGCGGCTAGTCGCGTGAGTCGGAGTCGTCAGGATCCGTCGGGTCAGAAGTGTCAGTGTCTGACGGGTCAGCGTCGGGGCGGTCGGCCTCGTCGGATGCGCCGGTATCCGCCTGGCCGTCTGACTCAGGCTGATCGTCGGGGATCACACCGGCTTCGCGCAACGAATCCATCTCCGGATCGTCACTCGGGCTCAGACCCTCCGCCCAACCGAGCGTGCCATCCAACATGGCGCTCAACGCTTCATCAATGTCAGCCGATTCCTCGCGCTCGCGGGCACGTCGATCCAGGAACTCGGTCGGCTCGTCAAGATCCTGAGCGGTCGGAATCATGTCAGGATGGTGCCACAGTGCTTCGCGCGCCTCGGTGTCCTGAGCCTGCTCAACGATAGTGAACAGCTTCGCTGCACCGCGCGCGCGACGCGGACGCATGGTCAGGCCGATCAGCGACCCCAACATCTGCTCGGCGGGACCACCCGTTGCGCGCCGGCGACGCATCAATTCACGCAGGCGATCCGCATGAGGCAGATACGGAGCGACGGCGCGGGCAGTGGTCACCTCCACCCAGCCTTCGACCAAAGCCAGCAGCGTTTCCAGGCGTTCGAGTGCTTCGGTCTGACGCTCAGTTGGCTCTGTGGCAAAAATCTGATCAGTCATCGACGTGCTAAAGGATGACGGGTCCGCCGGATCGATGTTGCGAGCCGCGTCAGCGATCGCGTCCGTGTCGATCGCAATCTCAGCAGAGTACTTTTCCACCGCGCGTACAAGATCGGAACCAAGCCACGGAACGGATGCGAAAAGACGCTGGTGAGCGCATTCGCGCACGGCGAGGAACTGCTGGACTTCCTCACGCGGCATTTCCAGATCCTTGGTGAATTCGTGAATATTGCCAACGACGAGTGCGGTCTGATCCAGGCCCGCCAATGGAATACCCACATCGGTTGAACTCAGTGCTTCGCCGGCCAAGCCTCCCAGTGCCTGACCGATCTGCATGGCGAAGACCATCGCCGCCAGTTTCGGCATCATCTCACTGGTACGCCCGGCCAGCTCTCCAATTCCTTCGGGCATTCCGGGCATGTGGAGCTGTGCCATCATCTGCGAATCACCGAACTGTTCCTGCATGGCCTCGACCAGTGCGCGAGACACATTCGACGCGACCGGTTCGCACATGCGTTTCCACATGTCGAGCGTGTGATCAATCCAGTCGACACGCGTCCACGCCTGCCGGTCGCCGCCGCGGTGCGTAAAAGACGTCACCGGGTCAAGCCACAAGTCGGCAACCGTCATCGCTTCACGTGCCTGCGCAGCTTCAGTTGCCGTCACGCTGGGTGACTGACCAAAAGTACTCTGACGTGCCAGATCGGAGGCAACTGACCAATTGACTGGGCCTGACGTCGTGTTCATCAGCGCGTTGAACTGACTCATCATCGCCTGCAGCTGGCCAGGATTACTCATGAAAGACGGCATCTTCGATGAGTCAAACCCCTGCTCGCGCATAGCGCGTGCGGCCTCCTCGCCGGCATCTTCACCAAGCAGGCGGCGCAAAATTTCTTCCAACGGGTCGGGGGCAGAGTCATCCGGGCGGTCAGTTTCATCGCTCATGCCCTGAGCCTACTCGTTCAGATGCCCCAGCGGAACACGGGCGCGATGCGTGCGCTGTCAGCGGAAAAGCAGGGGAGCTACGTATCGATTGATGCCGGGCGCCCGACAATATGTCACGATTGAATCGTGCACATTCAACGCAATGACTCATCTGCCGACTTTGAGACGACACCGGGCGACACAGGAAACCGGCCCGAAGAAGCACTGAAAGACAGCGCCGAGACGGCGAACACTGCGCGTGAAGTGACAGCTGCAGATGCTGAAAACGACGAGAACCGGCCGCCGGGTGCGACCGACAAGAAACCCCACGGTCTGCTGCGAAACCTGTGGTGGATAGTGCCGGGCATCGTCTTTCCGATCGTGTGCGCCCTCATCACCCTGATCCCGGTGCCCTATGTGGTCAATGCCCCTGGTCCCACAGTCAACATTCTCGGAACTCACGAGGGCGCCCCTACCATTCAGATCAGTGGAAATGATCCGAAAACGGGCAAACCTGTCGAACTGGATCCCGTGCACGAAACTGAACAAGACGACGGTGACCAGACCGGGCAGTTACGTATGGTCACGGTCCTTCAACGCGGCGGACCGGGAAACAGTCTGGCAACGCTCGATCTGATTCGGGCATGGTTCTCCGGTCACGACGAAATCATTCCGTACCGGGAGGTTTTCCCTCCGGACGTGACCAGCGAAGAGGCCAAGGAAGCCGCTCAGATGCAGATGAAATCATCGGAATCAGCAGCGTCCGTGGTTGCCCTCGAGCATCTGGGATGGGACGTGCCCGCTGACGTGCAAGTTGAGGGCGCCGTTCCCGGATCAGACGCTGTAGGCAAGGTGGAGCAAGGTGACCAGATCGTGTCCATCACCACGCCAGATGGCACAGTGCATCCAGTTGATTCGGGATCTGTCCCATTTGCGCTGATGCGGACAGTTCCGCCCGACTCGCAGGTGACGCTCACGGTTGTGCGTAACGGGAAAACGATCGATATCCCGATCGTATCCAGCAAGAAAGCGCTGCCGGATCCTGACTCTGAAGAAGCCACCTCGTCATCGCTGCTTGGCGTGTACCTGTCTGTTCATCCGCAGCTCCCACTCGATATCGACATCACGCTTCAGGATGTGGGCGGTCCTTCGGCAGGAATGATGTTTGCACTGGGAATCTATGACCGGCTGACCCCGGGAGACCTGACCGGGGGAGTGACAATCGCCGGCACCGGAGCCTTGTCATTTGACGGCCAGGTGGAGCCGATCGGCGGCATCCAGCAGAAAATGGTGGGCGCGAACAACGACGGTGCTCAGTGGTTCCTGGCCCCCGGCACCAACTGTGACGAGGTAGTGGGGCATATTCCCGACGGACTGAACGTGACGCGCGTGGATACGTTCGACGATGCGCTCACCGCCGTCACAGCAATTGCGGCTGGAACAACGGATTCGTTGCCCACCTGCGAAGCCAGGTAACAGCGCGCAGGTTCCCTCGTCACTTCGCTGTAGGCGCCGTGACACGCCACAACATGACGAGCTGCGCAGGTCCCCTCGTCAATCCTGACCGTCGTCACTCAGGGACGCGAGCAGTGCCTGCGACAGGCCCGGAACCAGATCCTCACCCACCGCAACCGCTTCATCCGTGTCGAAGGTACGCGTGCGCACCGCAGACCACGTCAGCCCCGTTCGCATCGCACCGACGACCAGGCGCACCTCCGTGCGAGACGGGTGCTCCGCGATGAACGCCAACGCCTCATCGGGATCATCAGGCGCCGCAGCCTCCACCTCAGGGGGCACCACGATGCGTTCAACGCTCAGAGCTGCGCCCGCAACGGAGCGCGGCCATGCCAACTGTGCCAGCACCGATTCCAGATCGTCAGAGTCGAGCGGCTCCTGAGCGATGGCAGACAGGTGTTCAGAGGAACCATCCCACCCACTCTTGAGCTGCTCGACCACGTCAGCTGGCATGGCGGGTTCATCTATAAGCTGACGCGTGGGGACCAGGGCGTACAGCATCGGCGGGCGGTCCCACCCCAGGCGCGCAGCAGCCCGCTCAATTTCACGCACACACGCCGCGAGGGCGCGTTGAGCAGGAGACAGGTCACGGTCACGTTCAGCTTCAGTCATGGTCTTATCGTGGCACGAGGGCGGCCCGGATGCGAGGAACGACCAAGCTTGAGGCGCCTAATAACGGTAGAATGGACAGCACATGCGGAAATCGAGTAAGAGAGGATGACGCGGTGAGCGCCTTCCCGACTAGCAGGTCCAGCTCCGGTGATTCGAAGCCTTCGGACGGAAACGGGCCATTTGATACCAGCGAGATCCTGTCTGCGCTGTTCGGCCAGCAAGCCGGCTCAGCAGCCGGACGATTCAAGGGGACAGGCCCCTTCCGTCAGCGTGCCGAAGACGGTGATGACGGTTCAGGCGACTCCGGATCAGGAGACGGCGGCGGTCGCGGTTCAGGTGGTGGACGCGGCTCAGGTGGCGGCTCCCACAGCTCATCATCCGGTAAGAGGCGCTTCGGTCCGCTGGCGACGACTCTCGCGATCCTGGCTGCCATTTTTGTGATCGTCTACGTTGCGTCATCATTTTGGACGGAGATCCTCTGGTTCAGCCAGATGAAGTCTACGCGCATCCTGTGGACCCGGTGGGGAACGATGGCGGGCCTGTTCGTCCTCGGTTTCGCCATCATCTTCGCTGCGATCTCGGCGGCGGTTCAGATTGCGTACCGTCACCGCAGCGATTCCAGTCGAGGTGACGAGGGAGCCAACCTGCGGCACTATCGCGACACCATCGAACCGATGCGCAAACTCGTTTTCTGGGGAGTCCCGGCGCTCATCGCGCTCATCAACGCCGGACGACTGTCCTCGCAGTGGGACACGTTCCTGATGTTCTTCAAACGTCAGCCCTTCGGCAAGTCTGAGCCGATCTTCGGAATCGACAACTCGTTCTTCGTTTTCACGCTGCCTTTCTTCCAGGCAATCGTCTCATTCTTCATGTCAGTGACAATCTGGTCGCTGATCGCCGCGGTGATCGTGCACTACCTGTACGGCTCATTAGCCCTGAGCCCGCGCCCGCATGCCACAAAATCCGCACGCATCCACCTCGGTGTCATGGCAGCAATCATCTCCTTGCTTTTCGGCCTGAACTACTGGCTGGGTCGCTACGGTCTGCTGACCAAGATGGGTGAGCCAACCGACGGCGCGCTCTACACCGACATCAACGCTCAGTTGCCCGCCCAGTCCATCCTCGCCGTTATTTCCGTGCTGGTGGCAGTCCTCTTCCTGGTCGCCGCATTCAAGGGAACGTGGCGTCTGCCCCTGACGGGGGTGGTGGTCACAGTGGTGTCCGCCCTCGTCATCGGGATGGCGTACCCGGCTCTGATTCAGCGTCTCTACGTCACGCCGAACGCCCGAAACGCAGAGGCTCCCTACATTCAGCACAACATCGATGCGACGCTGGAAGCCTACGGGTTGAACGACCTCGAGTTCCAAAGCTACGAGGCGCGCACCACCGCTGCGCCCGGGCAGTTGCGCGAGGACACGGAATCAACCTCGCAGATCCGACTCCTGGACCCGCAGGTCATCACCCCCACCGTCACCCAGCTGCAGCAGTCGCGCCCGTACTACGACTTCGGATCGGGCATGGCCGTGGACCGTTACGTGGTTGACGGCGAGCGCCGCGACACGGTAATCGCCATGCGTGAGCTCAATCTTGAGGGCCTGTCATCTGAGCAGCAAACATGGGTGAACCGCCATACGGTCTACACGCACGGGTTCGGTGTTGTGGCCGCATACGGTAACCAGGTCACCACGGATGGCCTGCCCGCCTACTGGGAAAAGTCCATTCCATCTGAAGGTGAAATGGGAGACTACGAACCGCGCATCTACTTCTCGCCCTCGTCTCCGAACTATTCGATTGTGGGCGCACCTGAAGGCGCTGAGCCGCAGGAACTGGACTACCCCGATGACACGGCGGCGTCCGGCCAAGTGCGCTACACCTTCCAGGGCGATGGCGGCCCCTCGGTCGGTAACCTGTGGAACAAGCTGCTGTACTCGATCAAGTTCGGGTCCTACGACATTTTCTTCTCCTCGCAAACCAACTCGCAGTCACAGATTCTGTACGATCGTGATCCGCTGACTCGTGTGGCCAAGGTTGCGCCGTACCTGACGCTGGAGCAAAAGCCTTATCCGGCAGTTGTCGACATGGACGATGATCCGTCTACGCCGAAGCGTCTGGTGTGGGTCGTTGACGCGTACACAACGTCAAACGCCTACCCGTATTCGGCGCACCAGCAGCTGGATCAGTCGACAGTGGATTCGCTGTCCTCCGACGCCAGCCAGTTCGTCAGCGCCGGTAACACGGTCAACTACATGCGTAACTCCGTCAAGGCTGTTGTCGACGCATATGACGGGCATGTGCGCCTGTTCCAGTGGGACAACGAGGATCCGGTTTTGAAGACCTGGATGGGTGTCTACCCGAACACAGTGGAGCCGTTGTCTGAGATTTCCGGTGATCTGATGGCGCACCTGCGCTACCCGGAGGATCTGTTCAAGGTGCAGCGCGACCTGCTGACCTCGTACCACGTGACCGAGGCTGCCCAGTACTACACTGGTGGTGACCTATGGAGGCTGGCGCAGGAAACGTCAACGGCCGCGCTGGCGAGCGCTCAGCAGCAGGGCGTGGAGGGTATCCAGCAGCCCGGACAGTCCACTCCTCAGATCCCGCAACCGCCGTACTACCTGACCATGCAGATGCCTGGGCAGGAAAGCGCAGAGTTCTCGCTGACATCGGTATTCGTGCCGGGCGGTGCGTCCAAGCGTGAAGCTATGGCAGGCTTCCTTGCGGTTGATTCGGAGACGGGCAATGAGCCGGGCAAGGTGCGTGAGGGGTACGGCAAGCTTCGACTGATCGCGTTGCCGTCTGACCTGACGGTGCCTGGCCCCGGTCAGGTTCAGAACGCTTATGACTCGAACCAGCAGATCGGTTCGCAGTTGAACCTGCTGAACCAGTCGGATTCGACGGTTATCCGCGGCAACCTGCTGACACTTCCTGTTGGCGGCGGTTTGCTGTACGTCCAGCCTGTCTACGTTCAAGGTAAGGGCACGGCCTCGTATCCGGTGCTGCGCATGGTGCTGACAGCGTTCGGTAACCAGGTCGGGTTTGCGCCCACGCTGCAGGAATCGCTCGATCAGACCTTTGGTGGTGATTCAGCGGCGACAGTTGCTGACGAGGTTGGAAGTTCGGGCGACGAGGGAGACTCCACTTCTCCCGCTGTTCAAAGTGCGCAGGAGAAACTCAATGCTGCGCTTGTTCAGGCATCCCAAGCCATGCAAGAAGCCGATGCGGCGATGAAGGCCGGTGATTGGGCTGCCTACGGTACGGCTCAGAAGAAGCTGGACACTGCGCTGACGAACGCGTTGAACGCTCAAGCTGAGATGGGTGAGGACGTCAGCGGTGCTGCGGTGCCGGGACTGGGAGGAGCCGATGGCGCTCAGTCGGGCGCGACGAACAGTCTGACCGGAGACTCGCAAAGCGATGACGGGGGTGGAAACGGCTAAGGAGGTAATCGCGCGGGCTGACCTGCCTGACCGGTAGGCCGGACAGTCGAACCCGTAGCGGAAGGCACGCACCAGTGGCGGCTTGCAGGAAGGTTGTCAGACCTGAAGCAAGCCGCCACTGGCATATCTGACGCCATGTCTTCTTCTTGCTCGACATCTTGTGCGCTGCCACAAGACTTCCTGGAAGGCGAGGCAGTTGACAGATGCGCAGTCCTGTCATGATGCATCTCACCGCTGCAGCTCTTGCCGGGCTGGAAGCGCCCTATTACAGTAGAAGACACAAGGAAATACAGACGCGGGGTGGAGCAGTTCGGTAGCTCGCCGGGCTCATAACCCGGAGGTCGGAGGTTCAAATCCTTCCCCCGCTACGAATCGAAACTCTTGATCAGCATTCGCGCTGATCAAGAGTTTTTTGTTGCCGGCCGCGCTCTGGGGGCAGATGCGATCCTGCGGCCCCTGATCCGCCTCCAATCCGGGCATTAACCCCGATCCGGCCTGCGAGGTCCCGAGACTCTGAAGGTGTCCCTTCAACGGCAGGCGTCAGCAGACGTCAACGAGTCAAGGTAGGAGTCAACCGGTCAAGGCCTTATAAGAGCGCGCAATCAACCGGTCAAGGTAAGAGAGCTGGTATGGTGCGTCTCGGCATGTGAGAACCGCATGATCATGCGGAAAAGTCGATGTCGGTTCCGCCGCAGTAGTGCGTCGATGGCGCTTCTACCTTGACCCGTTGACGATCTGGCAAAATCCAAGGCGTTTGCCTACCCTAGACGCACCTTGAAAGGCCGCGTTAGTGTTTGCGTGGGCAGTAGTCGATTCCGATCCAGCGGTAGGCGACTCACCGGTGGGCACCTTGGGTCTGATCCATGGACTGCAGTGTGGCACCGGCTTGGCCCTGAGGAATCGGTGAGACAACAACTGCCGTTCCATACACGCAAACCTCCGTCATTTGCTCGGCAAGCTCGCCGGTGTCGAAGCGCATCGCGATGACCGCGTTGGCTCCTCTGCGGGCAGCCTGATCCACCATGCGTGACATCACCTGTTCGCGCGAGTCGATCATGATGCGGGTGTACTCCGGGATTTCGCCTCCGCCGATGGTGCGGAACGAAGCAGTAAAGGTCTGGCCTATACTCGCGGAGCGAACCGTCAGGCCCATCACTTCTCCCAGAACCGCATCGATTCGGTACCCGGGAATGTCATTTGTTGTTACAACGATCATTTGAAATACAGTAAAACACTCCGGGCGATAACGGTATACCTCAGGGGGGATTCCGCGGCCACTTCTCCTGACGGCTACCTCATCTGGCAGGGCGGCTGTTAGCGCACTGCGCCAGGTGAGAATCAGATCAGTCGAACTGCGGGCCGGTTGTGCGCGTGCGCTTCAACTCGAAGAATCCGGGCGTACGTGCCAGAGCAACGCAGCCGTCCCAAAGATCCAGTGCCGCCTGACCATGCGGAGCAGGAGAGATCACCGGCCCAAAGAACGCGACACCGTCAAACGCGATGATGGGAACGCCAACCTCGTCACCGACCAACTCCAACGCGTGCGCTACAGAGGAACGCAGTGCCTCGTCCGATGACTCCACACCGTTGGTGATAGCCTCGGGAAATCCGGCTGCCTTCACCGCGTCGGCGATGACATCACTTCCCAACTCTTTTGACTGATTATGCAGGCGCGTACCTACCTCGGTGTAGAGGGAGGCTACAGCCTCACTGCCGTGAGTGTCCGCGACCTTCTGAAACAATAACGACAGGCCGCGCCCCTGCTCGACATGTGCACGATACTCCGCATCAATGTCCTTGCCTTCATTCAGAATCGCCAGAGAGAACGGGTGCCATGTCACTTCAAAATCGCGTGCGCGAGCCACTTCTTCGACCCAGCGAGACGTGATCCACGTCCACGGGCATGTTGCATCGAACCAAAAATCTACGTGAGTACTCATATGTCTATCGTGGCGTATAAACCACGATCGCGCATTGCATTCTTGAAGGAAGGCCCGCTCTTCGCGCTGATTTCGCGAGGCGAGTCGCGCTTTACGGCATTCTCACAGGTAAGTAGTGCACACTGAGCCTGTGAATCTCATGAGTGGTTGGGTCGTCCTATTTGCCGGAGTACTGGCGCTGTGCGCACTTATTGGCACGTCCACGCTTTTGCGCCCTGCCGGACATCTTTCGCCCAATCGCGAGGGAGCGCGCACGTCGTTCATACGTATCCTCAGACGCCAGATGACAGCTTTTATCGCCCTGTGCATTACGACGACTCTCATGTGCACCACATTCGCTTTGCTGGCCAACCGCACCATGTCATTCCTTCGTACTCCTTCTGAGGTTGTGGGATTGGTCAAGAATGCGCTCGGTGCAGGCGACACTCGCGTATCAGCGTTTGCGCCACCCAGACAAGGCGAACAGGACCAACGCGTCGATCCACCGGAACTCGCCTACGACGCGCAGCTGCACGTATGGCGAGGAACGCTGAGCGGCGCGCAGTCCGGCTTGACGCGCGAAGTTGCCGTCTGGGCGCCACCCGGCTACGCTCCGGTCGGAGCGATACCTACTGCCTCCCAGAGTGACAGCGCCGACACGCCTATCCCGCTTTCGCGGGCCATCGTGCTTTATCACGGGTACGTGGGAACAGCGATTGGCACAGTTCAGTCACTCGAACTCACCGAACGCATAGCACCACTGGTCGAACGAGGCGAGATTCCTCCAACGCTGCTGATCTTCCCTGACCTGTCAATGGGTGGGGCAGAGCCGGACTGCGTTGACGTTGACGGGCACCCCAAAACTGAAACCTTCGTTGTCACTGATCTAGTCCCAGCGATCCGCGCAGCATTCCCAAGTATTCCGTATGATCCCGACCATTGGGCCGTAGGCGGATTTTCATCAGGCGCATACTGTGCGCCTGTTATACATGTGCGCCACCGTGACGTCTTTGGGGCAGCTGTGGCGATGGGCGGGTACGATACTCCAGAATTAGGCGCTCTGAAAAATGCCGATCAGGCGACAAGGGACGCATTCACCATTTCACACTTGCTCGCTCAGCCGCATGATGTGCCCCTCAGAGTCCTCGCGATGGGCGCATATGCGGACAGGGATGCCATGACTTTTGGCACTGCCTTGCAGAAACTGGCGCGCACACAACCTAACGATACCTTCGTATCGGTCATGAAGTCCGAGGGAGCCCACGGCTGGACAACATGGCGCGAGGATCTGCCCTCAGCGTTGAAATGGTGGAGCGGTAGGGAAGTGCAGTCGGACGCTCCGACAGCCCCGCCATGGTGGCAGATCACCCAAACTGTGCCGCTGATCGGGAGCTTTAGCGCGTGGGGGATTGCCATGGCGACATCCCTGATGCGTGTGCGTATGAGGATGCGTACCGGACGGGTGCGGCGCGCTGTGACGGACTTTTTCCTCGCGGCACTCACCTGCATACTCGGGGCGCTTGTAGCGCTCCTCTTGGTCAATAACTCCGAGGTTTTCTTCTACTCGTGGGATGATCTGTGGACGAATTTCCTCAACTTCCTGCACTAGCCTGTGATCAGCTGAACCACTCCTTGACCGCGGCGAGTATCTCACGGTCGAACGCGTCATCACTGTGACGGTCGTGGATCCACGACACGAAGCTGCCCGACACAAGCTCATCGAGCTGCGCACGACACCGATCAGTTTCCGTCAATGCCCGGCGCAGCAAGTCAGCGGCCGCATCCTCGTCACCATCGGGATACATGAAGGGATACCCGTCCGGCAGCAAAGCCCTGGCCCACGGAAGATCCGGGAAAATACCGATCGCTCCGGCACCCATCGCCTCCACATAGGACAGGCCGTAGGATTCCTCGCTGGCGGTCGCCACAAACGCCGTCGTGTGCGACAGCGCCTGCCAGTATGACGCGCGCGAGGCAGTCAGCGGCCCCACCCAGATCCACGGCAGCTGTGAATACTCCATCGCCTTCTCAGAAACCAGGTGCGACTCGTGCAGTCGCATCTCCACACGCAGATCCGTGTCTTCCTGCACGGCGGACACAATATCCATGAACATGTCAGGGCGCTTGCGGTTGGCAAGGTAGATTGCCGGATACAACACCACGGGCGTGTCAGGTTCGTGACGCGGCTGCACATGCTCCAGGCGGAATCCCAGGTTCACCCACGACAACTCAGCCTTCTGAGCTAACGGTTGAACGGTCCACCGCTCCACGACTTCACGTACTTCAACCGCTGTGCGTTCCGAGTTTGCGAACGTGGGGAACAGAGCGCACGACAACGCGAGGGCACTCACCTGGACGTGCTGTTCAAGCGTGTTAACCGGGAACCACACGAAGTTCATGATCTTCGGAATATTGCCGCCCGAGGCATGGTAGACGGTGTTCCATGTGCCCAGTGAGTCCACCACATCCATATTGATGATGACCGTGTCATCGGGATTGATTGATTCGAGCGGCATCACGGTGAAACCCTTGCAGCGCCGTGCCACAGGGCCGATGATGCTGGAATCGGGGAAGATGCGCAGGAGTCGCCTCACCAAAGTGGCACCGGCGTCATGACCGGTGACTCGGCCGCCCTCGTCAATGAGGGTCGCATCGCGTTTGATGGCAATTCTCATTGCTGTGCTCCAATCTGAGATGCAGGGGAATCAGCGGGGGAGTCCTCGCCGTCGGCCGGATCCTCCATCGGCGCCTGTATGCGCATGTGGTAGAAGGAGCGGTAGACGAAGAACGCGGACACCAGTGCGAAAATGACGGCCAGCGTGTAGACGAGGGCGCTCAATCCCTGTCCAGTCAGTGACACTGCCAGTTCCACTGCCAGCAGACCGAACAGCGTGGTGAACTTGATGATCGGATTCAGGGCAACGGAGGACGTGTCCTTGAACGGGTCGCCGACCGTGTCACCCACGATCGTCGCGTCATGCAGAGCGGTTCCCTTGGCGTGCAGGTCGACCTCGACAATCTTCTTCGCGTTATCCCATGCACCACCCGCGTTCGCCATGTAAATAGCCTGGTACAGGCCGAAGATGGCGATCGAAATGAGGTAGCCGATGAAGAAGTACGGCTCAACGAATGCGAATGACAGAGTGGCGAAGAAAACCGCCAGGAAAATCGTCAACATGCCTTGTTGCGCGTACTGTGTGCAGATCTCCACTACGCGGGTCGAATCCTTTTCGGAGGCTCGTTCCGTGTCATCGTCCAGTTTGATGGACGTCTTAATGAACTCGACGGCACGGTAGGCACCTGTGGTGACTGCCTGAATCGATGCGCCGGAGAACCAGAAGATCACCGCCCCACCCATAATCAGGCCCAGCAGGAACGGAGCGTGCAGGATCGACAGATAGTTCAGACCTTCTTCGAGGCGATTCGTCAAACCGATGATGATCGAGAAAATCATCGTCGTCGCGCCCACGACAGCGGTGCCGATGAGGACCGGCTTCGCAGTGGCTTTGAAGGTGTTACCCGCGCCGTCGTTTTCTTCCAGCATGAGTTTGGCGTTATCCCACTGCGGGGCGAAACCGTCGGAGCGCTGAACTTCCTCATCAATTCCGTCGATTGCTTCAATGCGGGAAAGCTCGTAGACAGATTGCGCGTTGTCGGTCACAGGGCCGTACGAGTCGACTGCGATCGTCACTGGCCCCATTCCCAGGAAACCGAAGGCCACCAGGCCAAAGGCGAAGACAGCAGGTGCCAGCATGTAGTCGCCCAACGTGACCTCGGAAATCAGGAACGCGCCACCCATCAGGCCAACAATCGTGATGCCCAGCCAGTAGGCGGAAAAGTTGCCGGCGACCACGCCTGACAGAATGTTCAGCGATGCTCCGCCCTGGCGTGAACTCTTCACCGTTTCGCGCACGTGGCGCGACTTTGTGGAGGTGAAGACTTTTACCAGTTCGGGGATGAGTGCGCCAGCCAACGTGCCGCACGTGACGATCGTGGCCAGTTCGATCCACAGGGCGCCGCCTTGCGGTGCGAGGACCAGCCACGACATCAGGTACGTTGCAGCGATGCAGATAATCGAGGTGAACCACACCAGCGAGCTCAACGGGGCCTCAAAGTTCATTGTTGTGGCATCGCTGTATCGCGACGCCACGATGCGCGCGTTGATCGCGTAGGCAAGAGCCGAAGCCAGAATCATGGCGACACGCACGGAGAACACCCACACCAGCAGCGTTGCCTGAAGGACGGGGTCATTGACGGCCAGGATAATGAACGTCACCAGAGCCACGCCTGTCACACCGTAGGTTTCAAAACCATCAGCGGACGGTCCTACCGAGTCGCCTGCATTATCGCCCGTGCAGTCAGCGATAACACCGGGGTTGCGCGGGTCGTCCTCGTCAATTTTGAACACGATCTTCATCAGATCCGCGCCGATGTCGGCAATCTTTGTGAAGATGCCGCCGGCTATACGCAGGGCCGAGGCTCCCAGAGACTCACCGATGGCGAAGCCGATGAAGCAGGCGCCTGCGACGTCATTGGGCAGGAACAACAGGATGATCAGCATCATCAGAAGTTCGAGGGAAATGAGGACCATTCCAATCGACATGCCGGACTTCATGGGGATTTTATGGATCGGCAGCGGTTTGCCCCGCAAGGAGGCGTAGGCGGTGCGCGCGTTGGCGAACGTGTTGACGCGGATACCGAACCACGCCACGGAGTAGGAGCCAGCCATTCCCAGAAGCGAAAATGCGACCACAATGAGCATCTTCCCCCACGGGAAGCCGACCAGAACCTTGTAGTAGATGACGATAACTGCGGTGATGAAGACCCACAGAATCAGCAGGAAACGTCCCTGTTTCTTCAGGTAGGCCTGGCATGTTGCGTAGATCAGCTCCGCGACCTCCAACATGGAGGCGTGTACCGGCATCTTCTTGAGCTGCACGTAGGTGGCGAGGCCGAATCCCAGTCCAAGCAGGCAGACGATCAGGCCGATAATCAGCAGAGTCTGTCCCGAAAATCCACCGATGACAGTGACTTGTGACAGGTCAGGGAGCACGAGGTTTGCTTCACCGCCGTGCACGTTTGATGACGGGTCTTCGACGGCGGGAAGGGGTCTGGCGAATCCGCACAGCAGCAGTGCGAACGGCAATGCACCCAGCGCACCCAGGAATGTACGGCGCGAGCGCGGCGGCGTGGGCGAGACGGAGCACACGGCGCTGTGACGCGAGCGAAGTGAAGTGAGGGGAGGCCATATGGGGGTATGAGTGATGCGTGTCATCGGTCCTCGATTTACAGGTAGAGCATCATTGCTGTACTTGTCACCCTAGACATTTGTTGCTCACCCCGTTCGCAAACAATGCGGCCAATGTCACACGACGATTGGAAGAATGTGAGCCAGGTCATTATGAGGGTTGTCTGCTGGGTCCTTGGTCCCATTTGAGTGCGGAGTGGCTGGTGAGAGACCTATGGGCTCCAGATGCACACGGTGGTTCGTACAGTGAAGCCATGAATATATGGATGGTTGTGGTACCCCTTCTCGCACTGGTGGTGGGCCTCGTTTCAGGGTGGTTTGCCGGGGTCAACCTGGGGGCGGGGCGTGCGCTCGATTCGCTGCGTATACGCGTATCGCAGGCTGAACATGAGCGTGATATGCGTGGTGAGCAGACACGAGCCGTTCATGACCAGCTTCGTCAGCGCCTGGAAGAGGCGCATGAACAGCTCGCCGATGAGCGCGAACGATCCGAGCGCATGCGCGTGGAATATGAAGACCGCCTGGCAGATCAGGCTCAACGCAGCCTGGGGCAGCAAAAAGAACGCGCACGGATTATGGAGGCGCTGGTACCTGTCAGCGACATGTTGACGAAAATGACGCATTCCATGTCGGCGATGGAACGATCCAGAGCTGAGGAGTACGGGGTTATCCGCGCGCAGCTTGAAGCATCGACCACGATCGGCGAGCAATTACGGGTGACCACCTCTCAGCTGCATGACGTCATGGGTTCGACGTCTGTGCGCGGCCAGTGGGGCGAGATCCAGCTGCGACGCCTCGTTGACATGTGTGGCTTGATGGAACACGTTGATTTCGATGAACAGGATACGCAGCGCTGTGAGCGAAACAGCGGAGAGGCATCGGGGCGTCAGCGGCCCGACATGGTGGTGCACTTGCCGCAAGGGCGCACATTGATCATCGACTCCAAAGTGCCCTTCGACGCGTACATGAAGGCATGCGATATTCCCGACTCGGCAGGGGAGAGAGAAGCAGAACAGAAGAAGAAACTGCTTGCCCAGCATGTTCGAGCCGTGCGGTCCCACGTGGACACACTGTCGAAGAAAGAGTATTGGAAGAGGTACGAGCAGTCACCTGACCTGGTCATTGCCTTCATTCCCCTCGAATCCCTGCTGTCAGCCGCGCTGCGCGAAGATCCGCAGCTGCTGGAATACGCCTTTTCGCGAGGTGTGGCTTTGGCGTCTCCCAGCGCACTGTGGGCGTGCCTGAAGGCAGTGGCATATACGTGGCGCGAAGAATCAGCCGTTGCGCAGGTTCGCGAGTTCTACGCTCTGGCCAGCGAACTGTATTCGCGCTTGTGCACCCTCGCAGACCATGCTGAGCTTGTTCGAAAGACGATTGATGATCTGACTGAACGGTGGAACAGATTCGTCGGCTCGTTGGAAACGCGGGTGCTGGTCAGTGCCCGCAAAATGTCCCAATTGGATGAATCACATGTCATCGCGCACATCGAACCAGTAGAGAAGAAAGCGCGCAGCTTGCGGATCAGTGATCAGCTCAGCGGTGAGAAGGGCGAACAAATGTCGTGATTCTCCACCGAGCGTCACCTGACACGTCTCGCCACGACGAATCGGACCGATCAGGATCCACGTGCCAATGCTCGGGATCGACGTGCGGCGCGTACACCAGCGGCGTGTTCTGCCCGCTGAGCGGGCGCACATCCAGATCAAGGTCTGTTACGACCAGTTCATCCACCCGATCCATCGTCTGCTCATAGATCTGGGCCCCGCCGGTAATCCACACCACGGGAGCTGGGTCCCTATCCATGTCGGGTGTCGTCGCAGTGCTGGCGGTGATGGCTGCTCGCTGGTCACGGTGATCCGCCAGGTGAGCGGTTGCGACCTCGAGCGCCTCATCCAGGTTGGCAACGACCAGTGCCCCGGGGGTCTCGTAGTCGCGCTGGCGCGTCATGACGATGTTGGTGCGTCCAGGCAATGGCTGACCGCCCAGAGCCTCGTAGGAAGAGCGCCCCATGATGATCGGGTAGCCCAGCGTCATCTGTTTGAAATGCGCAAAATCAGCCGGAACATGCCACAGCATCGATGTGCCAGTTCCCAAGATGCCGTTTCGATCCTGCGCCCAAATCGACGCCAGCGTGAAATTGGGGCGCGCCACAAGTGTGCTCATACGGCGACTGATGCCTTGATCGTCGGATGGTGCTGATAATTGTCGATGTGCACATCATCAAAGTCATACTCGAACAACGAGGGTGCCTGATCCAACGTGAGCGTCGGGAACGGATACGGATCCCGTGAGAGCTGCTCGGTGACCTGGTCGACGTGATTGTTGTAAATGTGGCAATCTCCACCCGTCCAGATGAAGTCGCCCACTTCAAGCCCAGCCTGCTGGGCAAACATATGTGTCAACAGGGAATATGAGGCGATATTGAAGGGGACGCCCAGGAACAGATCCGCGCTGCGCTGATACAGCTGCAGGCTGAGACGCCCATCGGCCACGTAGAGCTGGAAAAGAGCGTGGCACGGTTCCAACGCCATATACTCCAGGTCGCCCACGTTCCACGCGGACACAATCATGCGTCGTGAGTCCGGATTTGTGCGCAAGGTGTCCATGACGTGCGAAATCTGGTCGAAGGTTCGGCCCCCCTCCGCATGCCATGAGCGCCACTGGACACCGTAAACAGGTCCCAAATCCCCCTGATCGTCGGCCCACTCGTTCCAGATGCGGATACCGTGATCCTGCAGCCACTTCACATTCGAATCGCCTCGCAGGAACCATAAGAGCTCACCCACAACCGACTTCATGTGGACGCGTTTCGTCGTAATCAGTGGGAACCCCTGGGACAGGGGATAGCGCAGCTGCGCGCCGAAAACGGAGCGGGTGCCTGTGCCGGTGCGGTCAGCCTTGGAAACGCCTTCGTTCATGACGCGCGTCAGCAAATCCTCGTACTGGCGATCCGCGCCCACAGGTGTCTCACGCCCTTCAGATGTCTGAGTCATCAATCGTCGCTCACTTCTTCATTTGGCTTGATCGTATTATTCCTCATCAGGTAGGACGATCGCCTCGTACAGTTCATCATCTGCGGCAGGATCCTCAACCGGCTGCACATCGATCACAACGTCTTCAACGTTTTCCGAAGGTGCGGGTCCCAGCGCTGTCTGCACGCCCTCAACGACAGACTTGGCCATCGAGCGGCCCAACTGCCAGCCCACAACAGCTCCCACACCGAAGGGCAGCAGGCGTTCCAGTGTTGTGGTTGCAGCTTTCGAAACTGCCTTCTTGCGCAGCCACTTGGACAACAGACGGTTGAACTGCTGGGCGGTGCCCGTGCGAATCGACAGGAACGAGTTGCGGAACCAGGCCAAAGTCTGGATCCCGACCTGCGCCGTAATCATTTCCGCACCTTCCCGCCCAGTCAAGGCGGCCAGAACCAGTGCCGTGCGCTTGGCGGGATCCCTCAGATCAATGCCATACAGGTGCGCCACAGTCATCGCGTAGTGAGCAGACTCTGACACGAAGGCGGCAAGCTGAGCGCCCGATGCTGCTGCAGAAACTGCGGTGCCGGCACCAGGGTAGGCCGCCGCCGCACCCACAGCACCTGACTCCATCCCGATGCGCCGCAGGTACGAGCGGGTGGCGAGCTGAACCAGCTCGCCTGGAGCAAGGTCAGGGAACTGTTCACGCAGCTTGCGCGCCGCCTTTAAACTGGTTGCGTGAGGAACGTTCAGCGCCTTCTGCCACACACTTTCCGGCAGAGACAGCGGCATGCGTGAGCGCTCAGAATCTGAAAAACGAGGTGACATATCGTTACATTTTCTCTGATGTGAAAGTTGCCGAATAGGTGGCCGACTGTTCAACCGTATGGCCCACCGTACAGTTCTTGTGAATAGCGCGCGTGGCTCGTTCGATCAGGTCAGCGCGATCCTCATCGCTCAAGGCTGACAGGTCCTGCACCAATTCAACCTGGAACGATTCGTAGCGGTTCTCCTCTTTGTTGGAGACCGCGGAAACGCCGGTGAACTGCTGGAAGTCGTCACCAAGCACGGAGCTCAGACGCGAATCGGACGACATCGCATTGCATGCTGCCACGGCGATCTTCAAGAGCTCACCAGGAGTGAACTCTCCCGGTCCGTCTCCGATATTCACGGCCGCGTCGCGATGGTTGCGCGCAACGTATTGCCTTTTCCCGGTGCGCTCAATGAACAGTGACTCAGTTGGGCCGCCCTCGGCAGCCGGTGCCGTCGTATGTGTATCCATAGCTATATTGTTTCACTCTTGTTCGAGGAGGACCGTCTTTCGCCCTCGTTCATTTCCAAGGGCGAACATGCAGAGGTGATTTCCCTTAGGTCCTGGCCGGACTGAGCCTTGCCGGGTCAGGCAAGCGCGCCTCGTCGTCACCCTTTATCGGTGAGGTCGTGCCGATTCCTAACGGGCCTGATCCTGGTTCCATTTCTCAGCCAGGCCGACCTCAGCCTCGAAGATCCGGGAGATCTGCTTCATTGCCATATTCTCGATCGTCTTACCCACCAGTGGAATCTTGACGGTAAATTCGCCGTCCATCTGGCGCACAGCTTGCGCGTCATTGCCGGAAAGTTTCGAGGTGAAGTGGCTGCTCGCGTTCACGCCTTCGACGGTCAGCATGGTCGATCCCACCCGTTCGCGACCGCTGATCGGCTCCCACTGCTCCTTCATAGTGATGGCGGGTGACTTCTTGAGGAACCGCTGCGCCGCCGGGGGAAGCTGATTGACGTCAAGTGTGCACGAGGCTTCAATAAGGAGGCCTCCATCGGCGGTGGAATGCACATTGGCCTGAGGGTCAGTCACTCCGGGCTGATCCAGACGCGCGTAAGTGAACGCGGGATCTGCATACATCGCGTTGACCTTGTCAAAACCCAGGGGGTAGGCGTAGGTTTCGTTAATTCGCATAGTTTCTCCGCTCCGGTTTGCGTGTTCGAGGCACCCATAATGGCCTCCATACCACTACAGTGGTGCCATGCGTTCCCTGATGCAACTCGCCGGACAGGCTTCCTCGCGTGTCCTCGCGGAGCAGGATCTTGACTGGCTCCACCTCTTGCTTGCAGATTGGCAGGTCCTGGCCGATTTGGCTGCTGCCGACCTTGTGTTGTGGCTTCCCACCGATGACGGGCGTTTCATTGCTGTTGCGCACTGCAGGCCATCGACCGCTACGACGGTGCACCTCGATGACATTATCGGCCTGTATCTACCGGCCGCGCGCGAAGCAAACCTGCGCCAGGCAATGGAGACCAACTCGATTGTGGAGCCGTCAGGGACGCGCTGGGCCGGCACCTACTCCATGACGGAGGTGTGCGTCCCGATCAGTCACGGAGGCTCAGTCATTGCGGTCGTGACGTGCGAATCGAACCTGGCCTCACCGCGCCCGACCGTCGGGATGGGTGCCTGGACGCAGAATGCCTCGCGAATCCTGCTGGAGATGTGCGCGCGTGGTGAGTATCCCTACACGTCTACACCAACAGTTCTTGCGCACGGCGTGCCACGCGTTATGGATGGCGTGATTCTCATTGATGGTGACGGCACGGTTCAGGAGCTGACTCCTAATGCGAGCTCATGCCTGAGGCGCCTGGGGATTCGACACTCGGTCATTGGGCGCGTGCTGGCCGAAGACATCACAGACGTTATATCCAATGACGCGCTTGTTGAGGAAACACTGGCTGTCGTTGTGATGGGGCGGGCAGCGTGGCGCGTGGAGATCTCGGCGCACGCCTCGACAGTCAATATGCGCGCATTGCCTCTGACCAATGGGCGTCATCGTCTGGGGGCGGTCATCTTGACACGCGACGTGTCTGAGATGCGTCGGCGTGAAGAAGAGCTGATGACGAAAGATGCCACGATTCGGGAGATTCACCACCGCGTCAAGAACAATCTGCAAACCGTGTCGGCCCTGCTGCGACTGCAGGCCCGCCGCTCTGATTCGCAGGAAGTCAAGGATGCCCTCAAAGAGGCCGAACGCCGAGTGCAGTCCATCGCCACAGTTCACCAGGCGTTGTCGCACACGGTCGATGAGGAAGTTGATTTTGACGAGGTCGCCCGCTCCGTGTTGCGCCTGTCTGGCGCGGTTGCCTCAACGGACCATTCTGTTGAGGTTATTACGACGGGTAAATTTGGCGTGATCAGCGCGGATCAGGCTCAAGCCCTGGCCACAGTGCTCAACGAGCTTGTTGCCAATTCTGTCGAGCATGGTCTGGCAGGGCGAGACGGCGTGATACGCATCGATGCGCAGCGCGACCACGACAACGACAAACGTATGACGGTTCGCGTGATTGATAACGGCGTAGGATTTGAGCCAGGTACTCCACTCAGCGGCTTGGGCACGCAGATTGTGCGGCAAATGGTTCGAGGGGAACTGGGAGGCACGATCGAGTGGGAACCGGGAGAAGAATCGGGCACAGTTGTCACGCTGCGTCTACGCGTGGAGTGATGCAGAGGTGTGCTCGGTGGAATGGGCATGTGAGGGCAGTGTTCGTGCACTGAATAAACGCGTAGCCGAGTTCGTGGTGAACCCGGCTACGCGTTGAAGTCAGTGAGGAGTTTCAGGAAGCGCGGCGTGCACGTGCGGCGCGGCGTTTCATTGAGCGGCGCTCTTCTTCGCTCAGACCGCCCCACACACCGGAATCCTGGTTGTTGTCCATTGCCCACTGCAGACACACGGTCTCAACGGGGCAGTTATGGCATACAGCTTTGGCTTCCGCAGCTTGTGTCAGGGCTGGACCAGTATTGCCGATTGGGAAAAACAGCTCCGGGTCAACACTTAAGCAGGCTGCTTTACTCCGCCAGTCCATCTTCCCTCAAACTCCATTTCCGTTAACGTTTTGTTAAACAACTCGACGCTTAACGTATAACTTGTCGATAACTTGATCAATTGTCGACGAATCATCACCGAAGGGCAAGGGGAAAAAGGGCCCAACTCCCGTTTCACGCATGTGTCAATAGTCACGAGGATTTACGCGCGGCGGTGTGAGGGGACGAAAATGTGGAGAAGACCAGTGTGACGCGCGTGTCTCGAACGCCTGCGGATGACCGAAGCCGGTGTGCCTTAGGAATCGAAAGGTCTGGATCTTTCCTGAAGAAGGGCTGTGTTGAGACGGAAGCGCTCAACTCGTCCTGCATGCATGATGATCCCATTGTGAGCTCCCCACCGCTCCGCACGAACAGCGACAGGAACGCTGCGCGCGACCTGTGCCAATGCTCGAACCAAATCAGGTGACGGATCCAGCGCGATCACCGTGTCATGCGCGTGTGAGCGTAGTTGTGTCCACTGATGAGATCCAAGCAGCGTGATCTGGGCTGGATCAAAGCCTGGCCGACAATCGCGTGGGCCTGACACCATATGCCAGTGCGTCTCGAGAATGCGGCGCGCATCCTCCAGATCATCACCGATCAGCACGCACGACCCGTGCGGACAAGAGAGTGACTCAAGTGAGGCTCCTACCCAGCCCAGACATGGCGCAGCGGGCTCCCCGTTCCCTGCTGGAGCTGTCCTATCTGCTCGCCGCGCCTTGCCCTCCGCCTTATCTCCTTCTGTCAGCTCGGCCCCTTCTGTCGACAATGCTGTGTCAGGGCGAGTCCGCAGCATTGAAAGAGGGGCATTCAAAGACAGCACCGTCCACGGCTCCGCACTCTCAGTGACAGAGGTTGCATGTGTGTCGCGCTCGGCATTGGTGGGGATCGCGTGGGGGAGTGCACATAACACCCCTGTCAGGTCAACAGGTTCACCGATTCCTCCGTCGCATGAGGAGCGGATACGTGACGGAAGAGAGGCAAGAATGAAATGGCCATCGTGGCGAGTGAGCGGTGTGCGCACACCAAGTCCTGCGCGCAGCGCTTCATCTGACGAATGGGCTGCGACAAAACGGGTAGAAAAAGCTGAACTGCAGCTTCCCCCGGTGCCAAACTCACCCGGAGTTGCGGCAACGATGGTGATACCGCTGGCACGAGCCTGCGACAAGCACTCACTCCACACAGTGTGTGCCGTGCCCGCTGACAGCACGCGGTCCAACGATCGCATCATGTCGGGAACATCGGTGACGATCAGGACGGATGGGCCGTGTGCCGCAATGCCGGTGAGCAGGTGCGTAACGGCGCCTGCATCATCGAGTGAGAGACGGGAAGCAAACAGCTGCGTGCTCATCGCGTGGCCGGCCAGCGATGTGCTGTCACACAAGTGGATTGGTATCCCGCGAGCTTGCCCGATCCTCACGCCCAGCGCCTGTGCACACTGCGCCAGATCAGCGCTGCGATAGTGAGGCCCTTCCAAGCGGATATGCCCATCCTCAAAGAGCACGCTGTAATGGCGTCCGATATCGATCCCATCAGCCACCCCAATCGCAATGCGCCGATCAGCCTCCCCGCTGCATCCACGTACTGCCACCTGGCTAAGGTAGGTGGCGTCAACCTCGTGCCATGAAAGGGGCGAGGGAAGCTCGGGCGTCCATAGCGGCGGGCAGTCATTTTCACGCCCCCACCTGTCGCGCACGCGCCGAACCACCCGCTCTATGTCACCACAGTACGCAAACTGTATGTGCGTCCCACCATTGATAAGCGCACGACCAGGGTGACGAGGAAGTGAAGCAGCTGCCGGGGTGCCGATCGCATCGAGCGAATCTGCCTCGGTGGCACAGCGCAATGCGATGCGAATGTCAATGTTGGAGCGCATGGCCGGCGTGATCGCCCCTGACGGGCGCTGGGTCGCAGCAATGAGATGCAATCCCAGGGAGCGTCCCTGGGCAGCCAGCCTGACCAGCGCATCCAAAGTGTCGGGATGCGAATCAGCGAGGACCCGGAACTCATCGATCGCGATAATGATGCGCGCGGGAGGTTCGGGCGCCGCACCTCGGCAATGATCCTCATGCCAGCGGCGAATGTCGGGAAAGCCGAGGCGCGCAAGGTCGCGTTCGCGTTCTCGCAGGAGCGATGACAGTCCTCGAATCGCCCGACTCGTGGCATCAGGCTCCAGGTCTGTCAGGACCTGGCGGGTGTGGGGCAATCGCGTCAATGGCGTGAATGTGGCTCCTCCCTTGTAGTCAATGAGGACGAGTTGCACCTGGCGCGGGCTGAAGCGTTCACACATCTGCGCCAGCCACGTCGTCAGCGCTTCCGATTTTCCAGATCCCGTTGTGCCGGCAAGCAACGCGTGAGGACCGTCTGAGACAAGGTCAATGCTGACGAGTCGGTGTCCGTCGTGTCCGATGGGTACGCGCAGGCACTGAGAGTGCGATTCGTCCGGCTCCCACTGAGCAAGGTCCTCCCATGTTACCGAGTCCGGAACACTGTTGTGGGTGCCTTCATCAGCAGACTCGGTGCACGTATCCCACCATCGGTCAGTTACGAGGACGTGGTTCGGGCGAATGATGTGGTCACACCATTCGGGTAAATCTGCATATCCTGCTCCGACACCAATATGTACCACGTGCCGACCATCTCCAGCACGTCTCAGTTCGGATCCGCCTCTATCTGCACATGCCACGCAGACGGACCCGCTGACAATGTGAATGTCGATTGCGGGCGAACCGATGCGGCGCGCGTGACTATCTGGATTGATGATGCGGGCGCCGCCCAGTCGGGCAGCGATTTGAGCTGCCCACCAGTAGGCACCCGACACAGCGTGCTCCCCGATGAAACCGACGACACGCACCTGCGCTCGCTCTCCAGTTCGGCGCGAATGGCCCCGACGCATCGGCGCGCGTCGGGGCCCTGAAACGAGGGAAACAGGTGCAGGTGACGAGCCGTATATCTCGCTCAGATTCAGCTCCAGTGCAGGGGATTTTCCAGGCATGCCGGGCCACACAGGAAGTGCATCTGGCAACGTACGATCCCCGCTGCCGCTGTGTTTGTCTGGAGACGACAACGGCGCTGAAGATGAGTGCGAATCGCCGCGAGGCAGTGCGCTGAGCGCGACGGCGAGGGAGGCTGCGTCGTAGTGCCTCCAGAATCTCCGACGCCTGAGTAAGCGAAGCGCGAATATTCCTGCCGCCAGCGCCATCGCCACACCCAATGCGCCGACCAGCCACCCACGCGCAGCACCTCCCCACATGGACAGGCGCCACACCATCATGGGGATGATCAGCATCATGGGGATGATGCCCCATCGCACGAACCGATTGCGAACGGGGTCAGGCTGTGGCCAGGAGGAGTTGAGAGGCCTGGCACGCACCTCGAATACGTTTCCACCAGCGAAAATACGATGCCCCACTGATAGGGGCAGCGCACGTGCGCCGACTTGTCGAGAAAAGCGCCGCGGAAGCATGCCGACGAGGGGGAGGCGCCGCGCCACACGTGTTCCGTTGGTGGAGTCGCAATCGGTGATGGACAGTTGTGCGCGCTCGCGGCGCAGCCAGGGCCATCGGGGTACGTGATCTGATCGCACTCGTCGTGTAAGTGAGCGGGCCACGGCACCGTGTTCCTCAAGAATGGCGTGCGTGCGGGACAAATGTTGCGAGGTCAGACCGTGCCCATCTGCTCTGCCAATCAGCGTACAGGCTTCGATCGGCACCACCAGTCCCACATCCGGACCACTCACGCACGCCAGATGAAAAGCTGTCTTTAACGGGTGAGCGGCAGCCGCAGTGTCGTCCTCTCCGGCCGGCGCTATTTCAGCGCGGGTGAATTTCGCCGCGCGTGCGGGTGCGTCCTCTCGTTCGCGAAGCATAGGAAGTGTCAACGTCATCATGTCAACATGGTGATGTCCTCACCGCCGCGCCTCCACTCAGATGACCTGGAATGTGGACAGGCAGTAACACGCGTACGTCCTGTGGATAACAGTCGCCCTCCACAGCACCTACGTCGATTCGCGCAATTCGCGCCCAGACATCCACAGGTCGCCCTCGTCGACCAGCCGGAACGCGAACAGTGGAACAATAGTCGTATGGAAGATCAGCATGCCGCCACCGCGGGCACCCCCGCAGCTCAGCCGCCCAGCATCTCGCAGAGCCCCCAGTGCGATCAGAGCGTCCCACCGTCGGCACGCGAGCAGTGGGTCGACCTGGTTGAACGGATCGAGCAGGCACGCCACGACTACTACGACAAGGATGCGCCTCAACTGAGCGACGCGGACTACGACACCCTCTTCCGCCAGCTGGAGGACATAGAGCGCACCTACCCGCAGCTATCAGGACCTGACTCGCCTACGGCCACGGTCGGTGGCACACGCAGCGAAGCATTCGCGCCGGTCGAGCATGCAGAACCCATGATGTCGCTCGAGGACGTCTTCTCCCTGGACGAACTGCGCTCGTGGTGGCAGCGCACGATTGACGAGGTTGGCTCTGCGAGTACCGCGATGACGACGGAAGTTAAAATCGACGGCCTGGCAGTGTCGCTGCTGTATCGAAACGGGTTCCTCATCCAGGCGGCAACCAGGGGTGATGGGCGCGTGGGTGAAGATGTGACCGCGAATGTGCGCACTATTTCGTCCATTCCGCATGTCCTGTCCGGCGGTCCGCACCCTGAAATGCTGGAAATTCGCGGCGAGATCTACATGCCGTTGGAAGACTTTGCGCAGATTAACGAGCAGCGCGCTCGCGCGCACAACGAGTACGCGGAAAAACTTGAGCAGTACCGTGCTGGAGAACTGAGTCGTCAGCCCCACAAGCCTCCGGCACCTTTTGCCAACCCACGCAACGCTGCAGCCGGATCACTACGGCAAAAAGATCCGGCGATCACTGCGCAGCGCTCGCTCGCTCTGTTGGCGCACGGCATTGGCGCTATCGAGGCTGGTGAGTCTTTCACCGCCCCTACACACCTGTTCGGCTGGTACGAGCTGTTCCAACAGTGGGGAATCCCGGTGTCGCCTCACACGCGGCTGGTGCATTCCTATGACGAGATTGCTCAACGCATTGACGAGCTGGGTGATCAGCGTGCCGGACTGGATCATGAGATCGACGGCGTCGTGATCAAAGTTGACGATCAGGGGCTTCAGCGTCAGATGGGGGCCACCTCGCGCGTGCCGCGATGGGCAATTGCCTACAAGTTCCCACCTCAGGAAGTCACGACGCGCCTGCTCGACATCCACGTCCAGGTTGGACGCACGGGTCGCGTCACGCCCTACGCGGTGATGGATAAGGTGTTCGTGTCCGGCTCGCATGTGCAGAGAGCGACACTGCACAACGCGGGCGAGGTGGCGCGCAAGGGAGTGTTGATCGGTGACCTGGTGATTGTGCGCAAAGCGGGAGATGTCATCCCTGAAATTGTTGGACCGGTGGTGGACGAACGGGATGGAACTGAGCGGGAATTCGTCATGCCGACCGAGTGCCCGTCGTGCGGCAGTACGCTCAGGGCCGAGTCTGAAGGCGATGCGGACCTGCGCTGTCTGAATCGCGCGCTGTGCCCGGCGCAGCTGACTGAACGCATTGAACATATTGCGTCACGGTCCGCATTGGACATCGAGCATCTGGGAGCTGAGGCCGCCCTCGCGCTGACGCAGCCTGAGAACTATCGTGACGAGGTCGCGGCGGCGCTGATTGCGGGGCATCGAGTCGTGCTCGAAGACGGCACGCATATTGTGCTCACCGACGTTGACCACTTAAGTCACGGTGAGCAGATGGAAGCGGCAAATGCGATGCTGCCATCCGCTCAGGACCCGGTTGTCACCTCTGAAAGCGAAATCTTTACGCTCACCGCCGATGATGTGAAAGATGTGATGATCTGGCGCCAGGTACCTTCCAGCGAGGACTGGGCGTACGTCCACTTTTTCTGGACACAGCCGTGGGTCACCAGGACGCGGTCAGAAAACAAGGTGAAGATCAAGTTCCGCGAACCGGCTGAGTCTCGCCCTCGTGACACGCTGACGCAGATGCTCGAACTCATGGACAGGCAGGCACGCACTCAGCCACTGTGGCGCGTGCTGGTTGCACTGTCGATTCGCCACGTCGGCCCCACGGTCGCCAGGGAACTGACAGCGGCAATGCCTTCGATGGAGGCGATTTCCTCGGCCAGTGAAGAACAACTCAGCGCAATCGACGGGGTAGGCCCGATCATTGCGCGCGCGATTGGTGACTGGTTCACACAGCCTGACAATCAGGAGATTGTGCGCCGGTGGGCAGCCTCAGGGGTGCGCATGCACGACAGTGACGAGGGTGGATCCGCATCCACTCACGCAGCCACACTGGAAGGACTGACGATCGTCGTCTCCGGATCGGTGGAAGGGTACACGCGTGACAGCGCGAAGGAAGCCATCACGGATCGGGGCGGGCAGGCAACCAGCTCGGTCAGCAAGAAAACGTCACTGGTTGTGGCAGGCCCTGGGGCCGGGTCAAAAGTGGCGAAAGCCGAAGAACTCGGCGTCCCGATTCTTGACCAGTCCCGCTTCGACGAACTGCTGGCACGCGGTATGAGTGTCCTCGAAGAAACTGACGCGCAGGCTGACGAGGCACACGCTGCTTCAGTCGACTCAGACGACCCACTCGAAGGGGTGGAGGAGCCGCTCAATGATGCGGGTGGGCAGGCCTCGTCTCTCCCACTCTTCTAGCGTCAGCTGCCTGGACGTCGTGAGGTCTTTGGCGAAGATCTCTTCCATGCGCTCTGCCAAAGCGGTGGAACGGAACTGCAGATTGACTTCAAAATTGCCCTGCATCGACAGGCGATCAATGTTGGCAGTACCAATCGTTGACCAGTGCGAATCAATCGTCATGGTCTTGGAGTGGATCATGGCGTGCTGATACAGCCAGATTTCAATACCGTTGCGCAGCAGCTCTCCGTAGTAGGGGCGCGCAACCCAGTCCGCCATGATGTGGTTGGAATATTCAGGGATCAGCACCTTCACGCGCACGCCTCGCTGCGCAGCCGCAACCAGGTTGTGCAAAATTTCCTTATCGGGAATGAAGTAAGCAGTGGTGATCAGGATCTGGTCACGCGCGCGGTCAATGGCATCCAGGTACAGGCCCCGCACGGGGAACAGTAATCGTGAGGGCAGATTGAATTCGGCACTGATGGGTGGGAACCAGTCCTTAACCCCGCCGTCAGGTAGAGCCGGCTGCCACGGCCGCTTGAAATGATTCCAGAATTCAGCGAACCCGTCCGCCAGCTCCATCACCGCCGGACCGGTGATACGGACGTGAGTATCTCGCCATTCGACGCCGAAACGCTCACCAATGTTGTAACCGCCAACGAAGCCGTACTTCCCGTCGGTGACGAGAATCTTGCGGTGATCACGCCCTGTCTTGCGCAAATTAAGCGTGAACAGGCCGGAACGAATCTCAGGGATACGCCGGTGGAACAGGTTCGGGTGCCTGGGGAAAATCTTGAACAGTGGATTCTGATTCAGCACTCCGAAACCGTCGTAAACGATGTAGACCTGAACGCCTCGATCAGCAGCGGCATAGAGTGCATCCTTGAAGGCGCGTCCAATCTCGTCGGCCGCCCAGATGTAGGTCTCAAAGCAAATCGACTCACGAGCCTCGTTGATCGCGTCCAGCATGTCGGTATAAAGCGACTCGCCCTCGGTGTAGGTCCGCACAACGTTCGAATCGATTTGGACATCGCTGGGGGGCAAAGTGGGGAAGCCGTGACGGCCACCGGGAATACGTGCGATTCGGACTCGGTCAACGGCATGAACCGTGACGACGGCAGCAGCTTGCGCAACGAGCAGCCCGATACCGACACCTTTGAGAATCTTCCACCCCGTCTGGTGGTTTAAACGCCACTTCCGTGCAACTGCCATGCCGTTAGCCTAATTCCTTCCCGACAATTTGAGAACTTATACATGTCAGACACGTGCCTTCGGGCCCGCTGGGTCGAATATCTGCTTCGTGCCACATAGAATTGGCACCATGTCACGCATCAGTACTGAAGAAGTCGCCCGCGTCGCCGGGCTGGCCAGGATTGCGCTGACGCAAGAAGAAATCGAGCGCTTCGCCGGTGAACTTGACGTCATCGCTACATCCGTTGCACAAGTGTCCGAAGTTGCCACCCCTGACGTTCCCGCAACGTCGCACCCCATTCCGTTGGCGAATGTGTGGCGCGAAGACGAAGTCGGCCCCACCCTCGACCGTGATGAGGTCCTGGCGCAGGCGCCGGCTCAGGACCGCGGAATGTTCCTCGTCCCGCAGATTCTCGAGGAGGACTGATGAACGACCTGCTCAAGAAATCCGCACTCGAACTCGCCGACATGCTCGAGGCAGGTCAGATCACATCCGTTGAACTGACGACAGCATGCTTGGACCGGATCGACGCTCTGAATGAACACGTCAACGCCTTCCTGCATATTGACCGCGAAGGTGCCCTCGAAACAGCTCGCCGCGTTGACGAGCGCCGCGCAGCGGGGGAGAAGCTCCATCGCCTTGCAGGCGTCCCCATCGCAGTGAAAGACAACATGGTCGTACGTGGCATGCCCACCACCTGTGCCTCCAGGATCCTCGAGGGATGGCTGCCACCGTACGACGCAACGGTCGTCGAAAAGATTCACGAGGCCGGCCTGCCGATCGTCGGCAAGACCAACATGGACGAATTTGCCATGGGATCCTCAACTGAGCACTCCGCATATGGCGCAACAGGAAACCCGTGGGATCTTGGCCGTATCCCCGGCGGATCCGGCGGCGGGTCAGCTGCCGCTGTCTCAGCGTTCATGGTGCCGCTCGCCCTCGGCTCCGATACTGGCGGGTCGATCCGTCAGCCAGGTGCAGTGACGGGAACTGTGGGGGCAAAGCCCACCTACGGTGCGGTTTCACGTTACGGTCTGGTTGCGATGGCCTCGTCGCTCGATCAGATCGGGCCTGTCACCCGCACAGTTGCGGACGCTGCCGCCTTGCAGGAACTCATCGGTGGTCACGACCCACACGATTCCACATCCTTGACTGACCCGGTGCCGCCCCTTGCTGACAGTGTGCGCGCCGTGGCAGACCGGGGCAGCATTGCCGGACTGAAGATCGGTGTCGTGACGGAACTGTCCGGCGAGGGGTATGAACCCGCAGTGCTCGACGCGTTCAACGCCAGTGTGGAGGCCCTCAAGAACGCAGGCGCTGAAGTCATCGAAGTGTCCTGCCCGAGCTTTGCATACGCGCTCGCGGCCTACTACCTGATCATGCCGGCCGAGGCATCCTCGAACCTGGCACGTTTTGACGGCATGCGCTACGGCATCCGTGTTGAACCCGCCGAAGGTAATGTCACAGCCGAACGCGTCATGGCTGCTACCCGCGAGGCTGGTTTCGGTGATGAGGTCAAACGCCGTATTATTCTGGGCACTCACGTCCTGTCGGCCGGTTACTACGACGCGTATTATGGATCCGCGCAGAAAGTCCGCACCCTCGTGCAGCGCGATTTTGCGCGCGTCTTCGAACAGGTCGACGTCCTCGTCTCGCCGACCGCGCCGACCGTCGCCTTCGAGATGGGTGGAAAGATCAACGACCCGATGGCGATGTACCTCAACGACATTGCCACCATTCCGGCCAACCTTGCAGGCGTCCCCGCAATGACGATTCCGAATGCCGTGACCGAACAGAATCTGCCCGTCGGATTCCAGGTGATTGCACCGGCACGTCATGATCAGAAGATGTACGAGGTGGCAGCGCTTGTTGAACTGCTCAGCGATGATGTTGCGGGCAGATGCCCGGCTGCCGACTGGAAGGTGAGCGAATGATGGAAGACCTCATGGATTATGAAGACGCGGTCAAACAGTTCGACCCTGTTCTCGGTATCGAGGTTCACGTCGAGCTGGGCACGAAGACCAAGATGTTTGACGCTGCGCCCAACGCGTTCGGTGGCGACCCGAACACCTTTGTTACGCCAGTGTCCCTCGGATTGCCAGGTTCCTTGCCGGTCGTCAACCACAAGGCTGTTGAATACGCCATCAAGATTGGCCTGGCACTGAACTGTGAAATCGCGGAGTACTGCCGTTTTGCCCGAAAGAACTACTTCTACCCGGATCTGACGAAGGCATTCCAGACTTCGCAGTACGATGAGCCGATCGCGCACGACGGTTATGTCGACGTCGAACTCGAAGACGGCGAAATGTTCCGCGTCACCATCGAACGTGCCCACATGGAAGAAGACGCTGGCAAGAACACCCACGTCGGCGGCGCGGACGGCCGTATCCACGGTGCCGACCACTCGCTGGTGGACTACAACCGCGCCGGCGTGCCCTTGGTTGAGATCGTCACGCGTCCAATCGAAGGCGCCGGCGAACGCGCTCCGGAGGTTGCCGCAGCATACGTGCGCTCACTGCGTGACATTTTCCGCACGCTGGAAGTCTCGGAAGCTCGAATGGAACGCGGAAACGTGCGCGCCGACATTAACGTGTCGCTGCGTCCCAGCCCCGATGCGCCGCTCGGCACGCGCTCAGAGACGAAGAACGTGAACTCTTTCCGCGGTATCGAGCGCGCTGTCCGATTCGAAATTCAGCGCCACGCTGCGATCCTGTCGGCGGGGGGCACAGTCATCCAGGAAACGCGCCACTTCCACGAGGAGGACGGGTCGACCTCGTCAGGCCGCGAGAAGTCTGATGCGGAAGACTACCGCTACTTCCCTGAACCAGACCTGGTTCCGCTTGCTCCGTCGCGCGAATGGGTCGAGCAGTTGCGCGCCGAGCTGCCTGAATTGCCGGTAGCGAAGCGTCGGCGCCTGCGCACCGAGTGGTCTTATTCGGATAAGGAAATGCGCGACGTCGTCAATGCCGGAGCGCTTGAGCTGATCGAAAGCACTGTTGAGGCCGGTGCCTCACCTGCCGCTGCACGCAAGTGGTGGATGGGTGAGCTGGCACGCACGGCGAAGCAAAATGAGGTTGCGTTGGAGGATCTGACGGTCGCACCCGAGCAGATTGCGCAGCTTCAGAAGCTCGTTGACGATGGACGCCTGACCGATAAGCTTGCCCGCCAGGTCCTCGAAGGTGTCCTGGCCGGCGAGGGCGATCCCGAGCAGGTCGTGCAGGCGCGTGGCCTTGAGGTGGTCAGTGACGAGGGCGCACTGACGTCTGCCGTTCAGGAAGCACTTGACGCCAATCCCGACGTCGTTGAGAAGATCAAGGGTGGCAAAGTGAAGGCCGCTGGCGCCCTGGTCGGAGCAGTGATGAAGGCGACTCGAGGCCAAGCCGACGCTGCGCGCGTGCGTGAACTCATCATGGAAATGGTGGGTGTCGAGGAGTAAAACCCGACCGATTTCAGCCCCTGGAGTGGGAATGTGAGGTGGCGGCGGAGCTGGCAGGCTCTGCCGCCACCTTCTTGTTGTCTGCCCTTCAAACAGCTGATGAAGGCAGATGAGCGGCGGACGAAACATGGCTCATGCGAGCACATGTCCACATAGTGCGATCGTTAACACCGTCGTTCCGAAAGGCTTGTACGATACAAAACGAACGAACTGACATACCGCGTGAACATTACGCTTTTGAGGAATGATTGTTTGTATGCGTACTTCTCCGTCATATACCGCCTCCTACAGGCTTGAATTTGATGAATCACAAGCGTCCATCGCCACCATCATCGATACGGTGACCGCCACAGGTGCCCAGGTGAAGGGATTCGATGTCGCGGATTCAGATCGCGGCCATATGACCATTGATCTGACTTGCGATATGCGTGATTCAAACCATCGACGCGAAGTGGAAGCTACCCTCGACGCCCTGCCTGGCATTCATACTGCAGCCGTGTCAGATCAGACCTTCCTCGCTCATATCGGCGGAAAAATCGCCATCGCTCCGCGCGTCCCGCTGCGTAACCGCGACGACTTGTCGCGCATCTATACCCCGGGTGTGGCTCGTGTATGCACTGCCATTCACGACATGCCGGAAAAAGCCCACCTGTTGACCATGAAGTCCAATACGGTGGCCGTCGTTTCAGACGGGACGGCTGTGCTGGGGCTGGGAGACATTGGTCCTGCTGCTGCGCTTCCAGTGATGGAGGGCAAGGCGGTCCTGTTCAAACAGTTCGGTGGTGTGGACGCGTGGCCAGTCGTCCTCGACACAAAGGACACCGAGGAAATCATCTCGATTATCAAGGCGATCGCACCGGCCTATGCGGGCATCAACCTGGAGGACATTTCAGCACCTCGCTGCTTCGAGATTGAGGAACGCCTGCGCGAGGAACTTGATATTCCGGTTTTCCACGACGATCAGCACGGCACCGCGATTGTTGTCCTGGCAGCTTTGCTCAATGCGCTCAAGCTGGTGGACAAGAAGATTGACGAGGTCCGCATCGTTGTGTCGGGTGTGGGGGCCGCCGGGTCAGCGATTATCCGTCTCCTGATGGCTCAGGGAGCAAAGGATATCGTGGGGTATGGCCGCACTGGAGCGCTGTGTGCGGATAACGTTGAAGGCATGCATGCTTCGCGTCGCTGGCTTGCTGAGCATACGAACCCGCGTCGGGTGACCGGCAACCTTAAGGATGGTCTGCGCGATGCTGATGTGTTTATCGGTGTCTCACACGGCGGCCTGATTACCGGCGAAGATGTGGCGACGATGGCTGATGACGCGATTGTCTTCGCGCTTGCCAACCCGACACCCGAGGTTGACCCGCTCGATGCCGCTCGATACGCACGCATCGTTGCGACGGGGCGTTCCGATTACGCTAACCAGATCAACAACGTGCTGGCTTTCCCAGGGCTGTTCCGCGGGTTGCTTGATGCGAAGGTCTCCCAGATTACGACGGAAGTCCTGAGGGTTGCCGCCGTGGCGATCGCATCCGTCATTTCGGATGACGAGCTTTCGCCCAGCTACATCATTCCCGGTGTCTTTGATGACCGCGTGCCGGTGGCCGTGTCCAAGGCGGTTCGCCAGGCTGTTCGTGATCTTCCCACCGTGGACATTCCGAACCAGGAGCACCTGGGTACTCGCTGAGTACAGTGCAAGCGCGCGTGGCCGCTTTCGTTGATCGTGCATCAGGATTGACGAGGGCGGCCGCCGCATGTTCCACGCACTTCACTGTGAGTGGAGACCGTGGAACGGTCGCGACCCGGAGGAGTCGTTTTCGTTGGAAATAAGCGCTTTTGATTCGATGTGTCGATGCTCACCCTGCCAAAGTTTGACCTCGAGTGGGAAGGTGAGTATATTTAATTCTCGCCGCTG
The DNA here is from genome assembly GCF_056590195.1 of Pauljensenia sp. C0170B5. Classification (NCBI taxonomy): domain Bacteria; kingdom Bacillati; phylum Actinomycetota; class Actinomycetes; order Actinomycetales; family Actinomycetaceae; genus Pauljensenia; species Pauljensenia sp. C0170B5. Next base: position 1,913 of record NZ_JBWPVR010000008.1, on the reverse strand, counting down.
ATGGTGGAGCCGAGAGGTTCTGGTGTTAGTGGTTTTACTACGCTAGAGGGCTTTCTTAAAAGTTCTTGACCGTATGTAGGTGTTGTTTGTGAACTCGATAGTGTGTTTGTTTTGTTGATGCTTGTTTTTGTTTTTTGAGTTTTTTTGGTTGGGATTGGCTGCCCTGTTGTGGGGTGGTTGTTTTCTGAGCAGATTATGGTTTTTTGTTTTTTGTTTGGAGAGTTTGATCCTGGCTCAGGACGAACGCTGGCGGCGTGCTTAACACATGCAAGTCGAACGGGATCTGCGTGGCCTTTGTGGTTGTGTGGTGAGAGTGGCGAACGGGTGAGTAACACGTGAGTAACCTGCCTTTTTCTTTGGGATAACGCTCAGAAATGGGTGCTAATACTGGATGTTCTGCGCTTTCCGCATGGGGGGTGTGGGAAAGGGGCCTTTGTGGTTTCTGGAGGGAGATGGGCTCGCGGCTTATCAGCTTGTTGGTGGGGTGATGGCTTACCAAGGCTTTGACGGGTAGCCGGCCTGAGAGGGTGGGCGGTCACATTGGGACTGAGATACGGCCCAGACTCCTACGGGAGGCAGCAGTGGGGAATTTTGCACAATGGGGGGAACCTTGATGCAGCGACGCCGCGTGAGGGATGGAGGCCTTCGGGTTGTGAACCTCTTTCGCTCGTGTGCAAGCCGCTACTTGGGTAGTGGTGAGTGTAGCGGGTAAAGAAGCGCCGGCTAACTACGTGCCAGCAGCCGCGGTAATACGTAGGGCGCGAGCGTTGTCCGGATTTATTGGGCGTAAAGGGCTTGTAGGCGGTTTGTCGCGCCTGTCGTGTAATCCTCTGGCTTAACTGGGGGTGTGCGGTGGGTACGGGCAGGCTTGAGTGCGGTAGGGGAGATTGGAATTCCTGGTGTAGCGGTGGAATGCGCAGATATCAGGAGGAACACCGGTGGCGAAGGCGGGTCTCTGGGCCGTTACTGACGCTGAGGAGCGAAAGCGTGGGGAGCGAACAGGATTAGATACCCTGGTAGTCCATGCTGTAAACGTTGGGCACTAGGTGTGGGGGCCGCCCTTGGTTTCTGCGCCGTAGCTAACGCTTTAAGTGCCCCGCCTGGGGAGTACGGCCGCAAGGCTAAAACTCAAAGGAATTGACGGGGGCCCGCACAAGCGGCGGAGCATGCGGATTAATTCGATGCAACGCGAAGAACCTTACCAAGGCTTGACATGCGCCCTGAGCGCCTAGAGATAGGTGTGCATTTGGTTGGGGGTGTGCAGGTGGTGCATGGTTGTCGTCAGCTCGTGTCGTGAGATGTTGGGTTAAGTCCCGCAACGAGCGCAACCCTTGCCCTATGTTGCCAGCGCGTTATGGTGGGGACTCGTGGGGGACTGCCGGGGTTAACTCGGAGGAAGGTGGGGATGACGTCAAATCATCATGCCCCTTATGTCTTGGGCTTCACGCATGCTACAATGGCAGGTACAGAGGGTTGCGATGCTGTGAGGTGGAGCGAATCCTTTAAAGCTTGTCTCAGTTCGGATCGGGGTCTGCAATTCGACCTCGTGAAGGTGGAGTCGCTAGTAATCGCAGATCAGCTACGCTGCGGTGAATACGTTCTCGGGCCTTGTACACACCGCCCGTCACGTCACGAAAGTTGGTAACACCCGAAGCTTGTGGCTTAACCTTTTTGGGGGGGAGCAGGTGACGGTGGGATTGGCGATTGGGACGAAGTCGTAACAAGGTAGGCGTACCGGAAGGTGCGGCTGGATCACCTCCTTTCTAGGGAGCCCTGTTTGTGCGTTTGTTTCTGCTCTTTTTGGGGTGGGGCGCGTTGTGGGGTTGCAAGTGTTGGCGGGGCAGACACATTGTCGGGTTTTCTTTCAATTCCTGTGTGTTTTGGAAGTGTGTGTTGCCTGCGTCTGGCTGCTG
>NZ_JBWPVR010000024.1:0-1136 GCF_056590195.1 Pauljensenia sp. C0170B5 | reverse complement strand
GGGTTACCGGTCATTAGGTGTGTCTATAGATTGTGTTTTTGTTTGGTGTGGTGGGTGAAAGTCTGGTTTGGTTAGCTTTTTTAGCTATAGATTTAATGGTTGTTGTGTTTTCTTGAGTTTGTGTTAAGGGGTGTTTTGGTTGCCTTGGCTTATGCCAAAGCAACTACCGGTTCGTTCATGCCCGTCTTGTAAGGGGTGGCGGGTAAAGAAAAATGGTGTCACCTCGGCTGGCGCACCTAGGTACAGGTGTCTTGATTGCGGGGCGTGTCATACCAAACACAGACCGCAGGCAAGGGCTGGCAACACGTATGAAGCGTTTGTTTCCTACCTGTTAGGTAAACACGCTCACAGTGAGCTCGATCGCGGTAGTGATCGCAGTGTTCGACGCAACTTCACGTGGTGTTGGAACCCGCTAGTGCCTACTCCACCGGTCAGTGGTGAAGTATGTGATCAAGTCTTCATCGACGGGACGTATCTAAATGGTGGGTGGGTAGTCTTAATCGCTTGTACCACTACTAACGTATTGAACTGGCAAGTATGCGCTAAAGAAACCACAGCTGCCTACCAAGCCCTCCTAGCCCCGATAGCCCCACCTCTAATGGTGGTAACAGACGGGGCAAAAGGTGGTGAGCGTGCCATTAACAGTTTGCGGCCCACCACTAAGATTCAACGTTGCCTAGTCCATGTACACCGCAATAACATCACTGACCTGACTCGCAAGCCTAAAACTACTGCCGGCCAGGACCTCATGTACTTATCACGACAATTAACCCGCATCACCAATACCGAACAGGCCGCTAACTGGCTTACCACTCTGGCTGCGTTTTACAACCAATACGACCAATACCTAAAACAACGTACCTTCGCTAAAGACCTACCCCAAGCCCTTAGAAAGCCTGGGCGTAAATGGTGGTACACCCACGAACGTGACCGCCGCGTGTACTTCCGTCTCCAACGCCTAGCCAGAAAAGACCAACTATTTGCCTACCTGACCAACCCCACGCCAGCCCAAAACACTTCGACCTACAAGCCCCATGGGAAGACGGCCTATCAATCAGAAAAGGCTGGGCAGGCAAATACAAACCCTAAAACAACACGACACGCCACCAATAGACACACAAATTGTCCGGTAACCC
>NZ_JBWPVR010000007.1:0-93942 GCF_056590195.1 Pauljensenia sp. C0170B5 | reverse complement strand
CGGGTGGGGCGCCTCGCAGCATCGGAAATACGCACCAGCAACGCGATCATCACCCACGACGCCACCATCGATGATCCGCCGGCAGCAAGGAAAGGGGCAGTCAGGCCGGTCAACGGAATGACTCGCGTAATACCTCCCAGGACGACGAACACCTGAAGTCCCAGTGAGAAGCTCAAACCAGCAGCCAGTAGCTTGCCGAATCCGTCGCGCACACCGATGGCTGCGCGCAAACCGCGCTCAATCAAAATCAGGTACAGCAGCAAAATGGCCAGCAGCCCGGTCAGTCCGAGCTCTTCAGCCAGTGACGACAAGATGAAGTCGGACTCGGCGTGGACCACGAGGTGCGGGTAGCCACGCCCCCAGCCGGTGCCCATCAGTCCGCCGGAAGCCTGACCGAAGAGGCCCTGGACGACCTGATAGGACCCCACTTGCGCGTTGTACACGTCATTGTCCAGGGCATTGAGCCATACGTTGAAACGGTTCTGAACGTGTGGGAACGCGCGTACTGCCAAAATAACGGCGGGAGTGAACATGACAACGCCGATCACCAGCCACGAGGGACGGTTGGTCGCCACGTACAGGATCGCCACGAACATGCCGAAGAACATGAGAGATGTGCCCAAGTCACGCTGGAGTACCAGAATCGCGATGCCGATGAGCCACACCACCAGGATCGGACCTAGGTCACGTGCGCGCGGCAGGCGCATTCCCAGGATCTTCGGACCGCCGATGGCCAGTGAGTCCCGCTTGTTGACCAGGTAGCCGGCAAAGAAGATGGCCAGGGTGACTTTGACGAGTTCGCCTGGCTGCAAGCTGAGCGGCCCCATGCGGATCCACACGCGCGCGCCCATTTGTTCACTGCCGATGACAGGGAGCATGGGCAGGAGCAACAAGACCAGGGAGATCACTCCGAACGTGTACGTAAAGCGGCGCAGGAGGCGGTGATTCCGCACCACGATCAAGGTGAGTGCTGCGGCAACCAGTGCGACACCCACCATGATGAGCTGCTTCGTGCTGGTTGGCATGAGGTGGCCACCAGATTCAGTGTCGTAACGCCCGAGCATGTCATAGGTCAGATCCAGGCGGTAAATCATCGCCAGTCCCAGCCCGGTCAATGCCACCGAGATCGGCAAGATGACAGGATCGGCGTAGGGTGCCAGCACGTGCATCCCGATTTCAGCGGCTATGGCAACCACCAGCAGGATCACGATATGCATCCCCAGGTTCGAGGGGATAACGCCGGTGCGGTTGATCGTCGTCAGCACGTAGCCGCCGATTCCGATGGCCAGTGCCACCACCATGAGCGCAATTTCCACCAGGCGTCGAGGACGTGTCGGCGCCACCATCACTGTTGCCATTACAGTGCCTCCACGTCGGAGGAATCACTGTGGCGGAGCGACTGTGGCTGCGGCTGGCTGCCCGACTGTGAGGAACGTGATGACTGTGGCCGGTCACCACCCGATTGGGCATCCGTACCGTCTGGTCCCTGGGCACTCACGGGTGCCAGCTGCGCAATATATGCGTCGATTTCCTCGCGTGAGGAACGGGTGACAGGTTCCTGCAGTCGTTCACGATCCACGTTATCGAGGGAAGCCAGCGAAATAGAGGTGACCTCCACGCGGTGCGAAAAGGCCCACGGCCCCAGCGTCTGAGGAATTCCCTGGTAGATGGCGACCGCCCCGTCCTCGCCAATCGCATAGTACTGCTGCTGTGACCAGCGGTATCCCAAAAAGCCTGCCAGGACCACAGCTGCTACGGCCAGCACACCCACGGCAATGGTCCACCACCGCATGCGAGGCCGCTCAGGTTCAGCGGCATCCTCGTCAGGATCTGAAAGTGAATGAGTCGAGGTTGATCGGGCCAGGGCCGCTGCGCGCGCAGCAGCACCGTCACCTCCGCGGGTGGGTGCCTGACGGTCGGTCGCGGCAGCACCCACAATTTCAGGAGCAGTCTGGTTCGTTGTGCCTGCCGGAACAATATCCGCGATCACGCACGTCACATTGTCAGGCCCACCGGCACGCAACGCCAGGTCAATGAGCTTTTCGGCGCACTCGCCCGGATCTTCATACTCGGTCAGCACCGAACCGATCGTGTCTCCCGATACCACTCCGGACAGACCGTCTGAACACAGCAGCCAGCGATCTCCCACAACAGCCTGACGCATGGTTTCGTCAGGAACCACGCTGGCCTGCGAATCCCCTAGAATCTTCAGCACCACGTTGCGCTGAGGATGCTGTTCAGCCTCGTCAGGCGTGATCTGGCCACTGTCAACAAGGTACTGGACAAAAGAATGGTCAGTGGTGACCTGCGTGAGGGTGTGGCCACGCATCACGTAGGCACGAGAATCACCAATATGGACCATCGCCAGTTTTGAGCCGGCACGCATGATCGCAATGCAGGTGGTTCCCAGACCCTTCAGCTCCGGGTCAGTTTCCGAGCGTTCACAGAGCTCATCGTGTGCATCCACCAGGCTGTCATGCAGGAGCTTGGCGATCGAATCAGCTGGATATGATTCCGAATCCAGGTGCGCCAGGTGGGCGATCGCGACGGATGAGGCGATATCACCGCCGGCCGGGCCGCCCATACCGTCAGCGAGTACAAGCAGATTGGGGCCCGCGTAGGCAGAGTCCTGATTGTTCTTGCGGACCAGTCCGATATCAGACCGGGCTGCATAGTGAAATTCGATTGCTTCAGGACTCACGACGCTCACCTGACCAATTCAAGCGTGGTTTGTCCGATGCGAATCGTCGTGCCGGGATGGACGACGGTCGGCTGTGTGATGCGCTCGTCGTCCACGAACGTGCCGTTGCGGGAGCCGAGGTCCTCGATGACCCATTCGCCGTCTTGTGGGGAGAGCATGGCGTGCTGCCCCGAGACGTACTCGTCCTCCAGCACCATGATGCAGTTCGGGGAGCGTCCGATGGTGATCTGGGCGGAGCCAAGTGTCAGAGTCATTCCGACCAGCGGGCCGCCTGTAATGAGCAGTGATCTGGGAATCAGTTCATCTGATGCGCGATCCTTGCGAGCTTTCTGCGACTTCTTGCGTCTCTTGTCAGCGGTACGCCGGCCCTTGCCACGAGGGGTGACAACGGTTCCGAAAATGTCTCGACGCAGCGTGGACACTGCGGCGAGCACCATCAGCCACAGCAGAGCCAGGTATCCGACGCGAAAAACAGTAAATGCCAGATCGCTTGTCATCACCGTTCCTCGTCAGCTGGTTCAGGATGGGTCCAAAACAGGATCCGGGTTCTGCCCACCGTCAGTTGGTTGCCATCCACCAGAGTAGCGGCATCGATGCGGTGTCCCTCCACAAAAGTCCCGTTCGTGGAACCCAGGTCTGTTGCGATGACCCCGGTGGGAGTGATGCGCAGTTCGAGGTGATGGCGTGACACGCCTGAATCGGTGATGACAATGTCGCAGTCTGAGCCGCGCCCGATCACGGTGACTGGTTCGGTCAGCAGCCAGCGGTCTCCATCCACATCGATGATCGGATGTTCAGGGGAAGCCTCGAGCACTGTCGCCGGAGCGACTGCGCCGCGCTCATTGGCAGCTTCAACGATGAGTTGCCCAGTCAGTTCAGATTCGTCTTCCTCGAAACTGACTGCGATGGGGCCAAGCAATGCATAGCCGTGCTGAGTGGCGTACTCTGTCGCGTCGCGTTCAAATTCATCGACGAGGACGGGCATGTCGTCACCGATGGATTCCAGATCCGTCACGGAGGTACGCACGACGAACTTATTGGGCGCGATGGTGCGGTCGGAGGAGACTTCCTGGAGGTTATCCTCCATGGCACGTCGGATTGCAGAATTCACGTCAACTGGCTTGAGGCCGGAACGAAAGACACGAGAAAAAACCGAGTTCACACCTTTTTCGACCGCGTTTTCGAAACGATCAAAGATGCTCATGGCGTCCCCTTCCCTTGCGTCACGCGTAACACTCCGATCACGCATGCACTACTGATGCAGTGCAAAGGCCAGTGTAACCGTGTCGGCGGAACACTCCTAAGCGAACATTCCGACGAGGACAGGACCGACAGGACTTCAGCTGTCTGCGGCACAGAGTCGGTACTCATAGTAACGACAATACCGGCATGGTTGTGTCTGGTGGAACATAAAAGGGTGGATTCTGGCCGATTGGCTCGCTATCATCGGCGCCATGATGGCACTACGTGAATACAACGGCAGTTCCAACCGCCTCGGCCGGCACCGGTGGTGCACCGCCCTGGCGTGCGTCGCTGTGCTCACGGGACTCACGGCGTGCAATCCTGGTTCTGGGGACACTGCGCCATCGGGCACACAGGAATCAGGCCAGTCTGCTGCGTCAAGCGCACCCCAGTCTGGCCCGCCCACCTCACCTGCCGGGATACGGTCCCACGTCGCTGACATGCCTGAGGCGCTTCCCGCTGATGACCCGCAGATCGGTCATGTCATTGACCGTTCGTCCACGGCAGACATCCCTGTGACCTGGCCGGGTATCCAGGGATTCGACGACGTCAACGCGTTCATGGAGCAGCGGGCCCTTGAGATGGCATCCTGGCCGGATTCTCAGGAAGTGCGCTACGACGTGTCCTTCGCTGCGGGGCAGTGGATCGGGTTCGTCCTCGAAGCCATCACCGGCACCGACGACGGCGAGGTCACGCGCTCGTCATCATGGATCGTTGATACCCAGGACCAAACGGTGGCGCCTGCGGCCGCCCTCGTCAATGAGGATGAGCGGGTGCAGCTGTTCCCTGCCGCCAAGCGTGCGTTGCGTGAGGCAGATCGAGACCCGGGAACCTATCAGGACGCGTTGGCCAGGCTCGGCTTGCGTACGAACGAGGCGTGGCATGGGCCAGATGATGTGCGAATCGGCCAGGACGGCTCATTTGCGCTGATCCTGAACGCTGATAGTGGAGTGAACGCTGATCGCGCGGTGCTGGAAGTGTCCCCCGATCAGGCTGCCGAGGTGTCGAGCGACCTGGGTCGCGCTGTAACTGCGGCGGTGACAGGAGGCGCGGAATTTGCTGGGCTTCCCCAGCCCGAACCGCCATTCGTTCCCCTCGAGCCGCTGCCCGCAGATGGATCAGGTGTGATGGGTATGGTTCCGACCGAGAATGTGGATTGCAGTGCGGCGCAGTGTGTGGCGTTGACGTTCGACGATGGTCCCGATGCGAACCTGACGCCAAAACTGCTCGATGTGCTTGCATCGAAAGGCGTGCACGCCACGTTCTTCCAGTTGGGACCCAGTGTGGCGGCGCGCCCGGATATCACCGCTCGCGCTGTGAACGAAGGGCATGTGGTGGGGTCGCATTCCTGGTCGCACCCACAGCTCGACACGTTGCCGGTCGAGGGGATCCGTGATGAGGTAGCGCGCTCGCGGGATGCGATTCAGCAGGCCAGTGGGCTGTTGCCGGCGCTGATGCGTCCTCCGTATGGAGCGACCAATGACAAGGTAACCGGCGTGCTCAGTGAGGCGGGTCAGGCAGCGATCTTCTGGGATGTGGATTCTGAGGACTGGAAGAACCGCGACGTCAAGAGCACGACCGATCGGATTATGGCGACTGTGCGCGCCGGGTCGATCGTCCTGATGCACGACGTTCACCCTTCGACCATTGAAGCTGTCCCGGGCATCATTGATCAGTTGCAGCGCCAGGGCTTCACGCTGGTCACAGTGCCAACGCTGCTCGGTGGCGTGGAGGCTGGGCAGTCGTATTATTAGGGGGCTGGCGCTGCCGCGGAGGCAGCGTTACTGGCGAGTAGGTGGCCGGCGGTCATGCTTACTCAGCAGGCGGCAATTGGCCAGCCTCGCAGCATCCCGCTGGCGCTGCAGGCATTGCCTAGTGCGTTGAGACGTACGCGATGCTCGTTCCCAGGACATCTGTCACCTGAAGAACACCGCTCGCACCCGCTGGGATCTGGATAGCGACGCTACCAGTGCCTTGCTGTCCCGGTTCAAGGTCCAGAAGGTAGTACGAGTCCTCCAGACCCACGAGGTTGTCATAGTCGTAGTACGTCTGGCCTGCCTCGTCGATGAAGGCGAATGCCAGGAAGGGCAGGGTCTTTTCAGTGCCCTTGTTGGTGAAAGTGACATTGAGCAGGGAGTAAACCGTGCCGTCATCCGGAGGAGTGTTGAACATATTGCCGTTCACAATTTGGTCGGTGGCGTCGGGATTGAATGAATTGATCGCCACGTCCCACTGGCCAACGGTAATGGTTTCTCCCAGTGCTGCGGGATTGTCTCTCGAGGTTTGGGGCGAACTTGCCGTTCCGGGGGTGGGCATCTGTCCAGGCTGCTGTCCTGCCTGACCTGGGTCTCCTGATTGCTGGGGCGTGGTCGGAAGAGGCACAGTAGGTGCTGGGGCAATGGGGCTACTTTGCGGATCTTGATCCTGAGTTTCTGTCGCCGAGGGTTGTTCCTGTTCGTCGACAGTCTCATCAACGTCAGACAGATTGGCCATGATAAAGGCGACGACCAGAGCAATGAGTGCCGAAAGAACCGTCACTGCCAGCGCGATCAGTGCGCTGACGCGCGGCTGGTTCTTCAAGAAGAGCGCGACGAGGGAGCAAATAAACGCGACGCCGAGGATGACCCACCCTACGATCTGCGTCACTGGAATGACAGAGAGGATCAGGCCGAGGACTGCAAGGCCAAGCGCAACAAACGCGACGATGTTGATCTTCTTTGTTCCACCGGATTGGTTCGGTAGCTGTGACCATGAGCCACCAGGGCCTTGAGGCCCCTGCGGCCCGTAGGGCCCTTGTGGACTGTTGGGACCCTGCGAGCCATATGGTCCCTGTGGTCCGTACGATCCTTGCGGATTCGTGGGGCCTTGCGAACCGTATGCTCCCTGTGGGGTATAGGGCCCCTGTGGGCCGTTTTGCCATGACGGGGTGGATGACCATTGAGAATTGGACGATGACCACTGCTGATTGTGTGACCACTGGTCGTTGTAGCCTGGCCCGTTTTGCCCCGGTTGGCCCGGCTGTCCCGGCTGTCCCGGTTGGCCCGGCTGTCTTGCCGAGTTGCCTGCCCATTGCTCATGTGCAGGTGGCATCTGCGCTGTTTGCTGGTCGCGGCTCCAACGGCCGTAATCTCCGTCGGAGTTCGAGCCTTGTGACGTGGGACCTTCGGGGCTGAACCGGCCATCGCCGTCCCGGCTCAAGCTATTCGCGCCTTGTCCATTCCACTGTGCCGTCTGATCTGGCTTGGACTCGAATTGGCGTGCGTTGTCGAAACCGTAGGGACTACTGCCGTATCGCTGGTGCGAGTTGGCGTCGTTACCTGTCGGTGGGCGTGAATTCGTCATGATTCATCCTTCGTTCTACGACATTCGTGCAAGTGCGGTAGATCAGATGCGTGGCTGTGGAACCCAAAGTGGCTCTTTGATTGAGGTCCCAATTCACTTTAAGCGTATCGCCAACAGAGGCATTATGACGGGCGAAGGTGAAAGTTCCCGATGGGTGCCCGTCGAGTACCTGTCGTTACCGTTCGAACCTGGGGTGGTGGGTGGATTCGTCATGGACTGTCCTCGATCAAGTGGGTGAGACTCTAGGTGCGGTTCAATAACGAAATGGGCGCCCATTAAGCTTCGGCGCCCTCTTTATGAGCCTATCCCTTTTGGTGACATGACACAGAAAAACGTTGCTCGCATATGTCGACGCATCAGCGTCCAACACGAACGTCCCTCGAACCTCGTCGCACTGTCAACGCTGATCTCTGAATCGATATCTCCCCGCGAGCATGGCTCTGCCGCAGTACGTGAGTATGCGCGGCGGTGAGCCACGATACGTCCCCTGCGAGCGTGGGCCCTGTATATGCACCGTCTGGTACACATACACCTAAATCTTCGTGCCTGCGTTGCACATTCCCCTAAATCTTCACGGTCTTGATGCACATTCCCCTAGATTTAACGCTCGAATTGCACATACCCCTAGCTAAAGTCGGCACCCCAAAAGGACAAAACCTATTTCCGCAGGTCAGCTGTCAGTAGCTTCCGGCGGCCTCGAGCCTCACGCGTTAAATCTAGGGGATTGTGCATTTTTACATGACTTTTTAGGGGTATGTGCACGTGGAGGGTTTAAATCTAGGGGTATGTGCACGAGGCGGGGTTAGAACTAGGGGTATGTGCACGCGGAGGGTTTAAATCTAGGGGTATGTGCACGTGTTGGTGCGCGCGGCAGGACAGCAGTGGCATCCCCGCCCGAAGGATCTGCGGTCAGGACACACCCAAAAAGGCGGTGAAATGCAGAAAGGCCAGCAAGATGTGGAAACGCCGGCAGTGTACTGAAACGCGGCGATATACAGAAAGATCGGGACACCGCCAACACAATGTCAACGATGTCCCGACACATCACATGGTGCGCGAGGGGGGAGTTGAACCCCCACTCCATCAACTGGAACACGGACCTGAACCGTGCGCGTCTGCCTATTCCGCCACTCGCGCGTTGCTATAGAAGATTACGAGGCCGAGGGTGTCTTCGTCAAACCGAATACACCACAAGAGGTGTTGAGACCAGTCACATTCACTGCCACGGGACACCGGAGCGGAAGATGACGGAGATGACGGTTGCGGCAAGAACCAGGACCAGCCCGATGATGTCTGGCCAGCGCAAACGAACCCGATCGCGCTCAACTGGCGGGATTCCACCGCGCATTGTCATTGCCCTGCCGGTGTCATCGGCACGTCTCGAGGACGCGGATAACGTTGCGGTTGTCATATCCACGATCAATTTGAGCTGACCGCGAAATGTCATCATCGGCCCATCATCTGTCCAGCGCAGGCGCACGGCGTCGAACACTGCCTGCATCTGGTCGCGCACGGTCGATAGGCCTCGAAGCGCAAAACTTGCCGCCATCACCCATTCGTCGACAGGAGCTCGAAACCACGTGAGGGGGTGGAGCAGTATCCGAAGTGCCGGAGCGATTCGTTCAATGGGTGTGGTCCACACGAGCAGCAGTGATCCGAGGACCACTTCGACCATGACGAGGAAGGCGCGGACGAAAATCAATGCACCGCCGCCGATTGCGGCCCCGATCATGCCGCCAATGAAGCCGGCCCAGATCCAAGACGGCAGGCGCGGCCGTGCCGAAATGGGCACGCGTCCGACAACAGCCGCAACCAGGAGACACACGCCGACCGCCGTGACAGTTGGCCACGTGGGAAGCAGGACCAGCAGTGTCGTCAGAATTGCCAGGCAGATGATCTTCGTGCCGACCCACATGCGCGTCAGGGGAGATTCCCACGGCAGCGGGCGGGGCAGTGCCAACGTAGGTGATGGGCGAGGGCGCCTGCGCGAAGCGGCAGATCCGCGAACACCTGTGTTGGGTGGCGTATTGCGTGCGAATGTACTCATGACAGTTTCCCTTCGACGAGGGAAAGGTGCCGGGAGCACACCTGATCCAAACCTTCAAAATCGTGCGAAATCACAATAATTCCCATGCCGCGATCCTGCCGGCGTTTCAGCGCGCTGATGACCAGTTCACGCGATGTGGCATCCAGGCCCGCCAGAGGCTCGTCAAGCACAATGAAATTCAGGTCCGCTGCGAATAATCCAGCCAACGCGACGCGCCGCATCTGTCCGCCGGAGAGTTCATCAATACCGCGCCTTTGCAACTCACAGTCCAGTCCCACTTCCGCCATCGCGCGGCTGACCACGTCGTCGACCCGCTCTGTGTCGTCAGGGTCGATGTTGGCGGCCGCGGCAATGTCCAGACGCACGGACGGGCGTTGGAGCTGAAGTCGGGCGAATTGCATCGACATGCCGATGGATCCGACTTGCTGGCTGGCGGGCTTGTCGCCCAGGAGGCAATCTCCCCAGGTGGGAGGCATCAGTCCTGTCATGATGCGTGCCAGTGTCGATTTGCCCGACCCGTTCTCACCTGCGATCAGGACACTCTCACCTGGCGCAACGTCCAGATTAATGTCAAAGAGAACCTGCTTGTGCCACGGGGTCCTCACGTCGTAGGCGTGCGACACGTCGTGCAGTGTCAGCGCCGGGGCGAAGTGATCCCCCCACCGTTTGAGGTGGGACACGATGTCGTCAGCCTCATCGTCGGTGGAGACCACAGGCATGACTGGTGCGGTGCGAACCGCGGATGGGTCACCCTCGTCAATGGGGGAGTCGTGCACGCTGCTGGTTGGCGGGCGGGTGGGAGAGGCTGTGGAATCAGTAGCATCGTCGGTGGGGACGGCCACGACATCGGCAGCGCCGCTGGTGAGGTGGCAGGTCAGGGAGCCAGGTGCGCCGGTGGTCGTGCTGTCGGTGAGCGGACTGGTCGGGTCGGTGGGAGCACCATCGAAGGTGACGTGACCGTTGTCGAGTGTGATCAGCCGGTCGGCCCGTGCCGCTTCAGTGAGGTCGTGGGTGATGTGAACGACGGTTGTGCCGGTGCGGGGCAGGTCAGCGAGGATGGCGATCAGTTCGGTGCGCCCCTGCTGGTCGATCATGGCGGTTGACTCGTCCGAGATCAGCAGGGCAGGCTGGCGTGCCAGGGCTCCGGCCAGTGCGAGTCGTTGCAGTTGGCCGCCCGACAGGTGACGTACCGGCATCGCGGACAGGCCAGGCAGACCGACCTGATCCAGAAGAATGTCGAGGGGGAGCGCGGCGCGCTCGTCGGAACTCATACCCCACAGGATGTCTTCTTCGACCGTTTCGCCCAGCAATGACAATTCGGTGCGTTGAGCCAGCAGTGCGACCCCGCTTTGTCGACCCAGTCCAATCCGGCCGGGCCGCTTCACGGATCCGGCGCTGTGGCGCGCACCGGCAAGAATGGATGCCAGGGTCGACTTTCCAGATCCGTTCGGCCCGGCGATGACGACGAACTGGCCGCGGTCGATGGTGAGGCTCACGCCGTCAAGCGCGTCGCGCGTGGCGCCCGGATAGTGCATGTGGACGTCGGTGAGCGTGGTGGGCAACGGCTGGATCGGGACAGCGGTATCCTCGTCGGCGCGCAGCGGATCTAATGCATTGCCCTGCGGAATGCGGGCGAGGACGTGACCCATCAGCCAGTGCGCAACGGTCAATGTGAGTGCGAATGCGAAAAGCACGGATACCGGCAGCCATGCCCACCAGTAGGCCACCATCCAGTCGGTGAAGGTCAGGAGCAGGTCGGACATCGGGCGGGTGAGGCTCCATCCGGACAACAGCCGCGCGTAGCCTTTGACCGAGACTCGCACAGATTCAAGCGTGAGTTCCCGCAGGTCGGTGAGCAGCCATAGCGTCAGGTCAGTGAGTGATCCGAGGATGACTCCGACAATAATGCCGATCAGGAATGCGAATCGGGTGCGGATGTGTTTGCGGTGGAGTGCTCCGACGATCCACCCTGCCAGTGCCGCCTGGATTGCAGTCAGTGCGGTGTTGACTCCGCCGAGGATGGCTCCGATCAGGCAGGTGGTCAGCACGGTGGTCAGTGATGCACGAGGGCGGAGCCTGACCGCAATCATGGCGATCGGGATTGTAGCGATGAGCTGCAGGAAGTTGTTGAAGAACGGCAGGATGGTGGCGCCGACACATGCCACGATTGCCAGTCCGGCAAGCACTCCGCATGAAGCAAGTTCAACCGGTGTGAGCGCGCCGGTCGGGCGTGCGGTGCCTGCCGTGGATCGCGTGTGAGAACGGTGTGATGACAATTGTGTATCCACTGACAGGAACGGCAGGATGACAGGAGGCAGTCTGAAATCAGAGGGTGACGGCTGTGCCGGTTGCTGTGCAGATCAGAGTGCCTTGCATGCAGGTGTAGTGCATCTCAACACTGATCACGGCGTCAGCTCCGAGGAGTTCGGCACGCTCGCACATTTGGTTGACAGCATTTTCAAAAGCGGTCTGCAGGTTTTCCTCGCCTCTTTTGCGTCCGCCGTTGAGCGCTTTCAGCATTCCGCTCGCGGGGAAAGATGAAACAGTTTCACCTGATACAAGGCCGATGTAACGCGTGATCGGCTGACCTTCGATGGACGGTGTCGTCACTGCGAGCATGTTGTCTCCCATCTATTGACGCAACGATTCGGCAGGCTGGCAATGCGACTGCCATGGGCGCCCGCTGCGCCCGAGCCGACCAGTCGGGCGGCCTGAATCCACTTGTATCATTCCACGTGCGCGCTGCGCGCGCACTTACAGTGCGTGCGCCGTCTTGTTTACCGCCAGGCAGCGTCTGGGTCTGTCAGGGGTTGTCAAAAATCCCAGTCTTCGTCCTCGGTGTCGACGATCTCACCGATGACGTAGGAAGAGCCGGAACCGGAGAAGAAGTCGTGGTTTTCGTCGGCATTCGGTGACAGTGCTGCCAGGATCGCCGGATTCACATCGGTTTCATCATGCGGGAACAGTGCCTCATACCCCAGGTTCATCAGAGCCTTGTTCGCGTTGTAACGCAGGAACTTCTTGACGTCCTCGGTCAACCCCAACGGGTCATACAGCGACTCGGTGTACAGCTCTTCGTTTTCATACAACTCGAACAACAGTGAGAACGTGTAATCTTTCAGTTCCTGACGGCGCTTCTCATCGGCCTCGTTGACAGCCAGCTGATACTTGTAGCCGATGTAGTAGCCGTGCACGGCTTCGTCACGAATGATCAGGCGAATCAGGTCGGCGGTGTTGGTGAGCTTGGCGTGCGCCGACCAGTACATCGGGGCGTAAAAGCCGGAGTAGAACAGGAAGGATTCCAGCATCGTGGACGCCACTTTGCGTTTTTCTGGATCGTTACCGTCGTAGTACGACTTCACGATGTGCGCCTTGCGCTGCAGTGGTTCGTTCTCACGCGACCAGCGGAACGATTCATTGATCTCCTGCGTGGACAGCAGTGTGGAGAAAATCGACGAGTATGACTTGGCGTGAACTGACTCCATGAACGCGATGTTTGTGTAGACCGCTTCTTCGTGAGGGGTGCGCGCATCGGGGATCAGGGAGACGGCACCGACGGTGCCCTGCAGCGTGTCCAGCAGGGTCAGGCCTGTGAACACGCGGTTCGTCATGGTCTGCTCATCCTCGTTGAGCGTCTTCCACGACTGAATGTCGTTGGACAACGGGATTTTCTCAGGCAGCCAGAAGTTACGAGTCAGACGATCCCATACCTCTTCGTCTTTTTCATCGATGATCTTGTTCCAGTTAATGGCTTCGATCGTCTCATTCTCTGATGCATGAATGGGATCCACAGTTGTTCCTCCTCAATCCTGGTGATGTCGCACATGCACGCCACTAGCCCAGTCTACTGGTCTGAGCGTCGAAAAGACACGCCCGCCAGATGTGATGTGGCCGTGTCTAGTGCACCTCGCACCCGCATTCGCATTGCCTGTCACTCTCGTCGTGGTCAGCGCCCGCAGTCCTCGCAATCATGTGGGCAGTGGGCGTCCTGTCTTGAGCTCAGCAAACCGGACACGTGCGCCGTTTCCATTCCAGCAACGAGGGCTGCCATCAGCGCGGCCAGATCCGTGTGCGCACATCTCTTGCCCGCAGCTCTGCGATTCTCGCCGCGCCGAAAGATAGTTTTCTCGATCCACACTGTTGCAGCCGTCGTCACAGCAGTAATGCCGACCGCGGCTCCAATAAGCGCAGGATTTTCCTGCAGAGTTTCTTGAAGGGTGTCCAATGCCTGGTGGTGGCCACTGCGGTGATCGCCGTGGCGATGATGTTCTGTGCTGCAGCCGCACTGGTCGTGATCGCAATGCTGTCCGTCGTGGTGTCGATTGCCCGTACAGCCGCACGATCCGTCGCTCTGGCAGTCGCACTCCTTGTGTGGTTCAGGCTCCAACGTCCGATTTGGGTCGAGTGGGCCAGCCTGATCCTTGTCGATCAGCGGAACGGTACGCTCACCAGCGGCTGCGGCACCTTCATCCGATCCGCAGCCACATTTGCCCTTTCTTTTGCCACACGCGCAGCCGTCCTGACCTTTACCGCAGCCACATCCATCGTTTTCACCGCAATTGCAGCTCTTGCCCTCGCATGAAGCATCTTCGTTGCAGCAGGCGCACGCGCCCCCCTCGTCACAATTGCCGACGAACGCGCGGTGATCCTCACAGCTGAACATTGACGCCAATGCGGCTGTAATTCCGCCCAGGAGCCCGGCCTTCAACACGCCGCGAACAGGTCGTGAGCGCACGAAGTCCGGCATGGCATACCACGCGAGCGTGCCGCCTGACATCAACGCGACATAACCGAGTTTGCGCGGATCACTCAGCGCCTGCTCAATGCGGTCAAACGCAGAGCTCCCGCCAACATCCGTGCTGGTTGAACAGTCGTGATCGCGGCAATCGCAAGTCATCAGAAGCCTCCCATGTATCCAGTGCTGTCAATCCTACGTGGCGGCATGTGCATTTGCAGCCGAGCCGGACGAACGCTCCCGCCACGCAGTGCTCCAGTCGCTCACCTCAGGAGGCCCCGGTATGAAACAGTAGAAGCAGCAGCGGACAGCGTCGCCCTCGTCGGTGCTGATGACCGGGACGCCCTGCCCCGCGTATCTCTATGACCGGATGAGTCTGCCTGGAGCGTAAGGAGCGCGAGATGACCACTCACACAACCGTTGCCTGGAGCGAGGGCCGCTGGCTACATGACCCTGCCGAACACCATATCGACGATGCGGGAACGCTGGTGGTGACCGCCACCGAGAAATCCGATGCGTGGGAGCGTACCTACTACGGCTTCAGCGTGAACACTGTGAACGCCCTGGTCAGGGAACTTCCCCACGGTGCAGCAATGGAGGTGACGCTCAACGCGGCCTTCTCCGAGCAATTCGACCAGGCTGGCATTTTCGTGCGCGCCGGCGCGAAGAACTGGGTCAAAGCGGGCCTTGAATTTTCCGACGGAGTGCTGCAGCTGGGCGCGGTCGTCACGCGCGGCGTGTCCGACTGGTCAGTGTCGCCGGTCCACGAATGGCTCAACAAAGATGTGGTGATCCGCGTGAGCCGCCGCGACGATTCGATTATCCTGCGTGCCGGCGTGGTGGGCGAGGAACTCAGGTTGGTGCGAGTCCTGCCGTGTCTGCCTGATGATGGCTCGGTGGTGGAGGCAGGCCCCTTCGTGTGCTCGCCGTCCAGGGGCGGACTGTCCATCGCCTTCTCGTCATGGACGCTCGGCCCTGCAGACGCCAGTTTGCACTGACGAGGGTGGTGCGGTGGACCAATTGTGCGCATCCTCGAACTGACTCCTATTGTTAAAGAGCACGGGCCGCATGGGTCCGTGAAAATGCCGGCAGCACGCTGGATGTCACGATGAGGAAACGGTGCTAGGGACAATACTGACAACGATCACACCCATGATCACGGTGGGAGTGCTGGGAACACTTTTCGCACGCAACCGTCACTTTGTCGGTGCCCTGAACCCGATCAACGACTTCGTCTTCTATGTCACCCTGCCGTGCTACATGTTCACCGTCGTGCTCAATGCGCCACTGGACACGTCAGCTACCCCGGTCGTGGAAGCACTCTCAGGCCCCGTCATCGCAGTGCTCCTCTACTTCCTGCTCGGCTTCACTCTCCGAGCAGTCTCTAAGCGGCGTCGGCTGTGTCAGGAACGTCGTGAAGGACAGGAAACGGACGCTGATCTCTCCGCCCGTGACCGTGCCCGCACAAGCGGAGCGTTCAACCCGTCCCCCATTGTTTTGGGCGCGACCTTCGGCAACGTCGGATACATGGGTGTGCCTATCGCACTGGCCCTGATCGGACCACAGGCCGGCCTTGCGGGCGGCGTCATTCAACTGCTCCACAACGTTGTTTTCCTGTCGGGCTATCCCATCATGCGTCAGCTCCTGCTGGGACAGTCCGCGCACGAGGAACACGTCGACCGTGATCACGCCACGCATACTGCCCGCCCCCGCCACTGGCCGCGAGCGCTCCAAGTCCTCGTCCAGGCCGTCACCGGGGGCCGGACAGTTTCTTGGAGTTTTTGGGAGACTGGGATGAAAGTTGTTTATACCGATGAGCAGCGTCGGGTGGCTGTGGCCATGTTTGGGAAGTTGCGTTCGTATACTCAGACGTGCCGGGTGCTTGGTTATTCCTCGCTTCACACGTTGAGGGATTGGGTGGGACAGTCTGGGCGGGGAAGAAGAGCGGTGAAAAAGCGTAAGCCTCCTCGCCGTTATTCGTGGGAGTTTAAACTCAAAGCTGTCGAGAGTGTGGATCATGGCGAGGCTGTGGGCGTGATAGCCCAGGATCTTGGTATTGATGTGCCGCCTTTGCTCTACCGGTGGGTGAGGCAGTGGAAAAGGGAAGGGCAGTGGGGGGCTGATGACGAAAAACGAGCGGAAGAAGGCTGGTGGTTGTGCTACTCAGGCTCAACTCGAGCAGTCACTGCCCGATGATCCTGCACAGCTGAGGTCTTTGGCGGCACGTTTGCTGGTGGAAAAGGCGGTATTAGAAAAACGAATTGAGATTATGGGAAAAATCCGGGCGGCATCCCGGTCGAACTGCCCAATGCGATCAAAACAAGAATTGTTGATGACTTGCGTGAGTCTTACCCACTGACGGTCCTGCTCGACGTGGTGGGGTTGAGGCATGCAACGTATTACTACCGTCGTAAGGCTGCGGCAATGGCTGACAAGTACGAGCACTTACGCCTTCTTACCGGTCGTATTGCGCGGAAGAATCGTTATATTTACGGTTCGAAGCGTATCTGGCTTGCCTTGCGTGAGCAAGGACAGAAAGTCTCGGAGAAAGTGATTCGCCGTTTGATGAAAGAAGAGCAGATCCCGGTTTACTACGCGAAAAGGAAGCGGCGTCACTCGTCGTATGAGGGGGAGGTCAGTCCTGCTCCTGAAGATCGTGTCAAACGTGACTTTCATGCTGCATCGGTCAACCAGTTGTGGCTGACTGATGTTTCGGAATTTGCTGGGCCTGACGGGAAAGTGTATTTCAGCCTGATCATAGATTGTTTTGATGGCAAGATCGTTTCCTATCGGTACCAGCACAATGCGCATAAGACCCTTACTCAAGGCATGTTGGAAGATGCTATTGCATACCTGTCCAGGTGCCAAAAACCAGTCGGGGGCGTTGCTTTGCACTCTGATCGTGGTGGACACTACCGGTGCAAGGACTGGATTAGCCGCACGCAACAGACGGGGATCATCCGCTCTATGAGCCGCAAAGGATGCAGTCCTGACAATGCTCGATGCGAAGGCTTTTTCGGCACGATGAAAAGCGAGATGTTTTACGGCCGTACATGGAATTCAGTATCGCAAATCGAAGAAGCGATTGACTGGTATGTCCACTGGTACAACAACACTCGAATAAAAACTGAACTCGGTGGACTAACTATCAAGGCCTACCGTGAGAAAACACTGACACACGAAACCGTCTAAAAAAACGTCCGCACCCCCAAATGTCCTATAACCCGAAAATGTCACCTTGGGACTCTTGGCAGGTTGTAAGAACTTTTTTCGACTGTCGGCATTTGAAGAAGATCCGCAGCAGTCTGCATGTCGGTAATTAAGTCTGTAATTAAACCTGATTTTGATAACGCGTAAATTGCTTGTGTTTTTCTGGGTGAACCGGCTACTGCGATCACGCGTGGTATGTTGCGAAGTTGACTAGGCTTAATGGTGATACACTGGTCGGATATGTCGGAGCTTACCACCTCTCCGTCGTCATTTAGAAATATTCCTGCGACCTCAGCTCGGGTTCCTTTAGACGATAAATGCGTTTTCACTTCTTCAGGAAATGTTTGAGGCAATTGTGACTCTAAAGGAGTCCATGAGCCAACTGAAAGAATAGCGACATCTATTTCATCGAACATTTCAATGACGCTTTTCACGTAGAACTGATTCTTAATAAAATCGGCGGCTTCGCCTACATAAAATGGTGTAAATAGCGCAAATGTTTCCGCCTCGGATAGGTCATTCATCCGCCTGATTATCTCGACTGGAGATTGTGAAATGTCCCACCCCACGGTTCCAGTGAGCTGAACTATTCGACTGAAAGGGAGGCGGGGTAGGTAGTTGGTCATTGCGGCTAAAGTTCGCCCCCAGGATACGCCGACGGTTTTTCCGTTTAGATCTATGTGAGATAGGTAATTAGCAGCCATTTCTCCTAGTTGGTCACGGACTTGGCTTTCCGACCCTGAAGATTCAATTACTCTTGTTGACTTCAGATTGAGGTGTTTTGAAAGAGTGTTTGACACAGAGTTTAAGTTAGTGCTGGGTTCGGTTATGGTGATTTTTATGATCTTGCTCTTTTTTCCTAGTTCCAAAAGTCTTGCTACGCGAAAGCGTGAGATTTTGAGGGTTTTGGCAATTTCTATTTTGGATTTCTCATTGAGGTAAAATTGTCGCCCAATTTCAGCTATTAGTTTCTGCGTCTCTTTGTCTAGGTTGACTGGCTCCTGCTCGTTGGTGGTCATGGCAGCTCCTTTGACTCGGTGGTTTGTGTTGTGGTTGACATCCTGACTGTGACCTCTTAGGATCATACTCACAAACGAGCAACATGGGCGCTCAGATGAGCATGCGAGGGAGGATGTTTCTTATGAGGGTAGCTTTAGGCGTTGACTTCGGGACCGAGTCCGCGAGAGCACTTTTGGTTGATCTTGACTCGAGGGAAGAATGCGGTAGTGCGGAGGCGTCTTATAGGCATGGAGTCATTGATGAAGTGCTGCCGTCTAGTAGTGCGCGACTTCCGCACGAGTGGGCCTTGCAGGATGCGGATGATTACCTAGATGCGCTGGAGCGCAGTGTTAGGGATGTGTTTGATGGATCCGCTGCGAGTCCTGATGATGTGGTGTCGCTGGGAATCGATACGACGGCGTGCACCGTGGTTCCATGTACAAGCGATCTTGTTCCGTTGTCGCGACTGGCGTCATTTCGCGAGAATCCATATGCATATGCAAAGTTGTGGAAAGACCATTCGTCACAGTACTGTGCAGACGACCTAAACGGCCTTCTTCGCGACACTCCAGGATATTTGGAGTATTACGGAGGAAGTCTTTCTCCTGAGTGGATGCTTCCAAAAACACTAATGATTTATCGCGAAGCTCCGAGTGTATTTGAGAGTACAGAGCTCTTCTTGGAACAAGAAGATTGGATTGTTTCGAACTTGGTCGGGAAGGTTGTTAGAGGGGCGCATGTAGCGGGATACAAGGGGGGATATCGCGAAGAGTCGATTGGATACCCGCCAGCGAAACTTTTGGACAAGGCATCTTCGGGTTTTTCGGCGGTACTTAATAAGCTGGGGCATGATTTCAAGTCCCCTGGGCAACTCGCAGGGCTTCTCGTCGAGAAGTGGGCAGATCGCTTGAAACTACCAAGAGAGTTGCCGGTCGCTGTCGGTAACATGGACGCCCATGTGGCCGTGCTTGGGGCAGGAGTCGTTGAACCAAATGTCATAGTTGCAGTGATGGGAACAAGTGTCTGTGACCTACTCGTTTCAGACAAGCTGGCCGCGGTTAAGGGAATCCAAGGTGTAGTTCGTAATGGCATACTTCCCAAGATGTGGGCGTATGAAGCTGGACAGGCGGGAGTCGGCGATACCTACGCATGGTTTGTTAAGAAACTCATGCGAAATTCGGAATGTGATCCGCAAAGAACAGTCGGAGAGATTTTCCGGTCGCTTGAGGAAGAGGCAGAAGATATCCCTGCCGCTCAGACTGGCATTATCGCTCTAGACTGGCTGAATGGAAATCGATCTAGGCTAATCGACACGCAGCTATCTGGTGTCATTGTCGGTCTTACTGTCTCCACTCAACCTGCGGAGATTTATCGCGCTCTGCTTGAATCTACGGCCCTGGGGCAAAGAGTTATTTTCGATGCATTCCAAGAGTATGGAATTGAAATTAAACGAATTGTGGCCTGTGGAGGGCTGGCGAAAAAGAGCCCTCTTCTTATGCAGATTCTCGCAGATGTAACTGGGCGTGAAATTGAGGCTACATCTAGCTCGAACACGCCGGCATTAGGTGCAGCACTACACGGAGCGATTGCTGGGGCGGCGGTCGAGTCGTGGGAAGAGGCAGCTGACGTAGCAAAACGTCAAGTAACTACGTATAGGCCAATAGAGTCAAATCAAAAGGCGTATGACTCGCTCTACCAGGTCTATATGCAACTGCACGACTTCTTTGGTGTAGAAAAACCAGAAATTATGCATTCTTTGCGAGCCACAAGGTCCGTATCGGGAAATAATCACATGAATTGGAGAGAAAAATGAGTCACAGTGCAAAGAGGTACCTAGGAGTAGCTGCATCGGCATTAGCTTTGGCGCTGGTCGGCTGTTCGACAACCGGTAACCAGTTGTCGGGAGAGAGGGAAGGAGGTGAAAGTGGAACGTCGCCAACACGAGAAATCGTTAATGTGGTGAAGCTTGCTGGTGGAGACTGGTTTAACCGCATGCAGTTGGGAAATGAAGAATATGCGACCGAGCACAATATCAAAGTTACGCAAACTGCGGGAGACGATGCGTCAGAAGAGAAGCAGATCGCGATTCTAAATGACTTGGTTACTCAGAAGCCTGACGCATTAACCGTGGTACCCAACTCTCCAGAGTCCCTTGAGAACGTGCTTGCACGCGCCAAAAAAGCAGGGATCGCTGTAGTCACCGGTGAGGCTGCAGGAATGAAGGGGGTAGATGCGGATATTGAAGCATTCGTCAACAAAGACTATGGAGCACACCAGCTTGATGTGATGGCAAAATGCATGGGTGACAAAGGTAGCTATGCGCATTTCGTGGGGTCTTTGACCGTTAAATCACACAACGAATGGGCGGCTGGTGCTGAGGAGCATTTGAAGGACTTCCCAGGCATTACCCGGGTAAGTGATCCGATTTCCTCAGACGAATCGCAGGAAACCGCATACCAGCGCGCTAAGGAGCTAATAGCCCGCTATCCCGACATTAAGGGGTTTATCGGATCAGCGTCAACTGATATTGCTGGGATTGGACGCGCAGTTCAGGAGGCTGGTTTGCAAGAGCAAACGTGCGTGGTTGGAACCTCCACTCCAGCAATTGTTGGCACTTTGATTGACGATGGTTCTGTCGACGTCATAACGGGGTGGGATCCAGCGTTGCAAGGCAAAGCGATGCTAGCTGCGGCTGAGCTAATCCTTGACGGCAAGAGCCTTTCCGACGGCCAAGACTTAGGCGTCGAAGGGTACGACAATCTCAAGCAGGATTCCAATTCGCCCACAACATTCTATGGAAACGCTTGGATTGACATAACAAAGGACACAACCAAAGACTATCCCTTCTAATAGCTGAACAAGAGGTCTGGGGAGTCGTACCAATTGACATGTATACGACTCCCCAGACGAAAGGAGTCAAGTTGTCCGATCAAGCGGTCGTGTTGCGAGCAAACAACATTCGCAAGGCCTACGGAGGAGTCAAGGCTCTTGATGGTGTCACTTTGGAAATTCATAGTGGCGAAGTCATGTGTCTCGCAGGGAGCAACGGTTGCGGAAAATCAACCCTCATCAAGATACTAGCGGGTGTTGAGAGACTCGACTCAGGAACGGTAACCATCGCGGGCGAAGAAAATGCCGAAATAGACGTACTTACGGCTATAAGAAAGGGCATACAAGTAATCTTTCAAGACATGTCAATTTTTCCGAATCTGACAGTATCCGAAAACATATGTTTCTCTGGGCGCATAGCGGAGAATGTGAAAACCGTTCAAACTTCTTCCGAAGAGAAAAAAGCCGAAGCTGTACTGAATCGTCTAGGTGTCAAAATAGATCTCCGAGCCGAAGTCCAGGAACTACCTATTGCTGACAGACAAATTGTCGCGATCGCGCGAGCCCTGTATAGAGACGTAAAAGTGCTGTTCATGGACGAGCCTACAACCGCTCTGACATGGAAGGAAGTTCAGAATCTCTTCACTGTAGTGAAGCGCCTCAAGAAAGATGGAGTAGCTGTAGTTTTCGTCTCGCATAAGAGCGAAGAGGTCTTTGAAGTCTCAGACCGCATAGTGGTAATGCGCAATGGTCGAGTTGTGGCCGATGACAGCGTGGAAAAATTCAACTCACAAAAGTTGATGGAAGCGCTCTTGGGATATGTTGCAAACCAAGAAAGAAAAGTACCCACCTTCCCAAACAAGAATGAGCCGGCTTTAAAACTGTCACAGCTGTCCGCAAGAAGAATTTTTGAGGACATAAACTTAACCGTTGCCAGTGGAGAAATAGTGGGCCTTACGGGCCTTCTTGGTTCGGGACGGACGGAGGTTGCTGAAGCAGTTTTTGGGCGCATTAAGACCGATGAGGGAGAAATACTGGTTGATGGAAAGCCTATAAACCCAAGCTCGCCGAAAGCTGCAATCGAAGCAGGTATTGCGTACGTTCCACCAGACCGGCTAACTCAGGGCGTCTTTTTGCGGCAATCTATAGCGCTCAATATAGTTTCAGCGGCGATTGATCGCTTTTGTGGAATTGGCGGATGGCTAAAGAAGCGGTTGGTGAAGGGCACTATTGATGAGCAAGTCGAGAAACTTTCCATAAAGATAGACAAAGCGAATGATCCGGTCTCCTCGCTCTCAGGAGGAAACCAGCAGAAGGTTGTCTTAGCAAAATGGCTGACTACGAAGCCGCGTGTCTTGATCTTAAATGGGCCGACGGTTGGTGTTGACATAGGAGCGAAGGCAGCCATCATGGATATCTTGAGAAATGAAGCGAAAAGAGGCATTGGCATACTGCTGATTTCAGACGACATTCCGGAACTCGTTTCTGTGTGTAATCGAGTGGTGGTAATGCATCGCGGCAGGGTGGTTGACGAAATTGCAGGTGCAGATGTAAATGAAAACGTTATTTCGAGAGTCTTGCAGGAGGTGTAATGATTATGGATCACGGGAGGTTGCAAGAGTCGGTTTCTGCTAAACTGTCTCGCATTTCGATTGCTTCGCTAAAAGGAAGAAATAATGAGGGTATTCTAACGTTGGTTATTGCTGGAATTCTCATTTTGATGTTTCTAATTGCGCCCGAGCAGGTCTCGCTAACCTTTTTCGGCGACATCATTCGCTCCGGAATTGTAACAATGAGCCTCGCACTTGGGCTTTTGCTGGTGATCATTTCTGGCGGAATGGACGTCTCGTTTACTGCAATTGCGGTGTTTTCGGGTTATTGCGTGGTGTTGTTCATGCAGCGTCTGGGGATTGACGGAGCGGTGTGGCCATTCTTTGCAGCTGCAGCAATTGGTGCATGTCTGGGAGTACTAAATGCGGTGTTGGTGGCTAAATATCAAATGGAAACCCTGGTGGCAACGCTGGGCACCCAAGTGGTAATTCGAGGTGTTCTGCTTGCTTTTATCGGCTCGACTTACTTGGCGACGTTGCCGCCTAGGTTGGACTCTGTGGGACAACTTAGTTTATTCAAGCTGGGAAATTCGCCTGTAAATGTGACGGTGCTCGTGGTTTTAGGCTGCGCATTGTTAATTGCCTGGGTTCTTAGTAGAACGACCTTCGGGCGGTCGATCTACGCAGTGGGGGGGAGTAAAGAGGCCTCAAGACGAGTCGGCATCAATGTTAAGCGTGTGCAAGTTGGTATCTACGTTATAGCTGGACTGCTTGCGGGCCTAGGAGGGATGGTTCACGTTGCTCTTTCCCGACATGCGTCCCCGTTCGAACTTGTTGGTACTGAGATGACTGTGATTGCTGCGGTAGTTATTGGTGGAGCTTTGGATTCTGGAGGACGGGGCTCTGTAAAGGGGACAATTTTAGGGGTTCTCTTGATTTCACTCACCCAGAATTCACTGGTAAGGCTTGGAGTCTCATCCTACTGGCAGACGCTTGTTGTCGGCTTCGTTATTTTGATGGGCGTTGTGGTGCAAGCGAAGTCCACTGTTTTGTCAATTCGACGTCCACAAATTTTGGAAGAAGTTGGTGAAAAGTAATGGCAGCTATGGGTAGAATAGGGCGCATTCAAAGCAAGGTTAGCTATTCTTTGAACCTATTTCTTTTTGCAATTATTATTGCAATTGTATTTTCTGTAGCTTCGCCAGCTTCCTTTTTTTCTCTGCTTAATGTGGAGTCCATTGCTTATGCGGTTCCTGAGATTGCGTTAATGGCTCTTGCGATTTCGGTTGCAATGACAACTGCGGGAATTGACTTGTCTGTGGTGGCAGTGGCAAACTTATCGGCGCTTGCGACAATTTGGCTATCTAATACGCTGAGTGAAGCGGGAATGAATGGCCTTTTAGCAACGTTTGTTTCATTGGCGGTATGTGCAATCATCGGACTCATGGCGGGTTTGCTGAACGGATACTTGGTGTGCGCCATTCGGATTAGGCCGATACTTGCTACATTGGCGACCCAGCAGATATTCGTGGGAATTGCCATTGCTCTTTCAAAAGGGGAGGCGTTGTATGGCGGTACTGATTTACTAAATATCTTGGGAGTCGGAACGTTTGCTTTTGTTCCGCTTGTATTTTGGGTGTTTGTATGTATTGTTGTGGTGCTTCATTTGTGTATGAATAAGACCAAGTTTGGTCTGCATGCTGTGATGCTTGGTGAAAACGCTAGAGCTACTGATTACTCCGGTATTAGTGAAAACAGGGTGACTCTTCAAACGTATATGTTATGCGGAATTCTTGCCTCAGCGGCTGGTGTCTTGATGGCTGCGCGAACCGGGTCAGCATCAGCAGGATTCGGCGGTTCGTATTTGATGCTGGCGATTACCATTGCTGTTTTAGGAGGTGCAAATCCATTCGGTGGTCAGAGAGCTATATTTGGTGGTGCTATTGCCGCGATCATTTTGCAAATGATTTCTTCCGGTCTCAACTCGCTTGGTTTTTCTTCCTACTTCTATCAAATCGTGCAGGGCGTCATCCTGATTTCAGTATTTGTGGTTCAGTGGGAGGTGCGCTCTACAAAGAATAATAAGCGAGCTATGAGGCTTAAGAGAGACTCGGACAAGAAAGTTGAGTCGGTTGGCTAATGAAAGGAAGAGATGTCATGAGAGAAGAGTCGACGCTTGAGGCGTGCAAAGAGCTCATTCGGCGAGAGGCTGGCGATGTATTAAATACCGTGGACTCTCTGGATGAGGCTTTTGTGGGTGTTGCGGGCTTGATTTTGGCCTGCAGCGGAAAGGTAATTTGTAGTGGAGCGGGCACATCCGGTACGGTTGCTCGGCGCATGGCGCACCTTTTTAACGTAACTGGAACGCCTGCGCTTTACCAAAATCCTTCGGATGCGTTGCACGGAAGTCTGGGTGTGGTCACCAAGAGTGATGTGGTTATCGCTATTTCGAAGGGTGGTGAGTCGGACGAACTATGCGAGTTTGTGAAGCGTTCTAAGGCTCGAGGGGCTCAGATTGTGGTTATTACCGCATTTGAGCACTCATCGCTAGAAGGCTTGAGTGACTATTGCTGTGTTTTGCCATACTACTCTGGGGATCCAGAAAATGTGCTTGCCATGGGGTCGACTTTGTCGAATTGCGCTTGGGGCGATGCGTTAGCTATGTACGTTCGTGCTGCACGCAATTTCGCATGGGACGATATATTGTTTCTTCATCCGGGCGGGAAAGTTGGGAAAGAAAGTGAAAACACCCTGCGTCGTCTGCATGAAGAGAGCCTTCCGGCTGGTCGTGGCGAAGAGCTTAGCGGTTTGAGCTAAAACGCGCGCTAAGCGCTCGTGAGTATGCTTCTAGTAGCTGGGCGACATCGTGGGCTTAGGTTAAAAGGTTTAGCTTAAGCCCACGATACTTCATTTCAGTGGGTCAAGTGCGCGTTGGCTGAAGTAGTTTTCGCAGCATAGGGTCGAAGTTTGGGAACTAACCCCGTGTTGAGGCGCGTGTATGAATGTCAATTTTTGAATTGCGCTAGAGCATCCAGTACAGTCCGCGTCCACACCTTTGCGCCCTCTTCGTCGGGGTGAACGTTGTCGGAGGCCAGAAGGTCGGTGTGCTCTGCAATCGCGGCGGCCCAGTCGGCCACGCGAACCCGGTCCTTATGCGCTGCCGCCCATGAACGGATCGTGTCAGCGGCGGGACGAATCCACGTGTCATCGTCCGGGCCAAACCCGGTGACCAGCACGAGGCGACGATCCGGCCCGAGCTGCTTGAGCACCTCATCGAGCTGCTCGGGTGGAACATCACCGTTAGTGGCCAGAGCGACAACGACGTAGCGGCGGGCACCATATTCAGCATCAACCTGCGTGAGGACGGATGAAACCTGATAGATCGAACGCGACACTTCGGCATTGATCGCAATACCCGGACGCTCCTCAGTTAAAGCAGGCGCAGCCGCCAGCGTCACCGAATCCCCGATCACCGTGATCTGATTGCCGGGAATCGGTGTGGCGGGCTGATCTGAATGGTCGTGTCCCGCTCCGGATACGGCACCTGCGGCAGCGGACTGGGCAGCAGACGGGTCGCCCTCGGCCTTCTGGCCGGACGCGGGGGTGGTATCGTCGGCAGCGGACTGCGAGCCGGAAATGGCGGCCTGGCCGGAGCGAATGGCCCGCTCGGCGCTGGACATGGCAGGCTGGCGCGCCACTGCAGTCACGAGCACTCCGATGATCAGCATCGAGACTATGAACACGATGATGCGGCCACGCTCCTGCAGGCTCGTGATCCACAAGCGCACTGTGGCGATGATGCCGCCCTTGCGCAGCGGCGTTTCGATCCACCGATAGGAGGCCTCTGCGATCACGACGCTGAGCGCTGCCAGAGCGAGCGCCATCGGGCGCGGCATGTCGCCATCGACGAGGTAGTAGCCCAGAACCCACAGCGGCCAGTGCCACAGGTAGATGCCATAGGAGCGTTCACCAATCCAGCGCATGAAGGGTGCATCAAGGATGCGGCACAGGAAACGTCCCGATACGGAACCGCTCAGTACTGCCGGCATCATCGCCTGGATCACTCCGACCGCGCCGAGCGTTGCAAGGATCAGAACGATTTCCAGGGCGAGCGGAGCGTTGTTCATGGGCAACATGATGGCGACCACCACGATGATGACGGCGCCCACGTAGCCCAGCGAGGCGCGAGCCGTCGCAGTGCGCGCACTGATCGGGGCGGGTTCATCGATGCTGAGCGGATCGACGCAGGCCAACGCCAGCGCGCTGCCTGCCATCAGGCCGAAGGCACGCGAATCGGTTCCCATGTAGATGCGCGAGGGGTCAGCACCTCCCGCTGCCAATGCCAGTGCCCACAGAGCTGATGCCGCCATCAGACATGCAGCGACGATCCAGATCCAGCGCTCTGAATGGGTGAAAACGCGGCGCGCCAGCCACAGAAGGGCGATCACGATGAGCGGCCAGATCAGGTAGAACTGCTGCTCGATGGCCAGGGACCACATGTGGGTGAGCAGCAGCGGCTGATTGCGGTCGAAGTAGCTGGATCCGGCAGCAATCTCCACCCAGTTATAGGTATACGTCAACGCGCCGACGAATTGGCGTCGGATAGCCAGCAGCGCATCCCCGCCGACTATGGCCGCCGCAGTGGTGGCCACCACCACCATGACTGCGACGGCAGGAACCAGGCGGCGCACCCGCCGCACCCAAAAGCCCTTGAGATCAATGCGACCGGCCGTGCGGAACTCATGGATCAGCAGGGACGTGATGAGGAATCCCGAAATCACCAGGAACACATCCACGCCTACCATGCCGCCCGGCATCCACGAGCGCATCAGGTGGTAGATCAGCACCACTGCGACTGCCAGCGCGCGCAGCCCGTCAAGGCCGGGAACGCGCCGCCGGGTGGATGCTGTGTGCTGTGAATCTGCCACGTCAGTCGCGCTGTAGAGCAAAGAGATGGTCAAGCACGGCGCCTCCTGAGACACGCAAACCGTCATGCTGGTACTCGTTTGTCACCCACACGCGCGATCCGCGAATGGCGCTCGCAGTTTCCAGTGACAACTCACGCGGCACAAACATGTCATCGAAGTAGACGGCCGACGCGACAGGTACCGAGTTCTCAGCCAGCACCTCCGGGTCGTACACCGCTGGCCAGTCGGTGCGGTTGGCCAGGATGTCGGCAGCCTCGCCCAGTCCGGTCAGCTCCGGATCCTCATCGAAAATCGAGCGCATCATGTGCTCGCCGGTCAGGTAGTACGGCTCGGACGTATCCAACGGGTCAGCATCTGGATCAAACCCCGCGATCTCACGCGAAAGCCGATCCGCTGACCAGCGGGTTGCAGTGCCCGCGAGGGCAGGGGTGGTCGCAGCGTAAATCGTTTCCTGCAGCACCGCATACATGGGAGTGGTCTGAGCGACCTCGTCTGCCACTTGTTGTAGGAAGTGACGCGACAGGCGTGAGACCCCGTTAACCGTGACGAAGGGGGCTTCCAGCATGTAGTGCAGTGTGTCGAAACGCAGTTGCCCACCCAGACATATGCCGATCATGCGGAAACGCTCCGTGGAGAGGCGCTCACCGGTTGGCAGGCATTCCTCGTGGTCACGCAGATGCGCGGCGATGCGGCGAATCATCGGCTCATCGTCAGGGTAACGCTCATAGTACGCGCGGTTGCGTGCTGCGGTACGCTCGTAGGTCAGCCGGTAAATCGAATCAATGTCCGTCAGACCGGGCAGACCGCCGGTGTTGAAGACGGCGCGCAGCCCTTCGGGTGCAATCGACAGGTAGCACGTGTTGATGAAGCCGCCAAAACTCTGACCGAGCGTCGTCCACGGCTCATCGCCAGCCAGCTCACGGCGCACAACTTCCGCATCGCGCACAATCTGATCCTGTCGGAACAGCATCAGGTAGTCAGCAATTTCCTGAGCAGTGGGAGCGTGGTCACCCTCGTCAGTGACGGATTGATTGCCGAGGGAACTCAGCGTGAGCTTGTCGAGCCGGTGGGATCTGCCCGTCCCGCGCTGGTCCAGCAGAACGACGCGGTAGTCCTTGAGCATGCGGCCGATGAATCCGTCGCGAAAATCGCCTGGACGGGGGCCTTCAACTCCGGGACCACCCTGCATGAACACTAGGTATGGCAGGTTGTCTCCACCGGGGGGGATAATCTCGCGAGCATAAATATCCACCGTCCCGTGGTCATGCGCATCGGGCGCATTGTGATCCAGTGGGACGGTGAATGTGTGGTCGTGAATGGTGTTTGAATGGTGAATGTAGCTTCCGATGCGCATGCACCACAGTGTAGCCACGGGTGGCGAGCCTCAGTCGTTGGCGCGCCCCAGGGCAGCCAGGACGTGACGCTCCAGCGGTGTGCAGATCAGCAACGCCACCAGACTCATTCCCAGTCCGATGCCGCCAATCATGAGCAGGCGGACCAGCGTGTCGTCCGTGGCGGCGCTGCGTCCTCCGGTTGACGCCAGCGACAGGCCACGACCCAAAGCGGCGAACAGGATGGATGTCACAACCAGGGGTGCGAAACTCTGGAACAGTCGAACAAGGGTGAACAGGTGACGAGGGAATCCCATGCGGTCCAGGGCCTGAGTTTGTGTGAGTCGATCGAAGACCCCTGACGCCTGGTTCATCAGGGTGGACAGGGCTGACACGGCGAAGCCGATTCCCAGCGTGATCGTCACGCCCAGCGGGACGTCGTGCGTGAAGAGGATTACCTCTGGTGGTATTTCCTGCTTTGTGGTGGACACCGTAGCGAAGTCCATGACGGAGGTGAACCCGCCGATGAAGCACAGAATGGACAGCGCTCCGACTGCGCGCCACACAGCGCGCGGGTCATCCATGATGCGGCGGGCCGCCAGGACCACCGAGGGGAAGTGACTCAGCGTGAATGGTGCAGCCAGCAGCTGAATGATGAACGGAGCTGCGATTGCGATCGCGATGATGGTGACAGATAGCAGCGCAATAACAACGAGCATTCCCTGATTATTGAAGTCGGCGGTCGGGAAGATAGCGAAGGTGCAGAACAGAACGATTGCTCCTGCCAGGACGAACAGGCGCCACATCCGCAGTGCCTTCGGTGTATGCCGCTTGGCGACTCCCAGCGGTGAGATCCGCACTTTCTGCAGGCCGACCAGTGTTGAGATGACTGCGATAGTGAGCAGGACGGCCAGCACAATCGCCAGCATCCATGCAGGCACGAGCATCTCGGCAGGGTCGATGGCGACAGTGAGGAAATGAGCGTGCGACCACAACGGCAGTGTCACCACGTACAGTATGACGCCAATGGCTGCGCCGATTACCCACTGGATAACCGTTTCCACCAGTGCGATCAGGATGACCTGCCCACTTGTTGCTCCAACCAGACGCAGTGAGGCGAGGCGTTCGGATCTGCCCTGTGCTCCCAGGCGTGCCGCTGAGGACCCGAGAGAGAACACGGGGAAGGCAAGTAAGACGACTGCGAACAGGGCGAACACGAGATACGCTTCTGTTGCCGATGGATGCAAGTCGAGGCGTGCGAACGTTTTCAGGAGGCGCTCGGAAGGATCATTTGCCCATGTGTAGAACATCCACACGCCGCCTGCCACAGTCAGCGTCATCGCGGTGGACAGTGCAAATGATGCGACGGCCAGGACGTCCAGCCACGCGTCTCCGGCACGGGAGCGCAGCCTGCCGACGGTGAGCATCGGAGCCAAGTGCAGGGTCTTCATCGCAGACCACCACCGGGGGCCTGAGCAGGAACCTCGCGCACACCCGAATCTGCGTGCACAACGCCGTCACGGATTTCAACGAGTCGTTGACACCAGTCGGCAACGTGTGAATCGTGCGTGACGATGATGAGCGTTGCGCCACTCATCTGCGTTGTTGTGGTCAGAATCTGCATCACCTCGTGGCCGGTGGACTGGTCGAGCGCGCCGGTCGGCTCGTCGGCAAAAACCACGCTGGGAGAGCCTGCCAAGGCGCGTGCGATGGCGACGCGCTGCATCTGCCCGCCTGACATTTCACCGGGACGGCGCGACTTCTCGGTACCCAGGCCGAGCCGCTCCAGCCACATATCGGCCTGAGCGAGGGACGCTTTGCGGCTTTGCCCCGTCAGCATCAGCGGCACGGCCACGTTTTCACGTGCGGGAAGTTCGGGGATGAGCTGGCCATCCTGGAACACGAAGCCGAATCGGGCCAGGCGCAGTTTGGAGCGGCGCGCGTCGGACAGTGCTGAAATGTTGTCCTGCCCCAGGAACGCGGCTCCCGATGTGGGTGGCAGAATCCCAGCCAGGCAGTGCAGCAGTGTGGACTTGCCGGACCCTGACGGACCCATGATCGCCACTGACTGCCCGGGCGGGAATTCGATGTCAACGCCTCGTAGAGCCGGTACGGTACCGAAATTCTTCGTCAACGCGTGGCCGCTGAGCACCTGAGGTGTTGCGGACGCGGAATTCATTCTTTGTGCCATGTCACCAGTACATCCTTTTGCGTGCTGATTCACCAGTGAGCAGGGGCGATATTTCATGGTAGAGCCAGGTCTACTGTCTGAACCGACCAGTACTGGAGCGCGCCGTCACCCTCCGGCCTGCGTGTGGCGCTTATAGGATGTTCGTGTGCAGATGCGAGATGAATGGAAAGCGTTCCTATGCGGAGCAGGCGCATGTCTCAGCGCTCTGACTGCATGCCTGTTTGCCCTGATGTTTCTCAGCAATCCCGGGATTGGTCTGGGTGTGGCGGTCGTGTGCGCACTCGCCGTATTTGCGGCCTGCCTGTTCAACGTGTGGACAATGGTCAGGGACCACGACGGTGGGGCGTGGTGGCGCCGCTCGACTGCTCCTGCAGCGCCCGACGCTTTTGACGAGGTGGTGCACGCGCACCGAGACATCGCCAATGCCTTCGAAATTGAGCGCCGCCGCATTGAACGCGACCTGCATGACGGAGCGCAGCAGTTCATCGTTGCAGCATCAATGGATATCGGGGAAGCGGCTTTGATGCTCGATGACCTGTCAGTGGGCGACAGCGTGGATCCCGCGAGTATGCGCAGCGTCAGCGAACGCCTCGAATCAGCAGCCCAGCGCACGGGAAAAGCTCTGTCCGCCTTGCGTCGCACAGTTGCCGGCATCCACCCTAAAGTGCTGTCAGATCTGGGGCTTGAGGCAGCGGTGCGAGACCTGGCGGACGCCAGTCCGCTGGACGCCGACGTCAAGGTACCCATCCCGCTTCCCGACATTCCTCAGGGCGTGATTGCTGCCGGATACTTCATGGTGGCTGAATGCCTGACGAACGCCGCGAAGTATGCGCCTCACGCGCATGTCACCGTGCTGGTCATCGCCGGTGAGAATCTGCAGATCACAGTGACAGATGACGGTCCTGGAGGAGCAAGCGT
The DNA here is from genome assembly GCF_056590195.1 of Pauljensenia sp. C0170B5. Taxonomy (NCBI): domain Bacteria; kingdom Bacillati; phylum Actinomycetota; class Actinomycetes; order Actinomycetales; family Actinomycetaceae; genus Pauljensenia; species Pauljensenia sp. C0170B5. The sequence goes on along the minus strand of NZ_JBWPVR010000007.1, from coordinate 61,919 downwards.
GCGCGCCGACGGCGGACTGGCTGGCATGCGTGAACGGCTGGCCTCTTTCGGCGGTTCCCTGGATGTGTCCAGTCCCGAGGGTGGCCCGACCATTATTTCGGGGCGAATTCCGCTCATGTTGATGCGCGGCGAATTCAGCGTCACATCACGAGCCGGCTCACCCCTCACCAATAAGGAGGCATGATGAAACTCATCGTGGCAGATGACTCCACGCTTTTCCGTGAAGGCATTATCGGCCTGCTGGAGCGACGCGGCCATGAGGTCATCGTTCACGTCGCCACAGCGCCGGAGCTGATTGACGCAGTTGGACAGGTCGACGCGGACCTGGTGATCACCGATGTGCGCATGCCGCCGGGAATGAGTGATGACGGCCTGCGTGCAGCAGTTGAGATCCGCAGACAGCACCCTGGTTTGGGAATAGTGGTGCTGTCACAGTATGTGGCACCGGCCTACGCGCGCGAACTGTTCAACCCGCAGTCCGCCCACCATCCGGCTTCGGATGTCAGGTTTGCGGGGTCACCTTCGGCCGGCAATGCGGATGAGGATGCCCCCGGAGGTCTTGGCTACCTGCTCAAAGACCGTGTCGCGAGGGTGGCTGACTTCATCCGATCGCTCGACATTGTCGCTGCTGGCGGCGTGGTGATCGACCCGGAGGTGGCGGCGGAGCTGATGCGGCACGAGCCGTCGAAGCTGTCCACGCTGACTGAGCGCGAAATGGAGATTCTCGCGCTCATGGCGCGCGGATTGTCGAATGCGGAACTGGCCGATGAACTGGTCGTATCGGCGGCAACCGTGTCGAAACACGTGGCGAACATCTTCCTCAAACTCGGCATGGAGCCGGGTGAGGAGAACCGTCGGGTGCGCGCGGTGCTGGCCTACCTGACTGAGCAGCACGCGCAGCGCTGATTGCCGGCGTACCGTCGCGCTCGTGCCGGCCTGGCTTAGCCGGCGTCGACCACGGGCGTGAACTGCTGCCAGATGACGCGCGCCGTGTCAGCACTGGATCCTGCCCACACGTGAGTGATGCGGATTGTGCCTGGCCACGTTGCATCGCTGCCTGAAATCGTAAAGGTAGCGATCCACATGTTCGCGCCGCCCTCACAGATCTCGATGCGACTGACCCGGCACGACTCGCCCGGACGGATCGGGACATCACGCAGGTCAGAGCGATCGTGTCCCTCATGGTCAATAATGCGGGCACCTTCCGCCTCATACGTGCCAAGCTCCTTGAAGTTGAGGCTGGCCCACGCGCGGATCAGACTCTTTTGCCGAGGCCGTATCGTCGCTGCGGAGTCAACGGTGGGCGGGTCACCCTCGTCAATCGGGGATGCGCAACCAGAACCTGGTGAGGACTCAAAACCTGAGCCGGATACGGATGCGAAACCTGGGCCCGGCTCGGGGGCTCGACCATCGCGGTACGCTTCTGCCGCGCCGCGCGCGTGAGTGTCAGCCAGCTCGTTGAGGTCATGTCCGGCGTGGCCGCGCACCCACGCGAAGTGTGCATCGCGTGAGGCGATGAGCCGGTCAATCTCCTGAATGACCTCGAGGTTCGCGATCGGCTTCTTGTCGGCTTTCTGCCACCCCTTCTTCTTCCACGACGGTGCCCACTTGGTGATTACGTTAATGGCGTACTGTGAATCAGCCAGGATTTCCAGGCGTCTGCCGCGCAGCTCATCCGTGTCGGTTGCGCGCAGGAGCTCCAACACGGCGGTCAGCTCGCCCAGGTTGTTCGTTCCTGACGGCCAGCCACCGGCATCCCAGTGGTCACGGTCCACGACCCACGCCCATCCGGCAGGTCCTGGATTTCCAAGCGATGAGCCGTCGACGGCAGCGCGGATCGGATCTGACGATTCACTCATTGATTCCCACCTGACTGAGGGCGAAAGCGAACTCTTCGGCGCGGGAGGCCCAATGCCCGTAACGTCCGGACGGGCCGCGGTGTCCGGCAACCATCTGGGTGCGCATGATGATCGGGCGCTCAGTCGGGTCGCTCTGACCGGCAAATGTGGTTGTGACGGCTGCACTGCCCAGCTCAGATGCACGGCCCGCCGCTGTCGTATTGCCCGCAGTGGCCTGGCGCAGGCGCTGCACCCACTTCAGCGGCTCACCGAAGAGCACGCGCGTGTCGTTAATGCTGGTGGAGGCCATAATCGCGGGATACTCCACGCCGTCGGCAACATTTTCATACGGCGAATACGACTTCATAACGGTGTAGATTTCGCGATCTTCAATCGGATTGCCCCACTCTTCCCATTCACCGACAGTCAGCGGCAACGAGGGATCAAGGATCGAGGTCAGTGCGTCAACGAACGGCACGCCGGCCAAGATCACCCGGAACAGGTCAGGTGCCATATTCGTCACCGCACCCATGAGCAGGCCGCCAGCCGAACGTCCCTCCGCGATCAGGCGGTGTGGCGCTACCCACCCGGCGTCGACAAGGAAGCGCCCCACGTCGATGAAATCGGTGAACGTATGGGTTTTCACCTCGCGCCGGCCATCCTCGTACCACCAGCGCCCCATCTCACCGCCGCCACGAATATGAGCGAGGGCGAACACGACGCCTCGCTGAATGGCCGGCAGGCGCAGCACGGAAAACTCCGGGTCGTTGGAAATCTCATACGAGCCGTAGCCGTACAGCCAGCCTGCTGCACGTCCATCGCACGCAGCGTCGCGGCGGTGCACCAGTGTGACCGGGATACGGGTGTGGCCATCACGGGCCGTGACCCACACGCGCTCTTCCACATAGCCGGCGCGCTGCTCGGCATCCCACCCGGGCACTGCTTTTTCACGCAGGACGTGTGCGGATCCGTCACGAGGATCCACGGCGACCGTGCGAGGCGGCTGCGTGATCGACTGGCATTCAACCAGGATCAGCCGGTCGTGCCAGTCCAGTTGACCCACAGTGTTCATCGTGAGGACCGCACCGTTATCGTGAGCGCCGGGCAGAACCGCGCGGGGCTCGGACCAGATTTGCGCGTAGTCGGGACGATGTTGACGCGCACTCGCAGCGGCGGCTTCGGGCGTGGTGGGAGCGGTGCGCGTCATGTAGTCCAGCCAGGTCTGGCCATCGCGACGCATCGAGATCACGCACATCGACTCATACGCCTCCACATCCAGCAGGCGCGGTCCCTGGCTGTCAGCCTCGATCAGCGTGTGCCACGTCGAATAATCCACCGATTCGGCAGCGCCTCCCTCGTCCCTGACCTGCGGAAGCGGTGCGATGGCGAGGCTGCCTTCGCGACTGTCGGCGGTGTGGATCAACAGGAGGTGATCGCCGGCCGGTTCTGCGCTGACCAGGACGCCCGGCCTGCGGCCTGTGACGCTGACCGGCATGTGGTGCGGCTGGAGGGTCGGCCACAGCCATACCTCGCTGGTGGACGTCGAAGCCGACGTAATCACCACCCAGTTCGGGTCACGTGCCTGCTCAAAGTAGACTTCGAAACGCTCATCCGGCTCGTCAAGGAGGCGGCGGTCGTGCGCTGGATCCTCACCTACGACGTGCAGCCACACCTGGCATGCGCGCCAGGCATCGTCGACCCGCGTGTACAGCACCGACGCTGAATCAGCTGACCATGCCACGCCGTACCCAACGTTCGTGACCTGCTCATCGACCGTGCGCCCGGAGGCAATATCCGTGACCACCAGCGTGTAGCGCTCATCTCCACTCGTGTCCTTGAGCCACGCCACGCGCGTACCGTCCGGGCTGGGCGCCCACTCGCCCACAGAAAAGAACTCTTCGCCCGCAGCCTGAGCGTTCTCATCAATGACGGTTTCCTCACCCGGAGCGGGACGGTCGGCGTGGATCGTGGGCGGAGAAAGTGGGGCGGCGTCGACGTGCGCTGGCGATTCGTCATTGACGAGGGTGACCGGCACGCGCTGATGAGACACATACTGTGAGCCTTCTTCGGTGCGATCGAAATACCAGTACTGGCCGATGCGGATCGGTACGGTGACATCGGTTTCAACGGTGTGCGCCTTGAACTCGCTGACCAGCGTGTCGCTCAGCGCGCGCAGCGGAGCCGTGACGTGATCGGCCCACGCGTTTTCCTTTTCCACCAGGTCGATGACTGCAGGGTCGTCCGCGCAACGCAACCACTGGAAGGGATCTGCGAAGGAATCACCGTGGAAGGAACGCGGCGGATCCAATGGCCGGGACTGTGCTCGCGGCGGAACGGGTGGCTGAGCCTGCGCTCGCGGCGGAACGGGTGGCTGAGCCTGCGCTCGCGGCGGAACGGGTGGCTGAGCCTGCGCTCGCGGCGGCTGGATGCCTGCGTCGTGGTGCTGTTTGTTGTCAGATGGCGCGGAAGAGTGGTGCATGGCTGTCAGTGTAGACGCTTGACAGCGCGCCGGTTCGATGCGGGCGCCAGGGCTGGAGGTGCTGCCTCGGGCCGAGCCTCGTGTCATCCGCGTGCACGATGCCCTAGATTTAAGCCCCCAAGGTACACAACCCCCTAGATTTAAGCCCCCAAGGTGCACAACCCCCTAAATCTGACCCTTCAGGATGCACAATCCCCTAGATCTAACGCGCCGCATTTCCGCCTCGTTTTCAAAGCTGCAGGTCGGGAGGTGTTCGGATTGTCGAGGGTGGTCCCGTCCGTTGTTTAGCTAGGGGATTGTGCAAAAAACTGCGACTTTTTAGGGGATTGTGCACGCGCGCACTGCCATAAGAACGGCCATGCACGCGCCGAAGATCACCACGCTGATTCGCAGCACTCGCGCCGGAATCCTCACACCGATCCACGCTCCCAGCGGAGAACCAATGAGCGATCCGACCGCCACGCAGGCAGCAGCGATCCACGTGCGAGTATCGAGAGTGCCGGACAGGGGTGAAGTGACCGATAGCGTCGGATCCTGCGCCCCCGCAGCCACTGCGATGGCGACGACAATGAAGAACAACGCTGCGACAACGTTGACGATCGCCTGCAGCAGATTCTTCAGAGCGTTGTGCGTATGGATGCTGCCGGGCAGGAAAACTCCCAGAATCGCCAGGAAAATGATCCCCTGAGCAGCGGAAAAGAACCCGCCATACACTGCGCCGCACACCACCAACAGAGCCAGTACACCCAGTCGCGCAGAGGACACGGGCAGCGCCCCCGAGCCGTCATCATGTGCGCTCACCATCCGGGCAAGGCGCGGCTGGCACGCAACCAGGACAGTCGCCAGGGCAATAAGGAACGGCACGATGAGGGTAAACGTGCTGGCAGATACGCGCAGCAACAGGCCGGCACCAATGAGCGCCCCGCCAGTGGCGCACAGCGACAGGCCACCGATGTGGCCGCGCGACAGAGTAAATGCTGACGGCGCAGAAACAGCAGCGGCGGAGTCTCCCTCGTGCATGAATGTGCGGTAGGAATAGGCGCCGGCCACTGCGCCGGGTGCCAAACCGACCGTGTTCGCCACATTGGCGCTGATCGGGGGGACGCCGAGCAGCACCATCACCGGGTAGGTGACCAGTGATCCTGACCCGATGATCGTGTTGATCGCACCGGCCACCACCCCTGCGACGGTGACGGCGAGAAGCGCTGCAATACCCACAAGACCTGACCTGCCCTGACTGCTGACCTGACCACCCGCCCAGCTCAGCGCATGGTCAGAGCGCGATACCGGTTGACGGCAGCACCGATGTCAATGGGACGCGGCCGCACCAGGAACGCCGGCCACGGCCTGCCTCGATCCTTCGTCAACACGTCCAGGCTTTGCTCACCGATCATCTCGTCGAGGCGCTCCAGCTCCTGATCGATGGAGTGCTCACCGTCTGCGAGGTCATCCAGCACGGTGCGCAACGCCCACGCGATCGCTTCAGTCTGGCCCGCATCCACAATCTGCTCCACGTCGGACACGTCCACAGTGTGTCGGTCCAGTGTGATCGTATCGAGGCCCGCCGACTTGGTCTTCGGCTTGCCGCGACCCGAATTGCCTCGATCCCGCATGAGCACACGCGGCCTGCCCACCGGAAAGTCCTCCTCATCTGTGCGTTCGCGCGGCATCTCCGCCACCACCGCACGAGCCTGGTCGGTGACATCCCGGCACTGATATGTGTCCATCATCAGCACGCAGTCCGCGATGTCGAGGTAGTCACCTGACCCACCCATGACCATCAGCGTGGAGACGTGGCGCTGATCAAAAAGGGCGCGCACGCGGTCCACCAGCGGCGTGATCGGTTCACGTTCGGCCGCAACAAGGCGACGCATGCGCGCATCACGGATCAGCAGGTTCGTCGCTGACGTGTCCTCATCCAGCATGAGCAGTGGACTGCCCAATTCGACCGCCTCCACGATGGCTGCGGCCTGGGAGGTTGAACCGGAGGCATTCTGCGTGGAAAAGTCACTGGTATCCGCACCGCCCGGCAGATGCGCGATGAAGGCGGAGACATCTACGCCCGTCACCGGGCGCCCATCAGCTGCACGCACTTTCATTGCCGAGGGCGTCGTCGCCACCAATTGCCTGCCATCTGCAGGAACATGGGCGTATACCGAGCGTTGAATCGCGGCGAGCAGGGTGGATTTACCGTGATAGCCACCGCCCACAATGACGGTCACGCCCGGCTCGAGCGCCATGCCGGACACCTCGCCGGCGTGAGGCAAGGTCACTGTGCGGCGCAGTGATTCCGGTGAGCTGAATGGAACGGCGTCCTCCATCGGCAGGTCGGAAACGCCGGACCTGCGCGCCAGAATCGCATCATCAGCCACGAATGTGACCCAGTTGTTGTCGACCAGGGCCTGCTGAAGAGCCTGGTAATCCTCGTAGGTGTGAACGTGTTGATGCAGTTCGTCGAGGTGCCGGTCGGCCTGGTCAGAGACAAAGTCGAAGGTTTCCACCACGATGTCTGGCACGTCCTGGTCAAAGATCCGGGCGGCTGTCAGACCCTGAATGGTGCGCCCACGTGCCGGCATGTGGACCTGGAATCGCAGCTCAACCCGGTCAGGCATCACGGTGCAGGCTGAGCGCTCCAGGATTTCCTGCCCGGTGCGTGCGACCTGGACAGGGGAGCCATGACCGGCCCCTCCGGATCCTTGGCCGGACATTTTTCGGATCGCGTGGCTAAAAGAGCGCAGCAGGAAGTCGGCGCTGGCGACGCGTTGGGTGTGAGTGGACAGGCAGTCGTCAGGGATCCCCATTGTCTGTGGTGAGGCAATCACGCGCACAGCCGATGGCGGTGCGTACGGGTCGGACTGGACGCGGTCAATGGCGATGGAAAAGTCGCCGTAATCCCAGTCTCCGGTTGCTGACTTGTAGGAGCCGTAGCTTTTTCCGTCCAGGCGGCGCAGCAGTTCAATCAGGTCTCGATCGGTGCCGGAACGACGTCGGATAGGAGTATGGGGTCGAGGAGTCATGATCCCAGCCTACGGCTTCACGCGTCCGGACACGAACGTCAGCTGCGCCGGGTTTGTCACCATCGGCTGCTTTGGCGGCAGTCTCAGGCCAGCCGCGCATGGGTGCCACCACCGGCCGATCTGGCGGCAATATCAGGCCAGCCGCGCATGGGACCCCTCGTCGATGCCTAAACCTGTGGATCCGTCATCGCGACGACTATGGCCAGCACCACGCAGACGATACCGAGCAGGATGTAGATGACGGTGACCGCAATTGAGATACCGCGCGCAATGCGGGCACGTGACATCGCCTGAAGCGGCAGACCTGCCCTGCGTCCCTTGTTGATCATCGACTGGCTCCAGATCCACATCGGCACCGACAGCAGTATGCCCAGCGTGAAGAACGAGACGATGGAAAGGATCAGCGCCACCAGCCCGTTCGACTCAATTTCCGTGTAGACCTGCTGGGAGGAATGCTCATTCCAGTAAGGTCCCTGCGGGCCGTCAGTTTGCTGCTGAGGCGTCCACGGTGAGTACTGGCCCTGGGGCGTGCCTCCCGATCGCGGATGCGTGTCCGGTGCGCCGTAGCGGGGAGCCGAACTTTGCCACGATGACGGTGAAGCCGTTGCGGATCCTGCTGAGTCTCCGGACCCGGAACTGCCGGCTGACTCGTATGGGCCGGCGTTGGTCTGACGGGTAGTTGATGTATCGGAGGCGTGGGACTGTGAAGCGGATGAGGCCTCATCGGTCTCAGCATCAGGTGCGAAACGTTTCGAGTCATTGTCATCGGTGGCGTATTGATACATCGGCACGGCAAACCTCCTTAGGCTCACGATCATTGTAAAACATGGGTCGCCCTCGTCGAAGGTGAAAAATCGACGAGGGCGACCGCAGGTGCCTCAAAGAGCCGAGGAACTGAAAGCCTGGCGCATGCCTACAACATGCAGGAAACGCAGCCTTCGACTTCGGTGCCTTCCAGAGCCTGTTGACGGATCCGCATGTAGTACATGGTCTTGATGCCCTTGCGCCACGCACGAATGTAGGACTTGTTGACGTCACGTGAGGTCACGGTGTTCGGGTAGAACAGTGTCAGCGACAGTCCCTGGTCAACGTGCTGCGTGGCAACCGCGTAGGTGTCAATGATCTTTTCAGGGCCGATTTCGTAGGCATCCTCGTAGTACTCAACGTTGTCGTTGGTCATGTAGGGCGCCGGGTAGTACACGCGGCCGATCTTGCCTTCCTTGCGGATCTCGATCTTGGAGACGATCGGGTGGATCGACGAGGTCGCGTTGTTGATGTAGCTGATCGACCCGGTGGGAGGAACGGCCTGCAGGTTCTGGTTGTACATGCCGTACTTCGCCACGTCCGCTGCCAGTGCCTTCCAGTCTTCCTGGGTCGGAATGTGGATCGAGGATTTGGCGAGCAGTTCACGGCACTTATCCGTTGTCGGCTCCCACGTGCCGTTGATGTACTTGTCGAAGTACGTGCCACTGGCGTAGTCGGAATCTTCAAAGCCGACGAACTTTTCACCGCGTTCGCGCGCAATCATGCACGACGCCTTGATCGCCTCAAACGCCACGGCCAGAAAGTACATGTTCGTGAAGTCGAGTGCTTCTTCGGAGCCGTAGTGCACGCGTTCGCGCGCAAGGTATCCGTGCAGGTTCATCTGTCCCAGACCGATCGCGTGGCTCATGGCGTTGCCGCGCGCAATGGAGGGGACGGACTGGATATTGGACAGGTCGGACACTGCCGTCAGGCCACGAACCGCCGTCTCGATGGTTTGCGAGAAGTTGGGCGAATCCATTGTTTTGGCAATGTTCAGGGATCCGAGGTTACACGAAATATCCTTGCCCACGTGCGAATACGTCAGGTCTTCGTTGAACTCGGAGGCTTCGGAGACCTGCAGGATTTCCGAGCACAGGTTCGACATCGTGATGCGGCCCTTGATCGGGTTGGCGCGGTTGACGGTGTCTTCGAAGACGATGTACGGGTAGCCGGATTCGAACTGGATTTCAGCCAGCGTCTGGAAGAAGCGGCGAGCGTTGATCTTCTTCTTGTGGATACGCCCGTCATCGACCATTTCGCGGTACTTCTCGGTCACGGAAATTTCGCTGAACGGCTTACCGTAGACGCGTTCGACGTCGTAGGGGCTGAACAGGTACATATCCTCGTTGGCGCGCGCGAGTTCGAACGTAATATCCGGGATAACGACACCCAGGGAGAGCGTCTTGATACGGATCTTCTCGTCCGCGTTCTCACGCTTCGTGTCCAGGAAGGACATGATGTCCGGGTGATGGGCGTGCAGGTAGACGGCTCCTGCGCCCTGGCGCGCACCCAGCTGGTTCGCATAGGAGAACGAATCTTCCAGCAGTTTCATCACGGGAACAACACCGCTGGACTGATGCTCGATGCGTTTGATCGGTGCGCCCGCTTCGCGCAGGTTCGTCAGTGACAGTGCCACGCCGCCACCACGCTTGGACAGCTGCAAAGCGGAGTTCACACCTCGGGCGATGGACTCCATGTTGTCTTCGACGCGGATCAGGAAGCAGGAGACCAGTTCGCCGCGCGCACGCTTGCCCGCGTTGAGGAAGGTGGGTGTGGCCGGCTGGAAACGTCCTGACATGATCTCGTCGATGAGCTTGCGTGCCAGTTCGATGTCGCCGCGCGCCAGGTACATTGCCACGATGACAACGCGATCCTCGAAGCGTTCCAGGTACCGTTTGCCGTCGAATGTTTTCAGCGTGTACGACGTGTAGTACTTGAATGCGCCCAGGAACGTTTGAAAGCGGAACTTGTAGGCGTAGGCCTGCTTGTACAGGTCCTTGATGTCCTGAGGCTCGTACTGCTCGAGCACGTCGCCCTCGTAGTAGCCTTCGCGCACTAGGTACTCGAGTTTTTCTTCGAGGTCGTGGAAGAACACGGTGTTCTTGTTGACGTGCTGGAGAAAGTACTGGCGAGCCGCCTGACGGTCCGCTTCGAACTGAATCTTGCCGTTCTCGTCATACAGGTTGAGCTGGGCATTCAGCGCATGGTAGTCGAGGTCAGTGCTCAACTCTTCTGGGCCGGTGTCGGTGAGATTTTCGACCAAAATTCCTTCAATCCTTCGCGGACTCGGGAGACATCCTCGGACGTGCCGAGAAGCTCGAACTTATACATATGGGGAACGTGTAGCTTTGCAGAGATGATATCGCCCGCCAAGCAGTACGCCGGTCCGAAATTGGTGTTGCCTGAGGAGATCACTCCCCGGCAATATGAGCGGTTGGTGGCATCGTTGAGGAACTTGATGACCTGTTTGGGCACAGCTCCTTTGATATTTCCCCCGCCGTAGGTAGGGGTGATCAGAATGAAGTCGGTGTGAACGTGCAGGAATTCATCATGCGGGTGAAGAGGGATGCGGTGCGCCGGATAGCCCAGTTTTTCGACGAAACGGCGCGTGTTCCCCGTCGCCGACGAAAAGTAGACGATCTCCACCATGACTGAGGAATCTCCTTATATGGACGTGAGAGCCGGTTAAGTGTGTGAGCCTGCGGGCCGAGGGTGGCATGCGCCGTGGATGGTGTGAACCGTCGGTCGTGCCTTCCGCGTCTGACCTGTGCATGGGAAAAGCCCGACACCTGCGAGGTGGCCGGGCTTCACGCATTGATCAGGCTTGGGCGACCCGCAGCGGTGCAGCCTCGGCAGCCATTGCCGCAGCAGCTTTGATGCGGTCGGGGCGGTAGCCGCTCCAGTGGTCCTCGCCGGCGATCACAACGGGTGCCTGCTGGTAGCCCAGTCCCTTAATGTATTCGAGTGCTTCGGGATCCTGCGTCACGTCGATCGAGGTGTATTCCAGGCCCTGCTTGCCGAGCGCACGGTAGGTCGCATCACACTGCACGCACATCGGCTTCGAGTACACGGTGATGGTCATGGGATGCTCCTTTTTCTTCTATGCGCTCTGTGAGGTGGTGGGGATCGTCAGGTTCGGTGCGCGTCCTGCGCGCCTTCTTGATACCCCGAGCCGTAGTGGCTCCGTTGATGTATTAACACTACACCTTGTGGCGCCAAGTGCAAGTGACCACTACATGTTGTGTCTGAGTGATGGTGTGCATCGCGCTGTGGACAGGCTGTGGACAGCGATCGGCGGGCCTGTATCTGACAGCTTAAACTCCGGGCGGACCTGTGGATAGATGGAATCCCAGCGTGGTGCGCAATCCATATATCTAGTGGGCGTGTTGCGTTTCTTCGGCGTGTCGCCCCTATATTTAGGGTGGCGGACTGGTTGTCGTACCTCTATATAGGCGCATTCGGGCGCTGCAGCGGTGTCACAGGCCATCGTTCAAACGCCATCGGGCCCTACTGTCAGACCCCTCATTGCGGGACAGTCCCTTTCGCTCAGCCTTGGAGCCGGTAGACTTCATGATCTCCCGCCTTCCCGGCACCGGGGACCAGGCGCAGTCCGAGCTTTTCAGCAAGTCGAGCCGAGGCTGTGTTTGCGGGGTCGATAATCGCCACGATTGGGAGCTGTGGGTGGCGGTCGCGTGCCCATTCGATTGCGGCACTGGCAGCTTCGGTCGCGTACCCCTTGCCCTGCGCCTGTGACGCGAAGCGGTAGTAGAGATTCAGGACCGTCTCGTCACCCTCGACCGCATGCCGCACGCCAGTGAAACCGATAGTTTCACCTCCGTAAGTCAACACGACAAAGTAACCGATGCCGTGCTGGTGCCAATCCTGTTGCCACGCGGACGTCAGTTCCACGGCTTCGTCACGGTCTTTCATCGTGAGCTCCGGTCGGTGTCTGTAGGTCAGCGGGTCCGAGTGAATCTTAAAGACAGCGTCAACGTCTGCGTCCTGTGGTGGCCGCAGGCAGAGGCGCTCGGTCATCAGGGGAGTCGAATCTGCCGTCATGTCAGTCATAGTTCTCCTTTGATTGAGGGCGGGCTTCATTGGGGGCGGACTCACCTCGACTACACACTCGGGGCACGAACCGAATCCACAGCATCGCGCGCGAGGCGACCCGAGCCTGACGCATCAGGCTCCGTTACTGGTTCGCCAACTGCCCGGCGATCTGACTGACAAGCGCTTTCACCTCATCGAGACGATCCGCCGGCTGCGGTCCCACAGAGATCAGCACATTGGAAACACGGGCGCCGACGCTCACCTCGTGTTCTGCTGCCTCTGCCTGCGTACTGGTTTCCAGCACCCATCCCTGTGAGATCGCCGCATCATCCCAGTTGGACAACGCCAGCGTCGTAGGCGCCCCGCCACCAATCATGACCGTGTACTGCGAGCACTGCGCCGCCAGATCCTCAACGGCAGTCACTGCTTCTGCTGCCTCGTCACCCGACGGTGCGACAGCAACGAAAACCCCCTTCATATCGGCTGTCTGCTCGTCGCCTTCCTGCGGAAGATACAGACTGCGGTGGGGCCATTGGGCGCTCAGAGCTCCGAAAGTATGAGGCCGCCACAGGATCGACGCGCACGCAGCCGGCTCTATCGCCTCGGGTGGCAGATCACTTTCAGCCGCGCCGGTCGGGTCCGCCTTGGTGTCAGCGCCGTCATCGCCCTCACCCTCGGGAACGTTCTTGAGGGTGCGACCGTCAGACAATGGTGCGGCAACTGCAGCGTCCACCTGCTCTTCCGTTAATTCAGCTTCATTGGCGAGGGAGTCCCCATCTGTCTCATCAGATTGCGCACCGGATTGCGCGCCGTCTGATCGTTCGGCGGCAGGGGCGGATGACTGGCTGGAGGCTCCAGAGTCTTCGCCGCTGCCGCCCGTGTCCGGTGAGCAGGCCACAAGCGTCAATGCCAGTGCTCCTGATGCGGCCCCTGCGAACCAGATGCGAACCTGGCGTCTGGAAAAAACGCGTGTCATGGTTGGCTTCCTTACCTCGGTTACTTCACCCTACCGCGCCGGCATGATGGCACGCGTGGCGTTAGGCTGACCGTGTGGAATCCGCGCACACCGCCTCTGATGACCAGTCCCATTCGCGGCGCACGCCTGCACTTTCGCGCGCACGCCTGGCTGACATTGCGTGCGTGTTCCTCGGTGGCATGATCGGTACCCTCGTCCGCGCAAGTCTTGACCATATTGCGGCGGCACATCCCGCCTCATCGGCGCTGGTGCTGGCGTGGTCGACCATTGCGTGCAATCTTGCGGGCGCGCTTATCCTTGGTTTTTGCGCAGGAGCCGGCCGGTGGCTGAGCGCTCGCGTCAACCTTCTGATCGGCACTGGTATATGCGGGGCGCTGACTACATATTCGACCATGATGCTTGGCGCAGTCACATTCGTCCACAGCCCTCCGCTCGACACCACGACGGGCGCGATGGGCAGAATCCTTGCTGGCAGTGCCATTACCCTCGGCCTGCTTGTCCTGGGGGTAGGTGTCGCCGCTGCCGGCTGGTGGCTCGGAAAAAAGGCGCGGCCATGAGCGCGCTGATGTGGATACTCACCGCCCTGGCCGGCGGGTGTGGGGCCACCTGTCGGTGGCTGCTGTCGGGAGCAATCACGCGGCGACTGAACGCGCCGACGTCTGCCTCGTCAATAAGTCGACATGTGCACGGCTCGCGCGCCCAGCTCCTGCGTCCACTATGTGGAATCGCGGCGGTCAACGTGATCGGATGCCTGCTGGCCGGCGCATTCACGTTTCTGACGACATGGCCGCACTGGTGGACGGTGATCGGCGTGGGGTTCCTCGGTGCGTTCACGACGTTTTCCACCGCCGTCGTTGACGTGTGTGAAGTGCTGCGAAGCCACCGCACGGCCCTTGGTGCGAGCCTGCTGGTCGGTGTGTGGGCGCTATGCGTGGTGGCTGTCATTGTGGGGGCGGCTGCTGCTTCGATCGCGATGTTTGCTCTGGCCACGGTGAGTGCAGGCGGGTGAAGATGGTCACGAGTTGGGCTCGACGTTTGCTCTAAACGCGCCGACACTTTAAAGTAGTGATCGACCATCCAGAGCAGCTAAGAGACCTGGCTCGATGACGCTGCAGCAACCCCCGGTCACGGAGAGGGTGCTTCCGCCAGGACCGATGGAGGAACCATGATTGACCTTCACGACGTACGCAAGGTGTATCACTTGCGCGGCGGGAATGACGTTGTCGCACTTGATGACGTGACGCTGCACGTCGATGCGGGCTCGATTCATGGAATCGTGGGTCAATCGGGGGCCGGAAAATCCACACTGATCCGCTGTCTGACCGCCCTCGAACGCCCAACCAGTGGTGAAATCGTGGTCAACGACGTTGACATGACTCAGCTGCGCGGAGCGAAACTGCGTCAGGCTCGCCGGAACTTCGGCATGGTGTTTCAGGCAGCCAACCTGCTCGATGCACGCACGGCGGCAGAAAACATTGCATACACGCTGCAGATTGCGCGTCGCCCGAAGAAAGAAATCGACGAGCGCGTTGAAGAACTCCTGACCATGGTGGGGCTGCAGGGACGCGGCGGCTCCTATCCCTCGCAACTGTCAGGTGGCCAGCGCCAACGCGTCGGCATTGCGCGCGGCCTGGCTGGAACTCCGGCAGTGCTGCTTTGCGATGAGCCGACCTCCGCACTCGATCAGGACTCAACCGGCCAGATCCTCGATCTGCTGCGCGACCTGCGCGACTCACTGGGTGTGACGATTGTGATCATCACGCATGAGATGGCGGTTGTACGCGAAATCTGTGACTCGGTGACACTGCTCAACCACGGCGGCGTCCTCCAGAGTGGAACGATCGAAGAGATCATGAAGGATCCGTCCTCGCCGTTGGCTCAGGAACTGGTCCCCTTGCCGAACGTGGACGATGCCGTGATCCCGGAAGACCGCGCGCTGCTGGACCTGATTTTCACTTCAAGCCCCGGTGTGCCCACCGGTGCCAGCGTGCTCAACATGAGCGCGTCGATGGGTGCCGACGTGACCGCAGGGGTTTTCGAGTCCATCGGATCAACACAGGTGGGACGCCTGGCGCTGTCAGTGCCGCGCTACCACACTCAGCAGATCCTTCAACAGCTTCATGACCAAGGTATCTACGCGACTGAAAGGCTGGCATGATCATGAATCATGTACTGCTTGCTGCCCACATCGGTGTTGCACAATTTCAGTCCGCCATGATGTCGATTGCAGCAGACAAACCCACCTGGGGTGACAACCCGGCACTGACCAAGCAGTTCCTGCCGGCAGTGTGGGAAACACTCGTGATGACCGGCGTCGCCACACTGGTGACCGTGATCTTCGGTTTGCCGCTCGGCCTGCTGGTCGTCAACACGTCGCGCCACGGGCTCACGCCCAACCGCATCGTGCACCAGATCCTCGGCGTGATCGTCAACGTCGGCCGCTCATTCCCATTCATCATCCTGCTGATCGCGATTGTGCCGCTGACCAGGTTCCTGGTGGGAACCACGCTCGGCTGGAAAGCCGCGATGCCGTCCCTGATTATTGGTGCCATCCCGTTCTTTGCACGACTGGTGGAAACAAACGTGCTGGCCGTTTCACGCGGCAAGATTGAAGCAGCCCAAATGATGGGCGCATCCAACCAGCGCATCTACTGGGGGGTCCAGGTTCGCGAAGCTCTGCCTGCCCTGATCCAGTCGGTGACAGTCCTGGCGATCACGTTGATCGGCTACTCGGCAATGGCCGGAGCGGTCGGTGCCGGTGGCCTTGGAAAGCTGGCCATCAACTACGGCTACAACCAATTCATGCCCGACGTCATGCTGTGCGCAGTCGTTGCGATCATCATCATCGTCCAGGTGATCCAGATGATGGGTGACATGATCAGCCGGCTGGTGGACCACCGCTGAGGCACTACCAGCCGGCACACACCGCGGGCACTGCCCGCATCAGATTTCATGCGCGGCACCCGTCGCATCTGATCCGCAATACGCCTGCAACATGAGGAGTGCATTGCATCAACGGGAAGGTCGCCCTCGTTCATCTCACATGCTTCAGCGCAATTGAAAAAACCTGAAAACTTGACCATTCCGAATATAGAAACGGTTTGCATCGACAGACCGGCAACATGATTGGAGAAACTCTCATGCGTCTATCTCATCTGAACACACGCTCTTTCAAGGCCCTCGCAGTGTGCGGCCTGGCAGCATCCTTCGCGCTGGCAGGCTGCGGCGGCAACTCAACGGAATCAGCCACCAGCGGCTCGGCTGACGCAGCAGCATCAGGCGAAGCAGGCGGCGCAAGCGGTGACGTCATCAACCTGACCGTCGGCGCCAGCCCTTCACCGCATGCCAAAGTCCTGCACTTTATTCAGGACAACCTGGCTGCTGAAGCTGGCATTAACCTGGAGATCGTCGAGTACACCGACTACCATCAGCCGAACGTTGCACTGAACAGCGGTGACCTGGATGCGAACTTCTACCAGACCCCGAACTTCCTGAAAGACCAGGTCAAGGAATTCGGCTATGAGTTCGACCAGGGCGAGGGCGTCCACATCGAGCCGCTCGGTATCTTCTCCGAGAAGATCAAGGACCTGAAGGATTTCCCCGATGGCGGCAAGATCGGCATCATCTCTGATGTGACCAACCAGCGTCGTGCACTCGAACTGCTTGAAGCCAACGGATTCGTCAAGATTGCCGAGGGTGACGAGGCAGCCAACATCAACTCTGTTGAAAAGCTCAAGAACTTCGAGTTCTTTGAAGCCGAAGGCGCACAGCTGGTACGTTCACTGTCTGACGTTGACATCGCCGTGATCAACGGTAACTTCGCGCAGGAAGGTGGCCTGACCATCAATGGTGACGCACTGGTTGCCGAGCAGGGTAAGGGAAGCCCGTACACCAACTTGCTCGTGTGGAAGAAGGATCTGTCTGGTGACAAGCTCGAAGGTGTGAAGAAGCTTGACGAGCTGCTGCACTCCGACGAGGTCCGCACCTTCTTCGAAGAGAACTGGTCAGACGGCACCGTCCTTCCCGCGTTCTAAGCAGCTTGCTGGCACTGCTCCAGACAGTGTGCTGAGCAGTGCCAGATAGGGCTGTCCTCCTGATAGTAACGGCAGCCACTGCTTTACGCGGTAGCTGCCATTCAAGGGAGAAACTTCATAACAGATGGGGCGGCGCACTTCGCGAACGGAAGTGTGCCGCCCCCATCAGTACATTTTCCTTAGTCGATGATGCCGTACAGGCGGTCGCCGGCATCGCCCAGGCCGGGTACGATGTAGGACTTCTCGTTCAAGCCCTCATCAACGGCGGCGAGTACAACGGTGACATCAGCGCGATCACCCACGGCTTTTTCCACCTCATGAATGCCTTCTGGCGCCCCCAGAATGCATACGCACGTCACATCACGGGCGCCGCGTTCCAGCAGGTAGTTCGTCGCGGCTACCATCGTGTGGCCGGTGGCGAGCATGGGATCCAGAATAAAGCACTGACGGCCCGACAGGTCGTCCGGCAGCCGATTCGCATAGGTTTCAACCTGAAGCGTATCCTCGTCACGCTTCATACCCAGGAACCCAACCTCGGCGGTGGGCAGCAGGCGAGTCATCCCGTCGAGCATTCCGAGGCCTGCACGTAGGACGGGAACGACAATCGGACGTGGATCGGACAGTCGTGCCCCAACGGTGGGACACACGGGAGTCTCAATTTCGATATCTTTCACGGCAACGTGACGTGTTGCCTCGTAGGCCAGCAGGGTGACGAGTTCGTCAACGAGCTGGCGGAATGTTGCCGACGGAGTGCGGCTGTCTCGAAGAACAGTGAGCTTGTGGTTAATCAGCGGATGATCAGCGACATGTAGGTGCATGGTTCAAGCGTACCGCGCCGGACATGCCTGAGGCGATCGAGTCGTTACTGTTGTCCTTCTCCGCTGGCGCGGTAGGCTTACCTCGTGACGGTCGACGAATCATGGTCCCAGGCGATGGGACGCGCACTGTTTCTGGCGAACCGTGCCCGCGAAGCGGGCGATGTCCCTGTCGGAGCGGTGGTCCTGGACCCGCACGGCACGGTCATAGGGTCAGGCTGGAACCAGCGGGAAACGACCCACGATCCCAGTGCTCACGCTGAAATTGTGGCGCTGCGTCAGGCCGGCCTCGCGATGGGCACATGGAACCTTGCGGGATGCACCCTGGTTGTGACCCTCGAGCCTTGCACGATGTGCGCCGGAGCGGTGGTCAACTCGCGCGTCGACCGCCTGGTATTCGGCGCGTGGGACGAAAAGGCCGGAGCTGCCGGTTCGCTCCGCGACGTCGTGCGTGACGCTCGTCTGAACCACACAGTGGAAGTGATCGGCGGAGTTCTGCGCCAGGAAGTGGAAGTCCAGCTCAAAGGATTCTTCTTCGAGAAGCGCTCAGATGCGCTTCATGAAGGTCGCTCCCCACGAGTCACGTCACACTCGGCCGCCGCTGCCGCACTCCCGCCGGCCTCCCGCTCATCATCAACGAGGAAGACGCCGAACGGCCCTGATACGACAGTGCCGCCCGCATCGCCTGGTGAGAATCTGCTCCCGAAAGGAGTGCGCCTGCGAGGTCGCAAACGATCCTGACGACGGGCACCCGGCAACGTGTTTTTGGCCACGGTTAGCCGCCAGATCGCTGCTGAAGTAGCGTTGGTCGACGGATTTCGTGTAATCTGACTGGCCGAGGTAGCGTGTCCGAGCGGCCGAAGGTGCAGCACTCGAAATGCTGTGTGGTGATAAGCCACCCTGGGTTCGAATCCCAGCGCTACCGCCATTAAGAACCGCAAGATACCAACGAAAAGTCAGGGTCAGCGGTTCAGGGAAAACCGGACGGTGCACCAACGGTGCACATTCAGACCAAACTGCACACTTCGTGAGCGCTCAAAAGTAGTTAACGCTCAGACCTAGCGTGCTCAGTGAATAGCGCTAAACGCCCCGCCGCCTGACACCCTCACTGCTAGCCACACAGACACAGCGACAAGGCAATCGAGACAGCGGCCACGACAAAACGAACAGTGTCACGCCGTCAGCAGCGGTCTTACAGTTCTTCTTTATCGGCTGACTGCACACCGGGCACAGCCGAGTCTGACGGGATTTCCTCACCAATCATAATCAACACAAGAAATCAAGAATCATCACGACTTAACCCCGAAAAACATAAGTTCACCAGGAAACGCCGACCTGGCAAGCCGAAACACTCAACCGGAGCACCACGTTTTGGCAATTGACCCTTCTTTGGCTCCTGCCCTCTCCTGCGAGTCGGCAGGGGCCAGGTCTGTCAGTACACGCCCGCACCCCGCATGGCAATTGACGAGGGCGCCCCCATCCACTGTTGATCAGGGGGTTCGTGCACACGCCGCCCTTAGATTGAGGGGATTGTGCACCACAGAGCCTGAGAATGAGGGCAGTGTGCACACATCACCCGAAGAACCAGGCCGTGGCGCATCCCTTCCAGTACGATCTACGCAACGATGCCGCTACACTCATTAGTCGAACACGGCCATTCGAGCGGTACTCGGTGCTCTGGCGAGAGGGCCATTTCTACCAAAGTGTTGGGTTTTGTGGACTGGGAATGTAAAATGCTCCTAACCATCAATCTGGTGTGAGAAGGGACTCGCTACTGTGAGAATGAAAACGAGGGCATCACTGAGCGCACTTGCAGCCTTCGCGCTGGTCGCAGGTGTGCAGGGCATGACAAGTGTGGCGCAGGCAGCTGAAGAACCGCCTGAGAGCAGTTATACGCTGAACTTCAAATGGAAGACGTATGACAGCAATCCGGGGTGGACGTACGACCAATCGCGTACGGGTATTTCCAAAAAGATGAGGATGTACTGCACTCTCTACGGCAAGACGAGTCCGGATGCGGCTGAGAAGCAAATTCCTGCTTATGAGTGGGCAGATGTTCAAGTGACGTATGGCGAGAAGTCGTCGTATGTCGTGAAGACGCCGTCAACTCGCACCGTTGACGGTACGGATTATGTAGATGTGCATATCGATGCGTGTTATCACGTCATGAATGACGAAGAAGGATTTGCGCGTGATCTTGCCACGTCCCACTCGACCGTGGCTGGCACCAACGTCGACGATATTTCGATCTTTCAGCAGGCGAACACCGACTTTGAATTCGTTCTGACTGAAGGCGTCATTCACCCCGAAGATGCGGATGGTGTATCGGTCAAGATCGGACTGAATCGTACCTATAAAGGTAAGACTGAAGAAAACTTCAAAGGAAAAAGCCGCCAGAAAACTGTCAATACCTACAACTTCAAGGGCAACGCAGTTCACCATCCGAGCGCGGAATACAATGCTGATCGTACTCAGACGCCCATTACCAGAGCAGCTTCCGGGAATGATCTCGACATCTTCAGCCCTTATACGGGTCGCATCAAGACCTACGCGTTGAATGCGAAGTTTGCTGACACGGGCGGCGTTGTGAACGCAAATGGTCGCTACGAGATTGAAAAGGTCGAAGGCGACGATCTGACTGGGTGGACTGTATACGTCAAGTCCAATGTGAAGGAAGTTGCGCCTGAGAAACCGACCACCACCCAACCGGACAAGTGCGGTGAAGAAGCGACCGTTAACCTGCCAAAGGCGGAGGATCCTGACAATCCGGTGTGGAATTACGAGGAGACCCGCGTTAATGCGAAGGGTGAGCCGGACGAAAAAGGCCAGTTTATGAAGGTGACGGCTAAATTGGCTGACCCTGTTCTCTACATCGTGAAGAAGGATGAAACCACGGGCGAACCGGTCCAGACCGAATGGACATTCGACATCGCCGCTGCCGCATGCCCGGCAGCACCAAACTGGGATGATGTGACAACTCCTGCTGACAAGCCTGTCGTTGTTCCCAACCACGGTGGCCCGGTCGCCGACGGTGCCACTGTCCAGGTCAAAGGACCGGGAACGGCTGTTATCAACGACAATGGCAACATCACCGTAACCCCGAATTCCGGTGCGCGCGTCGGTGATGTCATTACCGTGACTGTGCTGGACAGGGACGGCAAGGTGCTTGATAGCTTCCAGGTCACGTTGACGAAGGTTGACCAGGTCATCACAGTCAAGCCCGCTGCCGACAGGAAGGGACTGGCACGTACCGGTGCTGATCTTGGGATGAGCGGTGCTGCAGCGGCTCTCGCGCTGCTTGCAGGTGCGTCGACCATGATCTTGGCGCGTCGTCGACGTTAGTAAACGATTCGGTTCACCGCCACAGGTGATCTGCAGAGTGTGGCTCCTCGTCTTTCAGGCGAGGAGCCACACTGCCTGTGAACCGCAAAAAGAAGGTGCTCCGAAGCATGAAACTTCGGAGCACCTTTGGTCAGTGGTGCGCCGCGCTGTCGCGGAGCATTCAGTTAGCGGAAAGTCAGGCTACAACCAGACCCTTGAAACCGCGAGCGCGCTCCAGGCGCTCGCTGACATCCTGCCAGTTCACCAGGTTCCACCACGCCTTGACGTAGTCAGCCTTGACGTTCAGGTAATCCAGGTAGAAGGCATGTTCCCACATGTCCAGCATGAGCAGCGGGACCGTCGCAACGGGCACATTCTGATGCTGATCAAACAGCTGGAACGTCACCAGGCGCTCCGCAATTGTGTCCCATGCGAGCACTGCCCAGCCGGAACCCTGCAGACCGGTCGCAGCTGCGGTGAACTGTCCCTTGAATGCGTCGAAAGAAGTGAAGAATTCCTTGATGGCTTCAGCCAGCTCGCCTTCAGGCTCGCCGCCGCCGTCCGGAGACATGTTCTTCCAGAAAATCGAGTGGTTGGTGTGGCCACCGAGGTTGAACGCCAGATCCTTCTCCAGCTTGTTGATCGTGGGGAAGTCGCCCTTCTCCTGCGCTTCGGCAAGCTTTTCGAGGGCGGTGTTAGCGCCGGTCACATATGTGTTGTGATGCTTGTCGTGGTGCAGCTCCATAATCTTGCCGGAAATGTGCGGTTCCAGCGCGGAGTAGTCGTACGGAAGATCAGGCAGTGTATAAGTCGGCATGGCAGCTCCTTAGCTCTAGACGAGGCGATTTGCCACACATCCGGGCCTTAAGCCCTGGATGCTTCTTCTTTAGGGTATCGGCCTTCGAATCTTTTCGCATGACTTATATGAGGTAATTACTGGTCACCCTCGTCCACTCTGTCAGTCCGACATCAGCTGCCTACCCAATAACGCTCTCACGTGCATCAATGAATGCCTTGACACACGCGCGTACATCGTCCTCGCTGTGCGCGGCCGACAGCTGCACGCGAATACGTGCCAGCCCCCGCGGAACCACAGGGAAACTGAACGCCGTGACATACACACCCAGCTCCAACATGCGGGCCGCAATTTTGACGGCCAACGCCGCTCCATCATCTCCACGGAACATCACGGCATGAATCGGATGCGAACCGGGCAGGACATCAAATCCGGCGTCCTCCATGAGAGAGCGGAACAGTGCCGACATCTCCTTCAGGTGAGCGCGCGCATCGTCAGCCTGGGCGGCCAGTTCCAAAGCCTTACGCGACCCTGCCACAACAACGGGAGCCAACGTGTTGGAGAACAGGTACGGTCGAGCCTGCTGACGCAGGGTGTCCACAATGGCCTGCGGGCCAGCGACATACCCACCCGAAGCGCCACCCAGCGCCTTGCCGAGTGTGCCGGTCAGAATATCCACCCGACCCTCCACACCGCAGTACTCAGGAGTTCCCCGACCGTGCTGACCGACGAACCCTGTCGCGTGCGAATCATCCACCATGACGAGGGCGTGAAACTCCTCTGCCAGATCGCAGATCTGTTCAAGGGGAGCGTACGAGCCGTCCATCGAGAAGACACCGTCAGTGACGATGAGGACCTGATCGCACTTCTTGTCTCGAGCTGCCTGGAGCTGGCGACGCAGATCCTCGATGTCGGCATTGCGGTAGCGGAAGCGGGTGGCCTTGCACAGGCGAATACCGTCAATCAGTGACGCATGGTTGAGCTCGTCAGACACGATGGCGTCATCGGGACCCAGAAGGGCGCCGAAAATTCCGCCGTTGGCATCAAAACACGACGAAAACAGGATGGAGTCATCCATGCGGAGAAACTGAGCGATCTCGCGCTCCAGCGCACTGTGCTGATCCTGAGTACCGCAGATGAAACGCACCGATGACATTCCGAAACCCCACCGGTCAAGCGCTTCCTTCGCTGCATCGACAAGTCTCTGATCCCCTGCCAGTCCCAGGTAATTGTTGGCACAGAAGTTGAGCGCCTGCCCGGAGTTGGTGTCAACGTGGGAGCCCTGGCGACCCAGGATTTCGCGCTCCTCCTTATACAGTCCCTGCTGGCGAATCTGATCGAGGTGAGCTGTCAGCCGTTCGCTGAGTGTGTCCATTGTGAAATGCTCCTTCGGATCTCTATTTCTCCCAATCGATAATGACTTTACCTGCCGTGCCGCTGGCTGCGGCTTCGAACGCATCCTCCCACTGCTCAGGGGCGAATCGGTGCGTGATGATGGAACGAACAGATTCGCGCAGCTTCTCGGACGATTCCATCATGAACGTCGCCAGGTACCACGTGTCGAACATCTGGCGCCCATACACCCCTTTAATGGTGAACATGCGGGTGATGACCTTGCCCCAGTCCACGGGGAAGGCGCCTTTCGGCAAGCCGAGCAGTGCCAGTGTTGCACCATGGGTGCAGCAGTCGATCAACGTGGTCAGCCCGCCGGGAGCTCCCGACATCTCGATTCCCACGTCGAAACCCTCACGAATGCCCAGTTCAGCCATCACATCTGGAACCGTGCGGCGCGTAATGTTGACCACGGCGTCCGCCCCTACCGAGCGCGCCATGTCCAGGCGTTCCTCCTGAACGTCGGTGATGACGACGTGGCGCGCGCCCGCATGTCGGGCGATCGCCACGCACATGATCCCGATAGGGCCTGCACCCGTAATCAGTACATCCTGACCAGTCATCTCCACCTGCTGACAGGTGTGGACAGCGTTCCCAAACGGATCAAAAAGTGCGCCGAGCTCCGGGTCGATGAGGTCGGGCTGAACCCACACGTTTGACGCCGGCACCACCACGTAGTCAGCGAAACCACCGTCGCGGTTCACGCCGATGCCGACGGTGCGCAGGCACATCTGCTTGCGGCCCGCGCGGCAGTTACGGCACCTGCCGCACACGATGTGCCCCTCCACTGATACGTGCTGTCCGGGATGTAGCTCGTCGCAGCCGAATCCGGCAGCGACACCCTCGCCAATTTCGACGATCTCCCCGAAAAACTCGTGCCCCAGCGTCTGCGGTGGGGTGAGGGATCCGGGGGCTCCGCCATCCCAGTTGAACAGGTGAACATCCGTGCCGCACAGGCCTGCGCGCTGCACTTTAATTTTGACTTCACTCGGGCCGACTGCCGGTTCGGGGATGTCGCACAGCTCCAAACCTGGTGCCTGTGCCATTTTGCGAAGTGCGCGCACGATGAGCCTCCTTGCTGCCAAAGCTGCGATGCTGCAGGCTGTCTGGAGGGCGAGCGCACCGCCTGAAAAATGTCAGCTCCTAGTGTGGCACGTATAGCCGCTGAAGTGAGAATTTGCGAGGGGAGGCCGAAGCCTGTGCGGATGACCGTATCGTGGTACCGCTCAGCTCATGGGGTATAGGTGCGCTGAGGCGTTGGGGCCTTGGTACTGGATGATCGTGGCAGACGATGAAGATGTCACGTCTTGGCAATGGTGGGTATTCATTTATGTAACGGGGGTTGTGGGCTGCTTCACTTCCTCATAATCTATGGATTATGGATAAAGGTTTTGAGGTGTGTCCCCATTGGGGGCGCGTGGTGTGCGGTTGTATCGGGAGTGCGATCCTTGTGGCTGGATGCACGATGGGCGGCGGACAGGGAGATGAACCACAGTCCCCGGCTGGCACAGTGGTTGAGCAGGGCGTGCCGCTCAATGTGGACATCGAGATTGGCCCGCTGGAAGCCGGGTCGTTTGATTCGCTTGATGATCAGGCCCGTGTGTCGATGTATGCGATGGGGTTGTCCACCGTTGCGCGCGCTGCTCGCTTAGGCGGCAGCGCTCAAAGTGGCAGTGCGGATGAGGGCGGCATGAGTGGCAACGGTGAAGCCAGCGTAGGCGGTGATTCGAGTGACACGAATGTGTTGACGTCTCCTGTTGGCACGGCGACAGCTATTGCGCAGATTGCCTTGGGTGCCCGAGGGCAGACGCGCGCGGAGTTTGAGCGGCTGATGGGCCTCAGTTCTGATGATGCGGCCAATCAGTTTTCCAAGGCATGGAACATGTGGGATCGCTGGAATGGTGATCCTGGGCAGGTCGCTGGTGGCGCAGTGGCCGAGAACCCGCTGGTCGCGCGATCGATGCGTATGGTCCTCGACGACGATCTGGTGCCTGATCCCGCGTGGCTTCATGCCGTAACGTCGAATTGGGACAGCGAGGTTGCCGATCTGGATCTGCAGTCTGCGTCAGCCAAGGAGGACCTGGACAGCTGGGTTAATGAACGCAGCGGAGGTTTGGTTGACGCCTCCGCAATTCAGCTTGATGAAAACTCGCGCCTGGTGGGGCAGAACGCGGTGGTTTTCAGTGCTCCGTGGGCGAAGCCATTTGATCAGAACAATACGCGGCGAAATGAGTTCTACACGGCTGAAGGGCCAGTCAAACTGGTCGATACGATGCACGCCGAGACTCCGGCACGTGCATTCGAGGACGACAAATGGACCGCCGGGACGCTGCCCTACAAAGGTGATGAACTGGTGCTTCACATTCTGATGCCTCACGAGGGGACACAGGTGAGTCCGGCCAGCATCGATGAGATGGTGAATGTGCTCGGTGACGTGGATGAGACGGAGGTGGACGTGTCTCTGCCGAAGGTCGATTTCACGTCATCATCGGATCTGCTGACGATCCTCGAAGACATGGGCGCACCTGTCGATCTGGGACACGGGGACTTTTCAGGGTTTGGCACCTCCGCTGATGAGGGGTCGGCGGTGTTTCTCGACCAGTTTGTTCAGCAGGGACGTTTAATCATGAAGGAGAAGGGCACTGTGGCGGCAGCGGTGACCGAGTTCGGAGGAAGAGCTACTGCGCCGGCACCGCCGCCCATGCTTGTGTTTGATCACCCATACCTCGCGATCATCGCGGAAATGCAAACCAATACGCCGCTGTTTATGGCATGGATCGGTGATCCGTCCCTGGTCAACTAGGGCAACTCAGTCGACTGCCAGGCGCATGGTGAGACGGGCTGCCCGTCCCTGATTCCCCTTAGGTTCGCCCCAGTGCAGGTGCACAATGCCCCAGGAACTCGTGCCCGTGTGCACATACCCCTAAAAAAGGCGTCCATACGTGCACATACCCCTGGAAAGTCGGCCCTGTGTGCACATACCCCTAGATCTAACGTCACGCCACATCACCCGAATTCTAAACATGCAGGTCAGGAGGTCGCGGGCTAGTCCCCGACGATGACATCCGAGGTTTATCTAGGGGAATGTGCACCGAGAGACCTTAAATCTAGGGGAATGTGCACCGAGAGACCTTAAAACTAGGGGTATGTGCATTGAGCAGCTTCAGATCCAGGGGTATGTGCAACTGCGACGTCCTCGCGGCCTCAGGTTAGCTGCCCGACTCGGAGCGCACGTGCACGCTCACCCGGCGACGTCCTCGCGGCCTCAGGTTGGCTCGTCCGCGTAGGCTGGGTGCATGCGAACAGATGACGTGTCGGATGCGAGCCAGCAGATTCCGCCGCAGACACCCTCGGGCGCGACGAAACCGCCGCACCCTCCCTCGGACATTGCGAAGTCGCCGCGACCGCCTGCGCTCGACGACAATCTGATCGAGGCATTGCGCCGGGACCTTGAAGCAGCTCACTTCACCGTCGATTATGTTGACTCGCTGCTCAGCCAGCAGGCGCAGAATGCGTTGATGCGTGATCAGCGCGTGCCGGCGATGGTGGAGCTTCAGCGGCTGATTGATGGTGAGTTCGCCGGGAACGCCGCAGCCGCCGCAACGTTGGCGCAGCTGTTTATCCTGGGGATGGATGTGGACTATGACCGCGTCGATGCGGCATTGCCGGCTCTGGGCAGTGCTGGGGCCTGCGCGCTCGGCCTCATCGCACCTGCCGGCGCGAGCGCGAATGCCGCCGAAACCAGCGGTGCCGACGCGAACGCGAAAGCCGCTGAGACCGGCAACCTCGCCGGGAACGCCGGTGAAACCAGCAGCGATGTCGAGTCAGCCGCCGCTCCGATGCGCGCGCTGTTTGACCTGCGACCACATGCCGCCACGCTGCCGGACGGCGACCATCACTGGTGGGTCCTCTCCGATCTGGGAGAGGCCACAACGGGCAGGCCGCTTGCTCCTGACCACGTGCTCGGCATCGGCGGAGCAACGACAACGTTGCTGACACTGACCGACCGCACACCCGTTGACAGCGCACTGGATGTCGGCACAGGCTGCGGCATTCAGGCACTCTACCTGGCCACGCACTGCACCCGAGTCGTGGCGACAGACCTGTCTGAACGCGCCTGTGAAATCACCCGTTTCAACGCCGCACTGAATCAGGTAGCCATTGACGTGCGCTGCGGATCCCTGTTCGAGCCGGTCGCCGGCGAGCGCTTCAACCTGATCGTCTCCAACCCACCATTCGTCATCACTCCCGATTCGGTGCGCGCATCCGGATTGATGCAGTACCGCGACGGTGGCGCGCAGCGAGACCACCTGATTGCGCAGATCATTCGCGAGGCACCCGACCACCTGACCGAGGGCGGCACCATTCAGATGCTGGCAAATTGGGAGGTCGACTCTGACTCCACCGCCACATGGTCCGATCACCCCAGAAGCTGGTTCGACGGCCTCCCCGTGGACGCGTGGGTGATTCAGCGAGACTGCCTCGAACCTGCCCAATACGTCGAAATGTGGCTGCGAGATTCCGGCGGCACGCTCACCGCCCGCGACACGTTCGAACGCGCATACGCCGACTGGCTGGCTGACTTCACCGCGGCCGGCGTCCAGTCGATCGGCATGGGACTCATTGCAGCTCGCCGCCGCCCGGATTTCGCTGAGAAGGGTCCTTCCGCCGACGGGGGTAGTCCGATTGACGAGGACGACGTGGCCGCCTCACCATCCAGTGCCAATGGGAATGAGCCGGATCGGGCGACGCAGCGCCGGCCCGCATACGTGGAATGTGACGCGGTGGCGACCGGACATGTGCCAACCGGGCGAGACATACGTCGAGGCCTTGACATTATTCAGCTCGTCGCCACCCGCGCCGGCGGAGGCAAGATCTATGGCAGCAGTGACAATGGCGGCAGCGTGGAGGGCGATAGCACCGATGGCGGAAGCGCCGACCTCCTATGGGACCTGCACGCCGTGTGCAGCCCGGATGTCACCCAAGTGCGTTATTTTGCGCCCGGTGAGGCCGACCCGCAAGTGATCGAGCTGCTCCAGGGTGGAGGTGTCGGACTGAAAACCTCGGTGAGTTCGGAACTGGCCGGCCTGGTGGGCGCTGCAGATGGCGAGCTGACCCTGGGACAGATCGTTGCCGCGATCGCAGCGCTCATGGAACTTGACCCCGGCGACCTGCGAAATCGTCTGTCGCCGGAGGTGATCCGCCTCCTCAAGTTCGGCATATTGCGCACCAGCTCACAGGACACGCCGTGAGCGAGATGCCGGTTAAACGTTGTATGGTCATCAGCGAACCACATTTCGCGGCTAAGTGAATTTCCCTCGGGAAGGCGAAATGACGGACAGGCAGGAAGGAACGGAGGGACATGGGCGCGTCGAAGTTAGTCATCGTCGAGTCTCCGGCGAAGGCGGCCACTATTGGATCTTATTTAGGGCCGGGCTTTCGTGTTGAAGCCTCGGTCGGTCATATCCGCGACCTGCCTCAACCGTCCGAACTGCCCGTGTCCATGAAGAAGGGCCCGTACGGTCGTTTCGCCGTCAACGTCGAAGACGGCTTTACTCCTTACTATCAGGTGACGCCTGAGAAGAAAAAGCGTGTCACTGAACTCAAGCGCGCCCTTAAGGATGCTGACGAGCTCTACCTGGCCACTGATGAGGACCGCGAGGGTGAAGCCATCGCGTGGCACCTGCTGGAAGTGCTCAAACCGAAGGTGCCCGTCAAGCGCATGGTGTTCCACGAAATCACCCGCGAGGCTATTGAGCGCGCACTGGACAACACGCGCGATATTGACACCGACCTGGTTGACGCGCAGGAGACTCGACGCATCCTTGACCGCCTCTACGGCTATGAAGTCTCACCGTTGTTGTGGCGCAAAATCCGCCCATCCTTGTCGGCCGGCCGCGTCCAGTCGGTAGCAACTCGCCTGATTGTGGATCGTGAACGCGACCGCATGGCGTTTATCCGCGCGGACTACTGGTCCATCGATGCCTTCATTCAGGCTGACGAGGGTGACTTTACGGCGCGTGTGAGCGCGCTCGATGGGCGTCCTGTAGCCACTGGCACTGATTTTTCCGAAGAGGGTGTGCTGTCGGACAAGGCTCGCAAAGCTCAGACAGTGGCGCTGGATGAGGCTGCAGCCGACCGCCTGGCGGACGGTCTGCGTGAGGCTCCCTCGTCGATTGAATCCGTCACGAAGAAGCCGTACCGCCGTCGCCCTGCTGCGCCTTTCACGACGTCAACCCTGCAGCAGGAAGCTTCCCGTAAGCTGCACTGGAATGCGTCCTCAACGATGCGCACGGCGCAGTCCCTGTACGAGTCCGGTTACATCACCTATATGCGTACCGATTCGACCGCGCTGTCGAGCCAGGCAATCCGTGCGGCGCGCGCCCAGGCAGCTGAACTGTACGGCAGCGATGTCGTGCCGGACAAGCCCCGTATCTACGGCACGAAATCCAAAGGCGCGCAGGAAGCACACGAAGCGATCCGCCCTGCTGGTGACCATTTCCGCACCCCCGATGAGGTGCGTTCGGTGTTGAGCCGCCAGCAGTGGGCGCTGTATGACCTGATCTGGAAGCGCACAATTTCCTCGCAGATGGCGGATGCGACGGGGCATACCTCCACGATCCGTGTCCTCAGCCAGCTCACCGATGTGCTCGAGCTGCCAGATGGCACGGGCGCGCGGGAAGTGACCTCGTCCGTGTCTGGTACAACGATCACGTTCCCCGGGTATCGACTGGCCTATCAGGAAGGCCGCGACAAGGATCGCGATGAACAGGCGCTGTCACAGCCCGCCGCTGACGCAGCATCCGCTTCACAGCCTGGCTCGCAGGATGGTGCGCGCGGAGCGGAAACCCTGCTGCCTGCCGTGGAGGAAGGCGAAACTGTCACGGTTCACCACGCTGAAGCCGAAGACCATCAGACCCAGCCACCGGGGCGCTACACTGAAGCGTCACTGGTGAAAATGATGGAGCAGCTGGGAATTGGCCGCCCCTCCACCTATGCGGCAACGATTCAGACGATCGGAGACCGCGGCTACGTCACGCACCGCGGTCAGTACCTGGTGCCTACGTGGCTGGCGTTTTCCGTCACGCGCCTTCTGGAGGAAAACCTCTCTGACCTGGTGGATTACGATTTCACGGCGTCGATGGAAACCGACCTGGACCGCATCGCGGGCGGGCAGGAGAACTCGACGCAGTTCCTCACGGAGTTTTATCTCGGCAGCAGCGCAGACCAGACAGAGGCCGAGACTGCCAGTGGCGTCGATGGTCCGCGTGACGAAGTGGCCGACGCAGCGGCGGATGGGTCTTCCTCGTCGAAGCGTGAAGGACTACGCACCCAGGTTGCCTCGCTGGGCGACAATATCGATGCGCGGGCGATCAACTCGATTGACTACGGCAACGGCGTGACGCTGCGCGTGGGGCGCTACGGGCCGTACCTGGAGCGCGACAGTGACGATGTGCGCGCCAACGTGCCGCCGGACGTTGCGCCTGACGAGCTCGATGAAGCGAAGATTGCCGAACTGTTCACTCAGGCAGCTGATGATGGCCGTGAGCTCGGCATCGACCCGGCCAGCGGGCATATGCTCATCGCGAAAAATGGTCGCTTCGGCCCCTACGTTTCCGAAGTTCTGCCCGAGGACGCCGACGAGGGCGACGCTGCGAAATCGACGCGTAAGAAGAAGGTGAAGCCGCGCACGGCTTCCCTGTTCAAGTCGATGGATCTGGCGACGATCACACTGGATGATGCACTGATGCTGTTGTCGTTGCCCCGTGAAGTGGGAGCTGATCCGGCAGATGGCGAAGTGATCACCGCTCAGAATGGTCGCTATGGGCCGTACCTGAAGAAGGGGAGTGACTCGCGCTCACTGGAAAGCGAAGAGCAGTTGCTGACGATCACGTTGGATGAGGCGCTGGCACTGTTCGCTCAGCCTAAGACACGCCGTGGCCGCACGGCCAGGCCGCCGTTGCGTGAATTCGGTATTGACCCGATCTCTGAGAAGAAAGTGGTGGTCAAGGACGGCAGGTTTGGACCGTACATCACGGACGGTCAGACCAATGTGACGGTGCCGCGATCCGAATCGATCGAGTCGCTGACTGAAGCCCGCGCCTTTGAACTGCTGGCTGACAAACGCGCCAAGGGGCCTGCTCCCAAACACGGACGCAAGAGCACCTCCAGAACGACCCGCAAGAAAGCCTCCACGAAGAGTGCGAAGACGACGCGTAGGAGCGCCGGGACTGGTGCGAAGAAGTCGTCGGGCACGTCCAAGGCTTCAGCGTCGAAGAAGAACTCCTCATCTGCGGATGGCGACCAGTAGTGCGTCGGCCTGAACAGCGTGCATGTACGCAAATGCCGGTGCCTCGTGCAAAGATAGGCTCATGAGCACTTCCAGCGGGGATTCGCGGCGCAGGCGCGGCCTGTTCATCACCTTCGAAGGCGGTGACGGTGCAGGCAAAACCACCCAGATCGAACACGTCAAAGAGTGGTTTGATCAGGCTGGATGCGTCTCGTTTGTGACCCGCGAACCGGGTGGAACTGACATGGGTAACCAGCTGCGTCAGCTCATTCAGCACGGACCCGAAGACGTGGATCCGCGTACTGAAGCCCTGCTGTATGCGGCCGACCGCGCCTACCATGTAGCAACCGTGATCAGACCCGCGCTTGCGGCCGGTCAGGTAGTGCTGGCTGACCGATTCATTGACTCGTCAGTGGCCTACCAGGGCGCTGCGCGCGAACTGGGCGTGGATGAGGTACTGGCCTTGTCAAAATGGGCGACGGAGGACCTGTCGCCGGATCTGACATTGCTGTTGGATTTGCCCCCCGAGGTGGGTGCCAGACGAGGGTCGGCGTCGCACACCGCTGACCGTATCGAGCGTGAATCAATGGACTTCCATGAGCGAGTGCGCCACGAATACCTGCACCTGGCAGATCGCTACCCAGACCGCATTGTCGTCATCGATGCGGTCGGCACCCCTGAAGAAGTGTTCCGCGAGATCAGAGGCGTACTGGAGGAACGCGTTCGACCCGCATTGGGTCTCCTCGTCAATCATGAGGCGCACGATCAGGTCGAGCTGTCTGCGACCGAATCACCCCAGCCGAACGCGCCTGCGCCCGAGCATGCAGCATCGCAGACAGGCGATGAGGACCGGGCTGGCACGATGGTGGCGGCTTTGCTGAAAGAATCCCAGGGCACGTTGTGGGAAGGTGACAGTGAGGGACTGCTGTGATGAGCCCGACGTGTTGCAGCGGTGTGCCCACCAGCGGGTATCAGCGCCTGTACGAGGCCTGTGCGCCGGTATCGCTGTGAGGCAGGTGAGCGATGAGCGTATGGGATGACATTGTCGGTCAGGAAAAGGCCGTCGCCACGTTGCAGGAAGCTGCCCGCGCCGCCCGCCACATCGTCGAGGGCAACAGTGATCGCAGCACCCACTCCATGACCCACGCATGGCTCGTGACAGGGCCGCCGGGTTCCGGGCGATCCAACGCTGCGCTCGCATTTGCCGCGTGCCTGCAGTGCACAGGAAGTGAGATCGGGTGCGGCACGTGCCCAGGATGCGTGACGACAGTGGCTCGAACAAACGCTGACGTGCTGAGTGTTGCCACAGAAACCAGCATTATTACTGCAGAACAGGTGCGCGACATCATCATGCGCGCCCAGGTGGCGCCCTCGCAGGGCCGCTGGCGCGTCATCGTTATTGAAGACGCGGACCGCATTCAGGAACTCTCGTCGAATATCCTGCTCAAGGCTATCGAGGAGCCTCCCGAGCGCACCGTGTGGGTGCTGTGTGCACCAAGCTCCGAAGACATGATCACCACCGTCAGGTCACGCTGCCGACAATTGTCCTTGCGCATCCCATCGATTGACGCTGTGGCTGGTCTGCTGGTCCGGCAGCTCGGCGTGGATATGAACGTGGCGCGCGAGGCTGCGCGGGCAGCGCAGTGCCACATCGGGCGGGCGAAAGCCTTGGCGCGTGACCCCGAGGAGCGCGATAAGCGCCGTCAACGCATCCGCGCTGCCATTCACGTCGCCTCAGTCGGTGAAGCCGCTGTCGCCGCCCATGACCTAGTTGAGATGGCGAAGAGTGACACGGAGACGGTTGCCGAGCAGCGCAACACGGAAGAAGAAGCCAAGTTGCGCTACCAGCTCGGCATGGTCGAGGGCGACAAGATGACGCCGCATGTGCGCTCACAACTGCGCCAACTGCGTGAAAATCAGACCCGCCGCATGAAACGCTCACTGACCGACATGCTGGATCGGATCCTGCTGGACGTGATGAGCGTGTATCGCGATGTCCTCATGCTCCAGCTCGGTGCGAATCAGGATCTGATGAATGACGATGTCGCGGAGGTCATCGAACATATCGCCCGCACCTCCAGCCCGGAGCAGACTCTTGCGCGCATCGACGTGATCGACCAGGCGCGCACCAGACTGACCAACGGTGCGAATCCACTGCTCGCAATGGAAGCAATGGTGGTGGCGCTGCGTTAGATGCGCGTGGCGTCCAGCCGGAGGGTGCGCGACCGCATCGACACTGTCCGTGAACCAGGAGGCCCCGGTCTTCCATACGGGGGTAGGTAACTGAATCATTGTTAGTCTTGACCCATGAAAACGCGTTCACGCAACATCGTGATAATTCTGCTCGCCATACTGGTCGTCGTTGCGCTGGCAACTGTCAGTGCCGTGCTGATCGTTGGACACGACCGCAAGAGCGGTGGATCTGCCACTCACCAGCAGTCAGCCGTCAGCGAAGATGGTCGCACGGTCATCACCTCGGAATCAACGTTCAGCGACACTTTGGGTGACCTGCCGGAACCAACCATTGAGGGCTTCTACCAGCAGAAAGTCAACTGGCGTGAATGCACTGATGACGACCTCAAACAGATGGAAGGCTCGCAGCAGTCATCAGACGGATATGAGTGCGGCGCACTGTATGCACCGTTGGATTGGGACCAGCTCGACGGCGATGTGATTGCACTGGCGCTGGCCATTCACCGCGCACCGCAATCCGAAGGCGCATTGTTCTATAACCCCGGTGGGCCCGGTGGCCCGGCAACTTCGATCTTGCCCTACATTGCGAGCCAGGGACTGTCGATGGATCTGGCGGACCGCTTTGACATCGTGGCATTGGATCCGCGCGGAGTCGGCCAGTCCACGCCGGTTATCTGCCTGACAGACAAAGAACGCGATGAAACGGCCGCAATGTCCGACGATCCAGCCGATCAATCCGACAGCACCCAAGAGCCCACCCCGCAGGAAATTGTTGAGGATCTGAAGGCTGAATCCGCCAAGCTGGCAGCTGGATGTAAGGAACACAGCGGCTCCCTGGCCGAGCACGTCGACACGATCTCAGCTGCCAAGGATTTTGATATGGCGCGAGCCGCCCTCGGACAGGACAAACTGACCTATCTGGGGTACTCATACGGCACCTACCTGGGAGCGACGTACGCCGAGCTGTTCCCCGACAAGGTCGGACGCATGGTGCTTGACGGTGCGCTCGACCCGTCGCTCAGTGTTGACGAGGTTGAACGACTGCAGATGCAGGGGTTCGAGGACGCCCTCGCAAACTGGATTAAAGTGTGCTCCGCATCGTCGGACTGCCCGGTGGGGTCAAGTGTTGACGAAGGACTGGAGACTCTGAACGCGTTCTTCGATCAACTGGAAGAAAAACCGCTTGAGACGCAGGATCCTAACCGACCGCTGACGTCTTCCCTGGCCTTCAGCGCCGTGATCGGCCTGCTGTACGACACGCAGTTGCACGATGCGTTGACCCAGGGGCTGGATATGGCAATCAAGCAGGACGATGGGTCAACGATGCTGGCGCTCGCAGATCTGCTGATGGAACGCAACGCTGATGGCACGTACCAGAATAATTCGATGGAAGCAATCAGCGTGATTAACTCCCTGGACTATTCTCCGGTCGGAGACATTGAGCAATGGGCTGCTGCAGCGGAGAAGATGAAAGCTGAGCTGCCGTTCATGGGTCGTTTCGCCGGGTATTCCTCTGCCGCTTTGGAAGGCTGGCCCATTGAATCTACGCGTGAACGCGGACCGATCCACGCTGAAGGCACCCCGGAGATTGTTGTGGTGGGAACGACGCACGACCCCGCCACGCCTTATGTGATGTCGCAGGCGCTTGCCGACCAGCTCAGTAAGGGCGTGCTGGTGAGCTGGGATGGATGGAATCACACGGCGTATTCGCGCGACGGGTCGCGGTGCGTGCGTGATGCTGTTGACGGTTTCTTCCTCAACGGAACCGTCCCGCAAGACGGTCTTCAGTGCACGGATTAGGCACTAACCTTTGTGCGTGACGCGCTCCACCTGTCGAGCATTTGTCGCAGGCGTGGGTAGTCGGCTACAGTAAACGTCGTTGCCTATCAATTGATGCGCGTGGCGCAGCCACGTAGCGCTGATAGGGAAGGCGGCCACCTTAGCTCAGTCGGCAGAGCGATTCACTCGTAATGAATAGGTCGTGGGTTCGATTCCCACAGGTGGCTCTGAGCTAGCCCCCGCGAGAGCGGGGGTTTTCGCGTATCCGGGGGTGAACGGAGCAGGGATCCAGCCGCCTTTTCCATCCGGATGCGGCATAAGGTCTTGAGCTTCAAGATCAAAGAATGCAGCGGTAAGAAGCAGATCCTCGGCCGACCAGCCAACGTTTCCACGAAGCTTCCGGCTAAGTGACGATGGTGAGACGCCGATCGCGTGAGCAAGAACCTGTGCTTGAAAGCCAGCTGCAAAGAGATGCTGATTGACTGACAGTCCAACAGCTTGGTCAACAGTTATTTGTGAGCTCTGAGTCGGTGGCATCCGAGTAGACATATTTCAAATGTAACCCATGCGTGCAAATACCGCAAGTGTTGTACTTGACGGAAAGTCCACAAAAGGGCATTCTTGTTGCATGAACATGCAAAAAACGCAAGTAGATGAGATTATCGGCACTGTTGTTGCTGCGGAGATCCTTGGGGTTTCGCCTGATACCGTCCGGCGTTGGGCGCGAACGGGGAAAGTTCGCTATGTGGAGTTGCCTTCAGGGCGGATGAGGTTTCGGCGCGAGGATATCGAAGTGTTGTTGGAGCCGGTTGAACCGCGTGGCGCGGGTGGTGGAGCGGTGAGGGGGTTGTGGTGAGTGCTGAGGCGGTTCAGTGGGCGTGGCGGGTTGAGTGTCGCAGGTTGAGTGACAAGCTTGTTCTTCTGCGGTTGGCGTGGAAGGCGGATGACGGTGGGGTTGTTCGTGTTGATCCTGCTTTGGTGTCGGGTGTGACGGGTTTGAGTGTGGCGCGTGTTGAGGCGTGCTTGTCGTCTTTGGAGCGTTCGGGTCTTATTGAGGCTCGGCGTTGGTCTGATTCGGGCTGTTGGTCGGCTCGTTTGGTGTTAGGCGGTGTGCTGTGAATCTAGGCGTTTTGCGTGCGCGTGTTGCATGTTTAGGGCCGCAGATTTTCCTTGGGGGACCGTATGGTCCAGCGTTCTCCGTCTTCGGTCTGCTCAATGGTAATGAACGCTGTTTGTTGCCATCGCAGCATAGTGGAGAGCTCACGAAGAAGCGTTTCTGGAGAGTCTGTTTCCGGAAGGTAGACCGTGTGGGTTTTCATGGTGACGCCGGAGGTTCGGCTGTTCGAACCGTCAATTGTTGCTTCTGCGGCTGTTGTGACTCCGAGTGCTCCTTCATCTGCTTTTTCAATTTTGACGTAGGGGTCGATGCTTCCTGCGTCACGAATCACGTTCACAATGGTGCTTGCTGCTGTCTCGGGTTTGATTATCCACATGTTCATTGGGGTTGCGCCCTTCTTCTCGTGGGTTTTGCTTGTGCTTTTGAGTTTAACCAGAGGTGTGGTCATGGCTGGTGAGTTTTTTGTCGTGCGTCGTGGGGCGACTGCGGTTCCTAATGCGACGGTGTGGAATAAGAAGTTGTCCATTCAGGCGTTGGGCGTGTTGGCACTGCTGTTGTCGATGCCTCCTGGCGCGCCTATGGGGTATCGGGCGTTGCTGGGGCGTGGTATGGGGCGTGATTTGTTGTTGCGGTGTTTTAGGGAGTTGGAGGAGTCGGGGTATCGGTGGCGGTTTTATGACCGTCAGGGTTCTGGCCGTTTAGTGACGGTGGTGGGCGTGTTTGATGTGCCTGTTTGTGAGGTGGAGGCGCGTGAAGCGTTGGAGTTGGCTCGTGGTGGAGCGCTGGGTGCGGTGTGCTCGGCAGGTTCGGGTGAAGGCAAGCAGGAGACTGGACCGTCTTCGGAGCAGGAAGGCGAGCCTGATCCGGTTGAGCGTCTTGGTGATGGTGCTGTAGGCGAGTCGCATGATTGCAAGGGTGTCACCGTGCGCCGGATTTCCGGCGCACGGTGTGAACGGGGCGATTGTGATTCCACCGTGCGCCGGGTTACCGGCGCACGGTCAGCCGTAGCACGGTCAGCCGGCGCACTATCCCTACGGGATACCAAGTTATTAGATAAATCTAATAACCTGACCGAACCAGACCTGGGTGAATCGGATTCGAAGCGTTGTGGTGATGAAGGGTGTGGTGCGGTTGGGTCCGGTCGGGCTGTGAGTGTTGATGGTTCTTCTGGGTCTTCGGGCGTGTCGGTGTCTGGCGGCGAGAACGTGGTGCCTGGCGCGGGCTTGTTGGCGCAGTGTCTGCCGCCTGGGATGCAGGCGTTGGATCCGTCTGGTGCTGCCAGGGTGGTTGGGTTGTTGCGTGAACGGTTGGATGCGGGGTGGCGTCCGCGTGAGATTCGGCGCGTGATGGATCAGCCGGTGCCTGGTGATGTGGGCCGGTTGTCGGCGTTGGTGGCGTATCGGTTGGAGCGCAATGTTGCGCCATTGATGGCGCCTGCGCGCCTTCAGCGTGTGGCGTTGGATGCGGAAGCTTCGCGTCGGCGGCGTGCTGTTGAGGCGTTGGAGCGGGATGCTGGTGCGGATGTTGATCCGGTGTGGTCTCGCGTGTGGGATGAGGTGACTGCTGAGTGCGTGGGGGTGTCGCGGGTTGTGCAGGTGCGTGAGGCGCAGAAGCGGTATGACCGTTTGGTTGGTGATCAGGCATGACGTCGTGGTTGGTGTGGGCGCGTGGTGTTGGGGGTCTTACTGCGTCGCAGTCGTTGGTGCTGTTTGAGTTGGCGCGGCTTGCGGATGCGCGTGGTGTGGTGATTTGCGCTGTGGAGTATCTGGTGGAGTGTACGGGTGTTTCTCGCAGGTCGGTGTTTCGCTCGTTGGCGGGTTTGGAGTCGCGCGGGGTTTTGTCACGCCAGATGCGGTATGTGCGGGGTCGTAAGGCGGCTTCACGGTTCGTGTTGCATTGGATGGCTGGGGTGAGTGATTCGCCTGTCCAGGGCGAGTTGTGTCCTGGACAGGCTGGGCGCGAGTCTGATGCGTGTGTGGGTGTTGTGCCGTTGTCGATGTCTGATAATGAGGGGTTGCGGCGTGTGGTGTTGGAGGCGGCTGCTGAGGGCTGGGTAGGCACTGCGGCGCAGTGCTTGGCGGTGACGGTGCAGGAGGTGGGCGCGCGCCAGTTCTCAAATGCGATTTCTCGGGGTGTGCAGTTTTCTCGGATGTCGTGGTCTGAGTCGGTGGCTGATACGTGTGGGATCGCGTGGGAGGTGTTGATGACGTGTGCCTCGCAGGTGGTGGAGGCGTCGCGGCCGTGGGCGGTGTGGACGACGATTGTGAATCGGCGGTGTTTTGCGCGCGATAAGTGTGCTGGTGTGGAGGAGGCGGTGGAGCCGTCAATGATGCCTGAGGCTGGGTTGCGTCCCGGCCAGGGCGATACGGCTGATGTGTGGGTGTGTGTTGATGATTTTGAGGGCCCGCTGGCTCGTATGGTGGAGGCGCTTATTGAGGCGGGAATGACCGAGACGTTGGCGTGGGCGGGAACTCGCCGTATAGCTGAGCTTGCGGTGGGTGATAGTAGTAGGCGGCATCGAATGGCGAGTGTGGATCCACGGTTGGGTGATTTGGGCGTGCAGGGTGCGGCTGCGCGCGCGTGGATGACGATGTTGGTTGGTTCGCGGCGTGGTGTCAAAGGCAGCCTGTTGCAGGCTGATGATGAGGCGCTGATGATAGCTGCTCGCGAGGTGGTGGAGGCCTTAAATCTGGCGGCATAGCAGGAACGTGAGGTGGATCACACGTGGCATTTGGGGGCATGGTGCCAGTTTGGCACCATGCTTTTTTGTTAGAGGGGTTTGAACTCGTTATAGATTTGTTCGAGTACTTCTTCGTAGTTGGTGTCTTGTCCTACCTCGACGGTGTTGGTGTTGACGGTGATGGTGATGCGGTAGAAGATTCTGATTTTGCTTGGGTTCAGGTTGAGTTCTTGAGCGATGTTGATGCCTTCGGCTTTGGCTGTGGTGTAGTCGTGGGCAATGAAATATCTGCTTCCTGCTTCGTCGGGGGTTTGTCCGTCGAAGGTGACGATGTATTCGTTGTGGCGTTCGAGTTGTTGCATGGCAGTGGTGGTGTCTCCTTAGTAGATGGTGATGGTGCCGGTATTGACGAGGCCGTCACAGCTTGTGGTCCATGATTGTGTGCCGAGTGGGATGCTGGTGAGGATGGCGGTGGCTGTTCCTGGTATGGGTGTGCTGGCGTTGGCTGCGTGTCCTGCGATGCTGATGGTGCAGGTGGTGTATCCGCTTCCTGAAACTGTGATCGAAAAGGTGGCAGCGCCGCTGTCTCCAGTGTTGACTGAGGTGTTCATTGAGGTGACGCCTGTGGGCGCTGGCTCTGGTGCCGGCTCTGGTGCTGGTGGTGTTGGTGGTTCGGGCGTCTGCGGTGCTGGCTCTGGTGCGGGTGTGGGCGCGGGATCTGGTTCTGGTTCTGTGTGTGGCGTCGTGGGTGCGGCTGGTTCTGGCTTTGGCGGAGTGGTTGGTGTGGATTGTGGTGTGCGCTGCTGGTCTTGAGTCTTCTCGGCTGGTTTTTCGGGTGCGGTGGATTGCGCGCTTTGGGCGTTGGTGGGTGTGTCGGTGTGGGTGAGGGTTTTGCCTGTTTGGTGAGTGCTGGTGATGACGATTGTGGCGGTGGCTACGCTGAGGAGGAGGATGAGTGGTGCGGTGAGGATGAGGCGTGTCCGGTGTTTCCTGCTGTGCGGGTGTGAGCGTGTCGGTGTGGGCGCGTGCTCGGGGGTTTGGTTGTGGCGCGCTGCTGTGTCGTTATCGCTTGGGTTGCTGGGGTCTATGGTGTTGCTGGTATTGCTGGCGTTTCCGGTATTGCTGGCTGTCGGCTCTGGTGTGTCATGGGTTTGGATGTGTCCGTCTGGGTGCACGCTCATGTAGTACGTGCCTTCTGGGCCTGTTGCGGTGACGGGTAGGGCGCGGTTGTAGTGTTTGGCTTGTGCCAGGGCAATGTTCATTGCGTCGTGGTGTAGGTGTTGGCTGGGTTGTAGGCGGGCAATTGTGATGCCTGCTGAGGTGACGGTGGCGGTGCCGTTGTCGTGGTGTGTGATGGTGATTGGTGGCCAGCTGGTCATTGCGTGTCTTTCATTGTCTTGGTGGTGTGTGCGCATTGTCTACGTATTACGTAGAAGGGAGCGCACATGAGGAATCCTTGGGCTGGCTCGGGTGGAGAATTCTCCTCGGACTACGGCGACCGCGCGGCGGTGTCTGGGTCTGTCCGGCCGCCTGTGTGGAAGCCGGGCGCGCAGGTGGTGGCGGCTGGCGGCTTGCCGATTGCGTTTGCTGGTGGGTATTGCCCGTTGTGGGTGGTCGGCGCGCACGGCGGCGCGGGGGCGACGTCGTGGGCCCGCTTGTTGGGCGCGGGTGATGCTGGTGTGTCGTGGCCTGATCCGAGTAGGTTGACGCGCGTAGTCGTGGTGGCTCGGACTCATTTTGCTGGGCTGAGGGCCGCGCAGGACGCGGGAATCCAGTGGGCGTCTGGCCAGGTTGGGCGTGTGGAGCTGGTTGGTTTGATTTTGGCGGCGGATGCGCCTGGTCGCAGTCCGAAAGAGCTTGCCCCGTTTCGTCAGCGTGTTGCTGGCGCGTTTCCGCGCGTGTGGCTGGTGGGCTTCCAGAGTGCGTGGCGTACCGGTTTCGCGTGGGACGTTCCGCTTTCGAGGGATGTTCGCAAGGTTTTGAAAGATATGTCGTTGATTGGAAAGGACGAGTAAATGAGTCTTGTTGCGAGTGGTGTTGGCGTTGTTGAGTCCGTGGTGGGGCGCGCGGGGCTGATTTGGATGGATTTGAATCCGACGCCGGTTGCGCCTCCAGGTGTGGAGGCGCGCGTGCAGACGGTGCTGAATTGGGTGATGTGGATTGCCGGCGCGTCTGTGATTGTCGGTTTTATTGTCGGCGGAATCATGCTTGCGGTGTCGAATGAGCGTGGGATGGGTAATGAGAACGTGCGCAGGATCGGCTATGTGATTATGGGTGCAATTGTTATTGCGGCTGCGGCGGCTCTGGCGAA
This sequence comes from Pauljensenia sp. C0170B5, assembly GCF_056590195.1. Taxonomy (NCBI): domain Bacteria; kingdom Bacillati; phylum Actinomycetota; class Actinomycetes; order Actinomycetales; family Actinomycetaceae; genus Pauljensenia; species Pauljensenia sp. C0170B5. The sequence goes on along the minus strand of NZ_JBWPVR010000007.1, from coordinate 20,027 downwards.
GGCATTGCTGTAATGGCTGAGGAAAAGAGCACGAACATTCTTGCCCGCCCAGCCTTTATTGTTTCGGGGCTGCTGGTAGTTGCGTTGCTGGTAGGCTTAGGTTTTCTGGTGGTCACACGGGATGCTGTGCCTGTTAGTGGTGAGAATGCCGCCTCCCCTTCCTCGGGCGCTTCGGGCGCTGGTGCAGGTAAGCAAAGCGGTGGTGAGTCGCCTGATGTGGCCACTGCTGGCGGCGCTGGTGCGTCTGATTCGGTGTGCGGCTTGTCGTCTTTGGAGCGTGCGGTTCCTGAGCAGGCGTTGCCGTCGGTACCTGTGCAAGTGGGAGAGCGGATCACAGTGCCGAGCATTAACGGGTATGGGCCTGGCATGACGGATGGGATTTCACGGTGCTTCGCTCATAGTCCGGCGGGCGCGATTTTGGCGTCAGCCAATTTCCTGTCGTGGTTTTCGTCGAAGGAGCGTCTTGATGAGGTGGTTCCTGCCCTGATGGCTGCCGGGCCGGATCGTGATCGGCTTGAAGCACAGATTAAGGCCGAATGGCAAGGTGAGACGGGCTCCGCGTTGAGCATTCACGGGTTCCGGTATGAGGATCGTGGCCCAGACGTGGCGATGGTGGTGTTGGCTGTGTCGTCGGTGTCGGTTCCTGACACGCTTGTGGCGTGGCCTGTGGTGTTGGTGTGGCAGGACGGTGATTGGAAGGTGCAGGCTCCATCTACTGACTCGTGGGGTGAGCGCGTTATTGACTCACTTGCATTGGAGGGGTTCGTGGAGTGGAGTGCGTAAATGTGCCAGTTTTGGGAACTGTCATGCAAGATCGGTGAGGTCGCTTCTGAGGCGACGCACAACATTATCGCAGAATGGGCGTACAACATCATTCAGGATGTGTCTGCCACGTTGCTGAAGGTCGGCACGGTGTGGACGGGTGTGGGTACCCCCAGGCTTGGGGGTGCTGACTCGGCAGTGGGCTTCGTACACTCCACCACTCACATACTTGTGGTGGCGCTGGCAGTCGCATCGCTGTTCGTGGCTGGCATCCATTTGGCGCTGTCCAGGCGCGGTGAAACAGCGATGAGCGTGCTTCAGGGACTCTTGGCGCTGGCGGTGGTCTCTGGTGCATCTGTCGGTGTTGGACAGTTGCTGGTGGATGCGTCAGATGCGTTTTCCACGTGGGTGATCGGCCTGGCGATTGATGGCGATGCGGGCAAGTTTGGCTCGAAAATCTTGTCAGTGACGAGTGTGACGGGCAGCTTGGGGCTGACGGTGCTGATCGTGGGTGGCTTGGGCGCGCTGGTCGCGAACTTGGTCCAGATAGGCCTGATGTTTATTCGGTCAGCAATGCTGATCCTACTGGTGGGAATTATGCCGCTGGCAGCTGGCGCCTACTCGACGAAGTGGGGGCGGGGCTGGCTGTGGAAAATCGTGGCATGGTTTTTCGCGTTCCTGATGTTTAAGCCGGCCGCTTCCATCATTTACGCGGTGGCTATCAAGCTGGTGCAAGGCGATTCCTGGGTTTTGGCGAGTGGTGAGGACTTGACGAGTTTCGTCATGGGCGTTGTCATGCTGATCCTGGCAGTGCTGTCGCTGCCCGCCCTGGTGACCTTTATGGTGCCGGCCACTGAGGCGCTCAGTGCCGGTGGCGGTGGCGCTGCTGGTGCGGGAGCAGTGCTGGCGACGGGTGCAATGACTGTGGCCCGCGTGGGTGCTGCGACGGCCAGTGGAGGAGCTACAGCGGCAGCGGGTGCTGGTGCGGGCGCTGGCGGTGCGACGGGAGCCGCGTCGAGTGCGGGCGCAGGTGGAGCTTCTGGTGTTGGTGCTGGTGGTGGTGCGCGCTCGATTGGCGCGGGTAGTGCTGGTAGCGCCGGTGGTGGTGCGACGAGAACCGCGTCGAGTGATGCCTCGCCGGCGCCGAACAGTTCTCATCAAAGTGGCCCGTCAGGTGCTAATGGCGCGTCGGGCCGTGATGGGAGTTCGGGTCCGAGCGGTGCGCCTGGGCGTGACGGCGTGGACAGTGATATGGGCGGCTTCAGTCCTACTGGTGGTGATGTTCAAAATGAGCGCTGAGGCGGTCAAGGTTCGCACGTATGGCAATTGGCGTATCCCGCGTCGCGCGGGCTTCGGCAAGATGGGCTTTGGCGAATCGATCTTTGGACTCGTCGGCCTGGCTGTCGTGAGCGTAGTGGCCATGTCGAAGGGCGTGGTGATCGCATTGGCGGTCGCAGTCGTGTGGGCTGGTCTCGTGCTGCTGATGGTGACCCGCGATGTGCATGGGGTGTCTGTGGCAGAAAGGATGAATCAAAGGATGCGTTTTGGCAGGGCGGCGCGCAGGAAGTCGAATATTCACGCAACGGGCGGGATAGCACCGGATGCGACGCAGGGCATGTGCGAGTTGCCTGGCATGTTGCACGCGTCGCGGTTGAGTGAGCATCGTGATTCCTATGAGAGGCCTTTTGGGCTGATCGAGCACGGGGATGGGACGCTGAGCGTGGTGATGAGCGTGGCGCCTGAAGGTGGTGCTTTGACCGACCAGGACACGATTGACCGTCAGGTGGCGCTGTGGGGAATGTGGCTGGGGGACCTGGGCGGGCAGATGGGGGTTGCTCAGGCAAGCGTGTGTGTTGAGACGATCCCTGATAGTGGGGATCGGCTGCGCCGTGAGGTAGGCTCTCGCATCAGCCAGGATGCTCCACTGGTTGCGCGACAGATGCTTCAGCGCATTGTCGATGAGTATGGGCAGGGCGCGGCACGTGTGCGCGTGTGGATTACGATCACGTTTGACCCTTCCAAGATGGGCTCGTCGAAGAAGCGGGCGCAGGCGGTGTCGCGTATTTCCTCTGATCTGCCTGGGCTGACTCAGACGCTGATGGGAACGGGCGCAGGCGGTGTGCATGTGCTGACCGCGCGTGAGGTATGTCAGCTCACGCGCGTGGCGTATGATCCGGCGTCGGAGGTCTTGTTTGAACAGGCCGCTAGCGCGGGCGAGCAGGTGGCGCTGGTGTGGGAAGATGCGGGCCCTATTCGTGCTGTGGCCGAGTGGGACTACTACCGCCATGATTCCGGTTTGTCACGCACGTGGGTGATGAGTCGCCCTGCACGCGGCTATGTGCAGTCGGGCGTTTTGCGACGAATTTTGGAGCCGTCACGGGATGTGGAGCGTAAGCGGGTGACGATCATGTATCGACCGGTTGACGCGGCGAAGGCTCCAGCTGCGGCCGATGCGGACGTGAACAGGGCTGCGGCTCGGGTGGAGAATACTCCTCGTCCCACAGCGACCGCGCGACGTGAGCTGCGCGCGGCACAACAGGTGGCTGATGAGGAGGCAGCTGGTGCGGGATTGCTGGATTTTGCACTGATTATCACTGCTACGACGAGTACGGATGAGCTGGACGACACCTCCAGTGCGGTCACTGCGTTGGCATCATCGTCGCGCCTGCTGGTGCGACCGGCATACGGCGCTCAGGACAGCGCGTTTGCCCTGGGCCTGCCGCTGGGGCTGCGGCCTGCTTCTCAAGGGCTGTCGGGCGGGTGGTAGTGATGGCTGGGTTTGTTAGTGACTTGCTGGCGGCCTTGTTTGGAGGTGTCAGCGCGACGGCGAGCAAGGGAGGCCGGGGTAGCGGCTGGCCGGCTAATGGGCCGTTGATCCAGCCGTGGAGGGCGACCTCAAAACAGGTGTGCGGACTGTTCCCGTTTATTGTCGGGTCAAATACGGCGTTGGTGGGAGCACCATTGGGGCGCGCGCTGCGCGGTGGCGGCGCGGTGTGTGCTGATGAGATTAGCTGGTTTGAGCGCGGGCTTATTTCCGCACCCTCAGCAATGGTGCTCGGCTTAAACGGATTGGGCAAGTCGTCGTTGGTGCGCAGGATGATTACTGCATCTGCTGGGTTTGGCGTGCACACAATGGTGCTGGGCGACATCAAGCCCGATTACGTGGCGTTGATCGAGGCTTTGGGTGGCCAGGTGATCAGCATTGAGCATGGCGGTGCTGGGATTAATCCGTTGGATGCGGGCAACGTGTCGGAGGCCGTTGCACTGCTGGAGGCAGCCGGCAAGTGGGAAGATCGTGACAAGCTGGTTGCGGCGGCTCATGAACGCAAAAAAGACATGGTGTGCTCGCTGATTCATATCATTCGGCGTACTCCTCCATCTGATCGTGAAGAAACGATTGTGGATGAGGCAATCAGAATCCTGGAGACCTATGAGCGGCCCGTGGTACTGGCTGATCTACTCGAAGTGGTGCGCCAGGCGCCTGCCGCGCTTCGTGCAGCCGCGCTGGATCGTGGGGACCTTGATCATTATCGCGCGGTCACTGAAAGCCTGGAAGCATCCCTGATGGCGCTGGTGTCGGGCCGGTTTGGCGCTCTTTTCGCGGTGGAGACCACGACGCCGATGATGATGGACCGATGCGTGGTGTTTGACGTGAGCGCGTTTAAGGAAGCCTCAGAGGACCTGCAGGCAGCCTTGTTGCTGGCGTGCTGGTCGTATGGGTTCGCCACGGTCGAGATAGCTCAGACGCTGGCGGATGCGGGCGTGGCACCCCGTCGGCGCTACAAGATCGTCATGGATGAACTGTGGCGTATTCTGCGTGCCTCATCGGGGCTGGTGGAGCGGATTGACTCGCTGACTCGCCTGAACCGCACGATCGGTGTGGGGCAGGTCATGATCACGCACTCGATGGCCGATTTCAACGCTCTGGCATCGCCTGCCGACCGGCTGAAAGCGGCAGGTTTTGTCGAGCGGTCGAAAATGCTGTTCCTTGGCGGCATGCCTGCGCGTGAGATGAGCTTGCTGGAGGGCGTGTTTTCCCTGACAGAAAAGGAAAAGGAGATGCTCACGTCGTGGAACGCGCCTGGCACCTACGACCCGACCACGGGGCGTGATGCCCCGCCGCTGGGAATGGGGAAGTTCCTGCTCAAGACGTCTAACGCGCCTGGCACTCCCTTCCAGGTGCGCTTCGTGGGCGGTGAGGCCGCACTGTCAGATACGAATCAGCGGTGGGCCAGGAGAGCCCGATGAGTGTTCGAGACGGTGCGGATACGTGGGAGCCGTCCACTCTCCTCATGGTGGTCGTGACCGTCATGGTGATCGCCGGCAGCGTGCCGCTCGTCGTGGGTGTGCACGTGTGGGCGTGGGCGCGTGGCGTGGCGGATGTGTCGTGGAATCCGTTCACACTCGTGTTTGATTTGGCGGGCGGCCGAGTGGATCCCACGGGGGAGGTGTATTGGTGGATTGCGGTGGTGGCGCTGATCCTTGTGGTGGTGAGTGGCCTAGTGGTCCTGGCAGGTGTGCGCAGACACCGCCAGTCGCGTCGAGGTGATGAGGCCGCGCAGTACGCGGGACGCGGCCGTGACATTGAGCCGATCACATTGAAGGCTGTTGCAGCCAAAGCTCAGCGCCTGGGCGTGCAGGGTGCGGCTGGATTGCCTGTAGGTCGCACCGTGGCAGCGGATGCGGCCGTGTTGTCCTCGTTTGAAGATGTGTGCATCACGATTGCCGGTCCCCGCACGGGCAAGACAACAGCCTGGGTGGTGCCGCGTATCCTAGCTGCGCCTGGAGCAGTTGTGGCCACCTCGAACAAGCGTGACATTGTGGATGAAACACGCTCCAGGCGTGAAGCGGCTACGGGCGAGCGGTCATGGGTGTTCGACCCGCAAAATCTCGCAGGCACACGCCAGTCGTGGTGGTGGAATCCCTTGTCGTATGTGACTGACTATGTGCAGGCGAGCGCGCTGGCTGACATGTTCCTGTCGGCTGAGGACGTGTCGAACAAGGATGGAACCGACATGTGGGATCGATGGGCGTGCCAGTTGATCTCTCCGATGCTGCTGGCTGCCGCTCTGGCGGGCCGGCCACTGACAGCCTTGCAGCCGTGGCTTGCTGATCAGACGAACGATGAGGCAGTGCTGCTGCTGCGCAGCATGGCTGAGGAGTTCGCAGATCCAGATACCCGTGATGACGTGCGTAAGGCGGCAACGAGCCTGGAGGGGTTTATGGGCATGCCTGTTGAGACGCGGGGCAGCGTGTATGGCGGGGCATTGCGCATCATGCACTTTCTGAATAACACGAAGCTGATGCGGTGGGTGACCCCATCGGAGGGGCTACCCCAGTTCAATGCGGCCGAGTTCGTCAGGACGCGGCAGACACTGTATTGCCTGTCTCAGGAAGGGCGCGGCAGTGCCACTCAGATAGTGACCCCGCTCACTGTGGCTGTAGTGGAAGCGGCCACAGCCCATGCGAGCACGCAGCCGCGCGGCAGGCTGGCCACTCCCATGCTGATTGAGCTCGATGAGGCGGCGAACGTGTGCCGGTGGGGTGAACTGCCCAATCAGTACTCGCACCTGGGATCGCGTGGAGTGTGCGTGGACACGGTATTGCAGTCGTGGAGCCAGGGCGAACGAGTGTGGGGCGAAAAGGGAATGAAGGCATTGTGGTCGGCGGCGAACGTCAAGATGTATGGCGGCGGTGTATCTGAGCCTGAGTTCTTGCGCAGCATATCGGAGCTGATTGGTGTGCATTATGTGGACTCCACACAGGTGTCCAGGTCAAGCCAGGGCCACTCGTATTCGACATCAAAGGCGTCCCAGCAGCGCCCTATCGCCACGGTGTCGGATCTGCAGGCCCTACCGCAGGGGCGGGCATGGGTGTTTGCGTCGGGGGCTGTGCCCACTCTTGTGCAATTGGTTCCCTTTTGGGAGCAGCCTGGTTTTCAAACAGTGAAATAGCAGTGTAAGCGTAGAAAGGCGCATGTGATGGCAGATCAGGTGGTTAATGAGACGAGTGCGGAGATGGCGCGTGCCTGGCGGGTGGCGCTGGCGGTAGGCAGATTCATGGCGATGCGTCGCGAGCAGGCCCTGCGCGCGGCCCAGAAGTCTTCCACCTACCACGAGCAAGCGTTGCGCAGGGCGATTAGGCAAGAGCGCGCTCTGGCTGAAAAGGTGTATTCGGAGGCGCTCACGTCACACTGGTGGGACAGTGCATCACGCGATGAAGCTGTCTACGTGTACGGCGTGGCGAAAAGGTTTAGCGACATTGACCCGCAGGCGGGGCTGGCCGCGCGAAGGTGTGAGCGTGAGGCGAAAGAGCGGTGGGGAATTGAGGTCACCGCTCCAATGAGGGACGTGGAGGATATTCCACGGGTCGAACAGGCCCTGAAGGTGGCGCCGGTCCTTGATAATGAGGACGTGGAGGACGTCAGGCCCGTTGTCCAGGACGTGCTGTACCGCACGTATGAGCAGCTGGCTGGCAGTGAACGTCGCGAGGAAATTCTCCACTACGTGCACGAGCAAAAAGACAGTGCACCGCAGTGGCTGAACGATATGTGGAAACATGACCTGGCGGCATGGCTCGGTGACAGTGAGCAGGTGGATGCGCGTATTCGTGCGATCTATCCCGACATTAGGGCCGCTCAGGCCGAGCAGGCTCAGGCTGAAAGGGCACTGGGCCGTGCGCGCGAGAATGCGAGCATCGAGACACGTGAAGCATCTGAAGCCCTGGAAGCAGACAGGCAAGGCAGTATGAGTCCTGGCGGTGAAAACACAGTGAAGGAAGTAAGCGAGGCAAGGCACGCCGGCCACAGCGAGCAAGCCGCGTGGGACACACTGCAGGCGCGCCAGGCGCACGCTCAGGCGCTGCTGGATAAGGGTGCGGATCCGCAGTCGGTGCGGGCAGCCATCACGGCCGACAAGGGCCTGCACACCCCTGTCAGGCAATCGATGAGCACCGTCGCCAGAACATCCACACGTCGCGCCACCCCGCGAGCTCAGAAATCGGCGCGCGTGCAGACCCGTCACATGTGATCCAGGTGTCGGCTGCCCCCTATGGCTAGTTACGCGGGGCGAAAATCTCTGGGTCGGCTGGATCGCAGGGCAGCTGCCCATCAGGGTGATATCGCAGGTCGCGGTGACCACCCGTGACGCTGCATCCCTTGAATGGCCCGTCATTTTCAAACAGGACGTTCATGATTGGATCAGCATACGAGACCAGCCACTGTGCCGATGCCATCGGCCCATCGTGCACTCGCATGTATTCCCATGACAGCCATAGAGCCTGCAGACGGTAGACCGCTTCGGCGTGTTTCCACCACTGGGGGCACCACGTCAGCCGTCCCGTTGGCAGGAACCGGTCATAGATTCGCGCCAGGAGATCCTCCACGAAGGCGTCAAGCGTGGGATACAAGAGTTCTGAAGATGCGTTTTCGTCGTTTTCGTCGTCCATGCTCACAACGTGGGCCGTGCGCACACTAGCGCAACTGGCCGCGCCCGCGCTCTGTCGTGCGCCCGCGTGGGGTCGGGTGGTGTGTGGGGTGGTTGAGTTTGGTCAGTTGTGGTGTTTGCCCGATGCCTGGCAACGGTCGCCTGGATGTTCTCTCATCATGGTCAGTCTCGTTGCCACTGGTGCTGGAGCCTTCAGTATTTGTCCCGAATCCATCGGGCAACGCGAGGAACTTATGGCGCGCGCGCAAACGCTCAAAGTAATCGCCGTTGGAGGGTGCTCCAACTGTCACCGGCTCCTCCTGGACTGAGGGCGCGGAGCGTGTTGCGGCCGGCTCAGGCAATACGTCTTGTTGCAAGGTTGCCGTGTCGACCTGGAGAGATTGGTGAGTCGTGTGCGGTGCTTCGGCGCGTAAGCGGTCGTACACAGTGCGCGTGTCACGCAAGATCATGTGTGCGGTGTTTGTTTGGCGCGCTTGTTCATATAGGTTTGCCAGTGTCTTCACCAATTCCAATGCCTCCACCAGCATGAGTGCATAGTTCACCTTGCTGGTCTTGGGAGTGATGGCTGTGCTGAGCAGCCGCGCACCGAGAACGACCCACGGGCTCGTCCCACTGCCAGTGACGGGCCGCTGTTTCAACTGTGCGTTTCGGCCGACCTGCCGTGCGGAGTAGTCCAAAGCGCGGCGCATGTCCTCACTCAAATCCGATTGCTGCGCGGCGGCCGCCAGAAGTCCGGCCACATCATTGGTCGCATTAGCCAAGGCAAGCGGATCAGTCGGGTCAATGCCGACTAGCTCGTCGCGGTAGATTTCCAGCGCACGCTTATGCCCTTGCCATTCCTCCGGCGTGTAGGCGCTGCGGTGCGCGCCAAGCGGCATCCCCTTCCAGGCATCGTGCCATGCGCGCACTGCATCAGTAGAGGCGTCGATGGTGTCTGGCCAGCGCTCGCGCAGCGCGCTCAGCGTGAGGTCACGCGCGATGGAACCACCGGCGTACCACTGTGTACGCTGTCCTGGCTTGGTGTGCAGGGCAGCAGAGTACCCCACGATTACATCCGTGTGTCCCTTGGCAAAGCGTGGGCGCAGTCTCACGCCCAGGCCACGCGCGCGGCCGATGAACTCAACCTCATTGCTCGCTGCCTTCGCGGCGGCACGCAGACGCGTTTCCAGTGCGGCGCGGTCAGTGACCGGCTTGCCGGCCCGCCTAGCGGCATTCAGTGCCTGCGCACTGTCGCACTTAGATGAGCGATTGTGTTCGCGCCCTTCCACGATACGTAGACCGTATTTGTGTTCGAGAGCGTTACACGCGCGTTGGCTGCGGGGCTGATCGTTCCAGTTGTTCCACTTGGTCCCATCCTCACGAATGATGTTGGCGGCGATGTGGATGTGGTCCCCGCCGTTTTTTGACGCACCGTGATGGATGGCGACCCATCGGCACTCGGACTTCCCACATGCAGAGGTAAACTCCATCTGGTCCATGAAGTCGCGTGCGATGGCTGCCCATTTTTCTTCTGACAGTGGCCCCTCGTCAGGCGATAAAGAAAGAGAACAATGCCAGACGTGGTTCGCACCGTAGTCCGTTACTCGCGTCCTGCCGGCCGCGGGGTCGAACTTGCGGATCGGGCCGCGCGAGGTGCGGTCCGTTTCATTCATGAACGAGTCAAGGTAGCGAGCAATTTCGCCGGCTTGAGCGGTGGACAGTTCACTCCAGTCGCCCCACCGCTTCATGATGGTGCGTGAGCCAGCCACGAGGTGAGGCTCAGTGTGTTCGTTGGCGCGTCCTGGCCCAACCAGGTAACGCATGAGCCCACCCATGTCCCCGCCATCGACGATGTTCGGCATCATCGGCGCACACTCGCAAGCAAGTAGTTGATCTCATCGACGCTGTGCTCAATGTGGTCGAGAACGTCATTCATATGGTCGGGGAGCGCGTGGTCAGTGTGAGCGTAGCGAGTCAGCTGATTGACGTTGTTTGCCAGGCCGGTGAGCTGACGCCGGTAGTCACGCAAACCGGCAATCAACTCGTGAAGGTTATCGACCGCAATCTCATCGGCTGCAACCGGATGCAACGCGCAATGCACCAGCGTGCGAGACAAGGACCATCCGGCGTTGCTTGCCTTCGCTTCCAGCAACGCACGCTCGCTACGAGTCAGATGCACTCGCAACGACGTGCGAGTCACGCCATTAACCTGCCGTGGAGCGCGCCGAACATGACGGCGCTGCGCGCCCGTCACCTCAGCCTCACTCATCCCACCCTCCTCAGCGTAGCGACCCGACAGGGACCACACCTATAGTGTGCCTCCAGGTAGCCACCCGTGTCTACCTGCAAGCCTGTTACTGGTACCAGTAACATATAGCTTGCTACCCGCGCTTCCGCACGCGCTGCTGCGCGTGCTAGGAGACGGGGAAACGCACCGTGTGCGTGTGGCTTGGGTAGCAAGCTAATGGGATGTGGCGCGCTGCTGCGTCCACGTTCATCTCGCGTGTGGGTATGAGTCAGGTGCCCGCTGTGAGGTCACTACTGCGTCCTGTGTAAGCGATGCGCGCTCTGCGCAATAAACGTCGCACCGTCGTCTTAACCGGTCCAGTCCGGTCCGGTCCGGTTCGGTTCGGTGGTGTGCGCGTTGTGCGCGCACACCCCACGTCACTATGAATGCCATGACGAATGGCTTTCATAGTGAAAGGAAGCAGCAATGCCTGACAAGTTCGACCCCGTACACAATCTGTTCGCACGTGAAGGAAAACGCGAGGACGCTCTACGCGACCTAGCTGAGGCGATGACGGCACTGCAAGAGGCAGTGAGTAACTACCGTGATGCCCACAAAGCCTGTCCCTCAGGGTGTCTAAGACAGGCCTTGAAGGCTGCCCAGGAGAGAGCCTGATGGTTTATGTGTGGGTTCCGGACCTGAATAAGGAGATAGTCGAGAATGAGTGTTGTGGCCCGACGCGATCCGGCTGCTAAAGCCAAGATTGATGTGATTGAAAAGAGCTGCTTGCTAATCCTGGAATCGCGGCAGTGTCGTTACTCTCATGCATCACACGCTTGTCTCTATTGCGCTGCCCACTTTAGAATGCTTCCATGACACGTTCGGTCACGGGCCAAGGGGGGCCTTACCTTCACCTAGCGATAGATACTCGAGCCGGGAGACCCGTACGCGTATTATGCGTAGCGCTCAGTGCTTGCCTTGCACTAGTCGTAGCTACAGTTGGGTTTGTATATTACGATTTTGCTACCGACCTTCGTGCCAACACCCTCGATATTTCATCTCTTGGTGCGCCATCCATTTCACAATCCAGTGCCGAGCAGGTACTCCCTGACTCGTTTCAAGGGCGAGCGGTCAACATCCTATTTGTAGGCATTGATTCGCGCTACGGGCAAGACAGCAATGATTACGGTGATCCTGACAGCATCCAAGGAGTGCGATCAGATGCGACGATTGTCATGCATCTGAACGCTGATCGCACCTCACTCCAAGCCGTATCGATTCCGCGCGATCTTATGATTGATATTCCAGCCTGCGCACGCAGTGACGGTACCGTTTCGGAGCCGACTTTCGCACAGTTTAATTCAGCTATGACGATCGGAGCGAACTACGCTGACGATGTTGCAGGCGGAATCGCATGTACGAAAGCCACCGTCGAGAATCTGACCGGATTGGTCATGGATGCGTTCGCTGTGATTGATTTTTCCGGGTTTATCACCATGGTTAATGCTCTTGGCGGAGTTTGGTTGGACCTTGCCGAACCTGTTTATGATGAGCGTGCGTCTCTTGATCTTCCTTCTGGCTGTCAGCTCCTCGATGGCAATCAGGCACTTGCCATATCTCGAGCGCGCTACAATCTTGCTGACGGCACAGATATCTCTCGTATCGACCGCCAGCATGAAGTACTTGCAGCATTATTACGGCAACTTGAGGATAAGATTGATGCCTCTGATATCCCGGCCCTCTTAACCTTTATTAAGCAAAGTCTTGCAGCAGTTCAAGTGTCAGAGAACCTCGCCGACATAAATCGAGATGCTGGACTGCTACTATCGCTCAAGAACTTGAAACAAACCGGCATCCATTTTCTAACAATGCCGTGGAGTCTTTGGAGCGAGGACGTCAACCGAGTTGTACCCGACGAACCGCGTGCCACGGAGCTTTGGAAAACTCTTGCAGCCGACCAACTATATTCACCCGACTCCCCAGATTCGTCGGATCCCGAGGCTGGCGAATCGTCTCAACCGAACGATTCACCCTCCACATCTGAAGTCGCAGAGCATCAAGACGCTGAACCCCCCCAATCGCCCATAGTCGCCGAACATGAGTCGTGCCCGCCGCAGCAGTAGTCCGATGCGCAGGCTGTTGGAACTGACCTAAAATGTTAGCTTTTTGTGATCTGCAGGCAAAGGAGTGAGTTTATAATTGACCTGTCGCAACGGAGCGGCCTTATCTGAAGGAGCACCTCATGTTCTCATATGTGACTCACCGTAAGTTAGCATCACTTGTTGTGCTTGGAGCCTTAATATCCATCCCACAAGTCGCCTTTGCAGACGGCCCTGGTGATGAATCCCAGTCTGGAGCACCGATCCCGCCCAACGATATTTCAATTAGCGAAGAAGGGAACGCCACTAGTGCAGATTCACTAGTGAATTTAGGACGTGACGAGCTTGGAATCCATGAAGAAGATGGTTCTGATCTAAACATGCAAAGTACCCCCGAGGCCATCGTTCCCTTTGCGGCTAACGTAGCTTGCAATGATTCGTACACGATAAAACTCGGCGGATCGTATGCCCGCGTTCCTGTATGGATGCCATCCTATGGCTTCTCATATAACTGTTACCTTGAGCGTGGAGCAGAAAACAATGGTGTCCAAGCTCTTCAGTACTCTCTTAGGTTCTGTAATGGGCAGAACATTGCGGTAGACGGAGTATTTGGCGGGGCGACAGAACAGGCAGTTAAGAACGTACAGTACACGCATGGTCTGGTAGTTGACGGCGTGTACGGCCCGGACACTTCTCGTGTGATGAAGTGGAGGACCTATGATAAGCGCTGTCTTAACTTGCGGAATTAGAGTGTCGAAAGAATTCCCGCTGCTTTTGGAGTATCGTTGGCACCCTTTTGAACGAAACCTGACAAGAAAACGCACCCTGGGGCCGGAGCTTCCTTAATGGACCGGTGATCTAGTCGAAATCACGTCGAGTTGGGAATAGTGCACTTTCATGAAATCTGAATATCTGACGGACAAAAGGGCGCTATTTAATGTGTGCGGCGGGCGCGCGGAGCAGCGGGTAGCAAGCTAATGGGATGTGGCGCGCTGCTGCGTCCACGTTCATCTCGCGTGTGGGTATGAGTCAGGTGCCCGCTGTGGTGTCACTACTGCGTGCTGTGTAAACGATGCGCGCTCTGCGCAAGGGACACGTCGCACCGTCTTTTTAACCGGTCCGGTTCGGTTTGGTGGTGTGTGCGCGTTGTGCGCGCACACCCCACGTCACTATGAAAGCCATAACGAATGGCTTTCATAGTGAAAGGAAGCAGCAATGCCTGACAAGTTCGACCCCGTACACAATCTGCTCGCCCGCGAAGGAAAACGCGAGGACGCTCTACGCGACCTAGCCGCGGCGATGACGGCACTGCAAGAGGCAGTGAGTAACTACCGTGATGCCCACAAGGCCGCAGTCGACACGGGTTGGGCAAAACGAGACCTGAACGGCGCAGGCTTCTTCGACGTTGCCAAACTTCCAAAGGTCAGGAAGATCAACCCGACTCAGCCAGGAGCACCGACAGGCGACCTCTAGAAAGACGGCTCTCAAACCGTTTCTTTATCGGCTCAGTGCTCGTGAGACGCTGGAACGGCTCACCCCCAGCACTTTGCCGATCTGCGTAAAGGTCGCGCCGCCCTCGCGCATGGCCCTGGCAGCTTTGACCCGCTCGGATGTCATCACGGTTGGCCGTCCTCCAAGCCTGCCCTGGGCGCGTGCTGCTGCAAGGCCAGCGCTGGTGCGCTCTCGTATCAAGTCGCGTTCAAACTGTGCGAACGCGGCGGCCATGTGAAACACGAGCCGACCTCCAGGAGTCGTCGTATCAATCGACTCAGTAAGGGAACACAACTCAACCCTGCGCTCATCCAGCTCTTCAATAACGTGCACAAGGTGGGCCAGAGAACGCCCTAATCGATCCAGTCTCCACACGACGAGAGTGTCCCCCTCGCGCAAGTAGTCAAACGCCTGCGCAAGCTCCGGCCGATCAGCGCTGGCACCCGAAGCATGATCAGTGAAAATGCGTGCACAACCAGCCCGTTTCAAGGCGTCCACCTGAGCGTCCACATGCTGATCAAGAGTGGAAACACGCGCGTACCCGACAAGACTCATAGCGCACCTCGCCCATACCCGTAACCCGACTGGAGCTTTCGCCCATGCGGGGGCAAGGAGTGGGGCATGGGGCGGCTGGCCTCTGTGAGGCGTGGTGTTTCTGTAATGCCTGGTAAGTGCTCGCGCAGTGGAGTGACGACCTTTCTTAGCACCATTTCCAATCGCGTGTTACTTCCTGTGGCTTGACTGTAGAATCGTGCCGCCAAGAACTCTTCTCTCAGAGTATGGCCGGTAGTGAATCTGCGTGGATCCAGGCTCCAACCAGCCTGTTCACAAAGCTGCGTATAGAACATGAACTGGCTACGCGTATTGCCTTCTCGGAACGAATGAATCGTATTGATTTCTCCCCATGACTCAGCCAGCGATTTCACGAAAGCGTCCCTGGGCATTCCGCGGAAATAATCCTGCTGCCTAATCAGCTCATACTGTTGTTCAGCGGCCGCAGTCAGTGTCTCGCCGGCAGGGTAATACCCGTAAGTGCGCCAAGGCGCCTCAGGATCACCTGGTTCGAAATTGACGACATCAGGGTAGCTCTTAGTCATGTGCGTATCTGGCGCGGTTCGTTCCTGCCCTGCCCACTCATACACATCCTGAAAAATGTGGTAGTGAATAGCTTTCATATGCGCATAGTCGAAACGGCCGTCAACAGGCTGCTGAGCCAGCTCTACCATACGGATCAAAGCAACCTTCTCTTCCAATCGCTGCAACTGATCCTGATCTTCGATGCCGTAAGGGGCGCCAGGGCTAGTGAACTTGTTGCGCAGCACAGTCGTGCCTGGAATGAAATAGTCACTCCACGTGTAGAAGGCAGCGCCGGTCATTGATGTGGTGAATCAGCACTCACTATAAGACAGATAGCCTCATCTGCGGACATGTGCCTCTCGGCTACTTTTTGAGCAAGCCTGCGTGCATACGGGTCAGTGACCCGATGCCCAGCTAATGCTAGCCCAGCATCTGCAACTGCAAGCGCATCCTGAGCGCACTTACGTGACGTTGCAGGGTTTTTGAGCACTGTTGGCATAGTCCCCTCCTTCGGCCGAAAACCCCAAAACAACTCTTTTCGTCTACTCGTAATTCTACCTGACGGGCGTGCACTACTCAATAGAGGGGTGTTTTGACCAGTTAGGTCTGCTGAAGGTTTGGCCCACATCCTTCCCTGACCCACAATCGTGAAACGCCCCGATGTCAACCAAACCTTCAGCAGACCCCGTGATTGGTTATGCTGTTCGTATACTGTCCGTTCATTAAAATAAGGGGGCCTGCGTGCGGCCTATCAAAGAAGTTGGGTTAAGCCATGTGTTACTAGACCTTGAAAACTATCGGATCCCGGATTCACAGGCGTCACAAGATGATGCATTGCATTACCTCTTTGAATCGGAGAATGTCCTAGAGCTGGTTGAGAAGATCGCGCACGATGGTTATTTGGACAATGAGCTACCTCTTGTTGTGCGAGCGGAGACAGAAGGTGGGGAAACCGGAGAATTCATTGTGCTGGAAGGGAATCGTCGAGTCGCTGCCTTAAAAGCGCTTAGTGGACTAGCAACTCCGGATGGATGCAAGAAGCAGCTGAATAAGGTGCGAAAGAAGTACGCCCATGAGCTGAAGAACTTGCCGACGAAGATTCGGGTGATAGTTATGGAATCGCGCGAGAGCGCTTTACCGCACCTCGGCCGAATGCATATTGGGGAATCGAAACGGCGGTGGAGCCGTGACCAGCAAGCAACGTTCTACTATTCGATGCTTGATAAAAACACCAACGTCAGCGATCTCAGGGTGCGCTTCCCGAACCAGCCTGGTTTGAATAGGCTATTGAAAATGGCGTCGGTTCGGCGTTTCATCTCCCATGCTAAGTTCACGGATGGCTCATTGAGAGCGTATGCGGCGTCGGCGGATTTGACGATGTCATCGTTCGAATATGCTTATGGCAGTAAAGACATTGCGGATGCGGTTGGGATCAGTTTTAACGACGACGGACTCATTGAGCCTTCTCCGGAACGAGAGGGAGCCGAGCTTGATGGGCAAAAACTTGGTGCGTTGGAGCTGTTGCTAACAAAGTTCCGATCGAATGAGCTCAATACGCGAAGTGCGGCGTTAAAGAAGGGCACGCCTGAGCATATGGAGCTTATTCGTCAGCTTGAAGGTAAATCGGAAACGGCCGATGGACAGACTCCACGACCGGACGAAGGATCTACTGAAAAGAAGGAAAAAGAGCAGAGCTCGTACCCAGGCGGAGCAAATACCCCCTCAAACGAGGAGACGCGCGGTGACGACCAGCAGGGCAATAACAGTGAAGAATCGTCGCCAGGGAGTCGCCATGATCCACGCACCTACCAGCACCTCAACATGAAGTCCGTGGAGAACTTATATCGCGATGACAAAGTTCCCGTTAACATTCAGATCCTGTTTGTTGAACTCCAGAAAATCAACATTAGTGATCTTCCCGTAGCGTCAACGATGCTTATGCGCGCCGTTTTAGAAGCAACGGTGAAGCGGACATTGACGGATCAAGAACAGCATAACCGTAACCAGCTAAAACAATTATTCAAGGTTGTGCAAGATAAAGCGAATTCCGAAAACTGGCCGTGCAAGGGCGGCGTAAACATTATAGCAGATGCTAATGTCTCGACCCCTGGCTCGATCACGTGGTTCAACATGGTCGCCCATGATTTCGATTTGCACCCTGCGGGGGAAACGCTTCACCATGCGTGGTCACTGGTTTACCCCGTCATAGAACATATGTTGAAAACGTCTCTCGATGGCACTCCATAATGGCGCGAGCCACCCTTGGGGGGGCGACGAGTAGTTCTTTTGCCTTTCCTGGTTTGGTTGCAGAGTAGGTGATTTCGAGATCGGCCATAAAACTGTCACGGTATAGGTGACGGATGAGTGAGTGATCGTCGTACGTTAGTAGCCAGTGGGCTGTAGGTATGCGATGGATATGCTCGGCGAGTGCTTCGTGATCTCGCCCGTCGAAAGCATTCAGGTAGAGTGATCCTCCAGCTGCAACATAGGGCGGGTCAATATAAATCAGCGCTTCAGGCTCGTTTCCGTAGCGTTCAATTATGTCTCTCCCGTCCAAGTTGTGAAGCACGATCTTGTCGGCGAGGGAACCGAGGGCGTTGATCCGGTTGGACAGAGTCGTCCTGTTGAACCTTGCGTCGATTCTGTATGCGCCTTGTTGTTGTTTTCCTCCAATGACGCCGGCGTTGAGAATTCCGGATCGGTTAGTGCGATTCAGGTAGAAAAATGCCAGTCCCAGAGAACACAGATCTGTGTCGTCCTCTTCCTGGTATATATTCCGTTGGCGTTTCCATTCATCGAGTGTCAGCGGTATGGATTGCACTTGTTCGATGAGCCAAGAAGCGTGGTATTTGACGCAGTACCAGAAAGCGTAGACGGCAGGGTCTATATCATTAATAATCAGCTTGGCGATTATTCCTTCGCGCAATAGTGCTGCGCCGGCACCGGCCCCACCAGCATAGGGCTCGATATAGATAGGGTTTTCCAGATCTAGATGTCGAATAAGGTCTGCGAAGAATCCTGCCATGGTTGCTTTTCCGCCGGGGTAACGTAGAGGGGAATGCGTGCCATACCGGCGGCTGGTGACGATGCGCAAACGATTGATCATGGTAGTTATCCCCTGAATGATGATGTCACGACAGTGGCCCACATTAGGTGAGGCATGGTGTGTGGATGTTGTTAACTTTGAAAAGACGAAAGTGTCGGGTCGTTGGACTAGTTTCCTTGTTCATGCGGCGGGCTGGTGTGCCTCGGAGAGGATAGCGACGTTTCGTTGGTAAAGAAATGTGGGATATGCCTTGATCCAAGATTGAAGCGAGTCTACACCAGGCCGCATGCCAAGCATTCTTCTTCGCTAATGTCTCCGCGCACGTAGTCAGTTAGGTTCCTAGTAACTCGCCTTGTAGGCTCATTTTCCTCGTGCCAGCCCAAAGCAAGAGCGTCGAGCACGATTTCCCGTTGCGTCTGGGTCATGCCGTGGAACAGTTCGAGCCAGCGCTGCTCAACGTCGAAAGCCTCCATGATACCCCTTCCTTCTCCTCACAATTCTACCTGACGGGCGTGCATTACTCAATGGTCGCAGGTTTTGAACGATTACGGTTGTGGGCATGACTTTTGCGCGTTCGGATTGTTTGATTTCGCAGGCTTTTGTGATCGCCGCCCTGAGCGTGCATTAACGGTCGATTCTGCACGCCTGGCGGCAAGAAAGTGGCAGACCCCGCCCAAACCTGTGAGGGATGGATTCCTGCTGAGACGGTACAGTGGAGTGGACATGAAAGGAGGCAGGCCATGAGTGAGGCGACAGTGACCCGCATGCGGTTACGCGACATCAAGCCCTATGACGCGCCCGCCTCGCTCGACGAGCTGCACGGCCCCTATGACGGGCTCATCGACTTGCCTCACCGCGTACGCTGGCAGACAGATCGCCTCGGCGTGGATGTGTCGAACCTGGGCTGGCGTCGTATGGCCTACCAGGCACTGCTCGCCGAAGGCACCGCTGACGAGCAGCGCCGCTTGATGAACCGCAACCGGCTCATCGAGACGTGGCCAATCCTGAACATGGACCCGCGCGTGCGCGCCTTGTGGGAAGGACGCTTTCCCAAGCTCCGGGCGACTGTGTGAGCAACGACCAAGAAGAACAGCGACGCATCACACGCCTAGCACTGGAGGCCGCCGGGGACGACGCCGACTTCGCCTTGGCCGGCTCAGGTGCGATCCGTGAGCATGGATTGATTGATCGACCTACCCAGGACGTGGACCTGTTCACCGTTCAGCAGGCCCAGGCACACTTTGGCAGTCGCCGCTGGCTGCGTCGCAAGAATCTTGATAGGAGAATCAGGTGGGTCCGATAGTCGCTTCGGCTCGGGCGGCCGTAGAATCGCGGCCTCCCCCCCCTACAGCTCGGAGTGGAGGCCGCGATCCGCTGTTTTTTAAGGCAGTAGGCCAAGTATGTCGTCTGCGGTGGTGATCACGTGCGCGCCTTCTTGGATGAGTTTGTTTGATCCTGCTGCCATCACTGAGGTGGTGGGCCATGCCACGGCTCCTAGCGGAGTGCCGTAGGTCCTGGCTTGTAATCCTGCGAATACGGCGCTTGCGCGGTGGACGGCTTCAATGACGACGAGGATGCTGGCAGTGTGAGCCATGAATGTTTTGAGGTCGAGGAATGCGCTGCGCACTGGAGGCTCGTGGTCCTCTCGCAAGGACAGGTGTGCGCCTCCACAGTTGATGAGCTGGGTGCAGGTGTGAGCGTTGACGCGTGGGTAGATATTGTCTAGGCCTGAGGGGAGGCAGCAGATTATGGGAGTTTCGTGGGCTCTGTTGCAAAGATTGGCGGCAGCCTACCTCTGACTGCCGCCAATCTTTGCAACAGAGCCGTCGATATCACCCGAGCAGGCGACCCGAACGTTCGGAGGCTCCTCGCTGTCCATTCGCTCCCCTGGCGCGGTATGA
>NZ_JBWPVR010000023.1:0-1224 GCF_056590195.1 Pauljensenia sp. C0170B5 | reverse complement strand
CGTCGATATCACCCGAGCAGGCGACCCGAACGTTCGGAGGCTCCTCGCTGTCCATTCGCTCCCCTGGCGCGGTATGAACCGCCGCCTCATAGTGCAGTTTGATCCTGACGAGCCCAGCATGTCTGCGCCCACCTTCGCGGAACCTGACCAGGGTCCGCTAGCGGGCGGCCGGAAGGTGAATGCTAGGCATGATCTAACCCTCGGTCTCTGGCGTCGCGACTGCGAAATTTCGCGAGGGTTTCCGAGAAGGTGATTGCGCTTCGCAGATCTCCAGGCGCGTGGGTGCGGACGTAGTCAGCGCCATTGCCGATCGCGTGAAGTTCCGCCGCAAGGCTCGCTGGACCCAGATCCTTTACAGGAAGGCCAACGGTGGCGCCCAAGAAGGATTTCCGCGACACCGAGACCAATAGCGGAAGCCCCAACGCCGACTTCAGCTTTTGAAGGTTCGACAGCACGTGCAGCGATGTTTCCGGTGCGGGGCTCAAGAAAAATCCCATCCCCGGATCGAGGATGAGCCGGTCGGCAGCGACCCCGCTCCGTCGCAAGGCGGAAACCCGCGCCTCGAAGAACCGCACAATCTCGTCGAGCGCGTCTTCGGGTCGAAGGTGACCGGTGCGGGTGGCGATGCCATCCCGCTGCGCTGAGTGCATAACCACCAGCCTGCAGTCCGCCTCAGCAATATCGGGATAGAGCGCAGGGTCAGGAAATCCTTGGATATCGTTCAGGTAGCCCACGCCGCGCTTGAGCGCATAGCGCTGGGTTTCCGGTTGGAAGCTGTCGATTGAAACACGGTGCATCTGATCGGACAGGGCGTCTAAGAGCGGCGCAATACGTCTGATCTCATCGGCCGGCGATACAGGCCTCGCGTCCGGATGGCTGGCGGCCGGTCCGACATCCACGACGTCTGATCCGACTCGCAGCATTTCGATCGCCGCGGTGACAGCGCCGGCGGGGTCTAGCCGCCGGCTCTCATCGAAGAAGGAGTCCTCGGTGAGATTCAGAATGCCGAACACCGTCACCCTGCTGCGTAACATCGTTGCTGCTCCATAACATCAAACATCGACCCACGGCGTAACGCGCTTGCTGCTTGGATGCCCGAGGCATAGACTGTACAAAAAAACAGTCATAACAAGCCATGAAAACCGCCACTGCGCCGTTACCACCGCTGCGTTCGGTCAAGGTTCTGGACCAGTTGCGTGAGCGCATACGCTACTTGCATTACAG
>NZ_JBWPVR010000006.1:0-113276 GCF_056590195.1 Pauljensenia sp. C0170B5 | reverse complement strand
TGATAGGCCAGAGGTGGAAGCATTGTGAGGTGTTGTGAGCCGACTGGTACTAATGGGCCGATTCTAAACCAACACTCCACACTAGTGTGTGGGGCGAAGCGAGAAAACACGTGCACCCTATGTTTGGGGTGTGGTGCTTGCAATCACTGTGCGGTACACACTCAACCCACACGTTGTGGGTGGGTGACATTTTTTGCGGTGGCTCATGGCAGGCGGGAAACGCCCGGCTCCTTTCCGAACCCGGAAGCTAAGCCGCCTTTGCGCTGATGGTACTGCGACCGGGGGGTCGTGGGAGAGTAAGACACTGCCGCAATCAACCGTGAGTTGGGGGTGGGGTACAGGCCTGGAGACAGGCCAGTACCCCACCCCCCTTTTTTTACGCGCACACGCTGCCCGGACGCGCGCCAGCGCGGATAGCAGGCACTGCCCGAGCCTCACGAGCGAGATGCATCTGTCGGATTGGCTTTCAGCACCGAAGAAGCCTACCCCCACGCACGGGGGGAGGCTCCCATAGACGGGAGGCGTCTTCAATTGCCAGGTGAGGGCCTACCTGCGGCGCGTCACCAAAACTGTTCCCATTAAGATTGCCGCCAGGCCCGCAATCACAAGACCAGAGTCCGAGCCCGTTGTCGCGAGGTGTGAGGGACGCTCCAAGACCACACCTTGACCCCGACCCTCCTCATCACCAGTAGTCTGAGCTGGATCAACCTCTGGCTTGCCAGATGGTCCAACAGGCGAGGACTTCGTCAGCAGTGGAGATTCCGTTTGAGCTTGTCCAAGAAGACAATGGCGCAGCTCGGAGACCTTGTACCAGGATGATCCTTCGGCAACCGCAGTACACGAGGAATTAAACGGTGTTTCCACCTCGTTGACAAGCATGCGGACAATCGGGGTCCACGACCTACCCGTTGCAGGATCGGTGCCGGCCTGACAGGCCGTGTCCCACTGGACGTTTGCCGCCATCGGCATGACGGTGGATCCGCGCCATTCGTTGGTGGCGTAGTTAAAGACGTCGTCGATGCTGACAGGCTGTGAGACAGCAGGTGCCTGCTGGGTTGAACCAGGCAAACGAAGCAGGGCGGAGAAAGGAGCAATCGTTTCTGCGTGAGCAAAGCGGAACGTTGCAACGTGGGATCCACCTGCGGTGCGCTCATCGATCTGGGCGAAGAAATCATCGAGCAACGGTTGCGCAGGCGCGTATGACCCGTCAGTTCCCGTCACGCCCGGACCTTTTTCGTAAAAGTCCTCAGCGTCGAGCAGATAGGAGAACCACTTGGCGTCGTCCTGGTAGTTTGCGAAATACTGCTCGAAATCGAATGCGTGCTCCCCGGTGTTTTCCTCCTGCATATCAGCACCGATGATGTACAGGTTGTACAGATCCATCGCCGCATCAACAGCGCTGGTGATCTTCTTTTTGGCGGAGCCGCACGCATCAGCGTCAGTGCTTTCATCAGCGTTCGGTGCGCAGTTCTTGTCGCCGTCCTTCGAGCCATCGGCAGTGTTGAACCATGTATGCGCATCATCTCCGATCGAGTCAATAAACTCGGGCGTGAAGATCTGCGAGAGAACCCGGCGTGCCGATTCCTGCGACTGAGGCAGCGACTCGATGTAATCGATCGCTCCGGCGATCACTCCACCGTCACTGGTCTGCTCCCCAATGAATGCTTCGTAACGAGAGGCTACTTCGTAAGCCGGCGTCCCCTCCTGCTTCACTGAGCCATCAGGGTTCTCCAGCTTGTGGAAGTAAAGTGTTTCAGGATGCGCTTCGAGGGATTCCACGATCGGCGTCACACTGTTGTGCGAGGCGGCTTCAAACCCTGTGAGGAAGCTTTCGCCGGATTCGGTGGCGCGAGCCTCACCTGAGGACTCAAAGCGGATCGCGTCACCCTCGGCAATGGCGCGCTCGAAGAGAGCAGAGTTGCGTTTGTAGGTGCGTTCACCAATTCCGCGGTGCTGCGTAGCGCCCTGACCGGTGAGCATTCCGTAGCCGTTGGCCACGTTGGCCGCTGTGATCGACTCGAGGTTCTTCATGAAGGCCTCGCCCACCTCCGGTGACACGAAACCATTTTCTTTCTGAGCCGTCTGAGCCATCAGCATTAACAGAGCATCGTACTTATAGGAGGACAATCCTCGCGAACCATGGCGAGCGACGAGCTGAGTATGTTCAATGTCGAAACCTGCTGGAGGCTGTGAATATCCTGCGATGTCACTTTCGCTGGGTGCGATGTACGGCTGCTTCGAGGAATAGAAAGGACCTTCCTCGGTGGCGTCAGCAAAAGCCAGTTGCTGAGTTGACACCACGGACAATGCCGCAATTGAACAAAGCGCAGTCAGCCCGACAATCCGGGCGCGCTGTGTAGTCGTGTTCAGACTCCTAAGCACTATGAAAGCGAAACACATACAGCCCTCACGCTAAGTGGTCAAAATGGCAGGAAGGGCCATGAAAGCTAACGCAACGTTACAGGCGCGTGAACATCTGCCGGAAGGTCGATGGCCTTGCTGTCGAGCGTCACAAGACCGACCGTGGTGCCGCACTGACATCTACTTACGGGGTTGCACTACAACCCTGTGACGGACGGTAGTGAGCGCCCAGTTGTCATGTTCGTGAAAGAGCTGATTATGCGCCGGTTGACACCGAGATAATACCTTTGATCAGGACAGTTGCAGCGCCCACAACTGCCAGGACCAGTGCCAGCGCACGGGAATGAGACTTGCTGACTCGAGGAGCAATAAGCACTCCCGCAGCGATCCCCACGAGCATCGCGCCAATAGCTACTGCGATGAGCCACCACGAGGTATGAAGCTGCACAGAACCACTCAACCACTTGGTTGTCAGCGAAATCAACCCGCCGTAGCTTCGCCCCTCGAACCACAGATGCGATCAGTGACACGGTGATGAGTGCGCCAACAATAACCTGCACCCAGGCAGGTGAAACACTACGCACCAGCAAAGCCCCAGGAATTGAGCCGACCACCATGATTGGCCCGAGCAGCACCCACCGTTTCCAGTCGATGTCGCGCCACACGGTCAGCGCGATGATGCTCGCATTGATGACAGCCAGAATATTCATCATGACGATGCCGTCCACACCGCCCATCAGCAGCGACAACACCGGGCCAGCAACCAGGCCCAGCCCCATGCCGGAAATGCGTTGCAAAGACGCTCCCAGCAGGACTGAGCAGGCAATACAACACGCTACTAGCATGTGCCGCACCTCCTTGCTGGTGGCTATCACATCCACCTAGGCGATGCCTCCACCTCAATGAGAGGAGTGTCGGCCCTTGGCGGTGCTACCTACTATTCAGCCGGCGCGTCCTTCGAGCCGGACGGTATTTCCGGTGAGTCAGTCGGTGCCGCTTGGCAGTCGAGGAATTGCAGCAATCAGTGCGCGCGCATAGTCGCCCTCGGGAGCTGACAATACACGACGAGTCGGGCCGCGATCTTCGACGTGCCCATCCTTGAGCACGACGATAGTGTCGCACGCTGAGGCCACGGTCGCCAGATCGTGAGAAACCAGCAGAAGCGACATGCCGCGCTCACGGGTGATCGAATCGATCATCTCCATGACGGAGGCGCGCGTCGCCATATCCAGTGCCGAAACAGGTTCATCAGCGATGATGACGCTCGGCTCAGACACCAGGGCCCGGGCAATGGCGATGCGTTGACGCTGCCCACCTGAAAAAGTTCGAGGATACTCGTCAGCGCGCTGCGGATCGACACCGACCAGCCGCAATGCCTCGTGCACCATCTCCCGCGCCCGTGCGCCCGACGCCACCTTCAGCGCGTGCAGCGGCTCGGCAACGATCGCCCCGACACGCATACGCGGGTTGAGTGAAGAATACGGATCCTGGAACACCGCCTGAACGTGTGAACGGAAATTGCGCATGATACTGCGCGAACGCGAGCGCACCGGCATCCCGGCAAAGGTGACAGACCCCGACTGCGCGGGCAACAATCCCAGGCCCAGCCGCGCAGCTGTGGTTTTCCCGCTTCCGGATTCACCGACGAGGGCGACGCGTGCACCCGGCTCGAGGTGCACGCTGAAGTGGTCAATGCCGGCATCTGTTGACGGGTAGTGGAAGGTGACGTCGTCAAAAATCAAAGCAGAATCACTCATCGTTGTCCCTCCGATCGTCGCGGGACTTGATAGTGTCCATCATCGTGTCGAGGTGGCGCGCCGCCTCCACAATGCGGCGTGTGCCATCGCTCAGATCCGTTGCGTCTGCGGCCACGAGGTTCGAGGTTGACACGTCGTCGCTGATCCGTCCCTCCTCGATGACGACGATGCGATCAGCCATCTGTGCGACCACCGGAAGGTCATGAGAGATGAAAAGTAACGCAGTGTCGTGCTGGCGCGTGGCCTGGGTGAGGACATCCAGAATATGCGCCTGCACTGTTACGTCCAGCGCCGTGGTGGGCTCATCTGCGATCAGGAGGTCTGGCTGACAGGCCAGCGCCAGCGCAATCGCCACGCGTTGGCGCTGGCCTCCGGACAGTTCATGCGCAAATGCGTGGGCAACGCGTTCAGGATCAGGTAGCTGCACTCCGCTCAGCGCTTCATTGATTGCAGCGCGCATGGCGCGTCGCCCTCGTACATGCTGATGGTGGGCCAGCGGCCACTCCAATTGCTTACCGATACGCATGAGCGGATCGAGGGCAGACAGGGGATCCTGGAAAACCATTGCCGCCGTGGCTCCACGGAAGCTGCGCAGGTCTTTTTCGGATGCACCGGTCACATTGAGGTCGCTCACCCGTAAAGATCCGCTCACCTGAGCTGACGAGGGTAGAAGCCCCATCACAGTTTTGGCGAACATTGATTTACCCGACCCGGACGCACCGATCATGCCCACGTGCTCGCCGCGATTCATGGTCAGATTGAGCGAGTCCAGAATCGTGCTGCCGCCGATGCGCACGGTCAGATCATTGGCCTGGAGCAGTGGCGCGGTCATGAGGCCTCCTGCTGGGTAGGATCGACCGCGGCGCGCAGGCCGTCCGACAGTAGATTTGCGCCGATCACGAGGACGACGATGGCGACGCCTGGTGCGATTGCGCCCAGAGGCTGTGTGGTGAACGTGGCCTGAGCATCCAGCAGCAGACGCCCCCACGACGCGTTCGGCGGGGGAGTGCCCAGCCCTAGGTAGGACAATCCTGCTTCAGCCAGAACCGCTGAACCGAACAGCACAGCCACGTTGACGATCAGGAAGGGCCAGATATTGGGTAGAACATGGCGCCAGACAATGCCAAGGGTCCCCACTCCGGACGTGCGTGCGGCAACCACGTACTGCTCGCGCAGCACACGTGATGTGAGGATGCGCGTCAGCCGCGCTATCACGGCAGATGCCGACAGGCCAATCGCCACCGTGACGGTCAGCAGTGATGCGCCTCCAACTGCGACCATCAGCATGGCGAGCAGCAGTGTCGGAAAGGCGATGAGGACGTCCAGGATCGAGGAGGCCACATCGTCGAACCAGCCGCGCGAAAGTGCTGCAAGGAGTCCGAAGCTGATGCCGATGATGGATGCGATGAGCGCTGCGCCGGTGCCGACCGTCAGCGCGATACGCGCACCGATCAGTACGCGTGTAGCGATGTCATGGCCCAGGCGATCGGTGCCGAGCCAGTGCTGCCACGATGCGCCTTCCAGTCGGCCGCCCGACGTGTCATCGACAGGGTAGGGCAGCCAGAACAGTGAGACGAGGGCGGCCAGGGCGACCGCGGAGAGAAGAACGACGCCGATGATCAGGCCGGCTCTGCCGGTTCGACTGGCCCGGCGGCGCGGAGCGGATGGCGAAGGGGAGGGTGCGGGAGTCATTTACGCGCGACCTCCTGTCAGGGAAGTGCGCAGACGCGGATCAACGATACGTTGAAGCACGTCAGCAAGGAACCCGATGACCAGCACGAGGGCGGTGGAGACAAGCAGGACCCCTTGAATAGAGGGGAAATCATGCTGAGCGATCGCTCGGGTCAGCATGGAGCCCAGGCCGGGCAGAGCGAAAACCTGCTCAACAACGACTGCACCGATGAAGGTGGTCGCAAGCTCGATGCTGGCTACCGAGATCACCGGGATCGATGCGTTGCGCAAACCGTGACGGATCATTGCGCGCGTGCGCGACTGGCCCAGCGCCCGCGCGCACGCCATGTAGCCTGAGTCAATGACATCGAGGGCGGCTGAGCGGGTGTAGCGCGTCATCGACGCGCTGGAGACGAAAGCGATGGTGCTGACCGGCAGGACGAGTGCCGTCCACGCGAGGAACGGGGTACCCCATCCCTGGGGTGGAAAACCGCTCGCGGGCACCAGACGCAACCTGACGGCAAAAACGATCACCGCCATCATGGCGATCCAGAAAACAGGAACAGCGATGCCGATCTGCGAAAAGATCGACACGATCAGGCCGGCAGGCCCGTTGCGCCATCGAGCCGCCACGTATCCCAGAGGAATAGCAACGAGCAGGGCGAATGTGAAGGCGATCAGAGTCAGAGGAATGGTCACCGACAGGCGTGAGGCAATCTCAGCGCCCACCGACGTTCCTGATGTAAACGACGTGCCCAGGTCGCCATGCGCCAGGTCAGAAATCCAGCGGACGAACTGGGTCACAACCGGCTGGTCAGATCCGACCTGACGGCGCGCCGCCTCAATCTGTTCCGGCGTTGCGGTCGATGTCAAAAGCGCATTGGCTGGGTCGCCGGGCAGGAGCCTGAGCAGCACAAATATTGCAATGAGGCCCGCCACCCCAGTGGCAACCAGCAATGCGCTGCGACGAACCAGGTACCGGATCACTCGGACTCGCTAATCCCCGCCACGAAGAACTGCGAGTTCAGCCCGTTGACCCCGTATCCGTTCAGATGAGACCGTGCGATCACAACTTGAGGGTACAGGTAGAGCCAGGCGCTTGCGGCTTCCTCGGCAATGATCCTGTTGGCCTGGCGCAGCAGGTCGGCTTGTTCATCGGTGGAATGCGCGTGCTGAGAACGCTCGACAAGGTCGGACACTTCAGGATTGTCGTAGCCCCAGTAGAAATCCGGGTTGGCGTACCACACGACGTCGCGAGTGTTGACGTGCTCCTGCAACGTGGCTTCGTAATCCTTGTTTGTGAAGACCTTGGAATACCATTCGTCAGCGGTGATCGGATTGATCGTCACGGTTACACCGATCTTGGCCAGCTCGCTCTTGACGAACTCAGCGACCAGTGGATGCGGATCGTAGGTCGGAGTGTCCAGCGTGAAGGAGAAGCCGCCAGCCAGTCCAGCTTCGGCCAGCAGTGAGCGCGACAACTCCGGATCGTAAGGGTTCAGGCCAGTCAGGTCCTCATACCACGGGTCCGAAGGCGGCACCATCGAGCCGATGACCTGTCCCTTGTCCGCCCACACGGACTCCAGGAGCTTGTCGCGGTCAATGGCTGAGTAGACAGCTTTGCGCACGCGCGCATCATCGAACGGCTTGACTCGGTCATTGAAAGCGAGCAGTTCCTTCGTCGTGGACATGCCGTCAGAGACGGTGAAGTTCGCGTTCGAATCGAAAGTGGGGATCGCATCCGGTGACTGCACATTCGTCACAATGTCGATGTCACCGGCCTGCAGAGCGTTCGTCATGGACGTCGCATCGGTGAAGTAGTGGAAGATGGCACCGGCATTGGCAGGCTTGTCACCCCAGTAGTCCTCGCGAACCTTCAGCGTGAGGGTCGAACCTTTCGTCCATCCCTCCACCGTGTAGGGTCCGGTGCCGTCAGTTTGCGTCGTGGTGTCGAGCCCTTCGGGAACAACCCACATGCCGGACAGGTCATAGTCCAGTGAAACGGAAGGCTCTGACAGCGTCAGGACGACGGTCGTGCTGTCAGGTGCCTGCACGTCAGAGATAACGGATACTTCCTTCTTGCGCGCGGACTGCGATTCGTCAGACAGTAGGTGCTTGATGGAGGCGACAACGTCGTTGACGGTCATCTCCTTTCCCGAGGAGAACGTCACGCCCTCACGAATGGTGAGCGTATGGGTCAGTCCATCTTCGGAGACGACGTCTTCAGTGGCCAGCCAAGGTTCCACGTCACCCGAATCAGTCAGGCGGAACAGTGTTTCATACACGTTGCCTGTCAGCGCTTCGGTCGCGCCCTGCCCACCGCTACCTGAGTTTGATAGGTTCGTCGGCTCGTACAGGGAGCCAATGTCAATGGTGGCCGCTGCGTTCGCCTGGCCGCCGGCGCTTTGACCGGACTGGCTCGAGTTGAAAGCATCCGGGCCCGCACACGCAGTCATTCCCATGACGAGGGTGGCCAACGCGGCGATGACTCGTGAACGTTTCACAAAAGCTCCTATCCCAGATGCGGTCAGTGCGCTGTGTGTCACTGCGGACGCATCGCGACTGTTTAATCGGTGTGTGGGCGGGCGGTCACTATATATGCAGCCCACACTAGTCACACGTTAATGCGAGATGAAGACCTGTGCGTTGTGATATTCACCGTGTGAGATGGGAAGCGGGTCACCTGTCCTAGGCAAGGAGGTGTCGATGGTGGCACCATTTATTACTGTGAAAAACTCTGCCTCAGATGATTCGACTGCCAGCTCGGCGTCGAACTTTTCGGCACCTGCGTCCAACGAGTTGCCCTCGTCGAGCACAGCCGCGCACGACGATCCCAGGCACGACGAACCCGGTCGCGACGGTTCCCGTCACGGCAGGCCAGGCCACAATGAGCCTGGTGGCGGCGATACCAGGCGGGGCGATGCCGGGCGAGGCGCTCCTGAACGCACTGCTGCGGCGCGTGAGGATGCAGTCACGGGCACAGACCACAACCGGTACGCTCACACCGAGCGTGAACGCACCTCACTGACGCTGCACCGTATGGTGGCTCACGATCGCCTTGCTCACGCGTCGCGTATCGTGTTGCGTCTGGGACAGATGCTGTTGTCCAGCGGTGCGAGTGCATTTCGCGTCAAACACGGCATGGCTCGTCTGGCGCAGGCAGTCGGCATTGAGCAGCACCACGCGCAGGTGACATACACCGAGATTATCTCCACGGCGTACGCGTCGGGCACCTTCCGCACCGAGCTTGCCGAGCAGCGCGCGATGGGTGTCAACGCTGACCGCATCGACCGGCTTGCGAGTTTCGTCAATGGCCTGGGCGGGCCCGGATCGATCAGCATCGAGGAAGTCGACTCCACACTTGATGAGATCGAGCACGTGCCGCCGTTGTATTCGACGCTGCCGAACGCGTTGGCATCGGGTATCGCATGCGCGGCGTTCTCATTTCTCAATCACGGCGGCTGGGTGGAGTGCTCCGTTGTTGCCATCGCGGCCTTCTTCGGTCAGTATCTGCGCCGCCAGATGCTTCACCGTCGCATGAATCACTTCGGCGTGTGGATGGCGTGCGGTGCATTGGCCTCCACGATCTACATTTCACTGGTGGCAGCCGCGCAGCACTTCATGAACGTCGAACCAACCCACCAGGCCGGCTTCATTTCAGCAGTGCTCTTCCTGGTGCCAGGATTCCCGTTGGTCACCGGCATCATTGACCTGGTGCGTCACGATTTCCAGGCGGGGATTCCGCGTCTGGTCTATGTCACGATGCTGATGGTGTCGGCGGGTGTGGCCGTGTGGAGCGTGTCGTTGATTTTCCACTGGTCGGTCACCCCTCAGTATGACTATCACCTAATGCCGTGGGTGCTGTACCTGCTGCGGTTCCTGACCTCGTATATCGCGTCTTACGGGTTCGCTATGTTGTTTAATACGCCGCCCAAGGTCAGTGCCTACGCTGCGCTGATCGGTGCAATGATCAACACGGGTCGTCTGGCGATGGTGGATGAGTTGCATGTGCCCGTTCAGGCTGCTGTGGGGATTGCGGCACTGTGCGCGGGTCTGCTGGCGTCGCTGGTGGCGCGTTCGAGCCATCGTTACTCACGCGTGAGTCTGTCGGTGCCCGCCGTTGTCATCATGATCCCGGGTGTGCCGTTGTACCGTTCGCTGGCCTACCTGAACAACGGGAACATCAATGACGCGTCTGCCGCACTTTTCTCCGTGTTCTTCACGGTTATTTCAATCGGCGTGGGTCTGGCGGTTGCGCGCATGCTCACTGACCGCAACTGGCTGATGGAGCGTCCAGTGTCTGTGCCTTCGCTCGGCCTGGCTGGGGCAATCGACGAGGGTGACGTTGATGAGCTGGGTGACAGCCTGGGCGATGAGGTCGATCCTTTCCCTGAAGGAGCCGACGGGCGGTAGCCGGTGGTATACCGCTGCAGCGCCGGCACGGCGTGCGGCACCCCGCGAGAGGGCGCGCAGGAATCGCTGCGCATCAACGTCATGCGGGTACTGTCAAGGGGTCAAGGTCTGTCAGTGCGCTGCTGGGCACCTCGCCACAGTGACGGTCAACTGTTCAAGGTATTAATCAGCCGGTCAAGGTAGCCGACGTTGCGAAGATCAACCGGTCAAGGTAGCACGCCGTCACCGCGCGATCTCACCATGTGAGAACCGCGGAATAGTGCGGAAAAGTCGCTGTTGCCGAAGCGTGCCGGCCAGTTTTTCAGCTCTCTTACCTTGACCGGTTGACTGCATCTGACGTGATTGCATCTGACGTGCTGGCCTTGGCACGCCCTTCACTCAAGCCCATAGTTCGCGCCGCATACCTTTTCCGTCAGACAGCTGCTGTGCGCGGCAGTTTGTCGCCGAACCTTGTTGAGCCGGCAGCACTCTAATACCCTCATTATTAGCTGGTGTGGAATAATGTGCCTGCGGTTGTGGGTGCTGTTGTTGCGGCACTTACTCTTGGCTATACGGTTGCTCGCGATGATGGTGTATCTCGAGCAGCTTCGGGGCAGATTACCTGGAGCCAATGGAAAGGCTCTATTGGCTGGGGGATTTACGCAGGTGCAGTTGCGCTCGGCCCGGTTGGCGTGGTGGCCTATGAAGGGTGGAAGAACGGCTTTACGCAGGAATGCATGAAACATGACTATTGCAAGAATGGGTCGGTGATTCACAATGACTGTGAAGGTGACCAGTGATGCTTTGTATGTTATTGCCACTGTGCTGTTGGGTGGCGGGGTGATTTATGCGCTTGTGACACGCGGCGCAGTTCCTGGGCCTGCTTTGGGGATCGGGATGCTGGTCCTGTTTATTGCTGCCGCATTGAATCTGATTGATGAGCGGCGCAAACGTCAGTCGCTCCATTCGGACAAGACCCGCAGGGGTATCGACAAAGATCAGTAGCCAGCTCGCACAAAAAGCGGGTCGCCCTCGTCCATAAAGGAGGAACGAGGACGACCCGCCAATTGCTGATTAGCTGCGTAGAGCAGGCGTGAAACCGAGCAGCTACATGGCGCCGAAGACCTGCGCCACCATGATCTTGCCGATCATGGCGACCGGGTAGACCAGTGCGTAGCCGAGCGCCACACGAGGATCCATGTTCGTGCGGCCATTCGCAAATGCCAATACCGCAGGCTGGGTCTGCGAACCTGCAAGTACACCGGCCAGGCGCGTGCCGCCCATCTTGAAGATCCAGCGCATCGTACAGTACATGCCGATCGCCATGATCAACGTGATAATGACGCCGAGCAGGAAGATCTTCCACCATGCGCCTGATGTGAACGCTTCGATGATCTGACCGCCTGCGACGGCTCCGGCCTGAGCGAGGAAGACCAGCAAACCGAACTCCGAGAGCACCTGGCATGCGGTGTAGGGGATCGCGGTGACGATCGGGCCGACGCGGCCGATCTTGCCAAAGATCAGGCCTATGATCAGCGTGCCGGCAGCGGAACCGATCGAGAAATACTCACCGGTGGGGGTGAAGAACTTCAGCTCGCCCAGCAAAATGCCCAGCGCCATGCCGATGCCCAGAGCGACCGGGTTCACGTCAGACAGGCCGCGTGCCGAGTCACCGAAGAACTCGGTAATCTTCTTCATCTTGGAGGTCGGAGCAACCACACGCACGCGGTCACCTTGCTGGAGCACCAGTCCTGGTTCTGCGACCATATCCACGTCACCGCGACGTACACGAGAAATCGTGGCGGAAAAACGAGTGGCGAAATCAAGGTCTCCCACTGTTCGCCCAGCGACCTTCGGGTCAGACACTGTCATGCGGCGGAAGTCCAGGTAGGAGCGGTCCTGCAACAGTGAGTGCGAGGAGGAGTGCCCAAGCTCGGTGGCAACACGCGCCACAAGTTCACGTGGGCCAACAACTGTCAGCAGGTCACCAGGATCGAGTGTGTCCGACATGGATGGGCGCGTGATCGGGCCAGCCTCACCGCGGCGCAGACGCGAGAACGTCACGCGGCTGCCGAGCTTTTCGTAGATGTCACCAATGAAGGGATGGTCTTCGCGCTCGACGCGGATGGTGCGGTTAGCCAGCGGGCTGGGCGCATCTTTGTCGTGCTTGCCGTATGACAGGGCAGCAGCCGCAGCACCGAGCATGCCGATGACACCAAAAATGTAGGAAATGGAGTAGCCAACAGTGGCAGCACCTGGGTCGCCGGACGCTTCTCCGGCGGCAGCCAGAGCGGGCGTGTTCGTCGTAGCACCGGCAAATGTGCCCGTGATCATCGCGGTGCTCATGCCGAATCCGCGTCCGACCAGCAGGCCGACCGAAGCGGCCACGATGTACAGCACGACCATGATAAGGATTGGTCCGATGGCCTTGCGCAGATTGTGGAAGAAGGATGCGCCGGAAGTAATACCGATAGCAAAGGCGAACAGGGCCAGGCCAAGCGTGCCGAGTTCACGGGTGACGCGCAGCTCAACACCGTATGTTTCCGCCCACGCAGCCAGGATGATCGCGAAGAACAACACCGCGGCGGCACCCAGTCCGATTCCACGAACTTTGACGCGGCCAAACGCCATCCCGATGCCGATCAGGATGAACAGGAACAGCACGGGCTGTTCAGCCAAAAATGAGAATACAGAGGCCACAGGCACACTCCCATTAAGTTCCAAAGGTCTACATGCTCTGGCATTATCTCAGGTATTTCTCAGGGTGCGACAGTCTATCGTCCCAATTGTCGTCACATTTGGCGAATGCGACGCGACTGGCTTTCTGGCCCGGCTCGCATGGGGCCTGCTGGCGTGGTGTGGGGATGACGAGGGCGTGCTGCAGGTTTGATACTGCACCGATGCCGGATGCGTGCCGAAAAGGCGCGAAGAAAGGGTGCGGAGGGCTGCCTGTGAAGCGCAGACAATCTGGCTAATGACGCCGGGTTCTCACAATATGAGATTCCGGGACTCGCGGCCCGACGGAGCCGTAACGTATGAGACGTGCAGAACATTATCGCAGTGACGGACGTCATCCTCCTCGTAGGTCGGCGTGCGTATCCTGCTGCGTAAATGTCAGGTGGAACGCACGCCTAATCCCCACGCTTGGAGCGAAGGGGATTTTTTTGTACCACCACACAAACCATTGAGAGGACACCATGAACATGGGCGATACTCCAACACAGACAATGACCGGGGCGCAGGCCATCGTCGCGAGCCTGGAAGCACTGGGCGTGACCGACATTTTCGGTATGCCAGGTGGCGCGATCTTGCCGACCTACGACCCGCTCATGGATTCATCCATGCGTCACATTCTGGTTCGACACGAACAAGGAGCAGGACACGCCGCCGAGGGGTACGCCCTGGCGACTGGAAAAGTGGGCGTTGCGATCGTGACGTCCGGGCCGGCAGCAACCAACACATTGACTGCACTGGCTGATGCCAATATGGACTCTGTTCCGATCGTCGTCATTACAGGCCAGGTCGGTGCCTCCATGATCGGCACTGACGCATTCCAGGAAGCAGACATCGTGGGCGCATCCATGCCGCTCACCAAGCACTCATTCCTGGTGACGGACGCGCAGGAAATCCCCTCGCTGATCGCTGAAGCATTCCACATCGCATCGACCGGGCGGCCAGGCCCCGTCCTCGTCGACGTGACAAAATCTGCCCAAAACGCACAGATGAAATTTTCGTGGCCACCGGCATTCGACCTGCCGGGCTACAGGCCTGCCGCTAAGCCGCACAAGAAGCAGGTGCGCGCAGCAGCGGCTGCCATTGCGACAGCTCAAGCTCCAGTTCTGTACGTCGGCGGTGGCGTGATCCGCTCCCGCAGTTCCGAGGCGCTGGCAGAACTGGTGGAAGCGACCAACGCGCCAGTGGTGACCACACTGACCGCGCGCGGCGCATTCCCCGACTCGGATCAGCACTGCCTGGGAATGCCGGGAATGCACGGAACGGTCGCAGCGGTGGGAGCCTTGCAGCGTGCCGACCTCGTTGTTTCTCTGGGTGCACGGTTCGATGACCGCGTGACAGGAAACCTCGACTCCTTCGCGCGTCGCGCACGTGTGATCCACGTAGACATCGATGCTGCGGAGATCTCCAAGAACCGAGTGGCAGACATTCCCATCGTGGGCGATCTGGCAGCGACCCTGCCTCGCCTGACGGCTGCCGTCAAGGCTGTACAGGACGCCAGTAAACCTGCCGACCTGGGCGGGTGGTGGCGCTACCTCAACAGGCTGCGCGACACTTACCCGATGGGGTGGACTGAACCGGAAGACGGGCGCCTTGCCCCGCAGGGCGTGATCTCGCGCCTGTCAGCTCACGCACCTGATGCCATCTTCACTACCGGCGTGGGGCAACACCAGATGTGGGCGGCGCAGTTCCTCACACTCGACAAGCCTCACCACTTCATTTCCTCCAGCGGACTGGGAACAATGGGCTACTGCATTCCAGCCGCAATGGGAGCGCAGGTCGGACAACCCGACACGGTGGTGTGGGCAATTGACGGCGACGGATCATTCCAGATGACCAACCAGGAGCTCGCCACCTGCGTGGTGAACCGGATCCCGATCAAGATTGCCCTGATCAACAACTCGGTGCTGGGCATGGTGCGGCAGTGGCAGTCGCTGTTCTATTCGAAACGCTATTCGAATACC
Organism: Pauljensenia sp. C0170B5; assembly: GCF_056590195.1. NCBI lineage: Bacteria > Bacillati > Actinomycetota > Actinomycetes > Actinomycetales > Actinomycetaceae > Pauljensenia > Pauljensenia sp. C0170B5. The sequence goes on along the minus strand of NZ_JBWPVR010000006.1, from coordinate 98,398 downwards.
GACCTCAACCCCGACGAGGGTGACCAGGTTCCGAACTTCGTGGCACTGGCGAAAGCCTACGGCCTCGAAGCACGGACCGTGCGAACCGAGGACGAGGTGGACGAAGCGATCGACTGGGCAATGTCAATCAATGATCGACCTGTCTTACTGGACTTCAGGGTGTCGCGAGATTCGATGGTGTGGCCGATGGTCGCAGCCGGAGTTTCAAACGACGACATCATGTACGCCAAGGACATGGCCCCGAACTGGGAAACGGAGGACTGACCGATGGGACACTTGCGAACCTTGTCAGTGCTGGTGGAAAACAAGCCGGGCGTCCTCACCCGAGTGGCAGCACTTTTTGCCCGCCGCGCATTCAACATTCAATCCCTGGCAGTGGGGGAAACCGAACACCCGAAGATTTCCCGCATGACGATCATCGTTGAAGCCGATGGTCTGCCGTTTGAACAGATCACCAAGCAGCTCAACAAGCTGATCAACGTCATCAAAGTCGTTGAACTTGAGCCAGATTCCAGCGTGGAGCGCCGACTCATGCTGATTAAGGTGCGCACGCATGGTGCACACCGCACCCCCGTGCTCGAAGTGGTCGATTTGTTCCGTGCTCACGTTGTTGACGTCCAGCCGGAATCGGTGGTGATCGAATCCATTGGATCTGGTCAGAAGCTCGACGCCCTCGTGCGCGCACTTGAGCCATTTGGCATCACAGAAATCGTTCAATCAGGCGCTGTCGCCATTGGCCGCGGTCAACGCTCAATCACAGATCAACTCAAGGAGATTTAGAACAATGGCTGAAATCATCTATGACGACGGAGCAGATTTGTCGCTGATCCAGTCCAGGAAGGTCGCCATCATCGGATACGGCTCTCAAGGACATGCTCACGCCCTGAACCTGAAAGATTCCGGCGTTGACGTGGTGGTGGGACTTCGCCCTGGCTCATCCTCGTGGGACAAGGCCGAAAAGGCAGGCCTGAAAGTAGAGGACGTTCCCGAAGCTGTCAAGGAAGCGGACGTCGTCATGATTCTGGTCCCCGACCAGGTCCAGCGCACCGTTTACGCAGAGCAGATCGAGCCGAACCTGAAGGAAGATGCGGCACTGTTCTTCGCACACGGCTTCAACATCCGCTTCGGCTACATCGACCCGGGCAAGAACCATGACGTGTGTATGGTTGCGCCCAAGGGCCCTGGCCACACTGTTCGCCGCCAGTTCGTTGACGGCAAGGGCGTTCCAGCTGTTGTCGCAGTGGAAAACGACGCGTCGGGCAACGCATGGGATCTGACTCTGGCATACGCCAAGGGCCTGGGTGCCACCCGCGCCGGCGTCATCAAGACGACCTTCACCGAAGAAACCGAAACCGACCTGTTCGGTGAGCAGAGCGTGCTGTGCGGTGGCGTCTCGCACCTGATCCAGGCCGGCTTCGAAACCCTCGTTGAGGCCGGCTACCAGCCTGAAATCGCCTACTTCGAGGTGTGCCATGAGATGAAGCTGATCGTCGACCTCATTAACGAGGGCGGCATCACCAAGCAGCGTTGGTCGTGCTCTGACACAGCTGAGTACGGTGACTACGTGTCCGGTCCGCGAGTGATCGGCCCGCAGGTCAAAGAAGCGATGAAAGAGGTGTTGGCGGACATTCAAAACGACTCCTTCGCGCACCGATTCATTGCTGACCAGGAAGCGGGCGGCCAGGAGTTCAAGGCACTGCGTGCCGAGGAAGAAAGCCACCCGATTGAAAAGACCGGTCAGGAACTGCGCCGCAAGTTCGGATGGGCGTCCGTTGACGAGGACTACACGGACGGCTCAGCAGCTCGCTGATCTTTCAGTTGATGACCGTGAGCCGGGGGTGGCACCGAACAGGTGCCACCCCCGGTCTATGCGTAGGCCTTCATGACCACCATGTGCGGAGCACAGTGTCCGCCATGTGGGCCGCTCATTCGCATGGTGGACGAGGAGCCGTGAGCGCAGATGGAAGCGACACAATGAAGCCATGACACGGTTGAAATTAGCTGTAATTCCCGGAGATGGCATCGGGCGCGAAGTTGTGCCGGAAGCACTGCGCGCACTGGAGGCCGCACTTGCTGGCTCAGGTACACACATTGACACCACCGACTTTGACCTGGGCGCCCATCGCTACCACTCCACTGGTGAGATTCTCACCGACGAGGACCTTGCCCGGATCGATGATTCCGATGCGATCGTTTTGGGCGCAGTGGGCGACCCGTCAGTGCCCTCAGGCGTGCTGGAACGCGGTTTACTGTTGAAGCTGCGCTTCAGCCTGGATCACTACGTCAACTTGCGTCCCTCGCTGTACTACCCAGGAGTTGCAACCCCCCTGGCCGATCCCGGCACCGTTGATTTCACTGTCGTGCGCGAGGGGACAGAAGGCCTGTACTGCGGAAATGGTGGCGCCATACGTACCGGCACCGACCAGGAAATTGCCACCGAGGTGTCCGTGAACACCGCCTTTGGCGTGCAACGCGTAGTGAAATACGCCTTCGAACAGGCGGCCGTCCGTCCAGCGCACCACCTGACGCTGGTGCACAAGCACAACGTCCTCGTCAATGCCGGGGGACTGTGGCAGCGCACGGTGGAAGAAATCGGCGCACACTACCCGAACGTCACTGTCGACTATGCCCACATCGATGCCGCCACGATCTACATGGTGAACGACCCGGGCCGATTCGATGTCATCGTCACCGACAATCTCTTCGGAGATATCCTGACCGACCTTGCCGGCGCGGTAACCGGTGGAATCGGCTTGGCAGCGTCGGGCAATATCAATCCCGAGGGTACTCACCCCTCCATGTTCGAACCGGTCCACGGATCTGGCCCCGACATCGCCGGGACAGGAAAGGCAGACCCGACAGCTGCGATCGCATCGGTCGGAATGCTGTTGGAACACTTGGGATATCGCGAGGAAGCAGGCGCAGTCCACGATGCCATCGAACGCGACATGCAGCGTCGCGCTGACGCGCAGGCAAGCGGTGAGCAGCTGGTGCGTTCAACAGAACAGATTGGCAGCGATATCGCAGCGCAACTGGCACGCGACTAGGAGGTGTGCCAGTTGCCGTGGGACTGAGGTGAGCGTAGCCCTCGCGCAGCCAGAGTGCGCGCGTTCACGCCGACCACGTGCAGTGGCTCGACCATGCGCAGCTGCGCATTGCGCGCCCGAGACGTCCGCTCGTGCGAAACAGGTCGACATATGGACTGTCATATTGTTCTGCGGTGCAGAGGGATAGGCTGCAGGTAGCGAATGCGAAAGTCAGTGACGATGAGGAGTAACGATGACTATTGAGCATCAGCCCACGCAATTGGAACAAGCAGGTAGCCAGCCGCTTCCGGACGCCGACCGTATTGCTGGGCGCTTCCCGCTCGAAAAGAACACGTCGCCCGCTGATCAGGCAACTTACGACGGCATCATGAAGGACCTCACCTTCGGTCACCGCTTCACTGACCACATGGCACACATGGCGTGGACACCGCAGCAGGGATGGCATGACCGCGAAATCATTCCATTCCGGGATCTGACCGTGTCGCCGGCTGCTGCCGTGTTCCACTACAGCCAGTCCGTCTTCGAAGGACTCAAGGCGTACCGCCATGAGGACGGCTCCGTGTGGACATTCCGCCCCGGATACAACGCTGCGCGCATCAACCATTCCGCTCACCGTCTTGCACTTCCACAGATGGACCGCGAAGACTTCGTGGGCTCGCTCGTAGACTATGTTCGCGCCGACGAAAAATGGGTGCCTGACGTGGAAGGGTCCAGCCTGTATTTGAGACCCTTCATGTTCGCATCTGAGGCGTTCTTAGGCGTCCACTCGGCTTCGCGCATTGACTACTACGTGATTGGATCCCCCTCGGGCCCGTATTTCGTGGGCGGATTCCAACCAGTGTCGATTTGGGTCTCCCGAGGTTTCCACCGCGCAGGCCCGGGCGGAACAGGAAGCGCCAAAGCAGGCGGCAACTACGCTGCTTCACTGCTCCCGCAGCAACTCGCAGGGGAAAAGGGCTTTTCGCAAGTCTGCTTCCTCGACAGTTACGAGGAACGCTATCTGGAAGAACTCGGCGGCATGAACATGTTCGTCGTGATGAGCGACGGACGAGTGTGCACACCTGAACTGACTGGCGTCATTCTGGAAGGCGGCACGCGCTCCGCGATCTGCCAGCTCCTGCGCTCACAGGGCGTGGATGTTGAAGAAAAGCCGATCGCCCTGGACGACCTGGTCAGCGGCATTCAGTCGGGCGCCGTCAGCGAGGTCTTCGCATGTGGAACTGCCGCTGTCGTCACACCCATCGGCCGCCTGGCCAATGATGATTTCGACGTGACGATCCCTGTTGGCCCGGTGACGGAAAAGATCTACCACCAGCTCACCGACATTCAGATGGGACGTGCAGACGACCCGTTCAACTGGACGTACAGGATCTGCTGAAACAGGTGTGATAGTCCATCGGCGGTGTTAATTTGCCGACCACGTAGGAACATCGTACTCTTACGTGGGTAAGCCGTTTTTATGTGAAACAGCGTCATATAAGCACGAGGTTTACCAACTGGTCAAACCGACTGCGACAGATGGAGTTTCAACAGTGAAAGCGGCTTCGTGGACACCAGCTGCATGCCTGAGCACACTCACGTGTGCCCTCGTCATGACGGTCACCGGGTGCGCCAACATTGCGACAGTACCCGAATCCGATGCCAGCGCATGCGACATGCCGCCAGCCTCCACCCAAGCCCGCGACTTTGACTTGTCGGAATCAGTTCAGGCCAATCTGCCCGACCCGCTACAGCTCAAGGGGCCAACAACCGCGTACACGCGAAGCGACCAGATCATCCCAATTTCCGACGATCCAACCAGCTCACAGACATTGCCTGCCACCGTGACCAGTGATGACGGTGCGCGCCAGACGGTTACGGACACCACGCGCATTCTTGCCCTGAACAATAACGGCGGACTCGCGTCCATCGTGTACGCGCTCGGATTTGGATGCCAGCTGGTCGGCAGGGACACGGCCACGGCGATCCCCGGCCTCGACAATCTGCCACAAGTCACGCGAAACGGGCACGAACTCAACGCCGAATCCATCCTGGCGCTGCACCCCTCGGTCATCATTACCGACGACAATATCGGACCGCGACAGGTCCACGAGCAGCTACGCGACACGGGCATCCCCGTCGTGTTCATACCTGACGTGCACGAGGGCGGCCTTGACGCTGTCGGTACTCAAATCAAAGCGGTGGCCGATGCTCTGGGTGTCCACGAGCTGGGTGCTCAGCTGGCTACGCGCACCGACCAGGAAATTGCGAACGCACGCCAGGCAGTTGCTTCCATTGCTCCTACTGATTCGTCGGCACGGCCACGCGCCGCATTCCTGTATATGCGCGGTCCCAAAATCTACGACTGGTTCGGCCAGAATTCAGGAGCCGACGCGCTGATTGAAGCATTGGGAGCGACCGACGTGGCAACGGAAGTGGGGTTCGAAGGATCCCAACCTACCAATGCTGAAGCGCTGGTGCAGGCGGCTCCAGACGTGATCGTGACGATGACACTGTCCATTGCGTCGGTTGGCGGGCTAGATGCGATGTTGAAATTGCCCGGCATTGCACAGACACCTGCCGGGCAGAATCGCCGCATCATCGACATGTCTGACTACGAGGTCATGACGTGGGGGCCGCGAACGGCTGATGTGATCGTGGCGTTAGGGCAGGCACTGTATGATCCGGAGCGCGCGTACCTTCCTGACCATAAGCCAGCCATTGTTCAAAAACGCCTCGATGAGATGGCGGCGCGCACAGGGCAACACGGCGGCGCTGGAACAGGGCGCGGTCACGGCGGACAAAGCGGTGCGCGTCAGTGACAACTGCCCGACCCCGCACCCTCATCGTCTTCACCGTGATGACCGCTCTACTGGTCATCACGGTGCTCGTGTCTGCGGCGCTCGGCCAACTCGTCATTCCCTTCGACCAAGTCCTCGGATCCGTTACTCATAAAATCGGCTTGCCGTGGTTTCCTGCACCCACCCACCCATTCGGTGATGAAGCCCTGTGGAACGTGCGCTTCCCTCGCATCGCGATGAGCATCCTGGTGGGAATCTCGCTGGCGGTCGCTGGCGCGTTGATGCAGGGCATATTTGGCAACCCGTTGGCCGAGCCTGGAACAGTGGGTGTCTCCTCTGGAGCAGCGGTTGGTGCCGCACTGTCGGTCATCGCCGGATGGACATTCCTGGGGCCTCTCACCACACCGACGCTGGCATTCGTCGGCGGGCTGATCACCACATTCATCGTCTATGTCATGTCTCGACACGAAGGACGCACCGAAGTCGTGACGTTGATTTTGATGGGCGTCGCCGTCAACGCGGTCGCCGGAGCGATCATCTCATTCATCGTTTTTCGCGCGCCCACATCCGCCCGTGAACAGATCGTGTTCTGGCAGATGGGGTCCATCGCCGGTGCGTGCTGGCAGCAAGTCACCCTCGTCGCACCCCTGTGCGTGATCGGCACGCTCATCGCATTCGCTTTGTCTCGTCAGCTCGACATTCTTTCACTGGGGGAGCGGGCGGCCCGGCATGTCGGTGTCAACGTCGAGCGTCTGCGCATGATCGCGATGACACTGGTAGCACTGCTGGTTTCGTGCGCCGTCGCATTCAACGGCATCATCGCCTTCGTCGGGCTGGTCGTGCCGCACTTCATCCGCATGCTTATCGGCCCCTCTCATGGGCTCCTGCTGCCCGCAAGCGCGCTGGGCGGCGCACTCCTGATGGTCAGCGCGGACTTTTGTGCCCGCACACTCATCGCCTACGCCGACCTGCCGATCGGCATGCTCACGTCACTGGTCGGAGGGCCCTTCTTTTTCTACCTGCTCAGGCGCTCACGTTCGCGATCAGGAGGCTGGGCATGAGAACCTGGCGATCCCTGCTTTCACGCGACTCTGACCTGCCCGATCAGCCAGATCCCCACACACCGCTCATCGACGCGCAGGACGTCACGGTGACAATCGATGAGCACACCATCCTCGATCACGTCAGTGTGCGCGTATTCCCCGGCGAGGTGGTCGCCCTCGTCGGTCCCAACGGAGCGGGAAAATCAACCCTGCTGTCTGTGCTGAGCGGAGATCGCGCTCCACAGTCAGGGACAATTCGCGTCGCGCAACGCCCCATCAGGGAATGGAACGCGGTGGAACTGGCACAGCGACGCTCAGTGCTCCTGCAACGTATCGACATCGCGTTCCCCTTTACTGTCGTGGACGTTGTGCGCATGGGGCGGGCATCGTGGGCCGGCACCTCCAAGGAAAACGAGGACGAGGCAACAGTTAGCGCGGTTCTGAGGAAAGTTGATATCGAGGCGCTGCGCGAGCGCACCTACCCTTCACTGTCAGGTGGTGAACGAGCCAGAGCAGCATTTGCCCGCATTATGGCGCAGGCCAGTCCTCTCATGCTGCTCGACGAGCCAACGGCGGCGATGGACATCCGACATCAGGAACTCGTCCTCAGGCTGGCACGCGACTATGCGCAGACGGGCTGCGGTGTTGTCATTGTGCTGCATGCATTGGATGCTGCAGCCGCATATGCGGACCGAGTGATCCTGCTGCACGACGGCACAGTGGACTGCTCAGGGCCGCCCGCTGACGTACTCACGTCTGAGCGTCTGACACGCGTGTACCAGCACCCCATCGACGTATTTGACCACCCTCACACGCACACTCCGGTGATCACGCCACGACGACACTATGCTGAATAAGGCATACCTCAGTTGTGAGGAGAGGTAGTAGAAGAGATGAACAGAAAACACGTAGTTATTGCGGTGTCGTGGATGTCGGCGCTTGCGCTCGCAGGCGTGTATATCTGCAGCGGGTACGCCATCGATGCTGTCATCGAGTCGGGGCCGCTGGGCTGGGGACTATGGGCCACTGCCGCTATCTGCGCTCTCATCACGGGCGTGAGCGCGTGGGCAGCATCGCGTCTTGCGGGGCACAGCGTCGGCGCTATTGAAAAGGAATACCGTCACCGCATCGTGGATCATGTCTTCGCGCGCGGTCCGGCTGAACGCTCACGCGAGCGCACAGGCCGAATCGTCAACTCAGCAACCGACGGCGTGGAACGCGTGGCTAACTATCGCGGCACGTTTATCGGTCCGATGATTGCTTCTCTTGCGACGCCGATTCTGATCGTCGTCGTCATCGCGATTGCCATCGACTGGGTGGCGGCGCTGATTTTGGCACTGGCCATCCCGATCGTGCCGCTTGCCATCGGCGCATTTCGAGCCGCATTCAAACCCGTCTCGTCTCGTTACCGTTCGGCAGCGCGTTCGCTCGCAGCAGCTGAACTCGATGCTATTCAAGGCCTGTCAGCGCTGACACTGATGAATGCCGGCGCGGCAATGGGCCGCCACCTGGCTGACCAATCAGAGAAAGTGCGCCGCAGGGTCATGCGATACCTGGCAGCAAATCAGCTGGTCCTGTTCGTAATGGACGCCGTCTTTTCGTTGGGGATCATCACGGGAGCAGCCTTGCTGGGAACGTGGCGGGCTGGCAGCGGAGCAATCAGCGTGGGCCAGGCTATAGCGCTGGTCCTGCTGTCCACCATCATGTTAGATCCGTTGGATCGGGTCGGTCAGTTCTTCTATGTCGGCATGGGCGGAATGGCCTCACAACGCGAGATCAAGCGCCTGACCAGTGAGCCTGTGGCGGTCAGCGACGCGGCAGATGCGATCGACCCGGATGCGCACGGCGTGGCGCAGCGAGGTGCGGGTGATGCGGTGCGGCGAGGTGCGGGTGACGTGACTCGCGGTTCGGATAGCGAAGAAATTTCCGGAAGCACGGGCGGCACGAGCGGCGCCACCATCGACATCGACCGCGTAAACTTCGCCTACCAGAAAGGTGTCAACGTCCTCACGGATGCTTCACTGCACATCGGAGCCGGTCAGCATGTCGTACTGACCGGGCCATCAGGAGCAGGAAAAACCACACTCGCCACCCTCATATGCGCCAACCGTCGGCCCGACAGCGGATCGATTCGCATCAACGGACACGACCTGACCGACGTGACACTGCAGTGGATTCGACGCCACATCACCACCGTCGAGCAGGAAACCTACCTGTTTACCGGCACGCTGCGCGACAACCTGCTGATCGCAAACCCACACGCCACCGACCAGGACCTCCGCCGCGCACTCGACGCGGCCCGCCTCACGCAGAAACTGGAGCGCCTGCCCTACGGCCTGGACACGGAAGTGGGAGAGCGTGGCCTGGCCCTATCGGGTGGGGAAGCGCAACGCGTCGCGATTGCGCGCGCACTGCTCAAGGATGCTCCGATCCTGATCTTGGATGAGCCGACCGCTCACGTGGACCTGAACAGTGAGCACGAGATCCTGCAGGCGCTCGCCCACCTCACCCAGGGGCGCACAACGCTGACCATTTCGCACAGACGCAACACGATCGACCAGTCAGGACGACGCATCACGATGTGCGACGGACAGCTGACCGACGGGAAGGCGGCATCCCGATGAACGAATCACGCTGGAAGACCTCTGCCAGACTGATCAACGTGGCACGCCCTGTCATGGCACCGTTGGGCATCTCGATCACGGCGCGCGTGATCGGAATGGTGCTGCACGTGGCGCAGTACGCAACAGCAGGGTGGGTGATTGGCAAGATTGCCTCCGATATCTCCACGATGCCGCTGCTGACCGTGGCAGTGGTGCTCGTTGTCCTGTCGCTGAGCAAAGCGCTGATGCGCTACCTCGAGCAATTCAGCGGGCACTGGGTCGCATTCCGCTCCCTCGCATTGCTTCGAGGCTACTTTTACGATCGCCTCGAACCGCAAGCTCCTGCGCGCACCGAAAGCGAAGACTCAGGCGACCTTCTTTCACGAGTCACCAAGGACATTGACCGGATCGAAGTGTTCTTTGCGCACACCCTCGCTCCCGGCTTGAGCGCCATTATCTGCCCCGTGATCGTCCTGGCCTATCTGGGATGTGCGGTTTCATGGTGGGCAGTCTTGGCGCTCGCTCCGTTCCTGGTGGCCGTCAGCATAGTCGTCCCGCAGCTGGGGGTGCGTACCACCAGTGACGCTGCACGCACCATTCGAGCGACCCGAGGCGACCTGTCCCAGCACGTCACGGACACCGTCCAGGGCGTGCGCGAGATCCTGACCTTCGCGAACGAGGCCGAGCGGCACCGCACGATGCGACAGCTCGAAGATACGATCGATGAGGCTCAGCGGCGCACAACGTCGGTGGTGGCGCTGCGACGCGGGTTGAATCAGACTCTCGTCGCGCTCGCCTTGATCGTCCAACTGGCTGTCCTCGCGTCATTGGCGAGGGCGGGCGCAGTGAGCATGGCTCAGATGTGCATGGCGCTGGGCGTCACCTTGGCATCCTTTGCTCCGGCACTGGCAGTCGAAGACTTCATGGCTGATCTGGACCAGGCCTTCGCATCGGCGCGCCGCATCTTCGCTATCACCGAGCGTGCCCCGCTGGTGCGAGAACCTGACAGCAGCCAGGTGCGAGACGGTGACGTGAGCGGAAAAGACATGATCGCACTGGATGGTGTCTCATTTGCCTACCCGCCGCGCCCGAGCGCAGCAGGACCATCCCCGCAGGTTCTCCACAATGTCACGGTGTCGATTCCGGCCGGAAGAGTCACCGCAATCGTCGGGTCGAGCGGATCTGGGAAGTCAACGATCGCACGGCTCATTGACCGCATGTGGGACCCCGATCAGGGCGTAGTCAGCATTGGTGGGGCGGATGTGCGTACCGTGACGCGCCACCATCTACGTTCCATTGTCGTGTTCGCCCCGCAGACCCCGTATGTGTTCAATATGAGTGTGCGTGAGAACCTGCTGCTCGCCTGTCCCGATGCCAGTGATGAGGATCTGCAGCGTGTGTGCCGCCAGGTGGGCCTGGATCAGTGGCTGGCCAGCGAACCGGATGGTATGAACACCCGGATCGGAGAGATGGGCCAGCGCATTTCTGGTGGTCAGCGTCAACGCGTCGCCCTCGCCCGCGCACTTCTGGCTGGCGCACCGATTACTATCCTTGACGAGGCGACCTCACAACTCGACAGCGCTACCGAAGCCGTGGTGCTCGATGGCATTCGCGAAGCAACAGCTGGGCGCACACTGATCATCATTGCTCACCGGATCTCCACAATTCGCGGCGCCGACCGAATCATCGTGGTCGACGATGGGCATGTGGCGCAGATCGGCACATACGATGAGCTTGCAGTTCAGGACGGGCCATTTGCCCGCCTTCTGCAACGCGAACGCGAGGGCGAGTCGGCCACAGTGCGGGAAAGTGATTAAGATCGGTTAGAAGTACACGACTGAATCGTCGAGAGCGGGTCGTGCGGCATGCGCGACCAGGATTGTGGTGCGCACAGCGATGCGCACATGCGAGGAGCCACGTTTTATGGAGCGTCTTACAGGCTGGAAGAAAAACGACGCGTGGGGGTCAACCGACGCGATCCCGAATTTCCTGGGCTCGGAACGCTCTGAGTCGCCTGTGTCAGAAGTGTGGTTCGGTGATCATATCGACGGTCCGACGTCGCTGAATGAGAGTGGCATAATCCTTCGCGACCTCATCGATCAGGATCCCACTGCCATGCTGGGCGACGGGTTGCTGTACTCATTCGGACCGCGTCTGCCTTTCCTGATGAAACTCATCGCGCCGGCAGAAGCCCTGTCACTGCAGGTGCACCCAACGAAGGAGCTCGCACGCGAAGGGTATATTCGCGAAGATGTTCTAGGCATTGAGCGCACAGCCGCAGATCGCACCTACCGCGACATGAACCACAAGCCGGAAATGATTTATGCTCTCACCGACTTTGAGGCGCTTGTGGGCTTTCGAGTCCCACGTAAGGCGCGCCGGTTGCTGGATGGTCTGGAAGGCATGGTTGCCGATTCTCTGCGCAAGCGTCTCAGACTCGCTACCGTGCGATCTGGGCTCAAGATGCTGATCGGCTGGCTTTTTGATGAGGACTCTCCGGTGACGGCCGAGGGAGTGTCAGAATTTGCCGCATCATGCGCGCAGCGCCTGGAGCGCGGCACGTCTCCGTCCCGACGCACCGATGAGATGGTGACGCGGTTGGCCGCCAAGTACGTGGGTGACCCCGGTATCATCGTCGCATTCCTGATGAATCCAGTGTCGTTGCGTCCCGGTGAGGCCGTCTATATTCCACCTCGCCAGATCCACTCCTACCAGTCGGGATTGGGGATAGAGGTCATGGCGTCCTCTGACAATGTGGTGCGCGCGGGCCTGACCCGCAAGTATGTCGATAGCGCTCAACTGGTGGAAATTGCCGAGTTTTCTGCGTTGCCGCCCATTCGCGTTGCTGCCGAGCACCCCAGTGACACGACCGACACATTCCTGGCACCGGCCCAGGAATTCTCCCTGTCTGTCACCACTCTTCCCGGCACAACGCCCGGCACGCGCGACGCTGCAGGCGAGCCCGTACAGGCCACTGCGCCAGGTCCAGTTCTGATCCCAGGGGAGGGACCGCGCATCTTGATGTGCTTGGACGGCAGCGTTGATGTCATGACCACTGCTCCGCGCGCCCACTCAGCTGCTCACGTGACCATGACGTGTGGTCAAAGCGTCTTCGTCGGTGCATGCGAGAAGGACATTTACGCCAGCGGACACGGCCAGCTCATCCAGTGCGCCACGCCGTAAACATCTCCCGAAGAAAGTAGAGGGGGAGACGGCCGCTCGATGTAGGCAACGTTAGTTGTCAATTTCGCATTTTGGTGAGTATTTCAGCTGCCGGGCACAGCCATATCTACAATTTTCTGAGCTCCAAGTAAACGGGTTTCTGAAGGCTCTTAATTGGAAGCGAAGCGAACAAAGCCAAAGTGTGGTGTATAAGTCGTAGATTTTGGTCGCCAGTAAATCGGAAAATCAAGAGCGGGAGGTTTTGTTGTTGCGCTAGGGGTAGCTGTAGCACAGGAATTCGAGTAATTGTCGTTTACTTACTTTCGTAGTGTTTATTAGCTATTAGATGTAGTGAAGAACAGAATGAGCAACGACCTCCTCGTTATACTGGTGACATGGATCAGAAAGGTCGGCGCCGCCCCGTTTTGGCAGATGTCGCGCGCCGAGCTGGTGTTTCGCAGTCCACTGCGTCACGCGCGCTGAGCGCTAAGGCTTCATTAATCTCGACAGCCACGCAGCAGCGAGTGAAAAAAGCTGCGAAAGAGCTTGGATACCAGACGAATCCGATTGCTAGATCGTTACGCCTATCAAAGACTTCGGTGATTGGAATGATTGTTCCATCCATCTCAAATCCATTTTTCACAAGGTTAGTTGAGGAAGTTGAACACGTCTTATACGAGAATAACTACTACCTATATCTGTCGGATTCCCGTCGAAACTTGGATACAGAGGCGCGCCTATTAAGGGCTTTTGAGTCTGGATCAGTTGACGGTGTACTGATCGTTCCTTGTCATGAAGTAAAGTCTGCTCCATCAATTGCTGATTTCACATCCGGTATCCCTCTGATTCAGCTAGATCGTCCCACGACATGCACGAAGTTTTCGGGTGTTGGTATTGATGAACGCCAATCTATGTTCTCTGTCATCAAGCACCTCAAAGACTCAGGTGCTAAGACGATCGGCGTTGTCACCAGCAAGGAAACTGAGCTTACATCAATGCTGAGGCTGAAAGAGACTGAAGAAGCCTGTCGCTTTTATGACGTTTGTCTGCCTAGGAAACTTATTGTTGAGGGAGAACATTCAATTAGTGGCGGAGCGGAAGCTGTTGAGACTTTGCTTGCATCGAATTTGTTTCCAGATGCGTTGGTTTGTTTCAGCGATCTGCTGTCAGTAGGCGCAATAAAACAATTGAAGGATCAGGGAATTGGCGTTCCCGAGGACGTCCTTGTCACTGGTTTTGATGATACGCCTTTTGCTGAGTTATTCAGACCGTCCTTAACAACGGTTCGCCAGCCTGTTGAGCGGATGGCGCGCACGGCCGTATCGATGCTCCTAGAAGCTTCTAGCAGTGTGAGTCACTATCGATTGCCTGGACGGCTGATAAGACGTGAATCAACGCTGCTAGAAGCTTCGTATCAGGATTGATGCCAAGAAAATGTGAGCTAGTAGGCTAGACCTATCGGCTGGTCTCCCAACGTAGCTTCCATCGGATCGACAACTTCGAAGTTGTTCGCTTTATAGGCTTCATAGTCGAAGTTCTCGCACTCGAGATACCCTATGTGGTGATATTCGTAAAATCCAGGCCAGTTTTCGTAGCCGGATCCCAGCTCAGCTTCAAGGAAGGCGTCGGCCATCGCCATACCCAGTGGGGCACCGATGTAAAAAGCGCCCATTGCAAGCAAGTTTGCATTGTTAGCTGCAGCCGCTCTCAAGGCAGCTGGAACGCTTTCGGCAACCGCGGCGTGGACATGCGGTACTTTTGATGCTGCGATATGGATGCCCATCCCCGTTCCGCAAAAGGCTAGGGCTTTGGCAAAGTTTCCTTCGGCCAGTTCTGCACCAAGGCGGAACCCTACTCTGTGATACATAGGAAGATTTTCGTCACTAGGAGTGATGTCGACGACTTCCCAGCCGCGCTCGCGCAAGTGATCTGCAACAGCGCTTTTGAGCGGGAATCCTGCGAAATCGGCTCCGACTACGACTTGTTTTTCAGCGGACATGGTCTATTCTTCTTTCTTCATTGGTTTACGTATCTTGCGAAGCTTTGTACTGTTCAGAGAAATGACGGCAAGCAAAACAGCTCCCCAGATGAGCGGTCTGTAGAAGTTGGAAATACCTGAGAACATGTTCAGACCTGATGAGAGCATCTGCAGGATGCCGATCGCAACAATTACGCCTAGTAAACGGCCTTTCCCGCCATTCGGATCGACACCCCCCAGCACGACTATGAGCACGGTCAATAGTGTGTAGGTGGCTCCATAGTCAGCCTTGGCTGAGTTGTAATTGGCCAGCATCACGATGCCGGCGACTGCTGCCATCAGTCCCGATATGACATAGGTTCTCAGAAGCAGACTCTTCACCTCTAGCGCCGAGAATACGGCAGCAGTCTCATTTGTCCCGATCATTAGTATTTTCTTGCCGAATCCGGTTAATCCCAACAAAAAGCCCATAATGAGTGCACATACCACGAATATCAACAAGGAAACAGGAATAACACCGAATAACTTGAAAGAAAAGACTTGGCCAAACGCCTTAGGCAGCCCGGAGATTGGCTTTCCTGCGGTGAGGATGATCCCGATGCCGCTGAACAGTTCCAAGGTCCCAAGAGTTGCAAGAATTGCAGGAATTCTTACGTAAGCGACGAGAATGCCGTTTAGAAGTCCACACAGCGTTCCAATTACAAGTGCACAACCAAATGCTAGGAGAATCGATAGTGTGGCGCTGCCGCCAGAATCCGAAGTTGGCATGACCGAACGCAGGATCAAAGCGGTGCTGATCGCTGTCACGTTGGCGATTCCAACAACAGACAAATCGATTCCTGCTGTCAACATTGTAGCTAGTACGCCCAGAGCCATTAGACCATATTCAGGAAATTGGACTGCCATGGATGTCCACGTGCGAAGGCTCAGAAACGAGTCGGTTCTAATAATCGCGAAGAAAAGACTCACGGCGAGGAAGACTACAAAAAGCCGGGCGATGTACGGATCCTTCTTGAAGAAGTCCTGAACCTTGGTGAGTATGCTTGGAGACTTCATTTCAACCTGCTTCAACATCTCACTCTCCCTCCACTATGCATGCTTTCCGACGATGTTCTCTCATCACCTGGACAGCGGAAACACCGGTACCAATTACGATGAGCAGTCCAAGAGCAAAGCGCTGCCAGAAGGTAGGAATACCGGTAAGAATCATTGAGTTTTGTACGACAACGATGAGAGACGTTCCCAGAACAACCCCCGTCAGTGAACCCGTGCCGCCGGTAATTGACGTGCCGCCCAACACGACCGCAGCAATAACCATCATTTCCATTCCAAGCAAGTTCGTTGGATGCATCTGGCCCATACCGCACGTACGAGCCATACCAGCCAATGCCGCAATCACGCCGACCAATATGTATAAGACAAACTTGACGCGCCGGACAGTGACACCTGCTCGCACGGCAGCGGCCTCATCTCCTCCGATAGCGTAGAGAGAGCGGCCAAATGTTGTGTATCGGGTAATCACAAATGCTACAAAAAGCACAGCAATTAAAATCAAGATGCTCTTAGGCATTGCGGAAGTAAGACCGCTACTCTTATTTTCCACAATAAATAGTGGTTCACTTCCAAATTCCTTCATTGATGACGGAATATTAGGAATTTGCACAGAATTGAGAGCGCCCTGCATGAAGCCCGAAAAGACGTTTGCCGTTCCTAAGGTGACAATAAGCACTGGAACAGTCAATCGTGAGCAAAACACTCCGTTGAAAGCTCCGAGTAGAGCCCCAAAGACAATGGCAAGTAGAAAAGG
This sequence comes from Pauljensenia sp. C0170B5, assembly GCF_056590195.1. Lineage (NCBI taxonomy): Bacteria > Bacillati > Actinomycetota > Actinomycetes > Actinomycetales > Actinomycetaceae > Pauljensenia > Pauljensenia sp. C0170B5. The sequence goes on along the minus strand of NZ_JBWPVR010000006.1, from coordinate 81,978 downwards.
AATTGCAATGCCGCCATTGAATGAGTGATCCACCAGAAGGCGAGTGCTTGCGTATACTGCAAGAGACGCTAAAGCCGGAAAAGAAACGTCAATGCCACCTGAGATGAGCACTAGGTGTGCACCGACTCCAAAAAGGCAAGGAACGATTGCGGCATTAATGAGGTCTACGATGTTATTTAGCGTGAAGAACTGACCACTTCGAGCCTGAATAATCACCGCAATCACGCATAATACTAGAAAAACATAAAACTCGTTAGAGCGTTTAAGTTTGTTGAATAGTTTCGTTGTCATGATTCGATCTCCGAAATCTCGTCAGAAATCATAGAATTTAATTCGATCTGAGTTGTGGAATGTGTGTCACAGGACGCGACGATACGCCCCTTTTTCATGACAAGAATTCTGTTACATGTTTCCAAGAGCTCTGGCAAATCGTCAGAAATCATCAGAATTGAAATTCCAGAATCTGCTAAACGCTTGATGAAGGCGTGGATGGTGTACTTCGATCCAATGTCGACGCCCACGGTGGGTCCGTTTAAAATTAGAATCTCAGGGTGGATAGCGAGCCACTTGGCTAGCACTACTTTTTGTTGGTTTCCGCCTGAAAGAGTATTAACTGCGAAGCTCGGGTCAGGGGTCGCAATAGAAAGTTCCTTAACCCACTCTTTTTCTTCTCGTGCCATTTTTGTCTTGTTAAGGAAACCGAAGTGAGTCGAGAACTTCTCAAGGACGCTGACAACGATGTTCTCTCCAATTGAACGTGTGAGAAAGAGCCCTTCAGAAAGTCGGTCTTCTGGAACGTATGCAATTCCGGCTTCGACTGCGTCGCTTACCGACTTGATTTTCAGGTTCTTCCCTGATACTTCAAGAGATCCACCTGTTACTGGGTCGAGACCAAACAATGCTCTTGCAAGCTCGGTTCGACCTGATCCAAGTAAGCCCGCTACGCCGAGAATCTCTCCCTGGTGTAGGTCAAAAGATATGTCGCGAAAGCTGCCTTGACTAGATAAATTGGATACTTTGAGTGAAATCTTTTCGCTGACGTTGTCCGAGTGAAACTTCTGTTCATCAAAGTCACGGCCAGTCATGTACTTTGAAAAAGACCGTCTGTCAAGTTCTTTGCTTTGGCAGGTGATTATTTTCTCACCGCTTCGAAGAATCGTGAACTTCTCTGCGATTTCGAAAACCTCTTCTAGCTTGTGGGAGACAAACAGAATCGCTATTCCCCGGTGCTTCAAATCGAGAATAAGCTTGAATAGTGTCTTGACTTCGTTTCGTGTGAGCGCAGTAGTAGCCTCATCCATGATGATGAGCTTGGCGTCAGACACAAGAGCTCTGGCGATCGCTATCAGTTGTTTGTCTGCTACTGATAGTTCTGATACTCGAGCGTCTATGTCGAGTGTAATTCCAATTCTCTCGAGAGCTTCTCTTGCAACCTGGCGGATCTCACGAGGTTTCACGATTTTCTTACCAGATGCAATTTGAGCGTTTAGGGCTAAATTTTCAGCAACTGTTAAGTTTGGAAATATCGAGAAGTCTTGGTAAATGACTTGTATTCCGTGCGCGATTGCTTCGTGCGGAGAAATCTTACGGACTTTTTCGGTGCCAAATTCGATAGTACCACTGTCGGGGGAGTGAACGCCTGAAATGACTTTGATCAGAGTTGACTTTCCTGAACCATTTTCTCCGGCAAGGCAGTGTATTTCACCAGGGTATATAGAAAAGTCGATATTTTTAAGGGCCTGTACGCCCTCAAAGGATTTGCATAATTTGTGTAGTGCAACTATTGGATATTCATCCATTACTTGCCCCCTAGATGTAGTATGAACAACACTTTTTCGCGTCTTATAGGACTGCTAGTCAGATTGGGTTCCGGACAGGGCGGAATCGGCTGAACAAGAAGCAGTCGATTCCGCCTGCCACGATTTGCTCGTTGAGTTCGCGGATTAGAAGCCGAAGTCGTCGACGTTATCTTTCGTGATGGTCACCCAAGACTTTCCTTGGAGAACTTTGTCTGACCCCGCTGCGAAGTGCATTTCTTCGTAGCCGGGTACCCCAAGATCGACGCCGTCCTTGATTTCTTCTCCGTTCAGAATCTTGGTGGCAAGGGAGGCCATTGCGTATCCAGCATCTGCGGGATCCCAAAGTGTCAAAGCTGAGACAAGATCTCTGTCAAGGATGTCTTTGTTTGTGGCGGGCATTCCAGTACCAGAGGTAAATACCTTGCCTTTAAGTCCAAGCTCATCAATCGCGCGCGCAACTCCGGGTGCGTCGAAAGAGGATGTTCCCATAATGCCTTTGAGGTCTGGGTATTTCTTCAGTAGCTCTTTTGCCGCCTGATATGCTCCTTCTGCATTGTCGGTTGATTCGACTCGTGGCTCGGCTTCAAGCAATTTCATCTTTGGGTAGGCTTCTTGGGCATGCTTGACTCCGCCATCCGCCCATTCGTTGTGAGATGCGTTTGTCACATGGCCAACCATGGTGGTGTACAATCCTTCTTCGCCCATTGCCTTGGCCAAGTTATCCATAATGAATGCGCCATATGCGTCGTTGTCGAATGCCTCGATGTCGTACATAGTGTTTTCTTGTGACGCGCCCTCGTGCGTCACAACAACAATTCCCGCATCCATTGCTTCCTTGAGAACCGGCTCGATTGCGCCGGGGTCGACGGGAACCACACCAATTGCGTCTACACCTTGAGCAATAAGGTCTTGAATGACCTGAGCCTGCATGGTTGCATCAGTTTCTGCAGGGCCTTTTTGGTAGACGTTGAGCCCTGTATCTTCGGCGTACTTTTTGACGCCCTGTTCCATTCGCACGAACCAAGGATTCGTTGCGTCCTTGGGAACGATTGCAATGGAGTAGTCCTTGTCGGACTTTGTTGCATTGTCTGAACCGCTCGAAGCTGAGGACTCAGCCTGGTTGGCTGTTCCTCCGCCGCTGCATGCGGTTACGAGGAAACTCATACTCGCAATGGCAACGATTGCATTAATCCACCGCGTAGACCTTCTCATGATCAACCTCAATCTACTTCGTCGTAATGAATATTTGAAAGGGTGAGGCTTGCGTTGAAAATCTCGGCGGCCACTCCCTTATGGCCTCGTGTAATGACTTCTTGCGCAAGCATGACTGATTGTACTCGCTTGCGGCGAGAGTGAGATCTGTTCCACTAAAGATGGGGTGATCGTAATAGTCTCGCAATTATTCGGATGGACAATTAAAGCCGCTTGCGGATCGCGCGTTTAGCTCAAGATGTGCAAGAGGATGTTAGCGTGGAATTTCGGTTTGTTTGCTGGCTATCTCTGTTTTTCACTGATTCCCAACAGTGATCTGAAATAAGCGGCCGCAAATGTCGAAGACGATTTAGCGTCTGGCTGTTAGTAGCCAACATGGAGTTGTGTGAGTGGGTAATGAATTTTACTGAGTATGAGAGCGATGAGCAGTACTTGGGAGACTGGCCCGCTTGGAGTACTTCAGCCGGTACACCACGTTCATCAAGAGGGAATCAAACGTTGACAACCCCGCCTCGCCAGTGATCTCAGCGATTCGAGCAGCACGCGCATTCTTTTCCAACACGTATTCGATGGCGGCAGCGTCGCCCTCGTCAATTCCCAGACACAATGCGGCACGCGACAAGAGGACGACATTCGAGCCGAGCCTGTTGTCAGCGCGCAGGCCGACGATCTGGGCAAAATCGTCCAGGTGCGGTGTCAACGTACGTCCGAAGAACGTGCTGACCTGCGAATCCGTGCACACGCGGATCGCGGTCACATCCTCACGTTTCGCATAGCACTGTTCATGCAGCCTGACAGTCAGAGTTGACGGGGAGCAGGGCACGAACTGGCCCTCAAGATCGCGCGTGAAATACTCGATCTGCCCTGCCGAATCCGGTGGGGTGCCGGTACGGCGCGACATGACCACGCCGTCAGCATCGGGCGCCAGCTCCGCTTCGGTCAGAGATTGGGGCACGAGGCCCTCGTAAATCTCACGACACACCTGCTCCAGGCGGGTCGCGCGGGCCAGAGCGTCGGACTTACTGGTGCCGCACACCAGCGCGCCGTGAGCACGCATCAACACGACATTCACATCGGGGTGATCAAACAGAACCTGTTCAACACCGTGGTGGAGTGTGTGCGTACCCGGCAGGCCGTAGCTGGCGATCGGCAGGATACCCTGACCCAGCAGACGAGCATGCTCATCGGACAACTTGAAGCTCTCGGGGCTGACGGACAAGGACGACGCGTAGGGCTGATGCGTGTGAATCACCATCGCAGCATCCGCTCGCAGTCGGTAGCACAAGGCGTGCATCGGGTATTCCGAGGACGGCTTGAACGGGCCGCTAGCCTGACCGTCGTCATCCACTTCGCTCAGGTCCTCGGGCTGCATGGTGGAATATGAACGGCCCGAGGGCGTGATGACGAACGCATTACCGCGAACGCGAGCACTGACATTGCCCCAGGTGCGCACTACCAGGCCATGATCGAGCAGGTCGTGAGACAAAGCAATGACGTCCTCGCGTGGACTCGCGGTCAGGGGAACCTGCTCGGGCACCACGTGGCCCGGTCCGAAATCCGGCGCGCTCATAGCTTCGTGACCTGGTCAAAGACACGGTCGAAACGGGTGAGCGCGTCGTCGATCATCTCATCGGAGTACGCAGCCGAGGTGTACAGGCGCGAGCCGGCTAACGTGACGATGCCTTCAGCCATGTAGGCGGCGCCCATATGCTCCATCTCCTTCTTCCGAGCCGATGTCTCCTTCAGGACGTGAGGGATCGTCCACGGTTTCGTCCAGTTGATCGAGAAGTGCATCGTCCCCACTGTCTCCAGGTGACAGATCGACCCCTGGTTGAAGGCGACGAACGGCAGACGATGTTTTTTGATGAGGGCACGCAGACCATCGGTCAAGCGGTTGCCAGCCCGCGTCGCCTTCTCGCAGGCACCAGTTTCAGCGATCTCCTTGACGGTGTAGTAGCCGGCCAGGGCGCTCAGCGGTGTGGCCGCGAGAGTACCGCCAACGAGCGCCTTCTTGACCTTGTCGCCACTTTGGATACCAGCCGACAGGTAGCGCATGTACTTGGTGGGACCACCGACACCGCCGGCTCCGGGGTAGCCGCCTGCGACGACCTTGCCAAACACAGTCAGATCCGGGCGGATCCCCATCAGACCTTGCGCGCCGTGTTCGGACAGGCGGAAGGCGGTGACAACCTCGTCAAAAATCAACAGTGCGCCGAACTTGGTTGCCAGGCGGCGCAGGCCGTGCAGGAAGTCCATCGACACGGGGCGCGTACCGCTTTCAGGGCCGACCGGCTCAACGAAAATGGCAGCGGTTCCGCCGCGCAGCTTGTTGGCCATCAGGGTGCGCTCGACATCCTTGAGATCACCGGGAAAATATTCCTGCGTGTACTTCATCGAAGCCAGCGGGATGCCTTTGGCCTGTGTCCACTTCGAGCCAGGCACGCGAATACCGTATGCCAGTTGATCGCTCCAACCGTGGTAGCCGCCACCCATCTTCATGATGAATTTGTTCTTCGTAGCCAGGCGTGCGATACGTGACGCAGCCGCACATGCCTCGGATCCGGAGTTGAACATGCGGAACATATCGACGCTGTCGAACAACTCGGAAATCAGTTTAGCCAGCCGGTATTCGTATTCATGGAACAGGCCGGTGGATGGGCCGCACGTGTTGAGCAGGTCAATGACTTTTTCACGCACGGACTCTGGATTCGACCCCAGCACCGTTGGTCCGCCTGCCTGCAGGAAGTCGTAATACGTGTTGCCGTCCAGGTCAGTCAGTGTTGCGTCCTTTGCGCTCGTGAACACCAGCGGGAACGGATAGTTGAACGCCAGATTGTGCTGAACGCCGCCGGGGATGTACTGCTGGGCTTCCCCGATCATCTCCTTGGATTTCTGGCACTTCGCATCAAAGTAATCGCGCTCGTAAGCGGCCAGTGCCGACGGTTTAATGGAATAGATAGGTTGTGCGATCAATGAGTCGAGCTCATGTATCACCTGGTCAATTCCAGGTCGATTCATATCCACAGCGGCCTCCTCGCCGGTTTCTACGTGCAGTGAGTACGCACTCATGTTTTCGTCCAAAATCATATCACGCAGCTTTCCGCGTGGTAATCTCTTGGCAAAGGTGAGCTGTTACAGCACTCATGGAGGAGTCATGGTTAACGCCGCAATGAAGCGGTTCCAGGCGCTTGCACCGGAAAAACGCGAACGGATTGAGCGAGCAGCCATTGCCGAATTCGCCGCACACGGCTACGCCACGGCCAACACGAACACTATTGCCGAGCGTGCAGGCATCTCCGTGGGAGCGCTGTTCCGCTACTTTGACACCAAACGCGACATTTTCATGTATGTCGTCGGACGCGCCCAGGACGAATTGCGCACCGCCCTGCTCGCAATCACAGACGAGGGAGACTCCGCACTGACTCGCATCGGTGCCCTCGCAGAACTGGCGGTAACCTCGGCGTCGACGCATCGTGACCTGGTACGCCTGTACTGCGAACTGACAGCCACCGGAAGCGCTGAGATCGTGGCAGAAAGCGTGGATCAGCTTGAAGGCGAAACGTTCAGGATGTACCGCGAACTCATTGCCGAAGGGCAGGAAACAGGTGAGATTCGCACCGATATCGATTCGAGCACGCTGGCGTTCTTCATTGACAACATCATGATGTCGTTGCAGTATGCCCGAGCCAGTGACTATCACATTCAGCGCGCGTTGCTGTATGTCCCCGGGATGAGTGATGCCGAGCTTGCCTCGGGCGCACGTGAATTCCTCATTTCCGCCTTGCAAGTGCCTGAAGGAGGAAACCACAAGTGATAACCGTGCTGGCATACGATGTTGGGACGTCGGGAGTCAAGACATGCCTGTTCGAGATTGATGACCGAATTCGTATCATCGACTCAGTTTCGGCATCGTACTCACTGCATGTTCTGCCTGATGGGGGAGCTGAGCAGGATCCTGACGAATGGTGGCAGGCAATCGTTCAGACCACCCGACAGATTGCCCGCGACCATCCTGAGCAGTGCGCAACACTGACCGGCATCAGTTTTTGCGCGCAGATGCAGTGCCTCGTCATGGTTGACCGACGAGGGCGCCCGGTCTGCCCGGCGATGAGTTACATGGATCAGCGTGCCAGCGTTGAGATGCGACTGATCGGTGGGAAGGCGCCGCGCATTTCAGGTGTGAACGCGGGGATATTGGCCAAAGCCTTGTACCATACGGGTGCGGCACCGGCTTCCGTGAAAGATCCTGTGTGGAAATACCACTGGGTGCGCCGCAACAAGCCCGAAGCGTTCGCGCGTGCCTATAAGTGGCTGGACGCTAAGGAAGCGATCATTGCACGGATGACCGGCAAGTTCGTCATGAGTCACGATTCGGCTTTCGCCACGCTTCTATATGACGTGCGCGCTCGGAAGGGACGGTTCAGTCCCGAAGTGATGCGGGCTCTTCACGTCAATCCCGCCCATATGCCCGAGATTGTGGCCAGCACCGATGTGGTCGGTCCGCTCCTTGCCGAGGCTGCCGACGAACTCGGTTTGCCTGAAGAGACACCGGTGTATGCCGGTGGCGGCGATGCTTCGCTCATCGGTGTAGGAGCCGGTGCGACCGAGCTGCACGATACTCACGTGTATATGGGCACGTCAGGGTGGGTCGGTACCGTCACGGATAAACGCGCGGTGGATTTGAGTGCCATGATTGCAACCGTTGTCGGTGCGGACCCCTCGCGCTACCACTACTTTGCTGAGCTGGAGACGGCAGGTAAGTGCCTGGAGTGGGTGAAGGACCATCTGGCCCTCGACGAAATTAACGTCTACCTGGATAAGCACAGTGTATGCGAGGGGATGGAGGCCCGTTTCCGCAGCCTGTATGACTACATGTCGGAAGTCATTTCCCGCAGTGAACCCGGTGCGGGGGGAGTGCTGTTCACTCCGTGGCTGCATGGCAACCGGTGTCCGTTTGAGGATCCGAACGCCCGCGCAATGTTCATGAATATTTCATTGAATACCGGCAAGACGGAGCTGATGCGTGCCGTCGTCGAAGGCGTGTGTTACCACATGCGCTGGTTCATCGAAACTCAGGAAAAAAAGGTCATGACTTCATCGGTTGTGCGCTTTGTCGGTGGCGGAGCGTTGTCTGATGTGACTGCGCAGATTCTTGCTGACATTGTGGGCCGTCCGGTTGAAGTGACGGAGAATCCGCAGGATGCCGGCGCTGTCGGGGCTGCGCTGCTTGTCGCGGTCGGTGCGGGAATCACTCCGACCGTGGAAAGTGCGCGGCGCTTGGTGACAGTGCACGCTCGCTTCGAGCCGCGCCGCGAACTGGCTCAGACCTATGCACGCCAGTACGACGCGTACCGCAAGATCTACCCAGCCAATAAAAAAATCTTTTCGCTTCTGAATCGTGGGTGATGATGATGGCACAACGATCGACGAAAGTCCAGGCCGTTATGTTCGTGCTGCTCTCGTTGAGCGCAGGCGTGATCGAGGCAGTGTCTTACCTGCTGTTGGATTGGTTGACTCCGCTGCCTTATGACTGGAAACACGTCATCTCAATTATCTTGTCAGTGATCTGGAACTTCACGCTCAACAGGCGCTACACCTTCCGATCAGCCAACAATGTTCCGATCGCCATGGCGAAGGTGGCCCTGTTCTACGTCTTTTTCATCCCGATCACTGCGTGGCTAGGCCAAGTGGTCGCCAATGCTGGGGTGAGCGAAGTCCTGATCAAAGCGGCGACGATGGTCCTCAACGGGGTAGGAGAATTTGTGTGGTGGAAGTTCGTGGTCTTCCGTGGCAGTGAGGATACGAATTCCCTCGCCCAGCACGCAGACTCCGCCAACAACATGGGAAGCGCAGAACCTGCAGGTCACGCCGAAACTGAGTGAGCAGGGTAGGCATTGCGTCCTGGTATCTGTGTTGAGTGAGCCGGGCAGGCGGCGCGTCCTGATATCTGCGTGCCTGCGCGCACGATGCCCTGGGTTTACCCCCTCGCGAGTGCACATTCCCCTAGATCTAGCCTCCACGGGTGCACATTCCCCTAGATTTTCGCTCCTTTTTGCACAATCCCCTAGATCTCACACCCGCCCATTTCACCGCGGTTGTGAACATGCAGGTCACCGGGCATTCTCATTTTCGAGGGTGGCCCCGCCCGCTGTTGATCTAGGGGTTCGTGCACACACAGCCCTCAGATCTAGGGGCTTGTGCACCACAGCGCTCTAGATCTAGGGGCTTGTGCACGATGGAGCCTAAAATCCAGGGCATCGTGCAGCACACAGACCATGATCCGATCACTGCTCCACCCCGCGACAAGACCACGACACAACCAGCCAGGCAAGAACCAACCCGCCGCAGCATTCCGCGGGGGCGCAGGGGTGACGGGTCGCAAGCAGGCGCCTCGCCATTCGGGAATTGAGGGCCGACGGGAATTGAGAGCTGTCGGCCGCTGAAAGACACGCGCTTACAGGCCGCTGACCAACCACTGTGCGAGGCGCCGACAGCCCGCGACGATATCGCGCTCATGCCTGTCAAAATCATCCAATATCTGGTTCGCATCGTCTTGACTGAGGCCACTGGTTGACAGGGACTGCTCCACCCACGCGCGATCCACTTCCGGGTGGAATTGCACGCCGAGGGCGTGCGACCCTACCGCGATCGCATGGATACACCGCTCAGAGCGTGCAAGGACGCGAGCCTGCGCAGGCAGCTCGTCAATCGCATCATTATGGTCAGCAAAGACAACGGGTATACGTGAAAGATCATCGACCAGACGGATCCACGGGCCACCCTCGTCCATCGCGTTACTGAGTTGGTCAGCTACCGCTGGCACCATGATGGCTGCACCTGTAGCCGAAGCGACCGGGGTCATCGGAACGGCGGCGTCAGACTCGAAGGGCGCCTCCCACTCGACAGGCACGATTCCCATCTCGTGGAACTGTGGATCTGAGCAGGCGACCGAGCCGCCGGCCGCTCGCGCGATCAGTTGGTGTCCCAAACAGATACCGAGCGTGCGCACTCCCTCGTTCATGCAACGCACCAGCAGAGTGCGGACATCAGGCAGCCACGGGGCGCGCTCGTCATCATAGGCGCTCATTCGCCCGCCGAGGACGACGATGGCATCAGGCGCGGGGAGGTCGGAACCGTCGGGCGGCAGGGCGCTGGAAACGTCCTCACCGTTCCACGGGCGCACCAGTTGTATCGAGGCTCCAAGGTCATCGAGCGCGGAGACGAGACGGCGCGCATCGACGTCTTCTTCATGTTCAATAATCGTGATCACAGGCACGGATGACACGTTAGCGCGACTTTAACGGCAACACCACAGGATAAGTGGTCTAGACGAAATGAGGAAGTGGCGCCCATCTGGTGGGATGCGCATCGATTAAACATCTGACGTTCTGTACCGTAAGGGGGTGCGCGTCAATCGGGAGGCGCACTGAACTCGTTAACGAGGAGATAAACATGACTATTCGTACAACGCACGTTGGCTCGCTTCCGCGGACCCCGGAACTGCTCCGGGCGAATGCAGAGCGTGAGCGAATGGGCGAGGAAGCGTTCATAGCGCTTCTGCAGGAAAGCGTGGACGAAGTCGTGACCCGCCAATACCAGACTGGATTGGATGTGGTCAACGACGGCGAGTACGGCCACATGATGACCCAGACAGTCGATTACGGTGCATGGTGGTTTTACTCCTTTACCCGCCTGGGCGGACTTGACCTGCGGACAGATCCCCAATTCAGCGTTGAGCCTGCGCCCTCCAGTGGCAAAGTCAAGCTGGCATCATTCGGTGAACGTCGCGACTGGCAGGCATTTTCCGACGCCTACTCAGATCCGGCTTCCGGCATTCACATCGCCACCGATCAGGGCCCCGAGGCGTTCCCCGTCATCACCGGTCCTCTGACCTACATCGGTGCAGATGCCGTCCGTCATGACGTCGAAGGCCTGACGCACGCACTGGACAAGAACGGGATCGACCGCGGCAACGGCTTCATTGCATCGGTCGCACCCGGGTCGGCTGCCCGCATCGGCAACGAGTACTACAGCACTGAAGAAGAAGTACTGGAAGCCTGCGCGCACGCCCTGCACGAGGAATACAAGGCGATCACTGATGCCGGCTTTATCGTGCAGATCGACGACCCCTCACTGGCCGAAGGCTGGGACCAGGTCAACCCTGCTCCCACCTACGAGGATTACCGTGAGTTCGTTCAGACTCGAGTCGATGCGCTCAACCTTGCGCTTGAAGGTATCCCGGAAGAGCAGGTGCGCCTGCACCTGTGCTGGGGCTCATGGCACGGACCTCACACTACGGACATCCCACTGCGCGAGATCGTTGATAACGTGCTGACGGCGAAGGCACGCTACTTCTCATTCGAGGCTGCCAACGCGCGCCACGAACATGAGTGGACCGTGTGGCAGGACGTGAAGCTGGCAGATGACAAGGTACTTGTGCCTGGTGTGGTCGGCCACTCCACAAACGTGGTCGAGCATCCCGAGCTGGTGGCCCAACGCATCCAGCGTTTTGTGGACATCGTGGGCTCTGATCGCGTGATTGCCTCGACGGACTGTGGTCTGGGTGGACGCATCTACCCGTCGATCGCATGGGCCAAGCTTGCCGCACTGGTCGAAGGGGCCCGCCTGGTGAAGTAACGCTGACTGGTCACCTCCACCGCTATTCACCGCGATAGGCGAGGTGGTGCCGCGCTGAATACCGGCGCTGCCACCGACGGTAATGGACGAGGGTGGCCTTATCACTGAGGGCGGGGAGTCTGAAAAAACAGGCTCCCCGCCCTTTGTGCAGTCACTTCATGTGCTGTGAGCGTGAGATCGTTTCCTACAGGTCTTTCTTGAATGCGACGTTGCGGATGAAGTCGTTGAGCTCTGCGCGCCAGATATCCCACGAATGGATGCCGGGCAGGTTGAACTCAGCGACGTCAACACCGATATTTCGCAAGGATTCGGCCCGTGCAGGGGATGATTCGGAGATGAAGAACAGGTGGTCCTGCAGGCCCGTTCCCACGTGGATGGTGCCACGCAACGCTGCAATGTTCTCACGTTCAGCGCAGGTAAATGTCGAGCTGAGTTTGCCTGCGCTCCACAGACCGTAATACTCGAATGTGCCCGGATACTTCGTCAGCAGCTCAATGGCGCGTGCACCGCCCAGTGACAGGCCGGCAAAGGCCCGGTCCTTGGCTTCAGTCGACACATTGAAGTGATCCTCCACAAATGGGATGACGTTTTCCACCATGTCGTGCCCATAGGAAGTTGACAGCACCAGGCTGTCAACGCCCAGGCCGTTGAAGTTTGTTGCCACGATGACGGAAGGCTCCGCTGCCCCCTCGTCAATGGCGTTTTCAAGGATGTAGGGTGCTGCCCCCTGAGTGAACCAGTCGGTGTCATTTCCGCCGAAACCGTGGCTGAGATACATCACGGGGTAAGGTTCTGCACGATCCGGATCATATCCGCGGGGTAGATAGATGGACAGCGGGTGCGAGCCTTTAGGCGCCAGCGAATAATGCGTGTCGTATGTTTCATGGACGAACGTCCCCATCTCATCGGCTGGGCGAGGCGCCTGATAGGCGTTGTCGTAGGTCGGATAATTGGGATTCTCCGGCACGAAGACCTGCGACAGGCTCTGAGATGAATACGCCGGCAGCTCTGCCGCCATCCCCGGGTTCGCAGGATCTGCGTGACGTTGGCACGAATCGACGGCGATCGGCGGGCACTCATGGGTGAATGAATAGCTGAAAGTACCTGAGGGAAGGGGCACCTTCAGTTCCCAGATACCATCATCGCCCTGATTCATCTCCAGAAGTTTCCATGGGGCATTGGGAACGTCCCCTGGCTGCCACAATGCGGGAATGCGGTGTTCTCCGCCTCCCAGAGTGGTGATGCGATCAGGTTGAGAAAAGAACCATTCACCATAGATCTGCACGGAATCGACATAGGCGGGCGCCTCGTAGCGGAACGTTACCTCGTACCCGGTTGGTCCCGTATCGGTACGGGTGACAGTGGGGCCGAGGGGAAGCTGCTCGTCCTGTTCAGCGGCAAATGATGAGCTGCCCGCTGCGATGAGCGAGAGTGCCAAAATTCCGGAAGCAAATAGTCGGTGTCGTGCGATGTGTCGTGTCGAGTCCACGATGTCTCCTCGAGTCGGCGGTTCTGCAGGCCATTCGGCAGCCGTGTTCCTATGTACGTGCCACAGTAACGAGGGTGAGTCGATGCGTCAATACGTGCAGGGGCTTTAGTCCTGGTGGATATCTTCTGGTGAATCACCGTCAGAGCTTGGCCCTATGACGACGTCGCCTGTTTCGTTGTCCATAAAACGCCGCCCCTTCTCATCAACCACCAGCTGCACGTCCGTGCCAACAGGCAGGTCGTACAGGCCCATCACCGCAGGCTCAATGCTGATTGCGTGATTGAACGAGATAACAGTGAAGTTCGAGGGATCAGCCAGGTACTCATCAGTGTCGATATGGGAGAAGAAACGCCACCCGTTGTCTTCGGGGCGGGCCGATTCCTCTCGCACGCACCACTTCAGACGACCTTCACCCGACAGGATCGAGTTCGTCACCAGGCAGGCGCCGGACTTGGGGATAAATTCGGGGATCTCGGGGGATTGCGTATCAGCCATCAGCTTGATGCTCCTTCAGATGTCTCGTAATCAAAAGGCCACGTGCCCGGAACGAGCCGATCAGTTGTCGTCTCCACAATGGTGGTGCCTACTGATCCTTTCACGATGCGAACGTCCGTGCCGCTCGGCAATGCAAGGACCGACATCACCACGGGGGTGCTGGCAACAATCGTACTCAGTGGGACGATCTCCGTTGCGACGTTTTTCGGTTGTCGCGCGTCGTCGCCCTCATGAATAAACAGCCAGCCCGAATCGTCGTCGGCCGACGGTTGTTCGCGAATACAGCGGGAAACAGGGCGTCCCTGACCATCAGCTCCCACCCGGCACGTGCCGAGGGAGTCGGCCGCAGGGCAGTAGCGTTCGCGGATGTAGGACTGGACACGTCGGGCGAGTGTGGCGCGGTACTCAATGCGGGCCAGAGCGTCGAGGGGGCAAGCGCGATAATGCGATGAGCTGGCGGTGAAGTCGAGCAGGTGCGGCGAAGAAAACCACAGGTCATAAAGGTCGGCAAGTTCGTCGTCCGTGAAAGGCAGATCGACGAGCCATGCGAAAGCGACCTCGTTGTTTGCGTTGCGGTGATTGATGTCGACGCCGCGATCAAGAAAAATGCGCGCCAATTTGAGGTCACGGTGCAGATCATGTTTTCTGGATGAGAGCAGGACATGCAGGGGCGAGTTCGCTTCCGAGCCTGCCGGGGTCAATGCGCAGTCACGCTCCAGGAGGAAATCAGCTATGTCGTAGCGATCGGGAATTTTAGTGTTGGCCAGAGCCGAAAAGATCAGCGCCTGACCGTCGAACGCCTCGCGTTCGTCGCCGTCAGTGAATTGCCCGAAGAACTCGTCGGCGGTTTTCAAGCGCGCTGTTAGAGAGATTTTCATACCCGCTCCCATGCAATCTACTCAGCTCGATGGCTCCTGTTTGATGATGGTAACTCAGGGCGATAGTTTGCAGGATCGTTATACCAGTCGCGGAATTCTTGTGGTGTCATCTCACCTTTCAAGTACAGCTCATGCATATCGGAGTACTTGTGTCCAGGCCGGTGTCCCATGTCCCAGACGCCCTTTCGGGGTTGTCCCGGCTCCCACTCCATGACCGTGTCCGTCAGGGGGTCACGCACCTTTCCGTCCACTGAATCCTCCACCGCATTTTGCCAGACTTGCTCTGGGACGCCTTTACGGAGGGAGGGGCGAGAATCCTGGTAGGGGAGATCTTCGACGACGGATACCGGCTCGATGTGGTCGGTTGATACGACGTCGTCAGCCACATTGAGGGCATCGTGGGTTGAATCAGCTGCCCGGGCGCCGTCAGCCAGATCATCGGCACCTCGGATTCCCCTTGAGGAATCCGACAGGTCATCTGCATGATCAAGCAGACGAGCAGTGCGTGATGCGTCGGAAATATCATCGGCCGCGTTGAGCGCTCGAGTACCGTCGCCAATATCGTCCAGCTTGCCCAGCGCCCGTGCACCGTCACCCGCACTATCCAGGCCGCGCAGAGCTCGTGCCCCGTCCTCGATATCGTCCAGGCTGTTCAGTGCATGTCCCGCAGTTGACGTGCCTTTGGTCAGAGCCGTACCGCTGCCGGCGGTGAGGAGCGCGATCGCGACGTCAGGCACGAGGTGTCCAACTGCACGGGCAGGATCGTCGGCCCACGTGTCCCAGTCCAGGACTCCCTTGCCGATTTGCTTGCCAAACTCCAGGGGATCCTTCTTCAGCGCGCTTAGCATCGCGGAGACGTCATTCAGAGGAAGCTGGAGCTTGGCAACCGCTTCGTCGGGTGTGAGGTCGCCGGTCGCCAGTTTCGTGAGGCTGTCCAGCATGAAACCTTGAGGGCCTGTGATGAGGTTGAGGAGGTCACCGACTGCCTCACCGGCGCCGACGAGGATGCCACCGACGAACGCCAGTCCACTTTCCAGCCAGTTGCGTTTTGCGGGTGCAAACTCGCAGGCGGAACGGATCGTCTGTGCGCATGCCTGCGCACATTCGTCCAGGCTGGCGACAGTCTGATTAAATGTATTAATCGCATCTTGGCGCATGGGTTCACCAGGGTCAACAAAGGGCGCAATTGTCACTGCGAAGGTGCCGAGCCCGTTGACTGCCTCCCAGGCAGCTTTCTCCTGCATTCCCCTGGCGACCTCAGCTTCATAAGCTGCGCGTGCCTGCTCGGTGACCCGGTTGCCTTCTTCGTAGAGCGCGCGGCATGCCGCAGCACTGTCCTGCGCATGAGTCAGGTTGTCCGCGTACGAATCCAACGCGCCAGCAGCTGAGGAGAATCCTCCACTTGCTTCCTGCCAGCGTTGTGGCTCCACGCTGAAACGCTCCCGGAATCGATCAGCTGCACGCCCTATCCACCCCTCGGTGGAAATCGAATCCAGCGCGCGGGCGATCTCTGAGTAATCGCTGCTGCGCGTACGTACAGTTGAGGCGCGTGATGAGATGGCTCCCGCGTTCCCTTCGATGGTGAAAACCGGTGCACCCTGATTCTCGACTCCCATGGCTTACTGCTTCCCTGCAAGCCCTGGCAGCTGGGCGGCTGCAGATGCGAGTTGTGACATCTCCTGCGCCGCTTTCGTGTCGTAATCAATGTAGTTCGAGGCGACCTTGCCCAAACGCCCTGCTACTTCCGTGATGTCGTCCGTCATGTTGTTGATGCCGCGTTCCCACCGTGACTGAAACTCATCAACTGCCGACCACATGATGTCATTGGCCAGATCAGCTTGGGTAGGAACGTAGTCGGAAATATCGTTGTCTTTTTTGAGCTGAACTGCTTCGCTCGTTTTCTGGGCGGCCGTAATGAGGGCTTCGATATCGACCTCAAAATCATGACTGGGCATGGGGGATGCTCCTAATCCAAAATTGCGACATTCTTCGTTTCAGTTTCATGGGCGAGGGTGCGGACGCGATCAACCGATGACGATGCGGCCTTCAGAACGTCACTGATGGTGCGGGCGTGGTCTGTCAGTTTGTCGAGGTGTTGGTCATGGGAGACGCGGGATTCGGAGCCTTCAACCCAATCGTGGACAGTTGAGAGCACATCTGCCGCCATTGCGCGGGAGTCTTGCGCAAAAGTGAGGGAAGCTGCTTTGCACGCCTGCTGCATAGCCTGGGCGGCATCATCGTGGAAAATTAAAGATGTGGTGCTCATTACGATCCTAGACGTGTGGAGATGCGCGGATTGAAGGTTCCAGTGGTGTGCGATTCAGTCGCCGCAGTCGTCTGGTCAACGGTGGTCAGCGCCTGCGCGTGCTTGCTGAGCGCTTCAGAAAGACTGGCAGCCGATTCCCCGATGGAATTGACTGCCGCCATAAAATCTTTCATTCCTGAGCCTGTGACGCGCGACGAATTGCACTGGATCGTGTTCGCGCAGTCAGCGAAAGCTGTGCGCGTAGTATCGAAACACTCGCTGACGATCCCGGCAGCGGCCGTTTGCTGGCCAAAAGTCATTCCCATTCCCTGGGACATAAGTCTCACCCCCTGACGAACGTAAAGGGTGAATCTATGTGAGACAAGACCCTCCTCTTTTCTGTGACTCAAGTCACTGCAAAAACCGACCTTGGTTACCTGACGGCAACGTGGTGGTCACCTCACTGTCCACGCTGTGGCCCTCCTGACGCACTGTCACCAAGAACTCTCTAGGCTAAGAACAACACCAGGAGGAGGGGTACTGATGGCTCGACAGCTTCGTTCAGCAACGTCGACTCAGGGACGCAACATGGCGGGCGCTCGCGCGCTGTGGCGCGCAACCGGAATGGGAGATTCTGACTTTGGCAAGCCGATCATTGCCGTCGTCAACTCCTTCACCCAGTTCGTTCCCGGCCACGTCCACCTCAAGGACATCGGCCAGCTGGTCGCTTCTGAGATTGAAAAATCCGGTGGCGTCGCCAAGGAATTCAACACGATCGCCGTTGATGATGGCATCGCTATGGGACACGGCGGCATGCTGTACTCCCTGCCGTCACGCGAAGTGATCGCGGATTCGGTCGAGTATATGGTGAACGCACACTGTGCCGATGCAATGGTGTGCATTTCCAACTGTGACAAGATCACGCCCGGCATGCTGATCGCAGCGATGCGCCTCAACATTCCGACGGTCTTTGTATCCGGCGGTCCGATGGAAGCAGGCAAGAACATTCCTGAAGACGCCATTGTCGGACCGTCGCACAGCGGTCACGGCAACCTCATCACCGTCATGAACGCAACTGCCAACGATGCAGTCTCTGACGATGAGCTTGGCCAGATCGAACGTCTCGCGTGCCCGACGTGCGGTTCGTGCTCGGGTATGTTCACTGCTAACTCGATGAACTCGCTGACTGAGGCACTCGGACTGTCCCTTCCCGGCAACGGCTCCACGCTGGCTACTCAGGTCGCGCGACGCGGATTGTTCGAGCGTGCCGGTCGCCTCGTCGTTGATTTGTGCCAGCGCTACTACAACGACGAGGACGACTCTGCTCTCCCGCGATCCATTGCGACGAGGGATGCATTCTGGAACGCCATGAGCCTGGACATGGCGATGGGCGGATCTTCCAATACTGTGCTGCACTTGCTGGCAACTGCCGTTGAAGCAAAGGTCAATTTCACATTGTCGGATATTGCTGAGCTGGGGCGCACCGTACCGTGTCTGTCAAAAGTTGCGCCGAACCACAACGACTACCACATGGAAGATGTCCACCGCGCCGGCGGCATCCCGGCCATCCTGGGCGAGCTGGATCGTGGGGGCTTCCTGCGTCACACGGTGCACGCCATTCACTCCCCGTCCCTGGAGCAATGGCTGGCAGATTGGGATGTTCGAGGCGGGCACGCCACTGATGAAGCAATCGCCCTGTGGCACGCAGCTCCCGGCAACGTGCGCACCACCGAACCGTTCTCAACGTCCAATCAGTGGACTGAACTGGATCTAGATACTGTGGAAGGCTGCATTCGCGATGTCGAGCATGCCTACACGGCCTCGGGTGGACTGACGGTGCTGACGGGCAACCTTGCTCCTGAGGGTGCCATCATTAAGGCCGCAGGTATCGATCCGTCCCTGTTCCACTTTGAAGGAACGGCGCGGGTCATGGAGTCGCAGGAAGAGGCGATCGAGAAGATCCTGGACAAGACGGTGCGAGCCGGTGACGTCGTGGTGATCCGTTATGAGGGGCCCTCAGGTGGGCCGGGAATGCAGGAGATGCTTTATCCCACCTCGTTTATCAAGGGGCGCGGTCTGGGCAAGGAATGTGCGCTGATAACCGATGGCCGTTTCTCCGGTGGCACGTCCGGCATCTCGGTGGGACATATCTCCCCCGAGGCTGCTGCTGGCGGCTTGATCGGCTTGGTTGAGGATGGTGACCGGATCATCATCGACGTCAACGAGGGAGTCCTGTCACTGGATGTGCCCGACGAGGAAATTGAGCGTCGCCGCGCCACGCAGGAACGCCGCGAGAATCCGTGGACGCCTGTCAATCGTGACCGTCAGGTCTCAGGCGCACTGAAGCTGTATGCCGCTACTGCGACCTCCGCATCGACGGGTGCGGCACGCGATATTTCCCTGATCAGACGCAAGTAATTCACGTACCTGCGAAGCGGGGGAGTGCTGTGCTGTGTTCTGCCCCGTCGAGAACGTTAATGTCACGTTTCTTCTCTCAAATGAAAGGAGAGCCGTGGCTTTTTCGTTATGGTTTTTATGTTTTTTTGTTTACTTTGAGATTCGTTTTTTTTCGAAACGTCGTCACAAGTGTCTGCCGGCACCAATCCTGACGCTTCATTTGAGAGGAAAAAATATCGTCTGAGCCTCCCAAAAGTTGCGACAAATCGCGCAGTTTTTCGAGAATGGTTTCCATTTGTCTCTTGCTAGAGGTACTGCACAGCAAGAGGTGGTGTGTTTGGATGTGTGGAAGCATCTGAGGGTCGGAGGCTTATGAAGTGACTGTGACCTGCATCAATGCGAGTTTTAGAGATGGTGATCTTTCTTTAGAATTTGGGTTTAACAGGGACAATCGTTTTCGGCTTGTGTTTGTTAGCTCATTGCTGATACCGTTACCGTTAACGGAAAGTTTCTTTTGCTTTTCGGATTGGTCGAAGATGACAGTGTTAACAAAGGAGTAATGATGAAGCGGATAGGCTCTGCAATCGGTGTGGCAGCATTGATCGGCGTGTTCGCCCTGACCGGGTGCGGTGGAGGGTCATCCTCCAACAGTGCGAATGCAATGTACACGTGGATCTCCAACGAATCTGACCGTGCACAGTGGCAGGCGTTCGTCGACGGTGTCAAAGAATCAGATCCCGAATTCAACCTCGAAATGGAAGGCCCGTCGTTCCAAGACTACTGGACAAAAGTCAAAACCCGAATGAGTGCTTCAGACGCACCATGCATTTTGACCACTCAGGCCGCACGCGCACAGGAGCTGAAGGAACTGCTCGCTCCCCTCGATGAGTTGGTCGCCAGCAATAACGTTGATATGAGCGCCTACAACGAAGCAATGCTCAAGGGACTTACCGTTGATGGGAAGCTTCGCGCGATTCCTTATGACGCAGCGCCGCTGATCCTGTACTACAACAAGGACCTGTTCGACCAGGCCGGTCTTGAACATCCAGGAAAGAACTACACGTGGGATCAGTTCGTTGCGGATGCAAAGGCATTGACGAATGGTGATGTCTATGGAGTGTCCATTCCGCCCATCTTCCAGACGCCAGCTTCGATTGTCTACGCCAATGGTGGGGCCGTCGTGGAAAACGGAGAGCTCAAGCTTACTGAGCAGACCACAGTCGATTCTATTCAGGACGTTTTTGACCTTGCCGCTAAACACAAAGTGATGAAAGCGCCGCTGGCTGCAGATGCTGAAGATATCCAACTACAGACCTTCCGTGCCGGCAAAGCTGCAATGATTATTGATGGCCCATGGGTTTATGACTCGCTCGTCAGCACCGAGGGACTGTCAGTAGGAATGGCAGTCGTTCCATCGCGCAGTGGAGAGTCGATTGGCATGGTGCAGGGATCAGGGTTCGGAATTTCTGAAAAATGCGCTGATAAAGAGACAGCCTTCCAGAACATCATGAAGATGACCACTCCGGATGTGATGCGCTATGTTGCTCGGTCGCACGGAAACGTTCCCGCCATTGACGCAGCCTTCGACGGTTGGGCAGAAGGCAAGGATCCGAACGATGTCGAGATCGTCAAGTACATGACCGAAAATGCCAAGACCTACGAAACAACGGAGAACTGGCAGCAACTTGAAGTCGAGTTCACACAAAACGTATCAAACGGCTACACCGGCGAGAAATCTGCACAGGAAATTCTCACTTCATTAGAGAACTCCATTAAGTAACGGGTAGATTCATGGCTACTCAACTCACAAAGACTCGGGTCCCTGCCAAGGTCCCGAAGGGAACATCACGGTGGGATCCAAAGGCGTTTCCGTATCTGGCGCCTGGAATGACGGGGTTCTTCCTCTTCATCGTTCTGCCTTTGGTGTTCTCGCTGATTATCTCGCTTTTTGACTGGCAGCTTTACGGTTCTCCCACCTTCGTTGGTGTCAGCAACTACGTGAATCTGCTCAATGGGTCAGATCCTGCATTCTTTCGGGTCCTGTTGAATACGGCGATCTTCGCCATTTTCTACACGACTCTTAACCTGATTGTCTCCACACTAGTGGCCGTATGGCTCCAGAGTGTGGGAGGCCGTCTGGCAGGTTTCTTCCGCGTCATCTTCTTTATTCCCGTTGTGACACCGATGGTGGCCAACGCACTGGTGTGGCGCCTGATGCTGGATGAACATGGGGTGGTGAACTCCTTCCTGGGGGTTCTCGGAATCTCCGGACCGGCATGGCTCGCGTCCGAAACCTGGGCAATGGTTGCACTTGTCATGATGTCGTTGTGGCAGGTCGTGGGATACAACATCGTGGTTCTCGGTGCGGGGCTGAACAACATCAACCCCTCGGTGCTGGAGGCCGCTCGCGTGGACGGTACGGGGCCTGTCCAACGCTTCACGAAAGTGATCTTCCCGCTACTGTCGCCGGCACTGTTTTTCTGTACTGTCATGACGCTCATCGGTGCGTTCAAGATTTTCGCTCAGCCATACATGCTGACTAAGGGCGGGCCTGGAAACTCAACCACAACGATTGTCCTTTACCTGTACAACCAGGGATTCAGCTACGACAAGTTGGGATACGCCTCAGCTATTGCCTGGGTCCTCTTCGTCATCGTCATGTTGATTACCGCTGTGCAGTTTGCGGGACAGAAAAAGTGGGTGAATTATGATCAGTGAGAAGCGCATGACTATCGGCAGGGTACGCATCAGCAGGATTGTTTCGATCATCTGTCTGTTTATCGTCGGTGCAATCTTTGTTTTCCCGTTTATCTGGATGTTCGCGAGCGCCCTCAAACCTACTGCTGAAATATTCAGCTCTGGAGGATCGCTGTTCGGCTCACGAATCGCATGGGAGAACTTTTCGCTGGTCTTCACGGCAGTGCCATTCCTGCGGATTATTCTGAACACCTTCTTTGTTGCAGGTATTGGTGCTCTGATCGCATGCACAGTATCGGTGCTGTCCGCTTACGCGTTTTCACGCATCGAATTCAAAGGTCGCTTTCAGTTGTTCGCCGCATACCTAGCGACGCTGGTACTGCCTATGGAGGTTCTGGTTATCCCTCTGTATATTGGTGCCAATCAGCTGGGATTAGTCGATACTTACGTGGCGCTGATTATGCCGTTCGCATTCGGAGCGTTCGGAACCTTCATGCTGCGTCAGTTTCTCCTCTCCCTTCCTCGTGACTACGAGGAAGCTGCGAGGATCGACGGAGCCGGACAACTGCGAATCCTCGTGTCGGTGATTGTGCCGCTGTTGAGGGGTCCACTGTCAATTGTGGCCGCTTTCGCATTCATTGACTACTGGAACAACTTCCTGTGGCCATTGATCGTCATCAACAGTTCGGACAAGGCCACGATCCCACTGGGCCTCCAGATGTTCAGCGGCGAACGCGGAACGGACTGGGGTGCGCTCATGGCGGCGGCCAGTGTGTCGGTGCTCGCATCGCTGGTGATCGTCATCGTGATGCAAAAGCAGCTGGCACGCGGAATTAACTTGGGCGGCTTCGGCGGCCGATAGGAGAGATACTCATAATGTCAGGAAAGGACAACATGGACTGGTCAGATCTGGAGCGGCCCACACCGCAGTGGTTCAAGAACGCCAAGCTTGGCATTTTCGTTCACTGGGGGGTGTATTCACTTCCCGCATGGGCGGAGCCCACGGCAGAACTGGGAACTGTCGAGGATCCACTGGAGTGGTTCACCCACAATCCCTACGCGGAGTGGTACTACAACACGATCCGTATCCCCGGCTCGCCTGCAGCTGAACACCACAGGAAGGAGTGGGGCGGCTGTGACTATGACGACCTGCTGGATCAGTGGCACATGGACTCTTTTGACGCCTCCGAACTAATGGAGCTGTTCAAGGAATCAGGCGCTGACTACGTCGTACTGACGACCAAACATCACGACGGCATCACCTTATGGGACGCTGTGGGGACAGGAGACCGCAACACGGTTAAGCGCGGACCGCACCAGGATCTGGTCGGAGCCTACGCTGACGCTGCACGCAAGGCCGGATTGCGATTCGGCACATACTATTCCGGTGGCCTTGACTGGCATGTGCGACCATTCCCGCCTCATACGACACACGAATCAGTCAACGAAGGGGATCGTCCTCGTGATGAGGAATACGCCAAGTACGCGGCCGCGCATATTGATGAGCTGGTTGAGCGCTACCATCCGGACGTGCTGTGGAACGACATCAACTATCCCGATGCGGCAAAGAACACGACCGAACCATACGGACTTGGTCAGCTTTTTGCCCGCTACTACGAAGCCTGCCCTGAAGGCGTCGTCAATGACAGGTGGAAGGTGCCGCACTGCGACTATGTCACCAGCGAGTATCAGATGAACCTTGACAATGAGGACCTGGGTATCTGGGAAAACTGCCGCGGACTCGGATTGTCATTCGGTTACAACCAGGTTGAAGGCCCTGAAAACGGACCGCATCCGCGTACCTTGCTGCACACGATCGTTGACGCAGCAGTGCGTGACGGACGAATCCTGCTTGGCGTTGGCCCCAAGGCGGACGGAACCATTCCCGAGTGGCAGGCAGATTCACTGCGGGCGATCGGCCGATGGATGCAGGTTGCACATCCGATACTGGCTGGAATTGACCATCGTGGATCGGCGACTGCGTCCGCGTCTGATGGTGCATGGGCAGAAGTGGGATCAGACGGAACCACCGAGTTCCTCTTCGCTGCTCCGGAAGATCCGACAGTGGACAGCGCCGAATTCGATGTCGAGCTGACTGACGCTTCAGTCGCAACGGCTGTCCCGGTCCAGGGAGTACGCGTGGATCAGGACGGCACATGCCTGCACATTTCGTGCGAGGCGGGCTGGGCAGGGCCGGCGATTATTGAATTGAGCAAGTAGCGCCTACCGCTCCGCTGCAGCGAATAGTTGCACTGCGCACTGAGGGGGGAAGGAACAGCTGTTCCTTCCCCCCTCAACGCGTGAGGAACTCACATCACGCTCTACCGATCGGCATGGCGACGGCGATTCGCCGACACTCCCATCGAAAGAAGAGCGAAGAGACTGCTCAGCATCAGCAGGGAAGCAGTGTGCGCTCCCGTTTGTGCCAGCCCTGAAGCAGAGCCGTGCGACGACGTGATGCGACCAGTCGGATCAGACGCTGACGTCTGGCCGGCGCCGGGGGTTCCGTCCTGGCCGGCATTCGTATCCGACGGCGTCCCTGACGAGTTGCCATTGCCGTCGGGAGTACCAGGTGTATCTGGATGTGACGGTTTGTCAGGATCGCCAGGTGAATCCGGATCTGGAAGAGATGCGGAAACAACTTCGAACTGAGACGACGCAGTGCTTTCCGACGCCACGCCTGTCACCTCAACGGTGTGTGGTCCGACCTGGAAATCTGCAGGTACGCGCCACTGCACAGCCGCATTCCCCTCTGCATCAGAGGTAACAGTTGCCACCTCAATGGGCTCAGAGTGGACGATAAAGCTCAACTGCTCATTCGGCTGGAAACCGCTGGCCTTGAACGCCTGCATCTCGCCGCGTTCAATTTGAGCAGATTCAGCGCTTACCGACGGAGTCAACACGGGTTCAACACGCTCAGCGACAGGAAGAACAACTGAGACCTGATAACTCTTCGACGTGCCGTTGACAGTCAAAGTCACCGGCACGTCACGGCTCTCCGTTTTGACGCCGTCACCCTCGTTCACCACACGCGTATTCTCATCGGGAACAACGATCTGCCCGTCAACAAGTACGCGTTCAAGTCCAACCAGCTCTCCTGTGGACGAATCGAGAGCCGCTGCCGCATGCGCTGGAGCAGCGGATGGGTCGCCCTCGTACACGAGCGGAGAAGCCGATGACCACAGGAACGACACAGGCCAGGCTGCCGGTACATCCCGCTGAGAATCGCCCTCATGCTGAACAATGGTGCCAGTCAGTTTGATGGGATCGTCCTGAGTGAGCTGGGTTGGTCCCTCAATTGTCAGCTCGTCGACAAATGGGCGAATCTCAAGATTCAGCCATTCGCCAGCGGAATCTCGCCACAGGCCCTGGTCTGGATTGATTCCCAACATGGTCCAGCCTGTGAATCCACCACGATCCGGTGTAGAGTGCGGTCCCTTGCCTGCGTTGCCGTTCGTCACGTGGACCACGCCATCAACCTGATACACATCGAAAGCTCCGACGCCTGCGTTGACGACGAGCACCGACTTGCCGGCATCACGAACCTTCGCAGTCCAGTGCTCAATGAGCGCTGCATCTTGCGGATCGTTCAGCGCAGAGGCGTTCGTCAGATTGTCGCGGGTGGGATGATGCAGAGCCAGAATCAACCCGGTGGTGTCCTGATCGGTGATCACATCGTTGAGCTGCTGCTCGAACCACTTGATCTGTGCGGCATCATGCGACAGGTTGTATGGATGCGAATCGAGTGTAACGATCCGCGTGTTCTTGACGGTCTGCGCCGTGTAGGTGTCACCGAAAACAGCCTTGAAGGGGGCAAGATCATCGGCCTTCATCGCCTCATGGTTGCCGGGAACATACGTATAGGGAATGTTGGTGCCGGCAAGTTCCTCGTCAAGTATCTGCTTGGCGAGTTCCATGTCGCCCTGTTCGCCCTCGTCAGTGAAATCGCCGACGATGAGGATCTGATCAGGGCGTTGTGCGACCACATCGCGCAGCACGCGGCGGGCAGCCTGCACAAGAGATGAATTCGGGTTTTCAGAAACAAACTGTGCATCGGAAATGATCGCGACCCGAAGTGGAGACGAATCAGTTGATCCGGCCTGATCGACGGATGGATCCTGATACACACTGACTTCCGGCGCGGTGGCGAAAGGTGCGACAACCGCTTCAATGTCGTCGATAAGCGTCGTCGACACGTACTGTTTGCTACCGACAGTCTCATACGTTGCCACGCGTTGAACCTGCACAGGCATTGCCATGTCCTGGGGGACCGGAACGGAGATGTACTGCCAGTCGTTCCCTGAAATACGTGGCTGAGCGTAGAGCCACTTCCACTGGTCGTTAGCATCGGAAACGGCGAAATACACCATCGGTTGGTTTCCCGGAGTACCGTCATCCTTGAACCATGCGCCCACTTCGATCACGTTGCCCTGGGGGAGGACATAGTGCTCGGCTGCGGCATTGGGTTTGATGTTGTTGGTGCGTGTACCACCTTGCTTATTGAAACCATTGGTCAGTGCAATGGCTTCAGTGTCCTTAATGCCCGCTGTGATGTCGTCCTCGCCGGTGTGGCCTTCAGTCGACACAGCAATCGACGAGGTCGTCGTGCGAGCACCGTAATTCGTGTACTGATCAGCGCCTTCCATTGACGTGATCTTCATGCGTGACGTGCCCACCATGACGGCGAGCTGCTGTGAAAAATCGCCGGCCTGTATCGTCAGCGTTCCTGCGCCTGACTCAACAAGCGGATGAAGAGCAAGCGACGCGTTCTTCCCCGCAGTAATGTCGACCAGGCCGGTCGCCCCGGAAGCGGTGATGTCAGTCACTTCAATGGGAGCTCCGAATCCAAAGGAGTCATATCCCATGACATTGGCATAACGTGTCACGTTCGGGTCAGGAATCGACAGCGTGTTTGGTGTGATCAGCAGACGATCCATCTCGTTAAGTACCTTCAGCTCAACAGAGCCCGAAGCATTCCCGTTCGTGGCAGTAATTGTGACCGAGCCGGCAGCCACAGCAGTGACGAGGCCGTCCGCATCTACAGTTGCGATCGCAGGGTCACTGGATGTCCACTCCTGAACCGGCTGATCAACCGACCAAGAATTCTCATCGAAGCCCTTGGCGACAAGTTGACGATGGAAGCCGGGGAACAGGCGTTTAGCTCCGTTTGCCTGGAAAAGCGGCGAAACAGCGTAGCCGGTCAGCTGTCCGGATCCCTTCTTGACGCCCACTCCCAGTCCATTGCCATCGGCGCGCAGCGATCCGTCAGAAGGCGTGTTGACCACCGTGACATCCTGGTCGCCTGGATCATTGACCACCATTGTGGATGAGCCACCGCCATCAAGATTGATTGCGTCGCTTGCACCCAGCTGGAGGAAGAAATCAGCGAATTCCGGAAGCGTCATACCTCGGGAATTTGACGAGCGTCCATCAATGACAGCAAGAATCAAACGGGTCCCATCAGTATTGATACCGGCACCAGTGCGAGGGTGCACCGATTTATCTGTTGCGACGTTTTGCCCCGCGCGCACCAGCGGGTGGAATGCACCTATTGCGAAGAGGGGTTCCTCATTATCTGACGTGACAACCTGATATTCGACATTGACGACGTCGCCCAGTGCCAGTGAAGCCAGATGGTCTCTGATTTCACCCTGCCCTGCGGCAACAACCGTCTGACCAGCTGGAATAGCCTCCTGTCCGAGTTTCTGCGCAGTCTTGACCACACGGTGATCAGAATCAAGCCATACTTCCAACGCGTCAGGATATTTCTGCAGCGTTCCCGAGCCGCGTTGGTATTCTCCCCATCGGGAGGTATATACGGTTACTGCATCGGAGGCAAGGCCCTGAGTATTGACGGAGGAAATGGGCGTGGTCCAGTCCTGCGCGGAAACACTTCCCTTAAGAGTTGCATCGGTGATCGACGCGATCTTGTTATGATCCATCACCAAAGACAGGATCGGTCTGCCGGGAACTGAACTCTTCACAATTCCTTCAGATGGATCCACACCAACACCATTGGCAGCTCCTGAGTTGTTGATGTCGAATCCATCACCGTTGACCGCGGCTTTGATGTCATCTGTTACTTGAGTCATTTCAACCAGGGTGGCCGTGTCGGCGACGATACCTGAATCGAGGTAGTCCAGTGATACCTCAGGATTGGTCAGGTCGACGTCGAGAACTGCGCCCTGCTGCCACCCTCGTGGTTCAAGGCGCTCGAACTCAGTCAACATGATTCCCGGTCCAACCTGTGTTTCTTCCTGTCGGGTCACGCTGGCTTGACCGCTCATTGTCAGGTCTAGATATCCGGATGCCGCAACATCTGCGGGAGATTCGGCATACGCAGCGAAAAGCGGATGGGAGCCGATCCCAATCCCTGCGATCGTCAACATCGACGCCAGCAAAGTGGTTGCTACACGTGATGCATTTCGGAGCATCTTCTTGATCCTTCCTCTTACGTAGTCGTGAAGCCTGCAGGAAAATTGCGCACGGCTCGATAGCGGCACCGTATTCGTGAATAAGGTCGCGTACTGTGCTGATGGGCAATAGCGCTGGCGCTGAATGTGAAGCTGCGCAGCGTCAACCATCGTGGCGGGCTTCAATAATCACCATGGCACCTGATTGTTGCCACGAGGTGATCGGACCGTGACGGGAAAGTGACGCCCTATCCAACTCAGCCTCGGTGATGTCAAACGGGACGGCAGCAGTAGCTTCGAACTGAAGTGTTCTGGTTGTGTTGTTACCGGTTGTTGGCAGGAATACACACATCATCGCCATTGCTCTTAATGATGTGTATGGGGATTGTTTCCATGTCCGGTCGAGCTACCGGAGACTTGGCGGGCATGCTGGTGGCCAATCTACAATCTGTTGCGGCGATGGGGATGCCAAGCTGCGCCCTACTAGCGCGAGATGCGTTCGTGATAAATTGTTTGTTAAGAACTACGGAGTATTCATACGAAGGCTTCTGGGGCTGATGGGTGCGAAAAATAGGGCCTGCTGCCTGGCGTGCCGGCTGAAATGTTGCCCAAAACCAAGCTGTCAGGCTGATGAGATGTACTGAAAATCTGCGACGCTCCTAGAGGCTGCTCTCCTGCGACGACGTGGCCACGCGCAGACATCCGACACGTGCTTTCGACCTAGGTGCAGCGCCGGTCTAAGTCAGACACAGCACAATGAACTGTGGCTGTTAGCCGGCAACTACCTAGGCGCGCACTTGCTGTGGTTCTTTGCCGTGTTTGGGACTGATTCGTTTAGTCGCAAAATCGTCAGTTAGGCAGGAAGATCAGCAATGAACAACTTAAGTCCCTCGGCTGGAGACTTCAGAACAAGAAGTGGAACCAGGCCCACGACACTTGACAATCTTGCTTGCTTCGTTCCTATTGCCCGCCCATTCCTGTTGTTGCGAATCCTTTGACAATCTGACGTTGGAAAATCATAAATACGATGACAAGAGGCAAGGCGCCTATGACAGCACTAGCCATCCCCTGAGCGTATTGCACGCCATAGGCGTTCTTGACAGTACCCAGACCAACGGGGATCGTCATGAGGTCAGGCGAGTTCGTAATGATAAATGGCCAAAGGAAATTGTTCCAGCATCCAATAAAAACAAAGATGGCCACGGCTACAACAATCGAGCGAGATAGCGGAAGAACCACAGAAGTGAGAATCTTGAAGTTCGAGGCACCATCTAGACGGGCAGCTTCCTCTAGCTCTACGGGCAGCTGATCGAAGAAGTTCTTCATCACGATAACCATTAACGGTGCCACCACTTGTGGCAACGCAACACCTGCCAAGGTGTCTGACAGTCGCATAAACCTCATCTGTTCGAATAGCGGAACAATGAGGATCTGTGGCGGAACCATGATCGCAGCAACTGTCAACGCGAAGAATATCTTTCTACCCGGAAAGTCATGACGAGAAAACACGTACGCTGCTGGAACAGAAACAAGAAGCGTAATGAGGGTGACGGCTGCAGAAACGATGAAGGAATTCCACAACCATAATGGAATATCACCTGCTTTAAACACCGCTATGTAGTTTTCAAAAGTCCATCCTTGCGAAGGCCAGAACTGAAGGGGTGCCGCAGAGGCATCGGTTTCCTTTTTGAAAGACATCTGAAGCGCAAAAAGAATTGGTATGGCCCATGCCAAAGCGGCAATTGCTAGTGCTGCAAAAGCAGAAATTTGCGCTGCCGCAGAATTTCCCAGTGTTAAGGAACGCGCCTTAGAGTTTTCAGAAGACTTAACCAAGCGGGGAGAACGACGCGTCGATGACGTCTGAGATAAATCGTTCATACCAATTTTGTTAGCAGTTTGGGTAGTGCTCATCGTTGCTCCTCTGGTTTGTGATTAACGATGGTGATTTGAATGATTGACACAAGCACGATCAGAGCAAAGAAAACATAAGAAACAGCTGAAGCGTACCCGACGCGGTATCCGCTGAAGCCGACATCATATATGTACTGAATAATCGAACGTGTCGCACCATCTGGTCCACCAGCGGTCATCAGGAAAATCTGATCGAAGACTTTAAGCGATGCAAGAATCTGCAATAGGACGATCATGATTGTTGTCGACTTCATAAGGGGCAGTGTCACTGAGATCAAACGTCTCCATGATCCAGCGCCGTCAACTTGCGCTGCTTCGTAGATTTGATCGGGTATGTTTTGCAGTGCTGACAGGTATAGGAGGAAATTGAATCCTATGGTCCACCACACGGTCGTAAGGGCAATTGACCACATTGCCACTTGTTTGTCGCTGAGCCAGCCGATTTGATCAATTCCCAGATGCTGTAAAAGCCCGTTGATAAATCCAAAGTCATTTGCATACATCACTCCCCACATCGCGGTAACGACAGATACCGGCAGGAGGTACGGAGCGAAGAATGTGAGTCTCCAGAGCCATTGGCCAGGTAAACCTGTGACAACGAGGTAAGCGAGGATGAAGGAGAGCATCACCAGAGGGATGGTCGAAATGAGGGTGAAAAAGATAGTATTACCAAGGCTGGACCACATTTCGGCGCTTGTGAGGGTTTCAATATAATTCTGAAGACCTACGAACTTAACGTTTCGTGAGGCTAGCGATTGGTTCGTGAAGCTCATCCAAATTCCCCAGATAATAGGAGTAATCAGGAAAAGAGTAAATACGACCATATACGGAAGTGCGAACCAAACTGTTCCGCGGGAAGCTAGTTTTGATTGTGTTTTCATGACGATCTTTACTCGGTTGGATTAGGTTGCTGGGCAATTGACGATGCGGTCTCAAGCATTTGCTCGATTACTCGTTTTGGCTCGGTGGTGCCTCGGAATCCTTCAATCAGGTGTTGGCACATGCGATTTTGGAAGTCAGTTCCTGCCCCGGCATACCAGACAGGTGGATCAAAGATCACGGTCTGTGCTGCATCTGCATATTGATTTTGCAGCTCTAGTTTCTGATAGTCCGGCTTTTCCTGAGAAGGCAGATATCCAGGAATGTGGCCGGCTTTGCCCCAGCGGTCGCCCAACTTCAGCATTGCTGCAACGAATTCATAGGTCTTTTGGCGAAGATCGTCAGTCATGCGGCGATTAGTCGGCAAAACGTAGGTATGCGAGTCGGCGTAGTTGGCAGGTTGACCAAACATAGTGGGAGTCGGTGAGGCTGCAAGCGCAGGTACGTTTTCAATGAATCCGTTTAACTCCCAAACCCCGGAGAAAATCAGAGCATTCCTGCCTCCGTTAAAAGCAGATAAAGCTCCGCCATAGTCTTGGTCTTTTGCCATGCACTTGCCGTCCATCCACATGTGAACGGCCTCAACTACTTGGGCCGCTTTGTCAATGTCCAGCTGTGCCCGCTGTCCGGCAGAAAAATCATATCCACCACCGGTTTGGTTATAAAGTCCCCAGAAAAGACGCCATGCTTGCGCAGTGTCGAGTTGGAAACCGAACGCCACGCCCGGGCCACCGATAACCTCACCCAGTTTGACGCCGACTTCATAAAAGGCCTCGGCTGAATCGACCTTGAGTCGTCCATCGGAGCCGAGCACACCGGCCTTGTCTGCGACATCCTGGTCGTAGAAAGTAATAAAAGGATGGGTGTCGAGAGGAATAGCGAACTGCTTGCCTTCGTATGTTCCTGCGCCAAATAGCGCATCAGTAAAGTACTCCGGACCTACGTCAAATTCTTGAAACAGCTTCATGTCCCACGGCTCAATAAGGCCTCCAGGTGCGAAACCAGGCATGCGCGAAACGTGCATGATCGCAGTGCTAGGTGGTGCGCCAGAAGCCGATGCCATCGCCAACTTGGTGTAATAAGGGTTTCCCCAGCTGAGAGTAGTGGGAGCAACGAATAGGCCAGGATGTTCTTGGACGATTGACTCGATCATCGCGCGCGTATTCGCGCCATCCGCTCCGCTGAACAAGTCCCACACGCTCACCGTTACTTTCTGCGATGCTGAAGACGAGCAACCAGAAAGACCGGATGTTAAGCCGAGTGCACTAAGACCCAAACCGAACAAGCCTAAAGCGGAACCCTTTATAAAAGAGCGCCGTGAGATTCCACTGCTAGAAAGCATATTGTCCTGATCATCCACGGCCAAACATGCCACCTTCCTGATCAACGTTGATTGGCGGAAAAGCTGCAATGGGATTGCAGATTGAATTCTCACGTGAGAGTATGGCACTTGACTGCAGTGAGGTCAAATGAAACAGCAGCGAGGAGAGTCTGAATGTCGCTCATTGATGAGCGCCTAGAGAACCAGGAGTACCTGCCCTAAAGTGAAAAGAGCAACCATCAAAGACGTGGCAGCGCGCGCAGGTGTGTCGTGGAAAACGGTATCGAATGTCATGCACGGAAGACCATGCGTCAGCCCTGACACCAAAGATCGAGTAATGGCCGCAGTGAAAGATCTCAACTACATTCCGAATTTTTCCGCGCGCGATATTAGAGGTCATGCCACCAGAAGAATAGGGCTTGTAATACCACATTTGACTAACCCATATTTCGCAAGGTTGGCAGAAAAGTTTCATATCATTGCAAATCAAGCAGATTATACTATAGAAATTGAATTGAGTGGACAACATGGTGAAATAGAGCGTCGCTATGTGTTAGGCCAATTATCACGATCAATAGATGCCTTGATTATTTCTCCAACTTTACCCGATACGACGAAGCGTCTAGTAAAACGAGATGATATGCCGGTTGTTCTTCTAGGCGAAGCAGTTACCGATCGTGGGGCAATGCATCACGTATCGATTGACAACGTGGCTAGTGCTGCTGAACTGACAAGGCATCTAATCGGAAAGAACACGCAGAGAGTTGTTTTCTTAGGGGCTCAACATGGTGCGTCGTCCACCGGATCTGAACGCCTCATAGGCGTCGCCGCCGAGTTGGACAAAGCGCAGATTTCTCCTGATAGGAGGTTGTTCGTCTCCAGTGCGGAATGGAGTCGCGAAGAGGGATATCGGTTGACAAAACAATTGATCCAGTCCGAAAAATCCCTGGGGAAAGTTGGAGATGTCGTTATTGGAGGAAATGATCTTCTTGCCCTGGGTGCTATGGATGCATTTCGTGAACAACGCATTCGGGTCGGTGAGACAGTGCGTGTAGCCGGGTGGGACAATATTCCAGAGAGTGAAAGCTCGTTGCCCTCACTTACTACTATTTCTCCTGATTTGGACTCCCTTGCACGTCTTGCATTGTTTCTGGCAGTTGGTGATGACCGATTTCTGGAGAGGGCAAGTTATAGCTCGGTTACTACTGTGGGGCCTGGCATTTCTTTTGTGGTTCAACATGAAATGATCATTAGAGAATCATCGTGAGATAGCTAAAGAATTTCACAATTTGCCGATTGAAATATGAGAGGAATTTGAAATGGTGAATAAGCAGGCTGAGAAAAAAACATCTCTGGATGACGTGCGTGAAAGAGCAAGAAAATTGGCCGCACTCCTAGATGGGCCCGCAGATAAGGAGAGTGGGTCATGTAAGCCTGAACACCCTAGACCTCAGTTTGCTCGGAAGAATTGGGTCAATCTCAATGGTCAATGGGAATTTGAGGTTGACCCTGGAGACTCTGGCCGTGAGCGGGGTTTGCTGGATCGGCAGTTAGCTGATTCTATCGAAGTCCCATTTGCGCCTGAGTCGAAAATGTCGGGAATTGAAAACACTGATTTCTTGAACGCGGTCTGGTATAGAAAAACGCTGACAGTTCCATCCGAATGGAAAGACGATGATATCCGACCGGTTTTGCATTTCGGAGCGGTCGATCACGATACGACGGTTTGGGTTAACGGAGTCGAGGTGGCACGGCATCGGGGCGGCTTTACACCATTCGACGCAGACTTGGATGGTGTGGTTGGTGCCGGTGAAGAGGCGACTGTTGTTGTTCGAGCTCGCGACTTACGCGGCATGCCTCAGGCTCGCGGAAAGCAGGCTACGTGGTATGACTCGACACACTGCCAATACACGCGTACGACAGGAATTTGGCAGACTGTTTGGCTGGAAGGCGTCCCGCGGGAGCATATTAAGTCAGTTAAGGTGTTTCCGAATATGGGAACGCAGAGCTTTGAAGTGACAGCTTCGGTTTCGAGGAGCGTATGTGATGGTCAACTGAAGGTCGTTGTGAGTGAGCCTGAGGGAGACTTTGTCGCGTCGGCCCACGTAGCAGTTGGGAAGGATCTATCTCCAAAAGTCGTAGTGGAGATTCCTGCTGAAAAAGTTCGTATATGGGGACCGGGAGATCCAGAACTATACCGACTGACGATACTGCTGGCAAACGAGGACGGATCGATCAGGGATGAAATTTCGTCGTATTGCGGTCTTCGTTCTATCTCAATTAAGGGCAACGAGTTCCGGATAAATGGGAAGAAGATTTTCCAGAGACTGGTCCTGGACCAGGGATATTGGCCAGATTCCTTGATGACTGCACCGAGTGATGATGCAATTGTCGAAGATATTCAACTGGCTCTTTCTGCCGGGTTTAACGGTGCGCGGCTTCATCAAAAGGTTTTCGAAGAGCGCATGATGTTTTGGGCCGATATGTACGGCTATCTTCTCTGGGGAGAATTCGGAGACTGGGGAGTTTCTGGTCGAGGACCTCTTGGATACAATCAGGAGCCTACTGCGTCGTTCGTTACGCAATGGATTGAAACACTTAACCGGGATATTTCACACCCAAGTATCATCGGATGGTGCCCATTAAATGAGACGCACCAAGTGCTGCATGATCACATCACAGTGCTGGATGATGTCACGCAGGGAATGTACTGGGCCACAAAGCTGGCAGATCCGACTCGCCCCGTGCTTGATGCATCCGGGTATTCGCACAGAGTCCGCAGCGCAGATATCTATGATTCGCATTCTTATGAGCAAGATCCTGCAGCGTTTAAACGTGAACAAGCAGGTTTGAAAGACGGAAAACCGTATGTCAATCGAGTGGTCTTGGAAGACAACACGATGCCCTTTGCAGATGGGCGTTTTTCGATTGATTACGACGGCCAGCCCTTCTTCGTGTCGGAATTTGGCGGCATCTGGTGGAATGAGGAAGAGGCAAGAAATCGACGAGGAAACAACGATCAAGCTGAATCGTGGGGCTACGGAGATAGGGTGAACAGTCTGGAGGAGTTTTACGAACGATTCGAGGGATTAGTACAAGTTCTCAGCTGCGACAGCAACATGTTTGGGTACTGCTACACCCAGCTGACAGATGTTTTCCAAGAGAAAAACGGAATCGTCAATTTCGATCGCACGCCCAAATTCGATCATGAAAAGCTGCGTGCCATTCAAGAAAGAACGGCAGCATATGAAAAAGAGTGAGGCCACCGGAACCTTTGAGGTTATAGGACATTTTCTGTTGCTTTTGAGTTCCATGCGTTGTGGTGGGCGTATCGGGGGACGATCAGTGCCCTGTACTGGAGCGTCCTAGATTTCGCTCTGCTCCTTATGGAGATGCCTGGATGGTGGCACGGCGCTGAGTACATTTTCATGATTGGACGGTGTCCATCTTCGGATTGGTCAGATGACACGCGACCAAGGAGTTTTCCCGGATTGGTCCTCAGCCGGGAAGGTAACATGAACGTGACAGTTCGCAACCCAAAGCCACTACTGAGCCTGCCCGCATGTCCACTGCGCATGGCCAACAAGGGGAGCCCGACATGAGCATGCATCATCTTGCAGGCGTTCTCGTGCTGGCAGGCGGAACCGCAGCCCGCATGGGTGGAGTGTCCAAACCGGACGTGATGGTCGCGGGAAAGAGGCTTCTCGATCATGCGCTTGCCGAAATCAGCCGCACCGCCCCTCGCGCACGCATCGTCGTCGTGGCGCCCCCCGAAGTGTCAGTGCCGCCCAGCGTCATTCGCATACTCGAGGATCCGCCTTTTGGCGGGCCGCTGGCCGGTTATGCTGCGGGATTCCATGCGCTCACGATTGACGAGGGCGCCCTCGTGGCATTCATGACGTGTGATGCACCACTGTCGGCGCGATTATTCCCGGCGCTGCTAGAAGCGTTCGAAGCAGAATCATGCGACGGTGCAGTACCGGTTCAGCACACGCCAGAAGGCGACATTCTGCAACTCACCCAGGGAATCTATCGATCCGAATTCCTGCAAGATGTCATGCGCGATCACGTGCGCAACAAGTCCTTGCGGCGAGCGTTTTCAGATGCGCATCTTGTCGGCGTACCGGATCAGTCGCAATGCGGGTTTGACGTGGACACGTGGGAAGAAGTCGCAACGCTCGAAGAATACCTGCTTTCCGATGACGGGCGGGAGGCGCGGTCTGATCTTTGATGCCGAGCAGACTGCCTTAGTTGTGCGCAAAGAGTTCGCTGATCTGCGCTGCTAAACTAGGCTCCTTACACTAGGTGCATTGCGGAGGAGGTTTCTTGGGCATCGCATTGAATATGCCACTGATGCAGGCACGTCTTGATCCGGCAAAGCGCCCGGATGTTCCCGTGTTACTCGATCAGTTTGGGCGAGTCGCCAGAGATCTACGCATCTCGGTAACTGACAGGTGTGATTTGCGATGCCAGTACTGCATGCCTGCAGAAGGTGTGGAGTTTTCTTCCCCTGACCGAATCCTCACAGATGATGAAATCAAACGGATGATCCATATTGGCGTTCAGCAGTGCGGAATAGAAAAAATACGCTTCACCGGCGGCGAGCCGTTGATGCGCCGCAGCCTGGAAGAACTTGTGTCATACGCGGCGAGTTTGTGTACCTGGAAAGGGACGCGGCCAGATCTATCCATGACGACCAATGGTCTGGGCCTGACGCACCGAGCTGAAGCTCTGGCGCGCGCTGGCCTTCAGCGAGTCAACATTTCAATGGATTCGGCGACTCGCCAGGGCTATCGCATGATGACCCGACGGGACCGATTCGATGATGCGGTTCAGGGAGCTGCTGCGGCTGCCCAGGCCGGCCTTCGTCCAGTCAAGTTGAACGCGCTGCTGATGCCGGGTGTGAACGAGGATCAGGCGCCAGAGCTGCTTCGGCACGCGCTGCGTAACGGATACGAACTGCGTTTTATCGAATTCATGCCACTTGGACCGCGCGGATCGTGGAAGTGCGAAGATATGATCACTCGCGACGACATTCTGGACACATTGCGCCCACACTTTGATTTGGCTCATCGGCCCGATCGGGAACGAGGAGCCTCCCCGGCAGAAGAGTGGGATGTGATGTCGGGTGCCGATCACCCAGGCGGCAGATTCGGCATCATTGCGTCAGTGACACGACCTTTCTGTGGCGAATGTGACCGCACACGCCTGACCGCAGATGGGAATATCCGAACCTGTCTTTTTGCCCGCTCAGAAACTGATGTGCGCACGATGATGCGCACAGGCGCCACCGACGAGGACATCGCGCAGACGTGGCGACTTGCCATGTGGGGTAAACAACCGGGTCACGGGATCAATGACCCAGACTTCTTGAAACCGCGCCGCCCCATGAGCGCGATCGGAGGATAAATGACTCGAGCTCACGTCACGTACTTCGCTGGTGCAGCAGAAGCAGCTGGCACGCGCACCGAAACTGTTGACGTGCCGCAGTCAATAGACGCGGCCGAATTGCGGGCCTGCTTAGCCGTAGGAAAGTCAGCGCATTTTGCAGACCTCGTCGGGGTGTGTGCTCTGATTATCGACGGCCAGACCATCAGCGAGGCGGAG
This sequence comes from Pauljensenia sp. C0170B5, assembly GCF_056590195.1. NCBI lineage: Bacteria > Bacillati > Actinomycetota > Actinomycetes > Actinomycetales > Actinomycetaceae > Pauljensenia > Pauljensenia sp. C0170B5. The sequence continues at coordinate 43,998 of NZ_JBWPVR010000006.1, read as the reverse complement.
CGTTGTCAGCTCGGAGACAACATTCAGATCGAAGTGCTGCCACCATTTGCCGGCGGATAATTCTGACTCCGCGCCACGGGCGCAGCTGTTGGCACACGCACGCCGTCAGGATTCCGGTAGCTCGAGACTTCGCGCCACGTGCGCAGCTGTTGGATAGAGCGAGGACGGGACCTGTGCGTCACGCGCGCAGCCTTCGCACCCTACGTTCCCTACGCGCTGCCTGTCCACTCGTGTGAGCCGTCGACAAACTCCTGCTTTTTCCACACCGGCAACTCGGCTTTGACCTGTTCAACCGCACTTTCCAGCAGGGCGAACGCCTCGCGCCGGTGCGCCGCCGACGCCGCAGCCGCAAACGCCACGTCACCCACCTCAAGGTGACCGTAGCGATGCTGAACCGCCAGCTTGATCGCACCTGACCCGTGCGCACATCTTCGGGCAATCCGTTCAATCACTATGCCGGCATCGGGATGCGCTTCATAGTCAATCGACACCACGCCCTTGCCGTCATCATGGTTGCGCACCCGGCCATCAAAAAGAACCACGGCACCTGCTTGAGAATCGCGCACCGCTTCCTGCAACGCGGTCACATCGATAGGCTGATCCGTGACTTCTGCGATCACAACGCGCGCATCTGAACCGTCGCTGACCCCGCGGCTCTGGATCGCATGGGTGGCACGCTGATGAGCCGACTGGCCGATCTGCTCGGCGGGCGCCGTGTGGTCAGCGTCAGCAAGTTGCTCGGTGATGTGCGAGATCAGCGGGCCGACTACGGCCACAGCATCGCGCACTCCGCCCGTTGACCCAGGAGCATTGACAACGAAAGCGCGCCGCCCCTCACACTCGATGACGCCTGACACCCCGCGTGACAACGCGGCAGCTGGAACCTCCGGATTGGAACGCAAAGCCGCCTCGACGCCCTCGGCCCGCTTCGACAACAGTGGCATGGTCGCCTCGGGAGTGACGTCACGCGTGGAAAAGCCTGTGCCGCCCGTGGTGAACACGACGTTGGCTCCGCCGGCAACAGCATCCCTGATCGCGGCGGTAATTGCGTCAGCGTCGTCAGGGACGATGACCACACCGCTGACTTGCGCATATTCGCTCAGCAATTTCTGTGCGAGCGGCCCGGAACGGTCGGTTCGCACTCCGGCCGCAGACCTGTCAGATATCGTGACCACCGCAACATGAGGCATGAAGGCAATCATACTCACGCGCCTCGAAGCGGCCAACAACCCGTCCGTCGGGCACCGCTGCTCCGCGTTTTCTTACGCGCATGTCCGAGGGCGACTGGTCTGACACGGTAAGCGTTGCAGCGCCAGTTCATCAGCAATTCGACTCGCGTACAGTAGGTGGGTGATGATCACAGCGCTTGGAAGAGCCGGCACGGCACTGACCGACGAACAACGCGAACGCTATGCGCGCCCGATGTTGCTCGACGGCATGGGAGAAGAAGGCCAGCGCCGACTGCTGGGCACGTCGGTTTTGGTGATCGGGGCCGGAGGGCTCGGCTCGCCGGTGCTGATGTATCTGGCAGGTGCCGGCATTGGTCACATCGGCATCGTGGATTCCGATGTACTGGATACGTCGAATCTGCATCGCCAGGTCATTCACTCCATGAGCGAGCTCGGACAAGCGAAAACAGACAGTGCAGCGCGACGGATCGCTGATCTCAATCCGGACGTGGACGTGACGTGTTACCACCTGCGCCTGACGGCTGAAAATGTTGATGACCTGTTCGAGCCATTCGACATCATTGTTGACGCCACGGACAATTTCGCCACCCGTTACCTTATCGACGCGGCGGCCACACGCTTGGGTAAACCTGAAGTGTGGGGATCCGTGCTGGGAGCTGCCGGGCAAGTCTCAACCTTCTGGAGCGGTCCTGCTGCGCGTACAGCGGGCGTACCCGTCGAGGTTCGCCTCACTGACCTGTATGCGTGCGCGCCGCGAGAAGACGTGGTCCCAGAGGGAGCGAGCTCGCCTATCATCGGTCCGATTACCGGGATGGTCGGATCCCTTATGGTAGGAGAGGTGACTAAACTTGCCGCCGGATACGGGCAGCTCCTGCTGGGACGTGTCGCGTTCATCGACACAGCTGCGGGGCAACTACGGGACATGACATTTAAGCGGCGGACTTCAACGCGCATCTCCGGTCACCCGGAGTAAGCCTGAAATGCCGTAAGGAACCGCACGCGCAGAAGAAAGGAACAAGCAGATGAAAGACGTTGCCGATCATTATCGCGACGTGGTGGCCTTGGGCGAGCCTCTTCCGGAAAGTACTGTTCCCATCGACGAAGCTCTGGGGCGAGTTCTGGTTGAGGACATCCGCGCACGCTTCGCCGTCCCACCGTTCACAAACTCCGCGATGGACGGTTTTGCCGTGCGTGCTGACGAGGTACGCGAGGGCCACGCACTGCGTGTCTCAGACGATATTCCCGCCGGCCGCACTGATATTCCAGTTCTTCCCGCGTGCTGCGCCATACGCATCATGACAGGTGCGCCGATGCCGGAGGGCGCCGACGCGGTGATCCCGGTTGAAAACACACAGGATGCCGGAGCCAACATGGCGCCAGATCCGCCCGCCCGGATTGTTCCAACCGCGACAGTTCCTGCAGGCGCAAATGTGCGCAGACGCGGTGAGGACATCAACGAGGGCGACCTGCTCTATCCTTCAGGAACGCACCTGACCGCAGCTCACCTGTCCGCCCTCGTCTCTGTGGGATACGGGCAGGTGGCGGTACGTTCACAGGTGCGTGTCGGAGTGATCACGACGGGGGAGGAGCTGCGCGAGGCTGGAGCTGACCTTGCCCTCGGGCAGATCCCGGACTCCAACTCAATCCTGCTGGCAGGCATGGTCCGTGAAGCCGGTGCGGTGCCGTTGGTCCGCGCATTCCACGCCGATACAGTGGAAGATTTCATGAGGGATCTGCAGGATATCCTCGACCAGGTTGACCTGCTCATCACGGCAGGCGGCGTTTCGGCCGGCGCGTTTGACGTGGTCAAAGCCGCTTTGCGGGCATACGGCGTGGAGTTCGTGAAGGTGGGGATGCAGCCGGGTAAGCCCCAGGGATGTGGTGTGCTCGAGCCTGCGGGTCATTCTGCGCGCCGCATCCCGATTCTGTGCCTGCCTGGCAATCCCGTCAGCGTTTTCGTCTCCTGGCACCTGTTTGCCGTGCCGCTGATGCGCGCGCTCGCCGGTGAGCCTCCCGTCGATTTTGATGCACTGTTTACCACGGTTCGCGCAGGTACCGGTTGGTCACGCAAACCTGGCCGCGTACAGTTTCTGCCGGTCACTGCCCGCGAGCGGAAAGTTACGATTGGGGAGTGCAACAGGGACGAGCGTGGCACTGTCGCACCTGATGGCGTGCTGATCTACCCGTCCAGCCACGGCGGCTCGAAGTCTCATTTTGTGGCCTCCCTTGCCGGTGCAGCCGGTCTGGCGCGCGTGCCGGCTGAACGTGCGAAGGTGGAGGCTGGCGATCTGGTTGATGTGATGTGGTTAGGGAGGGCGCGATGAAACTGACGCATCTGAATGAAGACGGCAGTGCTTTCATGGTGGACGTCACCGCCAAGAAGCCAACCGTTCGAGAAGCAACAGCTATTGGCGAGGTTGAGTGCTCACCGAAGATCATGCAGACGCTGCGCGACGGAACCGTCCCCAAGGGCGATGTGCTGGCAGTGGCGCGCATTGCGGGAATCGCGGCGGCAAAGAAGGTGCCTGACTTGCTGCCGTTGGCTCATGTCATCGGCGTGCACGGCTGCGAAGTGGATCTTGAACTGGGCGCGGACCGGGTGCTGATTCGCGCAACGGTCCGAACTGCAGATCGCACGGGAGTGGAGATGGAGGCGCTTACCGCTGTTTCGGTGGCCGCATTGGCGATTATTGACATGGTGAAAGGCGTTGATCGTTCAGCCAGAATCACCAACTGCCAGATCATCCACAAGGCTGGCGGGCGGTCGGGCGACTGGTATCGCCCCGGATTTGAGCCTGACGCTGGCTGAACGATAGTCGCTGGGTCGTGCGCCAGGCAGCTAGCCGCTGACCCGATGGACGTTCAAGCAATGGCCGGACGCCAGTTGGCTGGGTAATGGAGGGTCCAACGCCCCGGCTGGATGCTCAGGAAGCGGAGTCGACCGATTCTGCACGATCGACACGGCCGTGGCGAATCAGCACGTTGAAATCAGCGAGCTGTTCGGCATCCTCTGGATCATGCGTTACCAGCACGCCGGTAAAGGGAGAGGTGCGCATGCGGCGTTCCAGCTCAGTGCGCACCGACTGCGCTGACCGCTCATCCAGCCCGGCCATTGGCTCATCGAGCAGCACAATGTCCGGATCCAACGCCATGGCGCGGGCAATGGCAGCCCGCTGAGCCTGGCCTCCCGACAGCTGCGTGGAACGACGATCCGCCAGTCCATCCATTCGCACCGCCCGCAGCTCAGCCATTGCGCGCCTGCGTGCATCGGCGCGCGACGCTCCGCACGAACCCAACCCGAACTCCACGTTCTTGAGCACACTCATATGTGGGAACAGCAACGGTTTTTGATGCAGTAGGACGATCCTGGGTGACGGCTGCGAGAACGTGACTCCACCGCTGGACGCAGTCACTGTGCCAGAAATCAGCCCCAGCAGCGTCGATTTGCCTGAACCGTTCGGCCCCATGACGGCCGTCATCTGACCGCCGGGAATGTGCACCTTCAGCATTACTCCACGTTGAGCCACTTCCGCATCGACATCGATGTCCGTGCTCGATGAGGGACGCGCAGCAGTGGCAGTGGTCGAATCCACCTTGGAGTGGTCAACGCTGTCCGTCTTGTTTTCGTCGGGAAGGGGAGTGTCGAGGGCATCCTCGTCAATTCGCTGCGCGTGATCGCTGTATGGTTTCCGCTCGGTTGCAGGGCGGACACCGGGAAGGTGCACAGCGAGGAGATTCGCTCCGAACAGAATGACGATTGCCATGGTGAGAAGGACGACTGACAGGGCGAGCGCTTCTTCTGTGGAGGACTGACGCTGCAGGTAAATGGCGAGCGGCATGGTTTGGGTGGTGCCCTGCAGCGAGCCTGCGAATGTGATCGTCGCACCGAATTCGCCCAGCGCGCGAGAGAATGACATGGCAGCTGCTGACAGGATCGACGGGAACATGACGGGCAAGGTGACGTGGAAGAACGTACGGGTACGCGAGGCGCCGAGCGCGCGGGCGGCTTCGTCGTATTCGTTTCCACGGGTGCGGATCGCACCCTCAAGAGAGGAGATGAGGAACGGCATGGCGACGAAGGTCTGCGCCATGACAACCGCGATGGAGGTGAAGCCGATTTCGATGCCGATCACCGACAGGTGCTGGCCGAGCAGGCCACGCCGCCCCCAGGTGAGCAGCAGCGCCAAGCCAGCCACCACCGGCGGCAACATCATCGGCAGGGTGACGATTGTGCGCAGCAACCGCGTCCACCACACATCCGGCAGATTCGCCAGGACGAATGCGAGGGGAACGCCCAGACACACGCACAGCGCGACCGATACTCCGCACGTTTTCAGTGACAGCCAGAGGGCATCCTGAGAAATATCAGTGGAAATGAAGCGGCCAAAATCAGTCCACGGCGTCTGAACAAAGATCGTGAGCAGCGGGAATACCAGGAACAGTGCGGCCAGGATCCCCGGTGCCGTCAGCCACGGCGCGTATTTCAGTTTCACGAATGCCCCTTACGTGAGTGTGGCCCGCCGAAGCGGGTCACACATGGATGTCGGTATGTACTGCTTACTTCGTAGTCGGAGCAGTGAATCCGTAGGCGTCGAGGACCTGCTGACCCTTGTCGGAGAGGATGAAGTCGATGAACGCCTGTCCGCCTTCCTTGTTCTTCGCACTCTTCGTCAGAGCCACGCGGTAATCGTTGACAACCTGATCGGCATTCTCGATCTCAATGACGTCAACCTTGTCTGATGACATGGCATCGGTCTTGTACACGAGTCCGGCATCAGCTTCACCGGTTTCAACCTTGGCGAGCGTGTCGCCTACGTTCTGCTCCTCGGACACGGCCTGGAAAGTGACGCCGTTCTTTTCAGCCAGAGTCTTGGTGGCGTTGCCGCATGGGACGCCCTCGGCGCACACCACGAGCTTCTTACCTTCGAGCGCCTCGGTAGTGAAGCCTTCGACCTGGCCGGGGTTGCCCTTGGGAACCACCATGACCAGCGTGTTGGTGGCGTAGGAGGCATCAGCTTCGACGTCGCCATTTTCAGCGGCCTTGTCCATGTTCTTTTGGTCGGCGGTGAACAATGCGTCGGCGGGGGAGCCCTGGTGAATCTGGTCGACCAGGTTCTGCGAGCCGTCAAAGCTGAACGTCACTTTCGAGCCTGGGTTCTCCGCCTCGAACGCTTCACCGAGTTCGGTGAAGGACTTCGTCAGAGATTTTGCGGCGAAAATAGTGATGTCACCGTAGTTCTGACCCTCTGACGCGGAAGCGGCTTCGGAGCTTTGCGAAGTTTCTGACTGAAGGGCAGCTGCGGGTTCGGACTGCTCAGATTCTGTTGAGCCGCCACCGGAGCATCCTGCCAGTGCACATGCTGCCGTTGCCAGCAGCGCAAAGCTGGTACCAAATTTGCGAAGCATTGTTCATCCTTTCATTGCGGCATGGCCGCGAGCGAGTTACGTAACGATCGCGACGTTCGTTGCTTTGATCTGCGCACGCGCGATGACGCCAGGTTTCAAATCGAGGTCTCGTACTGCCTCGGTTGAAATCAGTGACACGACTCGAAAGGGGCCACACTGCATGACGACCTGGCTCATGACTTTGTCTGATTCGACTTCCAGAACCAGGCCTTTGAGTAGGTTACGGCTCGACGCCGTGTGGCTACCTGACAGGTTGTTAGTGGACATCAAATAACGCGCCAACGACTCGCCCGTGATCTCACGGGGTGACGAGCCTTCGGCTGATTCGATGCGTCCATCGTCAATCCATCGACGGATCGTGTCGTCAGAGACTCCCAACAGCTCTGACACTTCCGAGATACGATAATTCATCTTCATCATCCTATCGGGTAATAGCGGAACTATCTCGTCACTAATGCCGCATTTGCGGAAGTGGTACGGCAAACCCCCGCATTGCGGGACTCTACAGGCTAGACGACCATGCGGCTCAGATGCCGCGCAACTGCGTGCGCACGTCCTCAGGGAAGGTTCCCCACACGTCGCGAGGAATCGCGGCATCAAAGGGGTGCGCCATGCGGAATGTGCACAGCGCGCACAGAGCGCCCTCCGACGCGGGATGCAAGTTGTGGCATTTTGTGCATGGCGTCAGGTCAGTCTGCTCGCGTCGCTGTTCGTCAGCTTCGAAAGGTGCGAGAAGCGCCGCGCCCTGCTCGTCCTGAGTGGTGTGCGCGGGACAGTAATGGACAGCGACCTGGCATGCCGGACACAGCGCCGAAAAATCGTGGAACGCCTGAGAGGCATCGATGCCTGCGGACTGGTTGACCTGACAGTGAACGACCTGAGCCGAACACGTCGAACAGCGCAGCATGTGCACCCGGTCGGTATCGGCGAATACCGCGGGCCGGACGATGGCGCGCTGGTCAGCCAACTCATGGAAAGCTTCGAAGCTTCTCCACTCGTTGCTTGCTGAGATTGTCAGCGCCGAATCCGAGGGCACAGGAAGCAGGGCACGTCGGGGCATCTGCACGTGTGCCATCCAAGTGACACGTGGACGATGGGCTGCGCGTCGGGGAGTCTTATAGGCGCCGAGCAGGTCACCGAAAATGTTGCGCAAATGCTTCAAAGTATCCTGGCACTGCGATGGGTGCTCCGAACAGGGGACGAAGTGAACAGCCTCGGCACCTTGGACCAGCAGCTGTGCTGTATCAGAAGCGGTCACGGTGTGTAGGCAGCTATCCCACACCAGGGCCGCATCTCCAGAGCTGATCGGGGGAACCGCCTCATGGTCACACACCAGCACCAGGCGGTGCGCCGGATCGAAGGCGCCGAGCCACCGCAGCACCGCCTGCATCGCGCTCATGAGATGTCGGTTTCGCTGGAAGTCGCCTGGCCTGGATCCGCGTGCACGGCAAAATCGGCGAGCGCCACGCTTTCCTTGAGCATCCCAGTGAGCAGAAGAGCCGCCGCACGATACGTCGCAGTTGCGCACTGTGTGCGGATCCCGTGAATGACACGCGCTGCAAGTGGGCCCAGGTGGTGATCGAGAAAATCGCCGAGACTGTGAGCCTGCTGCGCGCATGCGGCGGCTTCGCGCGTGCGCCACGCCAGGGCAAGAGCAGTCGCCAGGTGCCCGGCGAAGGCGATCTCCACGCCCACGTGATCAAGAGGCACATCGCGCAACATGACGGTCGGGAATTCGTGGCGGGCATATAAAGCGTCGAGGTCTGCGCACGCATTACGCTGCGCCAGCCCCGCAGCGCGTTCCGTCATCGGGATGGGGCCGCCAAAGCCCAGAACCAGCAGATACTCATCGCGAATCTGGCGGGCACTCTCATCGGCAGTGGCAAGTTGTCGTGCCGCTTCCAGTGAGTCGTCATCTCGCAGCGGCCACAACCGCAGCATCTCGGGGTTCGCAACGTTATGCAGAACGCCTGTCTCGGGTGTGGATGCGAAGAGCATCGACAAAACGGAGGCGGCTGTGCCCACTCGTGTGCCCCGGCTGATCACATCGGATGCGTCAGGCGCGCTCAACGGATCGAATGCGGTCATCACAGGTCGCTCAGCCAACTGTGTGAGGCGGAGTGCGACGGTGCCGGCTGAATCTTCACCGGCACCGGGCCACCGCTTCGCTGTGCGTCCTGGCATGCAGTCAGGTCACCCTCGTGCAGGGCAGCCTCATCCGGCACATAGCGTTCGAGAGGATGACCGTCATCTTCAAGAGCCTGTTTCCACTGCTCGAGCGTGCCACCGGTCAGCTCGATCAGGCCGCGTACCCAACGTGTCCGGGCAAGCTCGACCGCACTTTCCAGCATCTGAGGCGCCCACTGTAGCAGGTGCGTGTACGTAAAAGATGCGGCAAGGACGAGGGCGTCTTCTGCCTGATCACTGTCGCCCTGTTCAAGGTGATCGAGTACGACCAGCAGCGCTTTTGATATGAAGTCGAGCTCGAGACCGATGTGGTCATCGGGTTCTTTGCCCAGTCGTGGCGCCTCATAGCCCAGAGCCGCGTAATACTGACGCACCTGCAAAGTCTCCACGCCAAAGATCAGGCCGTCAGTGCCGCGGTGAACAGACTCGTAGGGTGGGATCTGTGCACGCGCGGAGATGCCGTAGAGCGCATCCTGATCCGACCAACGCGAATACTCATCTTCGTTACAGCTGGTACGCAGCAGGTCAATACCCGTTGCTGAAGCGCCGCTGGCAGGCAGCGGCCAGTCGCTGAGCATGCCTTGAATGCTGCGTGCCGTCGTGTCGCGCGCCGGCACGCGGTGCAGAGCGCCAAGTACGGAAAAGGCGGCGCTGAAAGCGTCGAGTGAATCAGTATCAAGCATCAGTGTCTTATCGTGGATGAATCAGCGTGTCGGATACGTCATGTTATCCGAAGACGGTGTTGATTCCGACTCGGACGAGCCCTTCGTAGTGCAGACCGCGGCCGAGTAGCTCGGTCAGAACGGCCAGGACGAAAGCTCCGGCAAGCAGCCACACCAGCGGCTTGGACGGGCTGGTTGCCTTTTCCAATTGTTTGCGCACAACCAGCACAATCAGCACGACCACAACGGCCAGTGACACCAGGCGCATTGCGAGGTATCCGTGTGAGGCAATGTGGTGAGCGACGGTGCGGTCCACTTCGCTGCCTAATCCCAGAGACGTCATGTAGAAGGGGTAGGCGACCATCAGGACGATCCCGGCAATGGCTGCGATCGCGGTGGACAGGCGCATGGAACGCTGCGCAAGTGTCACGGTTTCATCGGAGAGCTGGCCGTCAGGGAACACGCCACGTTTGACGATATCCAGCACCTTGGTCACCAGGCCTGTCTTCTTGCCGGCGCGAGCCTGTGGCGCTGGCTGCGTGGCTGAAGAATTCGGTGAAGCGTCGGTGATGGGTGAGTCGCCTTCGTCAATGAGGACGGACGAAGTGCCGGCGTAAGCACCTGCACGAGCTGGCTCGCGGACTTGCTTGCGTGCGGGGGCGGCGTTGCCGGACTGCATACTCCATGCGATGAACAAGGCTAGCGCAACAGCGAGGGAGCCGGTAAAGAACGCTGAGGAGAAGAAGGAAACCCACGTGAAGATGTTGTGCCAGGCGGGAACCGTTTCGGTGAAGTAGTAGACACCCGTCATAGAGATGATCAGAGCCAGACCGGCAAGTGCGGTCAGTCCTGCGAGGGTGTCGCGGGCAGTGCGGCTGAGGATGTTGAACCATTGAGCGATCGCGAAACAGGCGCCGAGACCGGCGTACAGAACCCCGGAGATGAGTTCGCGCGAGAGCCACGAGGATCCGATATGGAGCAGTGTGAAGGGCGCATGGAAGGGATCATTGAGGTGGAAGAACGCCGCGAAGAAACCGAAAAGCAACAGTGGGCCGGCCGCATACATGCCGGCATTCGTGATGCAGTCAATCGTGGTGTTACTCATGCCTGAGCGCCGTCCGATCAACTGAATGAGGCCGAGAATCCAGAATGCTCCGACCGACATTTGAGCCACGACAGTAAATATGATCATGGGGAGTTCGCCGATGTGCATGATGCTCCTTCGTGCCGATGTAACGGGTCTAGATCTCTTCAGGATTCTGGATCATACCGGTGCCTTCATCCCACTTTTGGGCATCACGGTGCGGTTTGATGACCAGGTGCGGTTTCGTGATCGACGGATCCGGCAGGGGTGCGATACCTGATTCGGACCCGAACTCCTTGCGCAGAGCTTCGATCGGTCCCCATCCGAGCGCGCGGGTCGGGCAGGCGTCGACACATGCCGGGTTCTGACCCTGCTCGCGGTAGTCATAGCACAGGTCGCACTTGGACATGTGACCGGTGCGTGAATCGAGCTGCGGCGCGCCGTAGGGGCATGCCCATTGGCAGTATCGGCATCCCACGCACTTGCTCTGATCAACGTAGACGGTGCCGTCGTCGCGTCGGCTCATCGCAGTGGTGGGGCATACGCGCATACAGATCGGGTTCTCGCAGTGGTTGCACGAGATGGAGGTGTAGTAGCTGAATACGTTGGGCGTGAACGTGCCGTCCTGCTCGTTGGTGCTCCACGTGCCACCGGTGTATTCGATCACGCGGCGCCAGTTCATGCCGACAGGCAGGTCATGTTTGTCCTTGCATGCGATCTGGCAGGCTTTGCACCCATTGCACATGTTCTGATCGAAAAAGAATCCGTAACCGGCGTCCTTTTGCGTCAACGGCTGATCAACCGTGTCGTGCCTGCCTGGCTGTGGGATCGCGTCCTGATCCATCGGTCCTCCTCGTGGTGATCTGTTCAGTACTGAACGGTCAAGTCTGTGAAAATCTGTGGTTGGTAGGTCGTGGGGCTTGTGCGGAGCCGCCGCTTATACGGGCAGCCTCACGGGCGTTGTCGAAGCCGGCTTCGCGAATGGCAGCGTCACGTCCATGTGCCTCACACCTTCTCCACTTGTGCAAGATTCGTGTGCTGACCGTTGCCCTTCGACAGGGGAGTGGGGTGCTGAGATGTCAGAACGTTGACTGCACCGCCGTGATCCACACCGTTCTCGTCCCATTCAACCCATGCACCCTGCGGAACAGAGACAACGCCTGGTGCGATGCGCGCTGAAACGAACGCCTGCGTCTGGATTGTGCCGCGATCGTTGAAGATGCGGATCTGGTCGCCGTTTGCGATCCCTCGTTTGCGGGCATCCTGAATATTGATCCATGCCTTTTGCGGGTGAGCCTCGCGGTTCTTCGACAGGTTGCCGTACGTCGAGTGCGTACGTGACTTGTAGTGGTGTCCAATGACCTGCAGCGGATACTTCTTGTTGGTGCGCGCCTCCTCGACGCCCTCACGAGTGGGGACGTATTCGGGGATCGGAGTCAGTCGGTCACCGGGTAGTGGATCGGGGAACTCCCACGTCTTGGCCATCTCGGCCAGCTGGCTGGAATACAGTTCGATCTTGCCCGACGGCGTCTCCAGCGGATTGGCCTCCGGATCTTCGCGGAACTCCTTGAGGGGCACCACATGTTCGTCGGGGTTATAGCGGTAGACGCGCATGTCGCGCAGTTCGTCGAATGTCGGGAACTGCGGCTGATCCTTGCGTGTCATCTCGTGAACGTCACGCGCCCAGTCTTCCGTGGTTTTCTTGCCGTGCGCGAACTCTTCACCAATACCCATACGTTCGGCGATCTCCGTGGTCACCTCGATCGAGCTGCGAGCTTCATACAGCGGGTCGATAGCCTGTTCGACCATAATTTCGTAGGCGAGCTCACCGGTGTATTCGCTGGGAACCAGATCCCATCGTTCAGCAGTGGTGGTATCAGGCAGCACCAGGTCGCACAGTTTCATCGACGCTGTCATCTGGTTATCCATCCCGACGATGAACTCGCACTTGGTGTCATCGTCAAGGATTTCCCGCGTGCGATTGATGTCGCCGTGCTGCGAGGAGAGCATGTTGGAGCCGTACACCACCATGAACTTGATGCCGACATCGAGCTTGTCCTTGCCGTGCACACCATCTTTGAGAGCCGTCATCTCCGGTCCGTGGTCAATCGCGTCGGTCCACTTGTAGCAGCTGATCGACGTTTCCACCGGGTTCGTCCCGTCGTCAAGCCACTGGGACAGTGGCCAGTAATAACCGTCACGCCCGCCGGTACCGCCGCCGGGAATACCGACGTTGCCGGTCACGCAGGCCAGCAGATAAATCGAGTTCGCCTGGTTTTCACCATTGGCGTGGCGTTGCGGACCCCACCCCTGGTTGATGTTGACGGGCGTGGAAGTGGCCACCTCACGTGCAAACTTGCGGATGGTGTCGGCCGGGATCCCCGTAATCTGTGCGGCCCACTCCGGAGTCTTTTCAATCCCGTCTTCGCCTTTGCCTTCCACATACGAACGGTAGGAGGCGTTCTTCGGGGCGCCCTCGGGCATGTGCTGTTCGTCGAACCCGATGCAGTACTTGTCGAGGAAAGCCTGGTCGTGCAGGTTTTCGGACAGCATGACGTGCACCATTGCAGCGACGAGGGCGGCGTCGGTTCCGGGACGGATCGGGATCCACTGATCCGCAATCAGGGAGGCTGTATCGGAGTAGCGAGGATCAACCACGATGATCTTCACGCCAGCTTTCTTCGCACGCGTTGCCGTGTAGGCGATGCCGCCGCCTGACATTCGTGTTTCCAGAGGATTGTTGCCCCAGAACACGATGAGTTTGGAATTGTCGATGCAATCTTCGATCGAGTTGGAGATCTGCTCATCGGGTGAACCGTACACGTACCTTGTGCACTGAGAAATCTGCAGGTAGGAGTAGTTTCCGTAGTAGTTCAGGTGGCCGCCAAGCAGATTGAACAGGCGGTGCCAGCCTCCCGAATAAGCGACGAGGGCGTTCCACACTCCTGATCCATAGTTCTTGTAGACCGCTTCGGGGCCGTAGGTGTCATAGGTGTAGCGCAGTTTCTCAACGATCAGGTCGATGGCTTCGTCCCAGCTGATGGCTTTGAACTCGCCGTCGGAGCGCTTGGCTCCCACGCGCAGCAGCGGTGTCTTGATACGGTCGGGGTTGTAGATACGCTCACGCATGTTGCGGCCGCGCACACATGCCAGGATATTGCGGTTCATCAGTGTCTCGTCGCCGGTGTTGTCCGGCAGGACGCGAACGACCGTGCCGTCCTTGACCTGGAGGCGTAGTGGGCAGCGCGAACCGCAGTTGACGATGCATGCCGACGAAACTGTCTTGTCGACATCCAGGCGTCCCGTGCCGTTGGGGACGAGTGTGCCTGAATCGTCTGTGTGGGAGTACTGCACGTTGGAGTTTGAACATCCCACTAGACCGACGCTGGCCCCAGCGATTGCCGACCACTGCAGGAACGAACGTCGGGACGGTCCCGACGCGGTCTTGACTGCTTTCACTGCAACCCCTTTGTCTCACTAGCTGACACCTGTCAAATAACGAATAATCCAATTATGCCTGAAGACTGCGAAATGCCTGATAATACGCCATTCGAAGTGATGAATATGATGGCATCTGTGTTGCATAAATGGCGGGGCGTTTCCTAGGTGTTTTTCGGCGTGTGTAACCCCCGACGAAGTGGTCCCCGTTGACGCCATTGCCGACATGGCGGACCACGGAGTACTTGATCGCCTTGCCGCTCCTGCTGAGCGCATCAACCCATGTTGTCGGGAATTGTGTATGGTCACTTAAAAGCGCCTGATGCGCAATCAGGACCGAGGTGCCAAGGAGGATGCGTGAGCGCTACTGGTCGTGCTTCAAAACAGCGCAGTCCTGAAGAAGACCCTCGCTATCAGCGCACCCGCACTGCTCTAGTTCACGCAGTCGTCGAGCTGGCTCGTACCACTCCTGCGGACAAGATTACGGTTTCAGAGCTGACAGCACGCGCCGGCGTCGCGCGGCAAACCTTCTACAAGCATGCGTCCACACCAGCTGACCTGCTGGCGAATTATCTGATTGACCAGCTCCAGCCTGATTTCGCCGACCTCGCCACTTTGCTGTCGTCGGTGACACAGGATCCGCGCCAACGCCTGACTGACGTGTATGTGCGGATGATGAGCACAATCAGCCAACAGCCCGAGATCTATCACAAGATTTTCGCCACCAACGCGCCTTCGGTTGTGCGCTCACTGTTCGCGCAGCGTCTGGAAGAAGTTTTCAGCCAGTATGTGACCGATTTTGCGCAACGCCTGGAATGGAACGCGTCGCAACTGTGGATCGAAATGGCTGTTTCCCAGCAGCTTCACAACATGATGGCGATGATTACGGCGTGGCTGCGCACAGGAATGACGGCGAACGCTCAGGAAGTGGTCGCCACGTATCTGACGCTTGCACCGCCGTGGCAGCTGGTGCATTTCTCGGAAAGCGGGAAAGCGCCCATGCCGCGTCGCGGATTCATCGACGAAACGGCGTCGAAAGCTGAGGACGAAACCTGAGACCTTACTTCATCTGCCAGGTGTCGGCCTGCTCGGCAACCGCGCGCGCAGCCTCAGCTGCATCCACGCCGAGTTTTCCGGCAGCGTATCCGACCAGGAAATTCGTCAGCGGAGCACCTGGACGGCTCGGCCCGTGTGCAACACTGCTGGTCATATCCAGCAAAGCCTCCTGAGCACCAGGAAGCGGGTTGTCTTCAATTTTGAGGGACTCAGCGACGTCCTTCAACCAGGCCGCCATTTCAGGGCTTTTTGCAGCGTCTGCCATGTCATCTCCTCCAGTAGCGGATGCCGATCAGTCGGCACCGATTCAATTGCTCAGTGCGCCATGTGTGACCTACGGTCAGTCTACGCGTTTGCGTGGAATCCGCCGTCTGCGTGGGAGTGAGACGCCCTCGCCAATGTCGTTGGAGGACTGGGCGGATGGACGAGGGCGGAGCCTGCGGCCGTATTTGATGTAACGCTCGCGAATCCAGCACACCAGGACGGCAAGCAGATACAGCGCGATCAGCACCAACGCCTGGATTGTCATCGGCCACGGGCTGGGGAGTGGGTTGGCGATTGCGGCGAACACAAAACAGATCATGGTGACCCATCGCCATGCGCGCAGCATTGCGCGAACCGGCAGCAGGCCGAGGAAGTTGAGCAGAACCAGGACCTCCGGGAACAGATACGACAGGCCGAAAATGATGACCAGGCGCATGTAGAAGCTGACGTAGCTGGAGGCCTGCAGCAGGGATACGCCACCGTCGGGTATGAAGGACTGCAGGATATGGACGGCTTTGGGCGCCACCCACACGCCGGTTGCAGCGCCCGCACAAAACAGTACGACGCCGACCAGGCCGAAGACGGTGATATAGAGTTTTTCGCGTCTGCGCAGGCCGGGAGCGATGAAAGCGCCGATCTGGAAGATCCACCACGGGCACGTGATGATCGTGCCGATCCAGATCGCAACCTGCAGTTTCAGATCGAACGCAGCGCCGATCGTGTGGAAGTTAATCTGGGTGGTCGCCGAGTCGAGAGCGCGCAGCGGCTCTGTCATGAACGCCATGACGGGGTTATACAGGTACCATCCTGCGATGGCTCCCAGGACGATTCCCACCAGCACCATCACAAGGCGTTTGCGCAGTTCACGCAGATGGGCGCTGATGGGCATCCGGCCTGCGGGATTGGACTTCTTCATGCCCGCAGCTCGGAGCTAGTTCTGAGAGGGCGCTGGGCTCTCAGGCGTGCCGTTGTCTGGCTGCTGGCCGGTTTGCGGTTGCTGAGATTGCTGCGGGTACTGCGGCATGGGAGCCTGCGGCTGCTCGGCCGGGGGCTGCTGAACCGGAGCCTGCGGTTGCGGAGCCTGGGACTGGGGCTGCGCAACCGGCGTGGAGCCATCGTCGTCAGACAGCTCGCGCATCTCTTTCTTGAGAACCTTGGCTGACTGCCCGATCGAGCGCGCAATATCGGGAAGCTTCGAGGCGCTAAACAAAATAATGAGAACGACGATGATGATGACGATGTGGCTGGGCCTCATGGCGTACCTCCAGTGGGATTATCTGCATCCAATTGCTGTATTGAAAGTTTCGTGTCATTGGTCGAGGGCGTCCCATCCGGCACGGACTGCACGGCGTCCTTGAGCGAGGTGGCTGACAGGCCTGCCTGCTTCATCCACTCGTTGATTTCGTCTTGGACAGCTTCTCGAACCATCTGTTTGGGGGAATACTGCGACAGGTCAAATTCGCGTAACATCTGCAGATTCTTCAGATCCTGAGGCGTCAAGGCAGATGATTCGCTTAACGCGTCGGCTCGAAGCCGGGCCGACCACTGCCGAAACATTGTCAGAGCCTTTTTCAAACCATGCAGAGCCTGTGCCACCGATCGGGGTCCCAGCAGCAACGCCGCCAGTAGTAAAAGAATGACGAATTCAGCTCCGTTGATCCCGAACATGGCACACCCCCTTCAGCTTCTATCCGTTCAGTGTAGACGGTTAGGCCATTTTTCAGCGCCTCAAGACAGCCCGCATTGTGGTCGATGCTCGTCATGAATTAGGTCACGGGCCACGGAACTGACACACTGTATCCATGAAAGAGCACGTATTCACATATGACACCACGTTGCGTGACGGTGCCCAGCAGGAAGGCATCAGCCTGTCAGTTGCTGACAAGATCGAGTGCGTGCGAATTATGGATCGCCTGGGGATCGACTTCATTGAATGCGGATGGCCCGGAGCGATCCCGAAAGACACCGAGTTCTTCAGGCAGGCAGCGCGTCTTGACCTGTCACATTCCTCCCTCGTCGCGTTCGGAGCAACGACGAAAGCCGGAATGAAGGCCAGCAAAGACCCTCAGATTGCGGGGCTCGTTGACAGCGGCGCCAGCGTCATCACTGTCGTTGCCAAATCCGATCCCAGACATGTCACCAGTGCTTTGCGCACAACGCTAGAGGAGAATCTGCGCATGGTGCGCGACACCGTTTCCTACCTGTCGTCACCCGACGCGGTGGGGCGTCCCATCACCGTTATGGTCGACCTGGAGCACTTCTTTGATGGCCTGGCGTGGGACTCACGCGAACGATACCCGATTCAGGTCATGATCGAGGCGGCACGTGCCGGCGCGGCAGCCGTCATTCCCTGCGACACGAACGGCGGAAATCTGCCTGCCACTATTGCGCAGATGATTGAACAGGCTCGGGACGCCCTCGTCAATGACGGACATGAAGATGTGGTGCTGGGAATACATGCCCACAACGACACCGGCTGCGCAGTGGCCAACACGATGGCAGCTGTCGGGGCAGGCGCGCGACAGATCCAGGGAACCATCAATGGTTACGGAGAGCGAACCGGGAATGCAGACCTGCTGACCTGTCTCGCAAACCTGCAGCTCAAGATGGGGTTTGACCTGCTTGGTGACCACGCGCTGACGCACCTGACCTCAACGGCACGCAGCATCGGACACATCGTCAACATTGCGCCGTTCTCGCGCACTCCATACGTGGGGGCTTCCGCCTTCGCGCATAAGGCTGGACTGCACGCATCAGCCATTCGGGTCGATCCTGACCTGTATCAGCACATCGATCCCGAGCAGGTAGGCAACGGCATGAGAATGCTGGTATCGGAGATGGCGGGACGTGCATCGATCGAACTGAAAGCGCAGGAACTGGGCATTGACCTCACCAGTCCTGACGTTGCCACACGACTGGCTCGCATTGTGAAAGAGCGCGAAGCGGACGGCTATATGTACGACGGCGCAGACGCCTCCTTCGAGTTGCTGCTGCGCAACGAGGTTGGAATGCTGCCCCCGTTCGTGGACGTTGAATCGTGGGACGTGTCGACGGGTCAGCGACCTGCTGAGGGACAGCCGCTCTCGAGCACACGCGCTACCGTCACGATCCGCACCCACGCGCGCTACATCCACACCAGCGAAGGAAATGGTCCGGTCAACGCCCTTGATCGTGCGCTGCGCGCCGTACTCACACAGTACAAACCGGAAGCCGCGGTGATTGAACTGAGTGACTTCAAGGTGCATATCCTCGACCAGCATCACGCCGGGACGGCCTCAACGATCCGCGTCCTGATCACCATGAGTGACGGGGAGCGCGAATGGTCCACAGTTGGAATCGGCACCGACATTATCGAGGCGTCATGGGAAGCACTCTTCGACGGATACCGCTGGGGACTTCTGCCGCGCTGAGTAAATGACCGGTTTCGCGTTCCGGTTGCCGAGCGTGGATCGCTCCGAACAGCGACAATAGAGACATGCATGGAGAATACAAAGTTCCTGGAGGCAAACTCGTCGTCCTCGACGTGGAAGTCGACCAGACGGATTCGGACGCCATACTGCGCGATGTACAACTGTCAGGAGACTTCTTCCTGGAACCAGACAGCGCACTGACGCGTATGCGCGATGCCCTGGAAGGCGCCCCAGCCGACATGAGCGCGGCACAGGCCGCTCAGCGTGTTTCTGAAGCCCTGCAGCCCAGCGACAACCTGCTGGGCATCACTCCTGAAGGCGTTGGCATCGCGTTGCGGCGTGCACTGGGTAAAGCACTGAGCTGGGATGACATTGACTTCGACGTCATCCACGGGCCGGTGGTACCTCCAATGGTCAACGTCGCGATGGACGAAACGCTTGCTCAGGATGTCGCCGAAGGGCGCCGCAAACCGTTCATGCGCATCTGGGAATGGGACGATCCGGCTGTTGTGATCGGATCATTCCAGTCCTATGCCAACGAACTGTGGCAGGACGGTATCGACAAATACGGCATTACAGTGTGCCGCCGCATCACCGGGGGCGGCGCAATGTTTATGGAAGCCGGCAACTGTGTGACGTACTCGCTTGTGGTTCCCACCGCCCTGGTCGACGGACTCTCGTTCGCCCAGTCATACGAATTCCTTGACCAATGGGTGATGGAAGCCCTCGAAAAGGTCGGCGTGAAAGCGCGGTACGTACCGCTCAATGACATTGCGTCCGAGGAAGGCAAGATCGGCGGTGCAGCGCAGAAACGATTCGCGAACGGCTATATGGTGCACCACGTGACGATGTCGTATGACATTGATGCAGCCAAGATGCTGGAAGTGATCCGCATCGGCAAAGAAAAGATCCACGATAAGGGGACGCGTTCAGCGGTCAAGAGAGTCGACCCCATGCGCTCGCAGACCGGTATGGCGCGCGAAGACATCATCGATGCGTTCCTGGGGCATTTCCGCGACAAGTACCACGCGACGGACGGCGAAATCACGCAGCATGATATTGAGATCGCTGAGAACCGGTGCCGTACCAAGTTCGCGACCCACGAGTGGACGTACCGTCTTCCGTAAACTGTCACTATGTACTACCAGTGTGTGCAGTGCGGCAGCACCGCGGAGGCGACGCCCGCGACCTCGATAAAATGTCGATGCGGCGGACTGTGGGATCTGCACGGCGATCTGGAACCGTTCGCGCTCGACACCGTGGATTCCTCGCAGTGGTCACAGTTCCGGTATCGTGCGTCGATGATCGGAGTTGGGTCAGATGATTCCACATGGCAGCGCGTCAGCATGGGGGAGGGGATGACCGGCCTCGTCTTTATTGACGAGGGTGTCCTCGGCAAACTGGAATACGCCATGCCGACCCTGTCATTCAAGGATCGAGGGGCGGCCGCGCTGATCACGTGGTGCGCTTCGGTTGGAATCACGCGCGTGGTGCAGGATTCAAGCGGAAATGCCGGATGCGCGATCGCAGCCTACGCTGCACGAGCGGGGATAGAGTGCGAGATTTTCGTGCCGGAAGCGGCATCCGACAAGAAAATCGCGATGATTGAATCCTTTGGCGCGATGGTGCACATTGTGAAAGGCTCGCGCGATCATTGCGCAGATGTCTCGCGAACCTACGTTCGGGAGCGCGATGATGCGTTCTATGCGTCGCATGTTTTCAGCCCCTTTTTCTATGAAGGCACGAAGACCTATGTGTACGAGATCTTTGAGCAGTGTGGCGGGAGGCTCCCTGAGGTCCTGCTCATTCCGGTTGGCAACGGCACGCTACTGATCGGCGCGGTTAAGGCGCTTGAACATTTGATGACATCAGGATGCATCGATCATTTTCCGCATATTGTGGCGGTGCAAAGTGAGCGCTGTGATCCGCTGCGCCGTATGGCGGCAGGTGAGAATCTCAGCGATTTCCATGCCACAGCGACGCTTGCCGATGGAATCGCAATTGCAAGGCCTGCACGGGTTGAGCAAATCATGAGATATGCGCGCGCCTGCTCGATTGAATTTCTTGCCGTACATGAGCAGGACATTGTGCGTGCACACAGCGACCTTGCGCACCGCGGAATTTACTGTGAAATCACGTCAGCCGCCAACTATGCGGCATACCGTCAGTATGTCTCGAGTGGTCGAGGTCCGGCTTCATGCATCATTCCGCTATGTGGTTCCGGTGTGAAAGACCACGATCCGGCAGCAGGCTAGTCGCGACGAGGGCGCGGGCCGAACACGTCGGTTCCGATCCGAACGATCGTGGCACCTTCTGCAATTGCCCACTCCAGATCGCGTGACATCCCCATCGACAATTGCAGATCAGGTTCAGGTACACCCAGGTGCCAGGAGGCAGCGTCACGAATGTCGCGCAGCAAGCAGTATGAGCGACGCACGTCAGATTCGTGATCCGAATTCAGTCCAACCGTCATGAATCCTTCGAGCGTGAGCGCGCTGGACAATTCGATCGCATCCAGCAATGCTGGAACATCATCAGGTCGGCACCCGCTCTTGGAGTCTTCACCAGACACGTTGACCTGGATAAACACGGGGCGCAGCCCGTTGGCACGTTTATCGAGGTGATCGACCAGACGCTGCGAATCAACCGTTTCGATCAAGTCGGTGCAGGCCAGCGCCTGGTTAATCTTATTGGTCTGCAATGAGCCAATCAGATGAATGCTGGCGCCCGGAACAGTGCGGATCGCCTCCGCGGTAGCGCGGGCTTCCTGAACGCGATTGTGTCCGAGGAGGACAGGCAGGCCTGCCTCGTACAAAGCACGAGCCGCAGCCTGGCAGGTTTGTGCGTCCTGGGTCTTGACAGCAAGCTCGAGTGTCGCAGTATCGGATCGGCCTGCAGCTTCGCAGGCACGGTCGATTCTGTCGCGGACTCGGGCAATGTTGTCGTTGATGCTCACTTGGTCGATACTACGCACTTTGTCCTCGCTATGTAGCCGGTTCTGTTGGAGAAGAACGCCGTGGGACAATAAAGGAAGCAGATAAGGTAAAATGAGCGGGTTTAACTCTAGGAGATCACAGTGCGCACACTCTTGAATATCATCTGGTTCCTGTTGGCCGGTTTCTGGCTCTTCCTCGAATACATCTTCTTCGGCATCATCGCGTGCATCTTTATCATCACGATCCCAGCCGGCGTGGCATGTTTCCGTATGGCGTCCTACGTGATCTGGCCATTTGGCCGCGAGGTCGTCAAGCGGCCGGACGCCGGCACAGGCTCAACATTCATGAACGTCGTGTGGTTCCTCGTGGCAGGACTATGGCTCACCATCGGACACATCACCACCGCAATCGCACAGTTCGTCACCATCATCGGGATCCCGCTGGCAATTGCCAACCTCAAACTCATCCCCGTGACATGCTTCCCCTTCGGCAAAGAGGTCGTCGATTCGCCTGACGCGAGCATCATCTGACGATGGCGAAGAAAAATCATCACGGCACCGGCCCGACGCGAGCTGTCGAGGAGCTGACGCAGGCAGGAGTCAACTTCACGCCCCTGCACTATGAGCACCACGCGTCGGCAGCCTCATATGGAGGAGAAGCCGCCGACCAGCTTGATCTGCCGGCACAGCAGGTCTTCAAGACCCTCATGGTGGAAACTTCCGACGGTGAGTTCGTCGTGGCGGCGATTCCAGTAGACCACCACCTGTCACTCAAACTCATTGCGCGTGCAGCGGGCGCTCGCTCGGCAAAGATGGCAGATCCTGCTGTCGCGCAGCGCCGAACCGGGTATGTGGTCGGTGGAATCTCCCCGCTGGGACAGACCACCCGGCACCGCGCCTTCATCGACGAGTCAGCGCTCGCCTACGATGCGATCGCGGTCAGCGGCGGCAAACGCGGATTTTCCGTACTGGTTGCCGCCACTGATCTGGCAGAACTGACAGAGGGCGAATTCGCCCCGCTCATCGCGCTCGACTAGGCGGGCGCGATTCCCGTTGCCCCGCGCCGCTAAGATGCTCAATCCCTGAGCTCCGGAGCCCTGACCTACTGGGCAAGTACGTCACGCAGGTGACGCAGACGCTTGAGCGAGGATTCCTTACCAAGGATTTCCATCGACTCAAACAACGGGGGAGACACCTGCTTGCCGGTCACAGCCACCCTCATGGGTGTGAACGCCAGGCGCGGCTTAATTCCCATTTCATCGACGAGGGCCGAGCGGAGCTTTTCTTCCAGCTTTTCCGTCCCAAAGTCAGCCTCAGTAACCTTTTCGCACTCCTTGATGGCACGGCTGAGGACATCTGCCGCATCATCTTTGAGTTTGCCCTGCGACTTTTCATCGATCTGAAGATCTTTGTCAGCCACAAACAGGAACCCGAGCATGCCGGACGCTTCAGAGAGCACCTGAATGCGTGTCTGGATGAGCGGGGCAGCAGGAACCAGGCGGCGTTGTTCCTCATCGGTGAGTGCATCGAAAGTGTCCGCACTGACTACGCCATCGCGATGAAGGAACGGCACGATGCGGCGGGTGAAATCGTCGATGTCGAGCATGCGGATGTGCTCGGCGTTGATGGCGGTGCACTTCTTCTGATCGAAGCGCGCCGGATTCGGGTTGACATCTTCGATGTCGAACGCCTCAATCATTTCCTCAGCGGAGAAAATGTCATTATCCGGGCTGATCGACCAGCCCAGCAATGCCAGGTAATTCAGCAAGCCTTCACGAATCATGCCGTTTTCGCGGTGCAGCAGCAGATTCGACTTCGGGTCACGCTTGGACAGCTTCTTGTTCCCTTCACCCATCACATAAGGCAGGTGGCCAAAACGCGGCGTGAATGAGGCGATCCCCAGCTCCTCAAGTGCACGGTAGAGCACGATCTGGCGAGGAGTTGACGAGAGCAGATCCTCACCGCGCAGGACGTGTGTGATCTCCATCAGCGCATCGTCGACAGGGTTGACCAGCGTGTATAACGGATGACCGTTGGCACGAACGATGACATAGTCAGGAACCGAACCCGCCTTGAAGGTGATATCGCCGCGCACCAGATCCGTGAACGTGATGTCCTCATCCGGCATGCGCATACGCAGAACAGGTTTGCGGCCTTCAGCACGGAACACCTCTTTCTGCTCCTCGCTCAGATCACGGTCGAAACCGTCGTAGCCGAGCTTCGGATCTCGGCCAGCGGCACGGTGACGTTCCTCAACTTCCTCGGGCGTTGAAAACGACTCGTACGCGTATCCGCCTTCCAGCAGTTTCTGTGCGACGTCACGGTAGATGTCCATACGCTCTGACTGACGATAGGGCGCGTGCGGCCCGCCCTTACCGATACCTTCATCCCAGTCCAGTCCCAACCATTCCAGGGAGTCGAGGATCTGCTGGTAGGACTCTTCGGAGTCACGCTGCGCGTCCGTATCTTCAATGCGGAAGACGAACGTTCCGCCGGTGTGACGCGCATACGCCCAGTTGAACAGGCAGGTGCGTACCATTCCGACGTGCGGAGTGCCAGTTGGTGAAGGACAAAAACGGAGGCGAATATCGCGTCCAGTTGCATTCGTGACAGTCATAGTGCTGCCTATTCTACCGTTGAAACGGTGCCCAGGAAAACACCAGGTCACCGGTTGCGGATCGTCCTTTGTGCCTGCGATGTGCCAGGTATGGAGCGACGCCCTCGTATCATGTAGACCACTGCGACGATCACTGCCAACAAAATGAATCCAACGACCAGAGCCTGGGCTGAGGCGAAGCCGCGGAACCATTCGCTGGGCGTATGTCCCACAGCAGCTCCGCTGGCGAAGAAGACGGCAGTGACAACAGCATTACCGATGGCAGTCGTGATGCGCTGGGCGGTCTGGACCATGCCACCGGCCGTACCTCCGTGAGCCGCTGGAACTTCCAGCATGGACTGAGTCTGGTTGACCGAGCCCATCATGCCCAGTCCGATACCGACGGGCGTGATTGGCAGAGTCAGCCATGCCGGGTGCCATCCCAGATTGGCCACACCGTACGCTACAGCGACGGTGGCCAGAACCGAGCCGATGACGATCAGCAGCGCGACGACCTGCAGCACGCGACCCTTCTCGATCGCGTGGCGTGAAGCGAACACCGCGAAGTAGGCTGAAATCACGGCGTTGGGTAGGCCGATCAGGCCGGTGAACAGAGCAGTCTGCCCCAGTCCCTGCTGTACGAACAGTGCGATGAGCACGAAGATGGAGGTGGAGCCCAGGAACTGCAGTGCGGAGATTGCCGTGCAGTAACTGAATGAGCTGATCTTGAACAGTTTGAGGTTCACCATCGGGATGTGGCCGCGGCGCTCGTAGGTGTATTCCCACCACACCCATGCAGTCAGAACAAGCACGGCGGCAGGCAGCAGCCACATTCGCCAGGACGCGTGCATCGTAAACGGCATCATGATCAGGAATACGCCTATGCACAGTGTGATCATGCCGACAGGGTCGAGATCCAGGGTGCGACCGCGTCGCTTCGAAGCAGGACGCCCCGCGACAATTTCCTGACGGCGGTACTCTTCGCGTGCTTTCTTGCGATTCGGGCCGATGGTGCGTCGCTCCTTTGAGAAGGCCAGCCACCGGAAGGCAAGGAAAAGTCCGAGCAGGCCGATTGGAGTGTTGATCGCGAACGCGTAGCGCCACCCTGGATCATTGCCAAAGATCGCTACCGTAGCGCCGGAAATTAGCGGTCCGGCTGCAACCGATGCAGAAATGGTCAACCCCATCAGGCCGAAAGCTTTGGCGCGCGCACGTCCATCGAAGTACTGCTGGATCATTCCGTTGACCTGAGGCGAAAATACTCCCGCTCCCACCGCCTGAAGAATCCGCATGGCGTTCAGCATGACGGTGTCAGTTGCCAGTGCGCAGGCCAGGCAGCCAGCGCTGAAAATCGCCAGCCCGATGACGAACATCATGGAGCGTCCGACAAGGTCACCGATACGTCCTGCGGGCACCAAAATGATGCCGTAGACCAGCGCGTAGCCAGCCAGCACCCACTGAATGCCTGACGAGGTGGCTCCCAACGTCTCCTGGATAGCGGGGAGCAGCGTATTGACTGCTGAAACCTGAAGCAGTGCCATGACCAGTGGTATAAGGATGGCAATGAGCATTCTGTTGCGGTCGTATTGTCGATCTGATCCCGGTACCGTGAAATAGCGTGAAGTCGCCACTTAACCTTCTTTCACACACAGTAATCTGAACGGCTGATCAACGAGGGCCGACCATCCATTTTAAGGCGCGTCCAGGAAGGTGACAATGAGGAAGAACAAAACGTTGTCAGTCTGACAATGCATATGACACGGTTCACTGCAAATGTCAGGTGCGCGCAAGCAATTGAGCGAGTACCCGCACAGGCAGCGACACTGAGTCCGGTGGCGGGGGACAGAAGCAGACGACGGGGACAGCATCGAGTGACGGGCGTGAAGTGCGTGAAGAGCATTAGCATGGTGCTGAATGAATGAAGGAGTATGTTCCATGAAACCTGTGCTGCCTGACCGCTCACCTGAAGAGAACTGGACCATTGGATCGCTCAAATGGACAGGCATTCGCACTGCCAGCGGTGAGCCAACACTGGGTGCATGGGTCGCTGAGATGGATTTTGGTACCGCTCCACCGGTTGTCGAGGCGATGAAGAAAGCGATTGATGACGGCCTGCTCGGATACCAGCCGTCATGGCTGGATGGCGCGGTGCGAGACGCCCTCGTCGATTTTCAGCAACGCCGATTCGGCTGGACACTTGATCCAACATGCGTGCGCACGGTCCAGTCCGTCTTGCCAGCCCTTGATGTCGTGTTGCGCTCGATGATCCCCGAGGGGAGCCGAGTCATTGTACCGACCCCTGCCTACATGCCCTTCCTGACGATGCCCGGTGTCGCTGGGCATCCCATCGTTGAAGTCCCCGCTGTTCGTGTTCCATTCAGTGACGAGGGAGACCGGCGCAGTGGGGGTGAATGGCAACTCGATGTGGAAGCGATCGGCCGAGAAGCCCGTCAGGGTGGTGCACTGCTGATCTTGTGCAATCCGTGGAATCCGACGGGGCGTGCCTTTCGGCGTGACGAACTGGAAGCGTTGTGGGAAGCGATTCGCGATACGGATGTGATGATTTTTGCCGATGAGATCCACAGTCCGCTGGTCCTGACAGATCCCACGAGTCACTTCTCATTTGCGCGCCTGAATGATGAGGTGGCGGCGCGCACGATTACGGCGACAGCTGCATCGAAGGGATGGAACATTGCGGGACTTCCCTGCGCACAAATCATCGTGACTGATGACGCTTTGCTTGAACAATGGGACGACTCCTGTGGCGAGATTAGTCACCTGACAAACTCATTGGGGGCGATCGGAACAATTGCTGCCTACCGCGACGGTGACCCGTGGCAGGACGTGGTGCGTGAGGAGGTTGCGTCGAATATGACGCTCGCGCATGAAGCACTGTCAGACACTCTGGTCGACTTTGTCAGTCCTGAAGCGACATACCTGACATGGTGGGGGCTGGATGCGTATGACTGGTCAGGCGTGCATAGTCCTGCCGCCTTCCTGCGTGAGAATGCTCGGGTGGGTGTCAATGCCGGTGCGACTTTGGGAACCGGATACGAGAACTGGATTCGCGTCAATCTGGCGTGTTCGAAGGCGAATGCGCACAGAATAATCCAGGCGATCACATCCTCGCTTCCTCCGACACGACGCGAGTAAGCCTTAACAAATACCTGTTTATGCACGTCAGATACTCGGTACGTAATCCTGTCAAAATTAGCTCTTGTGCTTACCGCAAATTTGATTTAGTCTTGGCTTGTTGTAACAAATGCGATTATGGCAGTCGCAGTTGCACTGTGGGTCGATGAGATGACCACAACGCGAAGGAGCAGATATGAGCAGGAAGACTATCGGCGTAGGCGTGATCTCGCTGGGATGGATGGGGCGTCTTCACACACGGTCGTTCAAAGCACTGCGGGAGAAGTATCCGGAAATTGAAGTAGATATCAAGCTGGTGGTGTGCTGCGATGTTGTGGAAAGCAACCGTCAGTTCGCAGTTGACAACTTGGGATTTGAAAAGGCTGTGGAGGACTACCGAGATGTTCTGAGTGACCCGGAGGTCGACGTTGTGTCGATCTGTGCGCCCAACTTCCTTCACCACGAGATCGCGATGGCCGCGATCGAGGCAGGCAAACCTTTCTGGATCGAAAAGCCGATGGGGATCTCCGCTCAAGAATCCAAAGAAATTGCGCGAGGGGCTCAATCTGCAGGCTTGATTACCTCCGTCGGATTCAACTACCGCCATGCTCCTGCCATTGAAATGGCGCGCGCGATCGTTGCGGAGGGCGCAATCGGTCGTATCACGAATGCCCGCGTGTGGCTGATTGCAGACTATGCCTCGAGTCCCGACGGGCCGCTGACGTGGCGTTACGCGAAGGAAAAGGCCGGAGCAGGAGTCATCCTCGATTTGCTCGGACACGGAGCCGACCTGGTGCAGTACGTTTTGAAGGACCGCTTTACCGCTGTTACAGCGCAGACAGGACTGTTCATCACGGAGCGTCCGATTCCCCTTGAACAGGGTATGGGACATGCCACGGTGCAGGTATCCGACCAGAAAGGCCCGGTCGGCAACGAAGACTATGTTGCAGTTCTGGGCACCCTCGAATCAGGCACCCTGGTCACGATGGAGTCCTCGCGCGTGAGCGTGGGACCGCGCGCCGAATACATTATCGAGGTCTACGGCACCGAAGGCTCATTGCGGTGGAACTTTGAAGATCTGAACAGACTGCAGATCTGCATCGGAAACGATCATGGATTCCAGCAAGGATATGTCGACGCGATGGCCAGCCCCGATTACCCCGGATTCAGCCGCTTCCAGCCGGGAGCTGGAACATCAATGGGCTTCGATGATCTGAAAGTGGTCGAGGCCGCGCAGTTCATCCAAGGTGTGCTTGACAATAAGCAGTACGGGCCATCTGCCGGTGACGGATGGGCGGCAGCTGAAGTGGACAACGCCATTGAGAAGTCGGCTGAAGACCGGACATGGCATGAAGTAGCGCCAGTTGATGTTGTCACAACGTTCGACCACGACAACGCCCTGCAGGCGTGATCCAGGTACTACGACTGGTGGCGGTGCAGCCACACTTTACTCGCTGAAGAGGAGAATCATGGCAGACAACAGGCAAGAGGCAGAGCTGTCCTACGCGGACTACACGCCTGAACGAATCAAGGAGATGGCGGACGAAACCCCGCCATCAGGTAAGAAACGTGGAATCGTCGCGCTGACGGTAGTAGCGACCCTCGGCTCACTGCTGTTCGGCTACGACACCGGTGTGATCTCAGGTGCTCTGCCGTACATGTACATGCCCGCCGGAGCTGGCGGCCTGGAACTGACACCGCTCGAAGAAGGAGCCATCGGCGGCGTCCTCACCATCGGTGCTGCATTTGGCGCTTTGATCGGTGGACGCCTGTCGGATAAATTCGGTCGTCGCCACAACATCATCATGCTGGCTATCCTGTTCATTATTGGCGCGCTGGGCAACACCTTCTCACCCAACGTGTGGATCATGTACATCTTCCGCCTCATTCTGGGCTTGGCAGTTGGCGGCGCGTCCGCAACTGTCCCGGTGTTCTTGGCAGAGAGTGCCCCCAAACGTATTCGAGGCTCCATTGTTGCCGTCGATCAGCTCATGATCGTCACCGGCCAGCTCCTCGCATTCAGCATGAACGCGGCGATCAATTCGGCTCACGGTGGCCCTCAGCTCACCGTCAAGGCTGACCCGACGGGCGCGATTGCGCCAGGCACCTACGAATGGGACTCGTTGAACGAACTGGTCGCCCAGCAGGTCGGGAACGACCAGTCTGCTATCCACGAGTTCATGATGCAGATGACGATCAGCGCCGGCAACGGTTCGGCATGGCGCTGGATGATCGTCCTATGTACTCTGCCCGCAGTGTTCCTGTGGATTGGCATGCACCTGATGCCCGAATCCTCCCGTTGGCACATTATCCAGAAACAGGTCTACGAAGCGATCGGCACGCTCAAGCGCGTTCGTGACCCTGAAAAGGACGGCCCGATCGAGGACGAAATCAACGAAATGATCGAGGCCCGCAAACGCCAGGTCGCTGAGAAGAAACTCAGTCTGAGTGAGATCATGCGGATCCCGTGGCTGCGCAAGCTTCTGGCCGTGGGCATCTTCCTTGCAATCGTCAACCAGACAACCGGCGTGAACACCATCATGTACTACGCGCCGAAGGTTCTGTCCTTCGCCGGCATGGGAACGTCTGCCGCGATTACCGCGCAGGTCGCCAACGGTGTCATGTCAGTGATCGGCTCAGCACTGGGCCTGCTGCTGATCGGTCGTTTCCGCAGGCGCCAGCTGCTGATTTTCGACGTCACAGGTGTGGGCATCTGCCTGCTGGCCATTGCCGCTTTCTTCCAGTTCACCATTGCTCCGGCAATTAATGATGGTGGTGTGCCTCCATCATGGGCACCGTACGCAGTGCTGGGCATGATGGGCGTCTTCATGCTGATCGTGCAGTCCACCAACGGAACCGTTGTCTGGACCATGCTGGGCGAAATGTTCCCGGCAAATGCGCGCGGTGTCATGAACGGATTCGCGGTCTTCTGCATGTGGATCACGAATGCGATCATCACCTGGACGTTTCCGAAGATGATGGACACGCTCGGTGGCGGAATTACCTACACCATCTACGGTGTGATGAACCTCGTGATCGCAGTCGTGCTGTTCAAGATCATGCCGGAGACCTCGAAGCGGTCTCTGGAAGAAATCGAAGAGCACATGCAGAAGATCTACTCGTAAGAACAGATCGCTCTGAAACCTGATTCAATCGTTGTCGAGGCAGCTGCGGCTGCCTCGACAACTGCGTTTGGGTCAGTGGGTGCGTCGGCAAACGACAGGTCGGACACAACACTCATCCCGCACACGCGCACGCCCAAAGCGTGCAAGGTGATTGCCTCCATTACCGTGGACATGCCCACGCAGTCGGCACCCGTCGACATGAGCCAGCGGCCCTCGGCAAGCGTCTGATACTCCGGTCCGCGCATACATGCGTAGATGCCCCGGCGCTGACAATGCTGAGCGAGGATATCGGTCAGTTCGCGATTCCACACGCCGGTCACATCCACGAATGTTGGCCCGTTAAATGGGGAATATCCTGAGAAATTCAGGTGATCATCGATAGCCATAACATCGCCCAACTGCCATTGACGCACGCACCCGTTCGCGTTGCACAACAGGGCAGTGTGAACACCGGTTGCGGCAGCCGCCCTCGAACATGCTGTGACGCACGCGGGGGAGACACCCTCGTACAAATGCGTACGCCCCAGAGCAATGAGAACATTCAATGCGCCGACTCGCACCGAGTGGATCGTGTTGACGTGTCCATCAGCCACGGGAGCCTCAACCCCCGGAATGTCGGAAAGTGCGAACGAGCGGCGCTGAGAATCCGGCGCGTCGATCACAGCATCCAGTGCATGTGCCAGACCCGAGCCGAGCACCACGAACAGGTCATGGTGGTCACGCCCCGACAGCTCCGCAATAGCGCGGGCCCCGTCCTGGGCCTGCTGATCCAGAAGAACGCTGCGGATCGACTCGTCAGACATGGTCAGAGCTCGCTTTCCTGGGCGCCGTCAGCGTAAGTGCGGGCACCAGCCTCTTCCTGTTTGCGCACACGCGAACGACTGGTCAGCAAATAGCCGGCAAAACCGATCAGCATGGCCAGCAGGATCCCGATATTCGAGTACGCCCAGTCACCCTCGCGGCCACCGATCGGGCCGAGCAGGTAGCCCTGCCATGACAGCCAGCTGGCGGCGTTGTTGACCACCAGGCCCCAACCCACGAATGTTGCAGCAGCCAGGGAGGCGATCGCGCCCCAGTTCACGGACCCGTACACGCCGGAGGAGCGGAACAAATCAGGTTCGTTGTAGTCGGAGCGACGCAGCAGAATATCAGCGATCATGACGCCACCCCAGCCCGCGATGACCACGCCGAGCGTGGTGAGGAAGCCGGTGAATGGGTCAATGAAGTTCGCGGAGAAGAACACGACGGCGATTGTGCCAACCAGCATGATGGTGCCGTCCAGAGCGGTGGCAACCGGACGCTTGATGGGCACACCCGTCGCCAGCAGCGACAGGCCCGACGAATAGATGTCCATGACGATGCCTCCG
This sequence comes from Pauljensenia sp. C0170B5, assembly GCF_056590195.1. Lineage (NCBI taxonomy): Bacteria > Bacillati > Actinomycetota > Actinomycetes > Actinomycetales > Actinomycetaceae > Pauljensenia > Pauljensenia sp. C0170B5. Next base: position 12,146 of record NZ_JBWPVR010000006.1, on the reverse strand, counting down.
ACCAGGCCGAGGATCGCGACAAGGGCGAACGGAATGAGGAACCAGGTCGGCAGAATCGTGGTCAGCGCGCCGATCGGATCCAGGTCGATTGCCTGTCCCAGCGACTCATCGGACCCAACGAGCAACAGACCGAAGATCACGAGGACAACAGTGGGCAGCGTGGCACCGAAGGTGGTCCAGCCGACCACGCCGCCGGTGGAGGCACGACGAGGAAGGTAACGCGAGTAATCGGCGGCCGCGTTGATCCAGCCGAATCCGAAACCGGCGAGCAGCATGCACAGTGCGCCGAGCATTGCGGAGAACGGGCCGGACGGCAGAGCGGAGATCGCGCTGAGATCGATGGTGGGGATGGTCAATGCCAGGTAGATGACAGTCAGGATCGCCGTCAACCAGGTGATCCAGGTCTGCACCTTCATGATGGTGTCGAACCCGAGGATGCCGGCACCGCCTGCGATGGCGACAACGAGTACCAGTGAAATGATCTGCGCGGCAACATGATTGTGCATGCCGAGGGCGCCCATCACCGTTGCGGACGCCTGCGTGGCAATGATGCACAGGAACATTTCCCAGCCCACCGTCAGGATCCATGAAATCGCGGCGGAAATGCGGTTGCCGTTCACACCGAATGCTGCGCGCGACAAAACGAGCGTCGGGGCGGATCCTCGTTTACCTGCGATGGCGATGATGCCGCAGGTCAGGAATGAGAACGTGATGCCGACGATGGAGACGATAACGGCCTGTGTAAAGGAAATGCCGAACCCGAGCACCCATGCGCCCCATGAGATTCCCAGAACGGAGATGTTCGCAGCGAACCACGGCATGAACAGATCTGATGGTTTGCCTTTACGATCCGACTCAGGAATGACATCCAGGCCGGCCATCTCAACGGACAGGCCCTGTTCCTTCTGTGTCTGTACTGCATGTGGTGCCCCAGCGTTGGGTGCGATTGGCTCAGTGGAACTCACGATTGCTTCCTTCAACGTGACCAATGGGATGCGAAAAAGTCAGGACCGGAACTTACGTGTGAGGTATCGGCCTCAGGCGATCGGATTCGTCAGCGTTCCAATCCCGTCTATTTCGACACTGATCGTATCACCACGCTGTAGCTCCCCCACCCCTGCTGGCGTGCCTGTCAGTACAACATCTCCCGCCTTGAGGGTGATGGATTGGGAGATGAACGAGATCAAGTCGTACACCGGACGGATCATGAAAGAAGTTGAGACGTCCTGCACAACTGTGTCACGCAGAACGGTGCGCAGATGAGCGTCGCCGACTGAGAACTCATCATCTGCCTGAGGAATCAGGATCCACGGACCCAGAGGACACGAGGTGTCAAAGCCTTTCGCACGCGTCCACTGCCCGTCGCTGCGTTGCTTATCGCGCGCTGTCACATCGTTGGCGCAGGTGAACCCCAAAATATGTGCCGGCACATCCTGGGGTGCGACCTGTGAACATGTCGACCCGATAATGACAGCCAGCTCCCCCTCGTAATGCACATTTGATGACCACGAGGGGTACTTGATCGTCTCACCAGGCCCGATGATGGCGGTCGATGGCTTAAAGAACAGCAGTGGCTCCTGTGGTGCTTCCCCGCCCATCTCCTGAATGTGGTCAGCGTAGTTCTTCCCGACAGCAACCACCTTGGCCGTGGCTACCTCAGTGGGAGCGAGCAGGTGAACCGACGTCACATCGTAGTTCGTGGCCTGCAGCGGGGGAGTCAGCTCCCCCTCGAAAGGCGCGCCCGCCAGGCGAGTGATTGTTGTGCAATTACCATTCAGGATCCCCCAGGCGGGGGAGTGGAAATTCGGATCAATGTAGTGTGCAATGCGCATACTGTACTGTAACGCACATCACGCCTGAATCTTCCTGGATGACGCGTCCTACTCCTGACGCGACTTGGTCCACACGTCGGTGGGAACGTCCGCAGGAAGGTGCGGATTATCCACTCCGACAAACACCGGATCCTTGACGCCCGCCTTGCGTTGGTCCTCGTAGTCGCGCAGTGCTCCGAACGCCCATTGACCCAGAACGACGAGGGCGACCAGGTTCGTCACTGTCATGATCGCCATTGCAATATCCACGGCGTTCCACACCAATGGAAGCTGGGCAACTGCACCGATGACGACGGAGGCCACTGACACGGTGCGCACCATCCACGTGGCCCAGGGGCGCTTCGTCACAAACGCCATGTTGACATCGGAGTACACGTAGGCCGCGATGATGGAGGAGAACGCCAGGACAAAGATCATCAGTGCCATCGGCACGGTGGTCCACGCGCCGAGCTTGTCGGCAACGGCCAGAGCAGTCAGGTTCGAGGGGTTGACGCCTTCAGCGCTCCACACCGAAGGTCCTGCAATGAGGATGACGAATGCGGTTGCCGTACACACGATGATTGTGTCGACAAAGACACCCAAAGACTGGATCAGGCCCTGCTTGACAGGGTGGGACACGGTTGCGGTTGCGGCCGCGTTCGGCGCGGTGCCCTGACCGGCCTCGTTGGAGAACAGGCCGCGTTGAACACCGTTGATCACTGCAGCCATGATGCCGCCGGCCAGGCCGCCCACCACAGGTTGAGGTGCGAATGCGGAACGGAAAATCATCGACAGCACATTGCCGATCTCGCCTGCGTTCATGATGCAGATAATGAAGACCATCACCAGATATATCAGAGCCATGATCGGTGCCATCCACTCGGTCACCCGAGCCACGGAGCGGATGCCGCCGTAGATGACAGGTGCTGCAAATGCCAGCAGGAATGCTGCGATGACCCACTTGCTCATCGGAGTGGCGGCGGCCATTGTCTCCGCAATCGCGTTGGACTGAACGGATGTAATAACGAATGCGCAGGTGAGCAGCGTGATGATGGCGAAAATGTTCGCCAGGGGTTTGCTCTTCATACCCAGATGCATGTAGTAGGCCGGGCCACCGCGATACGTACCATCAGCGTCCCTCACCTTGAAGACCTGCGCGAGGGTCGCTTCCACGAATGCGGTGGACATGCCAACCGCTGCCACGATCCACATCCAAAAGATTGCGCCTGGTCCGCCCAGCAGGAGTGCTGCGGCTACGCCGAAGACGTTGCCGACGCCGACGCGGGCTGCCAGTGAAATGGTGAAAGCCTGGAATGATGAGATCCCGCCTTTGGAGTCCTGACGGGATGACCCCACGGTCTTGACCATGTGACCAAAGAGGCGAACCTGCACGGCGCGGGTGCGAACTGTCAGGTAGATACCGACACCAATAAGGATCCACATGGTGATGTGACCGGTGATCCAATCCGCAACGACCTTGATCATATCGGCAATTTCCACGTCGAGCTCCTCTCTCATCTCATCGCGTGATGGGCACTTTAGTTAACAAAGCGGTTCTCATCTTTCCACAGGGCGCGGATATCATGTTTGCGTCATCCTCCATGTGAGACTGCGGCAAGTAATGACACAATGGCGTGTATGAGTGCCCCGCTGAACGAACTGCTCGACGACCTGGAAGATGCCGGACATCTGGACGACCCCGATGAACTGGTGCGCGCGTTCCAGTCGTGGGCGGCATCAACGGGCAGACCCCTGTACCCGCATCAGGAGCAGTCACTGCTGGAGATCGTGATGGGCAATCACGTCATCGCAGCCACGCCCACCGGTTCAGGTAAATCCATGATCGCCCTGGCCGCACATTTCGTTTCCCTGGCTCATTCGGGCCGCTCCTATTACACGGCACCGCTCAAAGCGCTGGTCTCAGAAAAGTTTTTCGACCTGGTCGAGCTGTTCGGTGCGCACAACGTCGGCATGGTCACGGGGGATGTCTCGCTCAACCCGCTTGCACCGATTGTGTGCTGCACCGCCGAAATTCTGGCGAACCAGTCCCTTCGTGAGGGCGATGCGCTCGATGCCGACATGATCATCATGGATGAGTTCCACTTCTACGCCGACCCGGAGCGCGGCTGGGCCTGGCAGGTGCCGCTGCTGGAACTGACCGCCCCACAGTTCATTGCCTTGTCGGCCACACTCGGTGACACCACCCGTTTTCAGGAACAGTGGAAAGAACGCACCGGTCGGGACGTCGCCCTCGTCGACAATGCGCAACGACCCGTGCCACTCGAGTTCGACTATGTGGTCGAGGACGTGCGCACCTGCGTGGAGCGCCTCCTGAAAGAGGGACGCTGGCCGGTCTACATTGTGCACTTTTCGCAAAATGACGCCGTCTCAACTGCTGCCGCGTTTGATCGGGCCTCCCTGATCAGCGACGATCAAAAGAAGCAGATCAGCCGCATCCTCAGGACTGTCTCCTTTGCACGCGGATTCGGGCAGCAGTTGCGCGGACTGCTCGCACAGGGGATCGGTGTGCATCATGCGGGGATGCTGCCGCGCTACCGCCGACTCGTCGAGCGCCTGACGCAACAGGGACTCCTGGCTATTGTGTGCGGCACTGACACGCTGGGTGTGGGGATCAACGTGCCGATCCGCACCGTGCTGATCACGTCGCTGGTGAAATTCGACGGGCGGCGCATGCGCCACCTGTCGGCACGCGAATTTCATCAGATTGCCGGCAGAGCAGGGCGCACGGGATACGACACCGTTGGATTTGTCCGCGTTCTCGCTCCCGAACATGAGGTGGAGGCTGCGCGCGAAAAGGCTCGGCTCAGCGCCGCGCAGGAAGCGGCCCGTCAGGCGCGCGATGAGGCAGCTGCGAAGAAGGCCGCCAAGAAGTCGGCTAAACGCTCCACGAAAGCACCCGCGAAGGGTCAGATTTCATGGACGAGGTCAACGTTTGAACGTCTGCGTGATGCAGAACCCGAACGTCTCCAGTCACATTTTGCGATCAGTCACTCGATGGTGCTTAACGTGCTGGCAGGGCAGCGTCATGATCCCGCTGCGCACCTCATTGAACTGGCTCGCACGAACGACGACCCGCCGCGCGACTCCAATCCGCATATGCGCGCACTCGCAGACATTTACCGCTCCTTGCGGCAGGCCGGCGTCATCGACCATGTCTCCACTGAGCAGGCTGAATCTGATGGGATGGCGCGTGTGCGTCTGGTGCGTGACCTGCCTGATGACTTCGCACTCAACCAGCCGCTGTCGCCGTTCGCGCTGGCAGCGCTGGACCTGCTGGACGCGCAATCACCCACATACGCCTTGGATGTCGTCTCAGTTGTCGAATCAGTGCTGGAAGATCCTCGTCCCCTGCTGGCCGCTCAGCAGCGCATGGCGCGCTCGAAGGCGATGGCCGCGATGAAGGCAGAGGGCCTCGAATATGACGAGCGGATGGAAGCACTGGCCGAGGTGACATGGCCGCAACCTTTGGCTGATCTGCTTGAAGACGCGTTCCGTACCTACGTGCAGACGAATCCGTGGGTCGGGGACCAGCACATCTCACCCAAGTCTGTTGTGCGCGACATGATCGAACACGCGATGACATTCACGCAGCTTGTCTCCCGCTATGACGTGGCGCGTTCCGAAGGCGTGATCCTGCGGTATCTGACCGATGCATACCGTTCATTGCGGCAGGTGTTGCCCGACCGGGTTGTCACCGAGGAAGTGGCAGCGATCATGGAGTGGCTCTCGCACCTCATCCGCGCCATTGACTCTTCTCTGCTGGACGAATGGGAATCCCTGGCATCTGGGCAGCGTCGCGAGGAGGGTGAGGATGATGCGTCAGGACAGGAAGTCGCGTTTGGAGCCAGCGAGGACGGAACAGTTGCTTTCAGCGCCAACCGTCATGCCATGCGCACCGCCGTGCTGCGCGCACTGTTCGAACGCGTGGAGTTGATGAGTCGAGACGATGTGGACGCTCTGGCGCGTCTGGACAGCTGGTGCGGATGGGATGAGGAGCGCTGGGATCATGCGCTGGAACGATACTGGGCGGAGTACGACTGGATCGGGATTGATCAGAATGCGCGGTCAGGCGCCCTCGTCAATTTGAATGAAAATCCGAGCGAGGCTGAACTACTGGCAGTTGGCGTGCCTGACGAACTGGTGGGGTCGAACCTGTGGCTGGTTGAGCAGACGTTGGATGATCCCAACGGTGATGGCGACTGGCGCATCGTGGCCGTCGTGGACGTGGATGCGACCGACGAGGCGAACCGGGTTGTCCTGCATATTGTGGACGTAGGGCCGCGGTAGGTGAGCTGTTCCACGTCCGTAGGATTTGTCAGGAGAGCCCGCGTCGGGTAGTGTTTTCTTTCGTTGCAGGCATAGTTTCAGTACTGTGAGTGCAACCAACGCCATGGGGTATGGTGTAATTGGCAGCACGAGTGATTCTGGTTCACTTAGTCTAGGTTCGAGTCCTGGTACCCCAGCGGATTCGGCCATTTTCTTGCCGTCCATTCACAGGCCCCCATCGTCTAGCGGCCTAGGACATCGCCCTCTCACGGCGGTAACATCGGTTCAAATCCGATTGGGGGTACAAGTGCGTCATAACTGAACAGAGCCCCTATCGTCTAGCGGCCTAGGACATCGCCCTCTCACGGCGGTAACATCGGTTCAAATCCGATTAGGGGTACGAAACGTTGGAGGACGGACCTGACAGCGGGTCCGTCCTTCCTCTTTTTCAGGGTCGCCGGGTGGCAATCCGCTTGTCGGCGGCTTGTCGGTGAAACACCCCCTTTGGAGGACTCATGGCCCGTAGTGGATTCGATCGCGAAAAATACATCACTTTACAGTCCGACCACATCGCCACTCGCAGGAAAGAAATAGGTGGCAAGCTTTACCTGGAAATGGGTGGCAAGCTTTTTGATGATCTGCACGCTTCGCGTGTCCTGCCCGGATTCACACCGGATAACAAGATCGCTATGTTGGAACAGCTCAAGGACGACCTGGAAATCCTCATCGTCTTGAACGCCAAAGACCTCCAGCGCAACAAGGTGCGCGCCGACCTGGGCATTTCCTACGAACAGGACGTATTGCGGTTGGTCGACGTGTTCCGCGAACGTGGGTTCCTGGTTGACAACATCGTGATGACGCAGATGGAAGATGACAACAAGTCGGCCAAGACGTTTAAACGCAAGCTGGAGAAACTGGGCTTGAAGGTGGCGCGTCACCGCGTTATCGAGGGATATCCAGCTGCTGTGCACACGGTGGTATCGGAAAAGGGTTTCGGGCGTAATGACTTTGTCGAAACCAGCCGCGACCTGATCGTCGTAACGGCCCCGGGGCCGGGATCGGGCAAGATGGCCACGTGCCTGTCGCAGATCTACCACGAATTTGCTCGAGGGAACAAGGCCGGATACGCAAAGTTTGAAACCTTCCCGATCTGGAACCTGCCACTGGACCATCCGGTGAACCTGGCCTATGAAGCGGCAACGGCTGACCTGGATGACGTCAACATGATTGACCCCTATCACCTGGCTGCCTACGGCAAACAGGCCGTTAACTACAACCGTGACGTGGAAGTCTTCCCGTTGTTGCGTCAACTGCTCGAAGAACTTGTCGGGGCGAGCCCCTACCAGTCGCCCACAGACATGGGTGTCAACATGGCTGGCTACTGCATCAGCGATGACGAGGTATGCCGCGAAGCTGCCAAACAGGAAGTGATCCGCCGTTACTTCAAGGCTCTGGTCGCTGAAAAGCGTGATGTCAAGGATCCAGTTGAATCTCAACGCATTGCCATTGTGATGAGCAAACTGGGCATCACGCGCCAGGACCGCCCGGTGGTGGTTCCCGCACTGGAGCTGGCCAGAAAGACGCATCTGCCGGCCAGTGCGCTGCAGCTCGATGACGGACGAATCATCACAGGTAAGACGTCGAAACTGCTGGGATGTTCGGCCGCGATGCTGCTGAACGCGTTGAAGGTGCTGGCGGGGATTGATAAGAAGATCGACCTGCTGGCGCCCTCCTCAATCGCGCCTATTCAGACTCTGAAGACTGAGCATCTGGGCAGTCGCAACCCGCGCCTGCACACAGATGAAGTGCTGATTGCGCTGTCCGTGTCGGCTGATACTGATCCGAACGCTGCGAAGGCGTTGGAGTATCTCAAACAGTTGCGCGGATGCCAGGTTCACACCACCACGATTCTGGGATCCGTGGATGAAGGAATTTTCCGCAATCTCGACATTCAGGTCACCTCTGAGCCGGAGTACTGGCGCAAGAGTTTGTACCGCAAGTAAGAGGCTGTACATGGCGGCGGTTGCGTCAGCGCCGTCGCCGCCTCACCGCTGCAGTCATCCGCCTCGCCGCACGAGGCCAGCTAATCTGCTGAGCGGTCACCCCGATCGCCTTCCACGCTGCGGCGGGATCCGAAGACACCCGCTTCTAGTCTTCAATGAATCGGGTGAGCGCCGGGCGGCCGTCGGGGTCCAGGAAAGAGTCAAGAAGGTCCTGGACCGGGATGTCACAGATATAGGAGAAAAGCACCGTGTCTGAATAGTCGTTGATAAGATCGTCATCCATACGCATCGGCAGGACCTGGCCAGCTGGCGTCCTGAGAGTGTACGTGTACTTTTCTACCTCAACCAGTTCGTATCCGGGCCGCTGCTCGTAGGTATAACACGGAAAGTACAAGGACGCGTAGCCGCGCTGCGCCCAGCGGAATGATTCGCCCGCCTGGTAGATGAACCAGCGCGTCACCAGGTCAAGATCCGGGGAATAAAAAGTGAAGAAAATCTTCTCGTTTCGCGTACTTTCTCCGTATGCGAACTGCCCGTCCTCAAGCTGAGCCAAGTGGTAGATCGGATCCCCAGCATGACTGATACTGATCGAACGAGGATGGTGAATATTGCGCATAAAATGAACATCTGCACAATCCGCCAGCTTCGACAGCTCTTCGAAAAACGGCTCATCAAGACTCTTCAACGACACAGCCTTTACAACCTTCCTCACACACGTTATTCCTCGACAACGAATGCTTCGAGGGCTGGATGACCATCAGGATCCAGAAAAGAGTCAAGAAGATCCCGAACCGGAATATCACAGATATAAGAAAACAGCACAGTCTCTGAATAGTCATTGACGAGATCGTCATGCATACGAAAAGGCAAAACCCGACCAGCCGGCGTTCTCAGCGTATATCGGCGGGCTTCCAGCTCCACCAGTTCATATCCGGGGCGCTGCTCATAGGTGTAACACGGAAAGTACAAGGACGCGTAGCCGCGCTGCGCCCAGCGGAATGATTCGCCCGCCTGGTAGATGAACCAGCGCGTCACCAGGTCAAGATCCGGGGAAAAAAACGAAAAGAAAATCCTCTCATTCCGCGAGCTGCCTCCATACGCGAACTGCCCATCCTCAAGCTGAGCCACGTGGTAAATCGGATCCCCATTACTGTAACTGAGACTGACAGAGTTCGGATGAAACACATTACGCATAAAAAGAGCATTACGACATTCCGCCAGCAGCCTCAGCTCCTCGACAAACGGCTCATCAAGACTCATCAACGACACAGCATTTACAACCTTCCTCACACACGTTATTCCTCGACGATAAAGGCTTCCAAAGCCGGGCGACCATCAGGATCCAAAAAAGAGTCAAGAAGATCCCGAACCGGAATATCACAGATATAAGAAAACAGCACAGTCTCTGAATAGTCATTGACGATATCGTCATGCATACGGAAAGGCAGGACCTGGCCAGCTGGCGTCTTAAGAGCGTACGTGTACTTTTCTACCTCCACCAGTTCATATCCGGGCCGCTGCTCATAGGTATAACACGGAAAGTACAAGGACGCACAGTCAGCTCTTACGCGGAACGCCTCGCCTGCTTGGTAAATAAGCCAGCGAGTAGGCAGTTCAAGATCCGGGGAAAAGAACGTAAACTGGATACCCCCGCTTCGGGAGCTTTCCCCGTATGCGAACTGCCCATCCTCAAGCTGAGCCACGTGATAGACAGGGTCCTCGTCGTTGTAACTGAGGCTGACTGAATTCGGATGAAACACATTACGCATGAAAAGAGCGTCCGAACTCTCCGCCAGCGGCCTCAGCTCCTCGAAAAACGGCTCATCAAGACTCTTCAACGACACAGCCTCACACCACCCGCACACACGTTATTCCTCGACAACGAATGCTTCGAGGGCTGGACGCCCGTCGGGGTCCAGGAAAGAGTAAAGGAGATCCTGGACCGGGATGTCACAGATATAGGAGAAAAGCACTGTGTCTGAATAGTCGTTGATAAGATCGTCATCCATACGCATTGACAGGACCTGGCCAGCTGGCGTCTTAAGAGTGTACGTGTACTTTTCTACCTCAACCAGTTCGTATCCGGGCCGCTGCTCGTAGGTGTGACACGGAAAGTACAAGGACGCGTAGTCAGCTCTTACGCGGAACGCCTCGCCTGCCTGGTAGATGAACCAACGTGTCACCAGGTCAAGATCCGGGGAAAAAAAAGTGAAGAAAATCTTCTCGTTTCGCGAGCTTTCTCCGTATGCGAACTGCCCATCCTCAAGCTGAGCCACGTGATAGACCGGATCCCCGTTGTTGAAACTGAGGCTGACTGAATTCGGATGAAACACATTACGCATGAAAAGAGCGTCCGAACTCTCCGCCAGCGGCCTCAGCTCTTCGAAGAACGGCTCATCAAGACTCATCAACGACACAGCCTCACACCACCCTCACACCCGCTATTCCTCGACAACGAATGCTTCGAGGGCTGGATGACCATCAGGATCCAGAAAAGAGTCAAGAAGATCCCGGACCGGAATATCACAGATATAAGAAAACAGCACAGTCTCTGAATAGTCATTGACGATATAGTCATGCATACGGAAAGGCAGGACCTGGCCAGCTGGCGTCTTAAGAGCGTACGTGTACTTTTCTACCTCAACCAGTTCATATCCGGGCCGCTGCTCGTAGGTGTAACACGGAAAGTACAAGGACGCGTAGCCGCGCTGCGCCCAGCGGAATGATTCGCCCGCCTGATAAATGAACCAGCGTGTCACCAGGTCAAGATCCGGGGAAAAAAACGTAAATTGAATATCCCCGTTTCGCGAGCTCCCTCCATATGCGAACTGCCCATCCTCAAGCTGAGCCAAGTGGTAAATCGGATCACCAGCATGACTGATACTGATCGAACGAGGATGGTGAATATTGCGCATAAAAAGAGCATTACGACATTCCGCCAGCAGCCTCAGCTCCTCGAAAAACGGCTCGTCAAGACTCGTGAGTGGCATCATTTCAAAATCCCTAGTGTGATCATTTGTTTGACCGTTAGTTCTATGCCCTTTGGGTCGAAGACTTGTATCTGTGTTCCGCCGCCAGAATAGCCGAACCCGGGTGCAACCTTACTCACTTCAAACGTACAGCCCTCAGGCAAACTGGATACCGTATAGGAGTAGTGAGGCTCTGCGAGCGATTTGTGTGGTAGTGCGCGACTTTCAAATGAGACAGGCACACCGCCAGGCGCCACAGCCAGCCATCTTCCTCTTGGTTCGCCGATGCGGTCAACGCTGGTGCCGTATGCGGCTGTGAATTCATCGAGTCCCATGCGTACCTTAGTGCCCGGCACATACGGTGGATCAGGATACAGCTCATCGCCTGTTACTGGATCAACAAACTCGTGTGTCCACTCATTTTCAGTGTACGGAGTGTGGTCAGGTCTCCTGCCCCACTCAGCATCCGTATCTTTCAGGAGCGGATCCGAATGCTCCAAGTCTATGTTGTATTGGTCAAACTCCTGTTTGGTTCGCGGGAGTTCACTCGCACGGGTGTGCGGTTCAGGGACGGGCGGACCCGTGGTGGGATGCGCGCCCTTCGGTGAGTGCACCGAAGACACGTCCAGGCCTTTTGTATTCACTGGGGCGTCTGCGCCTTTGCGGAGGAGCCTGTTGAGGGTGTCAGAGAACTTCCTGAACAACTCGGTGAGCTTGCCGAGCAGCCCCTTAAGATTCTTAACTGAATCAATGACCTTGTGAACAGTTGTGCTGATCCTGGATGTCATCGTGGCAACACTGGTGGATATTTGCGCCGCGATAGCGGGAATACCCAGCCCAGCGGTGGCAACCGCTTCGATAATGGCGGATGCGAACTTGCCGATGATTTCAGATAGAGCATCACGCACCAGGTCGTGAACAATCTGAACAAGCGTGGCAGCAACGTTAAGAGCCTGCCCCATCGCGCTGGCCCACTTGCCTGCCTGCTCAATCAGCTTACCCAGGTCGGCTTCCAAGACGGTGATCGCGCTGATGGTTTGCCCGCTCATAGATGACAGGTCAGAGCGCGTATACCC
>NZ_JBWPVR010000019.1:0-6396 GCF_056590195.1 Pauljensenia sp. C0170B5 | reverse complement strand
GTGGGAGGGCGGCGCTTTGCAACGGGGGAGGCTGACTGGGTGGCGTCCGTGTCAGGCGAGTCCGACTCGTCATGGCTGACAGTTCCGCCCGCGCTTTGAGCATCCGACTGGGCCACGGATTGGGCCACGGACTGGCCAGTGTCACCGGGCGGTACGGGGCGGAGCCACCACACTAAGAGTCCGCCTACCACGACGAAAACACCGATCATGATGCCTGCGATTATTTTCCCGCGCCGATCACTCATCACACACCTATTTCGTTGCAAACGGCCTGCCCACCTGACTCATCAAATCAGCCCCGTACAGCGGGACCTCACGCAGCGTCAAACCAGGAGCAGGAGCCTCAATCATTTTCCCATCACCTATATACATCGCCACGTGATACACACCCATCTCGTTATTCTTCCAAAATAACAAGTCACCCGGCTGCGCCTGAGAACGCGGAAACTTTTTCGACCACGCGTACTGCTGGGCCGCCGTGCGAGGCAACTGAATACCCGCCTTCGCGTACACGTACATCATCAACCCCGAACAATCAAACGAATCCGGCCCCGATGCAGCCCACACATACGGCTTACCCAAATGACGACGAGCCTCCGCAATCACACCCTTCGCATCCGCTGACACAGGGCCACACGCCCCACTACCAGAGGTCACCCCCGCCACCATCTGCCTGGCCGCAGCGTAATACTTCCTGTAGTTACTCCCATCAGAAAACGCCGACCGCTGAACAGCCTGCGCCACCACCCACGGGTCCAGACTGTACCGCGACGTCGGTGTCCCGTTCACACGCTTCGACGACTCATACACGTACAACTTCGGGTCCGTCAGAGAATTCAAAAACAGGTTCGTCGCCTTTGTTGGGTCCATCCGGTCAGCCTCAGGCCCCCATCCCGAACGCTGCTGAAACAACCCACGCGAATCCGGACCGGCAGCATCGCCATGCCCAATGTTTTTCAGTGACGACTCCGCCATCGCCACCATCACGGCAATAATCGCGTCTTCCGTTTTCAACCCGCGCTTCATCGTCGCCTCAATAATCGCCTTCGCGTTTTTCACCTGGTCAGCAGACGTGAACGAACCCGCACCCTTGACATCACCCGACAACGTGAAACACATGTCCGTCGACGAGTCCCCGTCAGCAATGGCACCCGCATACGCTGAATCCGAATTCGTAGCTGACAGTGCTGCGCCCACCATCAACGGCACAGACAACGTGGACAACGGGCCGATCAGCGACAACACCACGCCACCCACCAGCAGACCTTTTATCACTTTCGACCCGGCTTTCGACGAGGCAACCTTCTCCACCGCCTTACCGGCAGCCTTCGACCCTGTGTACGCCGACACGGCCACACCCGCAGCCTTCGACGCGGCAGCCGCACCCTTATCCAAGGTGGACGGCCCTTTCTGCCTGGGCGCACCAGGATTCGGATCGCCAGCAGGCACACTCGGCTTCATGTCTTCGCTCATCACGCCCCCTCATGGTTGCGGCCAACACGCAACACACTCAACACCACGCGCCTTCGAAAACGTCTGCTACACTCACAATCAGTAGATCCCCGGTCAAGCCTCTAGCCCTCATGGGCAACGCGCACATGACCGGGGCCTTTCAGTCAAGCCCGTCAGGCAGCATCCCCAGCATGAAGCTCACGATGCCACTGCCGGGGATGACCGAGAGCATGACCCGTATGGAACTGGCCGCACAGCGAACACTTGAACGCGCGGATCGCGCCCGACGGGTCCAGCCTGCGCGCCTCACGCCTGGCAGCACCACGAGACGCCCAACAGCATTTACCCGACGGGCAGTCCGCATTCCAAAACGGCTGATCGCTCACGCGGCGCGGATGATGCAAAAACCGCGACATCACGACCGCCTCCACTGATACACCATTTCGCCAAACTCACGGTCAAACGACGAGCGGCACAGCAGCGGCAACAACACGGACGCGTCCACCTGAACATCCAGCGCAGCCTCACCCACAGGGTCACCACCACGCAGAACCGACTCCACGCGCGGCACACTCTCGCCATCCGGCCACACGAAATTCACAGCATCAGCGCCGCACACCTCATGCGCGTGCTCGCCAATCACACGTATCACCTCATAGGACACGACACGCTCGGCATGGTCAATACGATCCTGGAGCACTTCAGCTTCGCGACGCATCCGCGCAAGAGTGGACAGGCCCTCAACGACGTTATCAGTGGGAATCAACATGGGAGAAAAACCTTCCTTGGAGTTACCCCGCCGCAAGAATATGACGACGGGCAGCCACCAGCGCGTCACACACCAGGTCACACGTGCGCACCGTTTCCTCCAGGGCTTGCCTCGCCTGGGCTGACGAAAACGGGGAAATAGCGGACAAGGCTTGTGCGCGCACACGTTCCTGGGATGCGATCTCACGGGCCACGTACGCCAAAGCCCGATCACGCGAATTATTTTTGGCAGCCATGTTCAATCTTGTGGGACGGACAGCCAGCCCGTGTCACCGGATAGTGCGGAACACCCCGCCTTCAGGCGTGGGGAGGAATCAAGACTCGAACAAACGCGAAATACCGGAAAAAACACGCCTCGACGCCGACAGGTTCGACCAGCGGGAACCACACGACGAACACCATGCGGCAGTGGGATCCATGTCCAGCGCACGCTCCCCGCACCTGGGGCACTCACCATCCCAGCCGGGCGCCTCCACCACGCGAGCGTCCCTGTCCAGCTGGAGGTTCGCCTCTTGAATGCGGCCACGTTCCCGCTCGGCCACCCAGTCGCCAAACAGCTGCCCCACCGCCATGAGAGTACGCCGGTCGGAGGGCAGCGCCTCACACATTTCACACGCCCGCCAGTAATAGTCAGCCATGCGGGAGACGGCCTCACTGTTCGATGGCTGCTCATACCGCCACGACGTCGCGTAGGCACCCACTTTGACCCCCGCCTGGCGAGAAGCAAAGCCGATGAGTGTGACGACCTTGTGGGCGAACTCATCACTGATCTCACCGATCGGCTCGCTTTGTACTTTCGCGATCGCGATCCTGGCAATCTGCACGTCATCTAGCGACCCGAATGTCAGACGCGCCTGCTGGCAATACGCCTCGAACGCGCCGTCATAATCGTCGCCAAACGCACCCAGGTCGAGCTCTGCTTTTGAAGCGTCCAGATCAACGGGGGAGTGGGGCTTAGAGTCGAACTGTCCACCCTGAGGTGAACCGGCGGGTTTGCGTGGTTGAAAAGAACTCATGATCAACCTAGTTGCGGCTAGATGAGATTGCCTGGGGTGACTAACTTAAAAGTCGGGCGAGGAAGCACCTGAGCGGGTGATGGGGCGACGGTCGGTGGTCAACGGCGCAGGCAGTCCGTGGTGGGTGTGGGTTGAGCTCCAGCGCGCCAAAACACCACGGCGAAAAGTCTTGCGGCTGGGATAAAACGCTTGGACTGGGTGATGCGAAAGTTGGTCGGGCTGTGTGATCGTGCGCCAGTTTTTAATCGATACCATCGTGCGGGCATGAAAAAGGGCGGCTCACCACTCATTTTTACGAGTGTTAAACCGCCACTTTTCGCTTGTATCCCGCTGAAAACTGGAAGTTCACCAGTATATCAGTGGGAAGTGTGGAGAGAACCCAACGTTACGCGCCGCTGCGTTGAACAAGATCCAGTATATCAGTGGGAAGTGTAGAGAGAACCCAACAAGTCTTTCGGCTGAGGCAAAACGCTTGCCAGTATATCAGTGGGAAGTGTAGAGAGAGCCCAACCGAGCGTTCACGGTTTTCCTTTGTACGTCGAAATAAAGCTCTGGTCATCGGCGTCATCCTTGTAAGCGGAGCGTCAACGGCCAGAGCAACTAGTAAACAGTTTATATCTACTCTTAGTTAAGATCAACCGCGCGGACATGAAAAAGGCGGCTCAACACTCACTTTTACGAGCGTTAAACCGCCACTTTTCGCTTGTATCCCGCCGAAAATCGGACGTTCACCAGTATATCAGTGGGAAGTGTAGAGAGAACCCAACCAGCGCGAAATCACGTGGGACGACTTGGCCAGTATATCAGTGGGAAGTGTAGAGAGAACCCAACCAGCCCTCGAACGTCACCCGCCCCCACCACCAGTATATCAGTGGGAAGTGTAGAGAGAACCCAACAAGTCATGGATATGCTCAGAGAACCAGTATATCAGTGGGAAGTGTAGAGAGAACCCAACCTAGTCTTTAACAATGACGTCCGGCAAGCCCTTCAAGAACGCGGTGTTCTCCTCACCCAAAGCGCACCCCGCGAACGTCACCCGCCCCCACTCGTTGTCTGCCAGGTCGACACCCGTGAAGTCGCACTCCTCGAAAGTGGTGTCGCCCTGGACATGATTCCCCTTGAACGTAGCGTCCGTGAAATCCACACCCTCAAACGTGCAACGCTTTATTGAGCAGTCGGCGATCTCAGCACCAACGGCAGTGGTGTTAATGAACTCGGAACTCTTCATTTCAGCGTTCGTGATCAGGACATGATCCATACACGAATCGTATGCGCAGGTGCCTTCCCACTGCGTGCTATCCATGTTCGCGTACCCCAGGTTGGTGAGCGTCAGACGAGCCTGGGTCAGGTCGACGTACGTCATGTCCGTGTTCGTCATGTCCGTGTTCGTCACGCGCGTGTACCCCAGATCTGCACGGTGCAGGCGCGAGGCGTTCAAATCACTGTCAGAGATGTGAGCCGCCGTGAAGTCGGTCCCCTCAAAGTTCGACTCGCTGAGAACAGTGTTCGAGATGTCGGCCTTACGCATGTACGACTGGGCGGCATCAACAGTCAGGTGGCTTGACCAGATGGAAAGACGATCCATGTTGGCCCCGTACATGGTGGCGTCCCCCGTGCAGTCGGTGATGAGCCCATACGTCATGTCAGCATTGTCAAAGCGAGTTCCGTCCAGGGTGCAGCATGTGGCATAAAGCCTGTTCAGGTTCGCATAGTCAAAAATCGTGTCAGTGAGCGTGCAGTCTTTCATTGACAGGTCTTCCGCGTGGCGCTTGTAAAAATTCCCGCCATCCAGGTGCGCCCCCACTACAACTGCGTCGACCAGCTTGTCGGGTATGACTGTGGCCTTCGAATCGAGGGCCGCGTCCGTAACAGCGTGGGGTTTGGAATCGAACTGTCCGCCCTGGGGGCTACCGGCAGGCTTGCGAGGCTGGAATGAGTTGGTCATGGAACTACCAGTTGCGGCTGGAACAAAACGCTCGGGTTGACCAGCATGAAAGTGGGGCAAGCTTCATCCTGTGTCACCACTCTGGTGCAGGTCACCAGCAAACCGGCACCGGAAGCCAGTCCATGACCGCCGCGCTTGAGAGTGGAGCATCCCAGCAGGCTAGGGCGAAAAGTCCCTGCGGCTAAAGCGAACACGGTTGGGTTGACCAGCATGAAAGTGGAGCGAGCTTCACCCCCCCGTGTCATCACCTTGGTGCAGGTCACCAGCAGACCGGCACCGGAAGCCAATCCACAACCGCCGCGCTTGAGAGTGGAGTGTTCCAGCAGGCCAGGGCGAAAAGTTTTGCGGCTGAGGCGAACACGCTCGGGTTGACCGGCACGAAAGTGGAGCGAGCCAGAACCCGAGTAGGCGATAAGGCGAAGGTCGCTGGCTGGCGGCACTCGCAGTCAGTCCATGACCGCCGCGCTTGAGAGTGGAGCGTCCCAGCAGGCCAGGGCGAAAGTCCCTGCGGCCATGGTTGTACGCTCGGGTTGACCGGCACGAAAGTGGAGCGAGCTTCAACCCCGATCTGGTATCCAAGGCTCTGGTATTGCGGTGCTGGAAGGCAGCCACGGGCGGGTGCCAGGTGGTACCAGGTGCTCAAGGCTCCCGTGGAGCGACAAGGAATGTATAGCAACCAGCCTGCGACTGGCGTGAGCGTCGCCTAATCATCGTCCAGCTCGGCAGTCCACGTGGGGCAGGGCAGATGGACGCCCGCATACGCCTTGGTGAGAACATCCTGCAAGCTCGTACCGCACGCCTGTGCCACCAGTTCCAGATGCATTGGAGGAATCGGGGTAGCGCCTGCCATGTACCCACGCACCAGGTGAGCGTCAAGGCCACACGCCGACGCAATGTCCCGATCCGACAACCCCCAGTACGTGGCACTACGACGAAGAAGAAAGGCAACACGATTCACTAATTCATTCATGTTTTTCCTTGTGGGACGAAAAGTAATTCCACGCGCACCAAAATAAAAATAAACTCACTTTCACGTGGCAATTTATTGAATGAAATGGGCGACGTGAAAAAGGGCATAAAAAAGCACACCCATGGCATAGAACGCACACAGATGTGGACACACGTCAGGCTTTTGAACCGCGAACCTGAAAGCGAATGGAATTTTCAAGCCCACCGCCCCGTTCCCACAGCCCCAGGTCGCAAGCCTGGCTGCCG
>NZ_JBWPVR010000005.1:0-157036 GCF_056590195.1 Pauljensenia sp. C0170B5 | reverse complement strand
AAAGGCTGGGCAGGCAAATACAAACCCTAAAACAACACGACACGCCACCAATAGACACACAAATTGTCCGGTAACCCTTCATTTTGATACAAAGTGAGCGTCCTATTTTTGTGTTGCGCGGAGGGGCGGTTTGGCTTGTCAGCGCAGGTTTGTGGATTTTACTCGCTTGTCTATATGCGTCTGCGGGGGTCGCCGAGGTGATGCGCCTGAGGCTGATTTCAGCTAGTGGGTGCGTGCCTGGGAGTAGCCGCTAAAAAGTGTTGCTGGCGCTAAAAGGTTTGTATAGTGAACAGACTTCTTAGATCCTTTTTCTATTTTCTACTGGTAATCATGCGCGAGATCCGAGGCGTAGAGCATTATAGCTTCCCCAGCTTGGCGGATGGCTTGGCGTATATGTTCGCGTTTGAGGTCCAGTGAGCGTAGCTGGCCGTCTACTTCTGCGAGAGCTTCGATACGGCGGTATTGGGAACCGTGTCTTTCAGCGTAATCTGCATAGCCACCGTCCCCAACGAGGCAACCGCGCCATCCTCGCTTTTCAGTCGTTTCGATATCCGATTCATGGACTTTCCTATCTAAAGGATCTTGATAGATTTAGCGACTTTATCCAGATTTGCCTGGTTCTCTTTTTCGAACATGGCAGCAATGGAAACCACCGTATTGTCGTCAATCTTTATAAACCAGGCACGGCTCGTCAGGTTTTGATCACTAATCGTGAAGTCCAGGGTACGCACGTCATGTCCCTGCATTTTGATGTTTTCCACCCGACCTGGCTGTAGGTTGTACTCAAACCCGGTCGCTTGGGAAACGAACGTACCTTCTGCCTGTGGAATCTCAGTTACGTTAGGATCCTGATTACCGACCACATAGTTATACAGGTTTTTTGAAGCGTGGATATTGCTCCAGTTAAAGAATTCTCCTTCCGTATTGTCATAATCCTTTGGATAGGCAAACTCAACCTTGCCAGCAACTGTGTCAGTCATCCAGCCGTCGGGTACTTCCGGCGCTGCCTCTCCACCACCGGCGCAACCGGCCAGAGAAACTGCACAGACCGCAAACATGGCCCAAATCGCTTTGTGCTTCATTACACCCCTTTCTATCAACACCGACGATACACCACTACGTGAGTGTTACCACTGGTTTAGTGGACACCCAATTGGTACGGATGTTGTGTCCGTAGGAGAGGATGTTCATTGTGAGTCAGCAACGTAAGGGGGTTACACCGGAGTACCGGCGCGAGGCCGCGTATCTAGTGATTGAGTCCCAGCGCCCGATTGCTCATGTGGCGAGGGAAATTGGTGTCGCTCCTGGGCTTTTGGGCAAGTGGGTCAAAATGAGAGGGAGTGCCGAGGTGCCTGCGATGGGATGAGCGGGGCGGATCTTCGGGCTGAGAATGCTCGTCTGCGTCGTGAGTTGGCAGAGGCCAGGATGGACAACGAGTTTTTGCCAAAAGCGATACCCTTCTTCGCTGCGAAGCAACGCGAACGAAAAAGTTCGAACTAATGTGGCAGGAGAAGGCGAATTAAAGTTTCAAGCGTATGGCACGCCTGTTGAGGGTGTCTCGGTCCGGATACTACAAATGGGCTGGCAATCAGCAACTATTACAAGGAAGAACAACGGTTGATTTTTGCGTATTCTCCGAGCCGTGCGAGCGGTTCGGTGGCTGAGAAAGGGATGCAATCCGCGGCGGCGCAACGCTACATTGCTTTTCACGAGGCTGGCAAGGCTCAATGGCAGGGAATTCTTGATGAGGCTAAGCAGCCTTCGAGTGGTGTGTCTGGGATTCCTGGGGCTGTGGGTGGTGTGTCGAAGGTGTCGAGTGATCCGAAGGATGTTTTTGCGAAGTATGCGGATCGTCTGGAGGGCCTGACGGATGCTTTGAATGATTCCCAGAAGGCGACTTTGGGCATGATGTATAAGCTCGCTTCGAAGAAGGGAGGCGAGGACTCTATGCAGAAGGTTGAGGAGAAACTCGGTATTGACCTCGGTTCGAAAGCGGGTCTGGACAAACCAACCGCTGCAACGTCGTCGCATATTGAAACCGAGGCATAGCGCTTTGGAAGTATTTACGAAGCACCCTCGTGATTTCAACTATTTCCTGCGTTGTTGACTCACAATGAACATCCTCTCTTACGGACACATCATCCGTACTACTTGGGTGTCCACTAAACGAGGGTAACCTCTAAACCGTAATCTCCGTCTCCTTGACCGAAAATCGAAATCAACGAAACTGACGGAAACGAGGCAGACCTTTTCGACCTCTTTCGTTCTAACAGCTGTGAATAGTTACCCCAGTGGCATACGGGATCACTTCAGGTGTAGGAATTTGATGAGGAGCCACATCAATCGAGCAGAATTCCTGAAAATGATGGCTGCTGGCCAGGCACTCACACCCGGAAGTGAAGCCACGGAGTTCATGCATGCCCGCGCAGTCCAGACCCGGCTTCTGTGTCAGCAGCTGAACTCAGGGGTGCACAGCGCCGAGCAGCTCCGCGACATCATTCAGCAGATCACCGGCGAACCTGCCAATCCAACACTTAACGTGGTGACTCCCCTGACTATCGACTGCGGCATCAACCTGCATTTTGACGAGGGCGACTCACACGGATGCGAAATGTGCAATCACCGCGCCCGCTGACGGGTCAAGCGTGATTTCACCACCATAGGGCAGGACAAGTTGCGGTCGCGTATGGCCAAACGGCAACCCGATACACACCAGCAGGTCGCGCGTGTAGTCAACGATGTTGGACAGAAGGTACTCGGTGTAGGCCTCGCGGCGAGCCGTGACCACAGCTTCCGGCTCGTCGGGCATCTCCCGATTACGCACCACAGGACGGGCGAACACCAGACCTGCGGCGGCGTCCAGATACCCACGCTCCCCCATCGCGCGCACCCAGCGTCCCACGTAATCCGGCGGTGGCAGCATTTCGGATGTCTCCAGCAGAAGAATCGCACCTTCGAGTTCACGCGCCGCCGGCAGACGGTCCGCGAGCGCCAGCTGATCGATCACTTCCATGCAGCCGCCCCAGGTGCGCCCTCGTACAAGTGCGTCAGGGCCGATAAACTCGAGGGGAATTGCGCTTTCTCGTCGGACAGGCTCAGTCAGTGCCTGTGGCGTCGACCAGTCCCACCCGTAGTCCTCACTGTCTTCAGGCATGGGCAAGGGCAGGTCTTCCTGACCAAAAAGCGCTGCACGCACCGTTGCCAGGTGCTCGCTATCCACACCAGGGCCACTTCCGAAATGCACCATGGAGGCGCCACCGTGATATGACGCGATTTCGTTGCGCCACAACCAGTTCAGGATATTTGTGTTGTCACTGTATCCGAACACCGGTTTCGGGTCACGTCGGGCCAGAACAGGGTCAAGGAACCGGGTGATCCGGATCTGATCGTCGCCGCCCACGGTGGTGAAAATGGCGCGGATCTGCGGATCAGCAAGTGCGGCATTGAAGTCCCTAGCGCGATCAGCTGGTGACGCATTCATTGCCGCCGTGGTGGGGTATTCAACCACTTCCACATTCAGCAGCTCTTCCATGCGCGAGACTGCCTGGCGGTGAACCTCCGGGAAATAAGCCGGTGCCGCCCACGCAGGTGACAGCAGTGCCACTTTGTCGCCAGGCTCTGCAGGAACAGGTGCCGAAATCTGGTGTGCCATGGTTGCCATCGTAGAGCCACCGCGGGCACCTCTCCATGCACTCAGGCCCTGGCTGCGCCGAGCCAGGGCCTGAGATGTGTCCGCACCAACGGTTCCAGTGCTTCTAGTCCTCCGTGGTGAACAGCGGATGGTCGATAAGTGAGACCGAGGGGTGCTCACATTCCAGATCCAGCACGGTGATCCGATGTCTGCCGGGTTTGAGCAGCGGCGACGGGACGTACAGTGCGTGCTGTGGCCCGATATTCCAGAAACGCCCCAGGCAGAAGTCATCAATCCAGGCGATGCCGTGACCGCATTGCGATACGTCCAGGTAGGCGTCCGCCTCGTCCTCGACGTCAAATGCCGCCGAGGCAAGAACTGGCAACCCGGCCGAAGCGCTGAGCTGGGAATTTACCACATCCGTTTCCTGACATGCGGCAAGGAGCGATTCTGGCGAAAGCGAGACAACCTGCCAATTGTTCAGGAAACGCACCCCGTACCAGATTCCTCGAACGACTCCCTTAGGATCGCCCAGGTGGGGGCCAAAGTTCACACGCCCCAGGTTCTCGACGAGTATTTCCAGGTCAACCGTTGTCCCCTCGAGCGATTGCCTCTCCGCAACATCGCCCAGCGCAGGCTCCAGCGATATTTCCTGGTCAGGATCGTTGCGATCAGCAACTCCCAGGAAGACCCCATTACCCCACACGTAGGCCCTGTCGTGCAGCTCCATGAACCGAAGCGGCACAATGGCGCCGTCAGACCAGGGGAAGACCGTGATCTCGCGTTTGAGCAGCTGGAATCCCAGGTCGATTCCCGCTTCTTCAAAGGTGGGAACCCACGGCCAGCCTTCACCTTCACTGCGCCACAAGGGCAGTGTGCGCAGGTTGTGGGAATGCTCGAGCTGCAGATCCAGGCGCGGCTGCATTGTGGGATTTTCCGTGATCCCCAGACGTTCGCGTTCTGCCTCGTAATCGGGAAGATCCCGGTAGCGTGCGATCGTCTGTCGGTAGGCGTGGAATTTTGCCGTGAGCCTTCCGTCTTCAGCAATGGGAGCGTCGTAGTCGTAGCTGGTCGTGGTCGGCTGGTAGTCCTCCGCCTGGTTCGCACCGGCCCACAGGCCAAAGTTGGTGCCTCCGTGCGCCATGTAGAAATTGACACTCATGCCGTGCGAGAGCATGAAATCAAGTTCGTTCGCACAGTCCTGGGCGTCTCTGTCGTGGTGGGGTTCTCCCCAATGGTCAAACCACCCGTTCCAGAACTCCATGCACACCCCCGGCCCGCCGTCTGTCCACTGAGACAGCACGGGGAGGACCTGTTCAGCTCGCGACCCGAAGTTACCGGTCGGATACGCGCCCTCCACGGTTCCGGCAGATAGCCACAGGGAAGCGCCACCATCGCTCGTCACCAGGAGTTCATCGATCCCACGATCGGTGACCATATCGCGCATAATCGCGAGGTATTGCGCGTCATCCCCCCATGAACCATATTCGTTTTCCACCTGGACGGCAACGACGTTGCCACCCCTGTTGGATTGGCGCTGCGCCACAATCGGGATGAGCTGATCGAACCAGCGGGACACTTCCGCCAGGAACTTCTCATCGCGGCAGCGCAGCCGCAGGGATGTGTCGTGCGTCAACCACGACGGCAGGCCGCCGTTTTCCCATTCGGCACAAATGTAAGGCCCTGGTCGCACAATCGCGTCCAGGCCAAGCTCCGCCGCAATGTCGAGGAAGCGGCCGAGGTCTCTGCCACCTTCAAATGACACAACCCCGGAAGCCGGGGCGTGGAAGTTCCACGCCACATATGTCTCGACGGTATTGCAGCCCATCAGGGCCAGCCGCTTGAGACGGTCTTCCCACAAATCCGGGTGCACTCGGAAATAATGCAGTGCGCCGGAAATGATGAGATGCGGTTCATTGCCGCGCAGGAACTGCGCGCCCCGCACTTCCAGTGTTGATCGCGTCATGATGATTTCAGATTCAAAATATTGAGAATAGCGTCTGCCGGCAAGGTGTTATTCGGTACCCAGGTAGTTTCTCCCTGAACAGGCCAGCCTGTCCACCTCATCGAGTTGAGCTCGGCTTTCCAGCCGGCAGTTGCTGTGGCGATGAACGGGGCCTCCTCAGCCAGGATCTCCTGTGCTTCGACAGCCAGCTTCTTGAATTCATCATCCGTGCTTCCCGGTGGGAATTCTCCAAGCTTGACGCCGATCTCATCGAGACGCTCGTTCTTGAAGAACATCTCGTTGCCGTCATTCTTTTCTCCAGGCGTTCCGACGCGCGCCGAGTCAAAGTGCGTAACGACGTCCGTGATCTGCAGACCCTGCGTCGGGCTCGAGGACATCATGCCGTAGTCGCCCGATTCGACCAGCTGAGAAAATGGCTGGTCAGCCAGCTGGTTGATTCCCACTGTCAGGCCGAGGTTCTGCTTCCACTGGTCAGCTAGGATCTGCGCCGTCAGCACCCATTCGGTGTAGGGCTGGTAGACATCATATTGCAGCGTGTAGGACTGTCCGTCTTTCACCAGATTGCCGTCGACAACCTCCCATCCGGCGTCAGCCAGATCTTTCTTGGCGGCTTCGACATCCAGCTTTGCTTCCTGACCACTCGCGAGGATATCTCCGTACACGCGGGGGTCAAGACCAGCCTTCGTCGGCACTGAGTATCCAACGTTGACAGCCTTCGCGGCAGCTTCCAGGTCAATCGAATCGCGCAGCGCACGCCTGACTGCGGGATCGTCGTACGGTGCTTTCATCGTGTTGAAGACGATTCCGTCGCTGGTGCCCACCGGGTAGAAGGTATAGCTGAAGTGCTCGGGGTCCTTGCTGACGTATTCTTCATCAGCGTTTTCCCACCCGGCCGTGCCGTAGTCAATTGTCCCCTTCTTCAGGGCGTCCTTAGCGGCGTCAGCACTCATGGCCATGATCTTCACGGTCTTGACGTCAGTGGATGTGTCACCCCAGTAGTCGTCGCGCATCTTCAGTGTCAGCTGCTGAGGCGAGAAGGAATCAAGGACGAGGGGACCCGTCCCGATCGGCTCAGGGTTGGTGAAGGTAGCCGGATCCTCGTCTTTCCACACGTGCTCCGGAATGATCTGGCGCTTTGCGAATGAAACCAGGTCAGCGAACGCCGGTTCGTCGTACACGACCTTCACATGAGTGTCGTCGATAGCGCTGACTTCCTTGAATGGGTAGTACGCCTTGGTCTTTCCGTCGATCACGAGCTGCCAGGTGAACGCCACATCCTTCGCGGTGAATGGTTCACCGTCGCTCCACGTCGCATCGTTACGCAGGGTGAATGTCAGTTCTGTTCCATCCTCATTGAATTCCCATGATTCAGCAAGGAAGGGAAGAACCTCACCGGCCTTGGTGCGATCAAGACGAACCAACGGCTCGTAAAAGAACGCTGTGCCCGGCGTAACCGCAGTTGCTGTCGGGGAGAACAGGTTGAAGTTCTGACTCCAGGTGGTTCCGCCCCAGCCGGCAATCTTGACCTCGGAGCTCGATGCGTCTCCGGAGGCACTCGACGATGCCCCGTCTCCCTTGTCGAAGGAGCACCCGACGCCGGTCAGCGTCACCGCTGACAACAGGCCGACTGCCAGTGCTCGTCTCCATCTCCTCATCATTGTGTGACCTTTCTGGTACGTAGTTGGATTTCTTTTATCGCTTTTTCGTTCTCTTGACTCGCCTGCTCGGATCCGGTGCAGCGCCAATCAGAACCCGCGTATAGTCGTGCTCAGGTTCGTGCACAATCTGTTCGGTCTGGCCCACTTCAACCAGCTTCCCGTGGTACATCACGGCCATCCGGTCAGACAGGTATCGCGCACTGGCAATGTCGTGCGTGATGTAGAGGATGGACACGCCACGTTCATGACGCAGCTCATCGAGCAGATTCAGCACACCGATTCGTATCGACACGTCCAGCATCGACGTGGGTTCATCTGCCAGCAGCACAGACGGCTCCACAGCCAACGATCGCGCGATCGAGACGCGTTGCCGTTGCCCACCGGACATGGAACTGGGATACCGGTCGATGAACTCTGAGGCAGGAGTCAGATGCACGATCTCCAGCAGTTCCAACGTTCGCTGCTCAACTTCCTGCCGACTAGTGGCGCGGCCATGCAGTTTCAACGCTCTGCCGATGATGTGACGCACCGTCTTCAGGTTGTTGAGCGAGGCAAACGGGTCCTGGAAGATCATCTGCACCTGCCCGTAGTACTCAATAGGCCTGATGCGGTTCGGCCCGCTGAGGTTCACCGTCTTGCCGTGCAGCAAAATCTGCCCGGAATCGATGTCACCGAGGAGGGCAAGGGCACGCGCCAGCGTCGTTTTTCCAGAACCCGATTCACCGACGAGGGCGACCACTTCGCCCTTGTGCAGCTCGAGGCTGACATGATCGCAGGCAGTGACAGTGCTGCGTCCACCTGATTGTGCCTTGCCTTCAAAGGTGACGGTCACATCTTCAGCGGCGAGAACCACTTCAGTTTCGGGCATGGTCGTTCCTCCTCTCCACCATGACGGGGCAGGCCACTGAGCGTCCGCCTCCGAGATCAATCAGAACTGGCGGCTTTTCCTCGCACCGCGGTTCCCTGAATTCACAGCGCGGCGCAAAGGGGCAGCCTGGTGGCAGATTCAACAGGTCGGGAGGGGTGCCAGGAATCTCGTGGAACTTCCGCTTGGGCTGGGTCAACGAGGGGAAAGCATCCCGCAGACCACGCGAATACGGGTGGATCGGGTCATCTGCCAGGTCCTCGCCATCAGCAATTTCAATGAGCTTGCCGGCATACATGATTGCGATGCGATCAGCGATCTCGAGGAGCAACGACAGGTCGTGCGTCACGAAAATGACCGAGAATCCCAGCTTTTCCTGAAGTGCCAGAATCTCGTCGAGGATCTGGCGCTGCATGACGACATCGACGGCAGTGGTCGGCTCATCCATCACGATCAGTTCTGGATCGCATGCCAGCGCCAGCGCGATCAGTGAGCGCTGCCGCATCCCTCCGGACAATTCATGCGGGTAACGTGTCATGGCGTCAGGGCCAATGCCAACATCTTCCAGCAGCGACACTGCGCGTTCCTGGCGAGCCTTCTTATCCATCCTGGGATTATGGACTGCCAGCACGTCATCGAACTGTTTGCCCAGACGCATCACCGGGTTCAGGCAGGCCATCGCCGACTGCATCACGATTGACAGATCAACCCACCTCAGGGGGCGGATCTGGTCCTCACTGGCACGCGCCAGATCGATGACCTTTCCGTCTGGGGAATAGTAGCGAATTGCGCCAGATGCGATAACGGCGGGCGGTTTTTGCAACCTCATGATCGCTGTCAGAAGCGTCGATTTTCCGGAAGCTGATTCACCAGCCACGCCCAGGATCTCGCCTCGATGCAGCGTGAAGCTGACGTCGTTGCACGCCCGCGCATCGGCGTCAACACCAAGATAGTCGACGCACAGGCTGTCAACTTCCAGCAGTTTCACTGGCTCTGTCATGAGGTCACCGTCCCTGTATCTGCGCTCCACATCACGGGCTGATCGCTGGATCGAATCTCTCGGTCACGTTTCCTGTTGAACTTGCGGGTGATGCTCGTCAATCGTGCGTTCAGTGAGGGGTTCGTGATTTCATCCAGACCGAAGTTCACCATTGCCGTCGCAAAGCCGATCAGGGCGATACAGATACCTGGTGGCAGGAACCACCACCACATGCCGCGCAGCAATGCGCCCTGCTGTTGTGCCTGCCCGATCTGCATACCCCAGGACATTCCGTTTGTATTTCCAATACCTAGGAATGCGAGGGAGGATTCAGCGAAAATGCCAGCCACCAGAGCACGCAGGAACATTGCCGAAATGATGCCGCCCAGGTGAGGCACGATTTCGACCATGACGATTCGCCACCTCTTTTCTCCGATTGAACGCAGAGCCGCAGTGAAGTCTCTGTTGCGAAGAGAAAGCGTTTGCGAACGGATGACTCGCGCACCACCGGGCCACTCCAGGAAGCCGATAATCAGGGCGATCATGACGATCCCGGCATTGTTGATGTAGCCGGCGATGATGAACATCAGTGCAAGGCTTGGGAGGGTCATCAGCACGTTCACGAAAGCCATCGTCACCTTGTCGATCAGGCCGACTGAGTATCCCGACCATGTTCCGACCAGGACAGCGATCACCGTTGCCAGAAGACCGGAAATCAAACCGACGAATACCGATCCGCGCGCGCCTTTCACCGTCTGCGCAAATACGTCCTGTCCGGCAAGGTTCGTGCCCAGAAGGTGTTCGCTGCTTGGCGCTGACCCCATGTTTTCGTAGTCGACGGCTGCCGGGTCCAGGTTCATCACTGTGGTAATGAACAGTTCACCGAAAATCGCAACGATCAGGAAGAAGATCAGGACAGAAATTCCGACCTGTACTTTGCGGCTTGAGAGAAATTGCTTGAGCATCAGTTCTCCCTCGTTCGAGGATCGAGAACCACGTACAGGGAATCTGCAACGAAGTTAGCGATCAGGACGGCAAAAACAATCATGAGGAAGATGTTCTGCATGACTGGATAATCCTTCGCGAGGATCGACTGCAGCAGCAGGTAACCGATCCCGGGGTAGGTGAAGACGATTTCACTGAGGACGACACCACCCACGATGCCTCCCATTGCCATGGCCAGATTCGTAATATTCGGCAGGAGCGCGTTACGCGCCGCGTAGCGGAACAGCACGGTTCGCTCGGGCAATCCCTTTGCTTTTGCCAGCGTGACGTAGTCTTCCGAAATCGTCGTCACCATCATGTTTCTCATCGAGAAAAGCCATCCGGCAAAACCGATCAGGATGAGGGTGAATGCGGGCAGTGCGCCATACCGCAGCACGCTCATAACGAAGTAGAAGTTATTGATGTCGAAAGGAACATCGGGGTCATATCCACCTGCACCAGGGAACCAGTTCAACTGGAAAGAAAAGACCCACAGCACGACCATCGATACCCAGAATGCTGGGAATGATGAGAACAACGTTGAAGCGGGAGTGAGGATGTTGTCGAGGCGCGATCCCGGGTTCCAGCCGACGATGGCTCCCAGAGCAGTTCCCACGAGCCAGGCGAGTAAAGTTGTAACACCTACCAGCAGGACGGTCCACGGCAACGCACCACTGATGAGTTCTCCCACGCTGGTCGGGTATCGCATGACGGAGATACCGAATTCGCCGTGCAGGACGTCCCAGATGTAGGTCAGGAACTGTTCCACGATGTTCTTCTGCGGATCGCCGTAGAGGGAATACATCGACTGAACCTGTTCTGCACTGAGCTTGGTTCCCGTTTGTTGTTCGATCTGGCGGGTCAACGTGACCACCGGATCGCCGGGCATGAAGCGCGGAATGGCAAAGTTCAAGACGACTGCCACAAAAGCAGTGACGACATAGAATCCCAGGCGTTTGAGCAGATAGACCAGCCCGCTTGGACTGTGTCGTTGCCGTGTCTTTTCCGCAGCGGCAACTTCTTCTACGGAAGCGACTCCTTCTCGAGACATCGGCACCCTCCCTTGGGTTACGTAGTCGATTCTTCACGCTACAAGTTGTGAGTATTACTTATATACGATCTTGGGATAATAGCGCGGCTCAGTTCAGTAGCCGTTATTTCACCTGGTTGTGATTGAAATAAGCAACAAGGTGTTCAGGAAGTTCGGGGATGTGGCGCGGCTCGTTCCCCTCGCGCAACGAACTCGTTGCCTGGATGCCGGCAGCCACCGCGTACCATGCTCCCAAAGGCGATGTGTCGGTCACCGCGTCGTGGGCAACGAATCGGAGGAACTCGTCAACAATCAGCTTGTCGGCGTCTCCATGCCCCTTCTCATCACCGATGATGGGGAACTGCTCGTCACCATCAGGGTTATAGATCGTGCGCTTATTCCACAAGCTGATGTGCCCGCCCTCGCCGTCACCGAAGTTTTCCAGACGCCCTTCGGTGCCGATCACCGTGTAGTTTCGCCAGTAATCGGGCGAGAAGTGGCATTGCTCGTATGAGGCCAGGACACCAGATTCCATTCGCATCAGCATCATGGACACGTCTTCGACATCGATAACGGCGTTCAAGCCCTTTTGGGTCATGGGCGGCCAATTGTCGAGGGAATACCAGTCGTGCATGAGCTCGTTGGAATGATCGCCGCGGTCGGTGATCTTGTCGTATACCATCAGGTCGCCCATTGCGACGACGTCTGTCGTGTGAGAGTCGGCCAGCCAGTGCATCACGTCAATGTCGTGTGCGGCTTTCTGCAGCAGCAGCCCCGTGCCGTGCTCACGCGTGGCGTGCCAGTCCTTGAAGTAGAAGTCGCCGCCTGCGCCCACGAAGTGTCGGCACCAGATCGTCTTGACTTCACCGATTCGCCCCGCGCGGATCAGATCACGCATGGTGCGCACGACGTTCATGTGGCGCATATTGTGACCGACGTACAGCTTCGATCCAGTTTCATATGCCGTCTCCAGGATGCGTGTGGCATCGTCAAGGTGGATGGCGAGCGGCTTTTCAACGTACACGTCGATTCCTGCCTTGAGCAGTTGACACGCGATGTCGGCATGGGTGTCATCTGGTGATGTCACAAATGCAACGTCAACGTCGCATTCAATGAGCTCGTCGACTGCTTCGCATACGGCAATCGAGTCCGGGTCCCGCTTGAGCTGTTTCTCGACGCGTTCGCGGCGCTGCGGATGCGGTTCACATGCTGCGACGATCTGCGCCGGAACACTGGCATTTTCGGCTCCCAGAGCCAGAGGGGCGCGGGCCCCGATCCCCACAACGCCGACTCTCAGTGGCGCAGATGAACTGGATGTGTGCTGAGTCGTCAACGTCGTATGCCTCCTGTTGAGTTGAGCTGACAGAATTGAGTGAAGGTGATGGAGCGTGGGCAACTGCGAGGACCCTTCCCCGAAGAGGTGGCGATCTGCGTCCAGCAGTGCCCATGCGACGGCGCCAATTGAGGCGCAGGCCGTGCCGTAGGGAGATTCTTCGATTCGAAGATCAGGTGCGGATTCAGGGCGCAGACTGGCAAGTTTCCTCTTGATTGCTGCCATGACTTGCGTGGAGTTGGCGGGAAGGCCTGCAATGACGATGGTTCGCGGATCGACCACCACCCCCAGCGGTCCGATTATGCCGGCCAGTCGTTCGCCCCATTGGGCGTAGGCACGTTCGAGGGAGGCTCTGTCCTGCGGTGAATCCTGGGTGCCGACCTGATTGCGGGCAACGGATTCCTCCACGAGGGGCGCGTCCACCACGTCTGTGATTTCACCGGCATTGAATGAGCAGCCTCGGTGGAGTTGTCCTTTGAGGATCAGCCCCGTGTGGATGCCCAACTGGCAGTTCACGAACAGCAGGTCGTCATCGGCGGCAAGTTTTCCGTCGCTGACGCGAGTCACAAATTCACCCATTGCCGCAGCGTTGATGTCATTTTCGATTCGAACCGGGCATTCCAGATCGCGGCGCAGGGCATCACCAAATGGAAAGCCAGCCCACGATGGGATCAGGTCTGAACGAACAATCGTGCCCTGGGCATCAATGACACCTGTGGTGGAGACGACGCAGGCGTGAACGGGTCCCCATTGGGGCCGCAGCTTTTCAATGAAGCGGGTGATGAGCGCCTCTACCTCGCGGTAGCGTTCCTGCCCGCTTTGGGCCTTCAGCTGAGCTACACGCGATTGGATGATGGAGCCGGACATGGAGATCGCGCTGATGGCCATTGTCCGTTGAAGCAGATCCACGCCCACAGCGAATCCTGCGTGGGGCGCCAGAGTGAATACGCGTGCCGGCCTGCCACCGTCAACGACGCTGCTTTGCTCAACGATCATTCCGCGTGCTGCCAGGCCTTCCAGGATCGGCGTCACGGTCGGTCGCGTCACGCTGCAGGCTTGAGCGAGTTGGGAATGGGTGGCGCCGCCTTGACGCAGCACGTTGATTACGTCCAGGGCACGCCGGTCTCCGCGCTCTGAACTACGCCGAGTGCTCATACTGCGTCCTCACTGCCTCATTGCCACGTCTTTCATGGGCATTATTGCGATGGACGTTCGCCCATCTCCCTTATGAAAGCCACTAATAAAAGTGAATATTAGAACGTGGGACCCATCGTGTCAATCTCACGACGCCTCGAGCGTGCACCTGCCCCGGATACGTTGGAACGCTCAGCGATCAGACAGATAATGCACTCAGAGGCCTTTGCAGGCATCCGGGCGACGAGTCCCGCGCATGTGAGCCGCTGCCACCAGCTGCAAAGAGGAGGACATATGTCTCACGTTCAGCACATCGCCGGCCGGTACGCCGATATTCACAAATGGCAAGAAGACCTGCGTGCTGACCTTCACCGCCATCCCGAAGTGTCGATGGAAGAAGAACGCACCAGTCAGACGATCATTGACGAGGTAACCGCCCTGGGCCTTGATGCCACCCGAGTGGGCCCGACCGGCGTGGTGAGCGTCGTTGCCAACGGTGACGGGCAACCCGTGCTGGCACGCGCACACATGGATGCGCTGCCCGCGCGCCCCTGAATCTGAGTACTACGACCAGTTCCCTCTGACCGTCAACGACCGCGACACGCATGATCGCGTCCGAACACCGTTCGACGCGTTCTTTGAGGACGGCGTTGTGGGTGATGGCGATCCGGTGACAGCGTCGGAGGACTTCTCCCGCATTCCCGGCGCCTGGGATGCGTCGTACCTGTACTGGAATGTGACGGGAACCGTGGATCCGAGCACCAGCACGCATGCCCTGCGCTGCTTCAACCGCCCTGCGACACCTCAAGCGTGGGATAGAACGCCTCCCATCCGCCGCAGGATCGAGCCTTCTTGCCTGCTTCAACAATGAGCCCATGAAAGTGGGCCAGTTCAGGTGTCGTGAAGTCACCCTCGTCAATGAGGGGCTGAAGAGTGCGACGCGCGGCTTCATAGCTGCGAGGCACGGCCCACCCGGCGGCGCTCAGGAACCGGCGCGCATACAGGTCCCAGATGAATACGGGACGCTCATAGCCGTACAGCACGATGTCGTCGGCGGTTTCAGAGCCGATCCCCTTCAAGGCGATGAGGCTCGCGCGCAGTTCGTCGGTCGGCAACCGCGTGTGGGACGCGTCGTCGAGGAACCAGCGTGCTGCACGGATGAGGGTTTCGGACTTGGCGCGCATGAAGCCGCTGGGACGGATCAGGCGCTGCAGGTCGGCAGATGCAGTGGTCGCCAGTTTCTGCGCCTCGAGCAGGCCGGCTTCGCGCAGATTTGCCAGAGAATACTCCACATTGCGCCACGCCACATTCTGCGTCAGGACAGCACCCACCACGATCTCGAAGCGGGTGTCGGCCGGCCACCACTGACCGGCGTCAATGCGCCTGCACAGCGCGTCAAAAAGCGCTCGCGCCGAGGGAGCGGCCGATGTCACTGCTCCTCCGTTGCATGAGAGACAGGTGCGACCAGTGAGCTGATCAGGTCAGCAATGGTGGCGTTGAGCTCGTCCAGCGGGCTGGATCGACGCCATACCAGGTTGATGGAGCGGTAGGGGCGCGGCGGGCAGAACTCGCGAAGAACCAGACCGTCGGGTTGCGCGATCGGAGGGATCGTCGCCAGCCGAGGCAGCAGCGTCACTCCGCTCCCGGCTGCGACCATGTAGCGCAGCGTCTCGAGCGACGTGGCGCGGAAGGCTGACTGGCGGGCACCGACTTTTTCGCAGATGCTGACCGTGCTGCGACGCATGCAGTGTCCTTCTTCAAGCAGAATCACCTCATGATCGGCCAAATCGCCCAAGTCAACGGGCGTGGTTTGCTCGCCTAGGGCTGACGTGCTCGAGGTTGCTAGCACGAAATCCTCGTCAAAAAGGTGCGCCACGGTCAGGCCCGACTCCGCAGACGTATCCGCCAGAACAGCCGCGTCAATTCTGCCGGATGCAAGCGCGTCCATGAGTGCGAGGGATTTTTCCTCGACGAAATGGGCGGTCAGGTCTGGCAACGCTTTCCCAAGTTCGGGCGCAAAGCGCGGCAAAAGGTAGGGTGCAATCGTCGGGAATACGCCGATGGTGACGGTGGCGGCCAGAGGATTCGATCCGCTGCGACCGACCTGCTCAATGTGGTCCAGGTCAGTGAGGATGCGACGCGCATAGTAGACAACGTCACGGCCAACCGGGGTGATCAGCACCTGCTGCGTTCCGCGTTCAACCAGCTGGGCTCCCAATTCCTCCTCCAGCTTCTTGACCTGCGCTGACAGCGTCGGCTGCGAAACGTGAGCACGCTGAGCAGCACGCGTGAAGTTCCGCTCCTCATCCAACGCGACAAGATACTCCAGGGCCCGAACGTTCCTCACCTTGACGCACTCCTTCCTGATGTGTGATCCGCTGAGCAGGCGGTGGATCCCCATCACCAACATGGCGAGCCCGAATCGCCTGGCTCAGTTCCTGCTCATCGTGATCACATTTTTCGCTGCCGCCTGGTCGCGACCTAGTCGTGGTGCGGGGCGCGAATCAGGTAGTTGAACGCACTCAGTGCGGCGGTGGCGCCGGAGCCGAATGCCGTCACGATCTGCTTGTATGGTTCATCTGTGCAGTCACCGGCAGCAAAAATCCCGAGCACGTTGATCTTTCCTTCGCGATCTGTCACAACCTCACGCCGGTCGCTCAGTTCCACCTCTTCGGGAAGCCACTGCGTGTTCGGAACCAGGCCGATCTGGATAAAAATGCCGTCCGTGTCGACCGAGCGCGTCTCGCCGCTTGCACGATCTTCGTATGCCAGGGCAGTCACTTTCTGACCGTCACCGATCACTTCAGTGGAGCGTGCTCCGACAATGACATCAACATTGTCGAGGGCGTCCATCGCATCCAGTAGCACTCGGTCAGCTTTGAGCTGATCCAGGAATTCGACTACGGTGACGTGGCGCGCGACGCCGGCCAGGTCGATAGCCGCTTCGATACCGGAGTTTCCGCCGCCGACCACAACGACGTCCTTGTTCTTGAACAGTGGACCATCGCAGTGCGGGCAGAAGGACACGCCCTTATTGCGGTATTCCTCTTCGCCGGGTACACCCAGAGTTCGCCACGTCGCACCGCTGGCCACGATGACGCTCCTGGCGCGCAGGTGCCCACCTGAACGTGTCACCACGGTATGCAGCGGATAGTCTCGCGAGTTGTCGTCAGCACTGACCGCAGCGATTTCAAGGCGATCGGCCCACTGCGGCACATACACATCGATGTCGTACTGGTTGATGTGTTCAGTCAGATCAGCAGCCAGCTGAGAACCTGTTGTGTGCACCTGAGAGATGGCGTTTTCAATACTCTCGGTTTCCACCACCTGGCCACCGCGGTGATCCATCACCATTGCGGTGCGGATACCCTTGCGAGCGGTGTAGATGGCAGCTGACGAGGCGGCCGGCCCTCCGCCGACAATCACCACGTCGTAGGGTTCTTCCTGATTCATCTGGTCAACCGCGACCTGGGCGCCGCCCTCGTCCAGCATGGAAACGAAGTCGTCGAGTGTCGTGCGACCGGAGGAAAACATCTCGTCGCCCTCGAATGTGACGGGCACACTCATGATTCCGTGGTTTTCGACCTCGCTTTGGAAAGCGCCGCCTTCAACTGCGGTGTGGCGAATCGAGGGATTGATGATGGAGATCGTGTTCAGTGCCTGCACGACTTCCGGGCAGTTTTGGCACGTGAGTGACATGTAGGTCACGAACTCGCGCGGGCCTTTGATGCGCTGAATGGCCTGGCGTTGCTCGTCGGAGATCTTGGCGGGGTGACCGCCGACCTGCAGAAGCGCCAGGACAAGTGAGGAGAATTCGTGACCCAGTGGCAGTCCCGCGAACCTCACCTCGACATCCGTACCGATGCGGCGAACGGCGAAGGATGGTGTGCGAGGGTTTGCCTCGTCGGTGAGGGTAATGTTCTCACTCTTGGCAGCTATTTCCTCCAGCAGCTCCCGTACCTGCGCCGACAGATCGGAGTTATCCAGGCTTGCAGCGAGTTCAATCGGCGCTACTACTTTGGTCAGCAGCTGCGACAGTTGGGCGGAAAGCTGGTCATTCAAAACTGGCATGGCGTTACGTGCCTTTCACAAAATTGCGGACGCGGGAGGGCAGGTGTCGCCCTCGTGATGCGCCAATCCCGCACCGACGCGTTCTCACGTGCGACGAGAACTTACGTGTGCGGGATGGCGTGACGTTCAGTGATGCGGGTCAGATCTTACCGACGAGGTCCAGGGACGGAGCCAGCGTCTCTTCGCCTTCTTCCCACTTCGCGGGGCACACTTCGCCCGGATGCGCGGCGACATACTGAGCTGCCTTGACCTTGCGGATCAGTTCAGCTGCGTTACGGCCGATTCCCTCCGAGGAAACCTCGAAGAACTGGATAACGCCGTCTGGATCGATGAGGAAGGTGGCGCGGTCAGCCAGGCCGACGCCTTCGCGCATGTTCTCGAAATTGTTGGTCAGTTCACCTGACGGATCACCGATCATGTAGTACTTGATCTTGGCGATTGTGTCGGATGCTTCGTGCCACGCCTTGTGCGTGAAGTGCGTGTCGGTGGACACGGAGTAGACCTCAACGCCCAGTTTCTGCAGCTCGTCGTAGTAGTCTGCGAGGTCGCCCAGCTCGGTCGGGCACACGAAGGAAAAGTCAGCTGGGTAGAAGAAGAAAATGGCCCATTTGCCGAGGACATCCTGTTCGGTCAGTTCAACGAATTCGTCCTCTTTGAACGCTGTGGCCTTGAAGGGGCGGATCTGGGTGTTCATCAAGTTCATGGTTCTCCTATCCGAGTTTCGCCAACCGCTCACGCACATGACGAGCATGTCGAACGGTTTCTCACAACACTCTCAGTATAGACCAAACCAATGCAACTTACCACTTCAATAGATTTCCTCTATCACATGGTGTACGACCGCTAGTGCGGGAGGTCTGATTAGCTGCAATGCAGCGACGGGATAGCGTAACGCTGTACAGGAATGGCGCGATGCACCGCCAGGATGGATACGTCCGTATAAGACAAGCAGGTGTCTGCGCACATTCCCCTAGATCTTCGGGATCTTCGTGCACATACCCCTAGTTCTAAAGCCCACCACGCCTCTCGAAATTTCCATCATGCGTCCTGACCAGCGAAAACAGAAAACAGTACGCAGACGGGAGGCTTAGATCTAGGGCTTCGTGCAAAAAGAAGCGTAGATCTAGGGGATTGTGCAGCTGGAAAGTTTAGATCCAGGGGGTTGTGCACGCCAAGCGTGATTTTCAGACCCGCAAACTCAACAGGCTTTGCCGGGGCGACTCTGCCGGGCACGCTGCACTGCCGAATCGGCAACTCCATCGGACGCGACGCGCTACCAGGACGACATCAACATGAGCGATGCAGCGCCGAAGCAGCACCGTTATTGAGCGCGACGAGACTCCAGAACCGCGTCCAGATCGAACGCGACATCCGCCTGAGCGGCGACCTCTTCAGTCGAACGCATCTGCTGACCGGAAGATGAGCTCGCGTGGATAGGACGCCCTCGGACATCGGAAGGAACCTGAGGGATGCCTCGCAAATCAGTATCGGCGTGCACCACTCGGCCGGTAATCTCCTGGCGTGATGCGTAGGTCGGTGCAGGGATGCGCTGGACGGACCATGCGCGCTGCGTCTGGGCGACATCGCGGGTCGCCTGGTCGAGTCGTGCGTCCTCGTCATCAACACTGTGAGACGCCTGCGCCTCGTCGTCGACACGTTGGATTTCGATCGACGCGTCGGCTCCAAGGGCTTCATCCGGCCCCTCGTCGGTTGCCGTTTCAGACGCAGGAGCATGCTCCACAGTCTCGGAGGCGACGGGCGAAGGCGCGGAATTGCGGCGTGCCGAGGTGCCACGCGTCAGCTCCATAATCCGCTTTTCTTCGGCTTCACCAACGCGCTGGGAACGAATGGCGCTCCAGCGTGACACGCCAAGGCCAGCAGCAAGTGCCGCCGCGGGAATCAGAACCCATGCCCATGACATCGTGGTCAGCGCTGCAATCAGCATCATCAGCACAGTGATTGCTGCACACACCCCACTGAGGATCATTCGGCGCTGACCTGCTGCCTTCTCACTGGCAATACGTGCCGCGCGGCGTGCACGCAGGCGCGACAGTTCGCGGGTGCGCACATAGTCTCGTTGCGCGTGGGTCGTCCCGTCGGGTCGACGTGCGGATCGCGATTCGTCAGCCATGGTGTCTCCTCGATGACCACGAAGGTGAGCAGGTTGTTGGGTGGCCGGCAGCGCCGGGCGCGCGTGGTAGTCATCCGCTCCAGCAGCATCACCGGATTGCAGCGCCTGATGCGCCAACAACGGTGTCGAGCCGCAGTGCGAATTGGCGGTGGATGAAGTATCGCCACTGTGATGGCGCAGTGCCGATTCCTCATCAATCAGACGCATCCTGGGCGAGAATCGGTCAGCCTCGCGGGACTGAGTGATCGCCGTGCGTCGGTCAACAAGGTGCGGCACAATCACGACGATCGTGATCGCGATTGCCATCACAACAATGATTCCACCGTACTCCACGTATTAACGCTACGGCACGGGCTGCCAAAAACAGGTTCTGACGCGCGCGCCGGCGCCAAATGAGAGGCGAATCAGGTCAGCGTCAGCGGCATTTTCCACACGGATTGGACGATGCCACCCTCGGGCCAGGATTCCGTATCCAAAGCGAAACTGACGTGATCAGCCCACCTGCCCGCAATGCACATGTAACGCATCTTGTAGCCCTCTTCACGCAACCCGATTTTTCGGCACAATCCCAAAGATCGATCATTTTCCGGCCGAACGTTGACCTCCACCCGGTGCAAGCCCAGCTCACCGATCATCAGGTCGATGACGCCAGCCACGCACAGCGCACCCAGCCCCACCCCAGCGGCTTTCCTGACCATCCAATAGCCGAGGACGCCCTGACACATCGCCCCCCACTGAACATTGGAGACGGTGATCAAACCCAGCGGTTGACGGTCGCATTCGACCATCATGACAAGGCTCGTTCCGCGCTTTTGCTGCCTGTCGACCTGGCGCTGATAGGTCCAGATGTCGGGGAGTTCCTCTGTCGATCCGACCGGCAGCGTCGCCTCCCAGGGTTTGAGCCACGCAGAATTCTCGGCACGCGCTTTCTCGATGCGAAGATGATCGCTACCGTAGGCCGGACGGATCACAACACTGTCCCCGAGCTTCACGGCGCTATCACGCCCCGTTCGCGCAGCGCTCCCCGTCGCCCCGATTCTCGAGGCACTGCCATGCGGCCTGATCAGAGCGCGACCCACAGGATCGTCGATGCGAATCGTCAGCTCATCGGGGTGGCGTCCCCAGATCCGCGGCCTGCCGAACAGCATTAATCAAGCACCATGCACTGCAGGGCGTCACCGGCACGCACATTCGTGACCTCTTCGGGCACGACCGCCAGTGCGTTCGATTCAGCCAGTGCGGACAGCAATAGCGCTGCAGGTGATCCCATGATTTTGGCCTGGTATCCGGTTCGAGGCGACCCCGTCAGGCGCACGCGGACAAATTCGCGTCGCCCTCGTGGTGAATACCATGAGCGATCCACGCGAGCCTGCACGCTCGGCCTGCTCAGTGTCGTCCATCCCTGCATCTGTCGAAGGGCAGGACGCACATACACTTCGAAACACACCTGCGCGGATACAGGGTCACCGGGCAGGCAGAAGATCGGAGTCGCGTCATCTTCGTCACCGACGGTTCCAACTCCGAGGATATGCCCGGGCCATGCGGCCACATTGTCAAAGCGCACCGTGCCCAGCGCGCCGAGCACTTCACGCACCGTATCGCCTGAGCCATACGAGATGCCGCCGGTCGTGATGATGAGGTCAGCGCGAACCAGCTGATCCTGAATCGTTTCGCGCAGTGCCTGACGGCCATCAGCAACGGCTGCCACGCGGAAGGTTTGAGCACCCGCATCCGCCACAGCGGTGGAAAGGGCATGCCCGTTGGCATCGAACACCGTGCCGGGTCGTGCCTGTTCACCCGGCTCCACAAGCTCGTCACCAATCGACAGGATCACCACTCGTGGGCGTGGATGCACTGTCACTCGTGAGCGCCCCACGCCGGCCAGAAGCGCTACCTGGCGTGCACCTACACGCGTGCCGTGACGCAGAACCACGTCCCCCTCGACCACGTCTTCGGCGCGACGCCGGATGTTCTCACCGCGCGCCGGCTGGGTGCGCACGGTCACTTTAGCCATACCGCGATCCGTAAAATCCAGTGCGATCACCGCATCTGCACCTGTGGGCACCGGCGCTCCCGATGCAATGCGGATGGCAGTTCCCGGCACCAGCGCGGCCGGGTCAACATCTCCAGCCTTGACTTCCTCGGTGACCGGCAGGGTCACCATACTGTCCGGGCGCGCCCCTTCGAGGTCAGACGATCGCACGGCGTACCCGTCGCATCCGGCCAGATCCGCTACGGGAAGGTCGAAGCGGGCCTGCACGTCTTCAGCCAGCACGCACGACACGGCATCAGCGAGCTGGACATCCAGCGGCGGCTGCTGGCCAACAGTTGACAGGCAGTCTTGGTAAAACTCTGCGACCGAACGCATTCAAGTTGTCCCTTTCAGTGATGCTTGGGTGACGTGCTGTCAGAATTGTCGAGGGCGTCCCCCGGCTGTGTTGCCATGAGCTCTTCCAGGAACGAGCGTACTCCGGGTCCCAGTTCCGGGTCCTCCAGCGCCAGTTCAATGGAGGCGGTGAGGTAGCCGAGTTTGTCTCCGGTGTCGAAGCGGCGGTCATCCAGAACCAGGCCAACTACGCCACCTCCTTCTTCGGCTGGCACGTCGATGAGTCGGGCATATGCGTCGGTGAGCTGGTATTCACCACCGTGACCGGGTTCGATATTTTCCAGTTCCGTGAAGATACGCGGATTGAAGACGTAGCGGCCCACCACGGCGTATTCGCTGAGCACCTCATCGACCGGGGGCTTTTCGACAACCTTGTTGAGGCGGAACAATGTGCCTTCCTCAATGTCGATGGGCAGGCCTTCCGGAATCGGCATCGGGGTGACGTCAACAGAGGCATAAGCTGTTGCCTGTTCGGGTGTGACACGCATGAGTGCGACAACCGATCCGCCGATCGCCGTGCGGATCGCGAGCATTTTCTCCAGCAGGCGGGACTTTGGGTGCATCAAATCGTCCGGCAGCATGACGGCAAAAGGATTGTTACCGACGTGGAAGCGTGACTGAAGGACTGCGTGTCCCAGCCCCAGCGGATGTCCCTGGCGCACAGAGTGCATGCGCGCGAGGTGCTCATATTCGCGCACGATCTTGAGCAGTGATTCCTTGTGAGAGGCCTCCAGTGCCGCCTCCAGGCCGGGATCTGCGTCGAAGTATTCCTCGATGGCATCTTTGCCGGTGCGAGTGATGATC
Source organism: Pauljensenia sp. C0170B5 (assembly GCF_056590195.1). Taxonomy (NCBI): domain Bacteria; kingdom Bacillati; phylum Actinomycetota; class Actinomycetes; order Actinomycetales; family Actinomycetaceae; genus Pauljensenia; species Pauljensenia sp. C0170B5. The sequence goes on along the minus strand of NZ_JBWPVR010000005.1, from coordinate 134,064 downwards.
AGCATGTCTTCAATGCCGGCTCGAGTGGCTTCGCGCGCAATATATTCAATGGATGGTCGGTCAACGACCGGCAGCATTTCTTTGGGCACAGACTTCGTTGCCGGCAAGAATCTCGTTCCGCGTCCAGCTGCTGGGATCACGGCGTGACGCACGTGCGCGTGACGAGTGGGCTCAGTTTCGCTCATGTCTGCCACAGTATCCTAAGTAGGAGATGTTCAGTGCTCAGGAGGGGCCATGTTGCACGAAAAAGCTCCACTTCGCGCCAGAATTCGCGCCCGGCGGCGTGACAGGCGCGCCCGGTGGGATGCACTCCCTGCCCGCGAAGCCGATGAGTTGCGCCGGCGGGAGCAACGCGGACTGGTCCGCTCGTGGCTGCAGGCCTGTAACGCGCTCGGAGTGGGGTGTCCTCACCTCCCGGCACTGTTTGTTCCAACCACCACCGAGCCGGATGTCTCAGCCATCGTCGCTGAATCGGGTCGCTGCTTCCTGCCTGTTGTCGTGAACGCGCAGGGGCGTGCACTGGACGAACCTGCGTGGGGCTGTATTGATTTTCCTGATGCCAGCACATCTGCCTGGTCATCATTGACGACTGACCGTCTGGCAGCAGTCCTCGACCAGCCTTCTGCACGCTGGCCTGCCCAGCCTCATCTCTCCGATGCGCCCTATGCCGAACTTCCTGACAGCGTCGACATTGTATTGCTTGCGGGCCTGGCCGCCGACCTTTCGGGCACGCGCCTGGGCCAGGGCGGCGGGTGGTATGACCGGGCCTTAAGTAAGTGGAACACGCATCACGCTGAGAGATCGCCGCAGGAAAGCGCACTGCCTGTGAGGCGCCGCGCTCCACTGGTCATCGCACTGTTCGATGAAGAGGTGTGGGATGCAGGCACCTTGCCTGTCGATCCTCACGATGTCGCCGTAGACGCGATTGTGACACCCACACGCATGGTGATGCTGACTCGCTGACGTCCGCGACACAGCCACACCTGTCAGTTCGCATACCTGATGGCGGCGCAGAGCAGGCATCAAAAGTGGCACAATCAGCCTATGAGCTTCCACCCACTCAGCAGTGAGCCGGCGACTGCCTCGTCCCCCCTGCCCAAGCGCGCCGATATCCGGCCTCGCGACGTGGAAGCTTGCTACGCGCACCTGGTTGACGTGCTCGACGGTGAGGTTGATCGTACGACAGGCACCCGTGCGCGCTATTCCACAGACGCCGGCAACTATCGCGTTCCGCCGCAGTTCGTTGTCTTCCCTCGTTCAACCGAGGACGTCCTGGCGGTGTGCGAGGCGTCGCGACGCTTCTCCATTCCGTTGACCAACCGTGGGGGTGGCACGTCATGTGCTGGCAATGCGTGTGGACCGGGCATCGTCATTGACTTTTCGCGCCACCTGAACCGAGTGCTGTCGATCGATCCGCAGGCGCGCACGGCCGTGGTGGAGCCGGGCTGCGTGGAATCCACCCTGCAGGAAGCTGCCCGCAAGTACGGACTGCGTTTCGGTCCGGATCCGTCCAGCCAGAACCGGGCAACGATCGGCGGCATGGTGGGCAACAATGCGTGCGGGCCTCACGCAACCGCCTGGGGACGCACGTCAGACAACATCGTCTCCCTCGACGTCATCGATGGACGAGGCAGACGCTTCACCGCTTCCACCAGCCACTCTGACCTCTCGCAGGTGCCTGGACTGGACACGCTGATCGATTCCAATCTGGCGCTCATCCGCACGGAACTGGGGCGTTTCGGCAGGCAGGTGTCGGGTTATTCGCTTGAGCATCTGACCCCTGAGAAGCATCGCAATCTGGCGGCGATGCTGGTGGGCACCGAGGGGACGCTGACCACAATCGTGTCGATCACCGTCAAGTTGGTGGAGATTCCGCGAGCGCCCGTGCTGGTGGCGTTAGGGTATCCGGACATGATTGCTGCAGCTGACGATGTACCCACAATTTTGCGCTGTGAGCCGCTGGCTGTCGAAGGGATGGATTCGCGCCTGGTGGACGTGGTACGAGCTCACCGCGGACCCGGAGCCGTGCCGGCGCTTCCCAAGGGTGACGGGTGGCTGATGTGCGAGGTGTCGGCCGGAAGCGAAGAGGAATCGCTGGCACAGGCTCGCAGACTTGCGGCCGCATCTCATGCGGTCGATGCGGCGGTCTATCCTCCGGGGGATGATGCCACGCGACTGTGGCGCATCCGCGCTGATGGTGCAGGATTGGGTGGGCGCACTCCCCCATCTGAAACGTCAGCGACCGGTGAACAGGCATGGCCCGGTTTTGAAGATGCCGCGGTGCCACCGGACCGCCTCGGAGCCTACTTGCGTGATTTCACGGCACTGATGGATGAGTATGACATTGACGGGCTGCTGTACGGGCATTTCGGAGATGGCTGCGTGCATGTGCGTCTGAACATGCCACTCGAGACCGGGGCTGGGGTGGCGCATTCGAGGCGTTTCCTGGAGGAGGCGGCTCAGGTGTGCGCCAGGCATGGCGGCTCAGTTTCCGGTGAACACGGGGATGGGCGTGCACGCACGGAACTGCTGCGCTTCATGTACTCCCCGGAACTGATTGACCTGTTCAACAACGTCAAGGCCCTGTTCGACCCCGATGACCTGCTCAATCCCGGTATTTTGGCCTCACCGACCAACCAGATCGACAAGCTCGATGATTTCCTGCGGCGCCCTCGTGCACGCTCGTTGCCAGCGGCGAGAGGCTTCGCCTTCGGGGAAGACCACGGTGATTTCACTCAGGCGGTCCATCGCTGCACAGGTGTGGGCAAGTGTCGCGCGACGATTGACGGCACGTTTATGTGCCCGTCGTGGAAGGCGTCGCATCTGGAAAAGGACGTGACCCGAGGGCGCGCGCGCACACTCCAGGACGCTGCCAATGGGCAACTGGTCCAGTCAATCACCTCACCGGAGGTGCTCGAAGCGCTCGACCTGTGTCTGTCATGTAAGGCCTGTTCGTCGGATTGCCCGGCAGGTGTGGACATGGCCAGGTACCGCTCTGAGGTGCTCTTCCGTAAGTACCGTGGGCGCCTGCGTCCACTGTCCCACTATGCGCTGGGCCGCCTGCCCCTGTGGACGGGCCTGAGCGCCCGCATTCCGGGTGCATCCGCCCTAGCCAACGCAGTGATGGGAGTAGATGCGATTCGCCGGGCTGCATTCGCACTGCTGGGTATGGATGCGCGCAGACCGATGCCCGCCCTTCAGTCCGGAACCTTCCAGCGATGGGCCAGGCGGCGGCACCTGGTTGCAGATGCGCCTCCGTCAGCAGTGCCGTCGAGTGCCGAGCGGCTTGCTGAGACAGCATCGCCTGCTTCCTCGTCCGCTTCTGAAGCCCGACGCTTCGCAGTGGTGTGGGCCGATTCGTTTTCACAGACGCTTGACGACCGGGGCGCGCGTGCAACGGTTGCGGTGTTGCGTCAGAACGGTTTCGAGGTGATCGTCCCTCCCCATGCGTGCTGCGGCCTGACGTGGATTACAACGGGGCAGCTGACTGGGGCGAAGAAGAAACTGACGGCTTTGCTGGACGTTCTGGCACCGTTCGCTGTAGCCGGCATTCCAATCGTAGGCGTGGAGCCGTCATGTACGGCAGTCCTGCGTGATGATCTGCTGGATCTGCTGCCAGATGACCGGCGCTCAGTTCCCGTGTCGCGCGCTGTGCATACTCTGGCTGAAGTGCTGGCCACTGTTCCGAAGGAGGAGCGTGTTCTGCCTGACTTACATGGCACGACAATTGTGGCGCAGCCGCACTGCCACCATCATTCGGTGATGACGTGGAGCGCAGATCGGGCGCTGCTGGATTCACTGGGTGCCACCGTTGTCCAGCTGGATGGCTGTTGCGGTCTGGCCGGTAATTTCGGCATGGAAAAGGGGCACTACGATATGTCGGTCGAGGTGGCGCGCACCTCACTGCTCCCTGCCCTCAACGCGTATCCAGATGCCGTGTATCTGGCGGATGGTTTCTCGTGCCGCACTCAGGCCCAGCAGCTCGCTGACCGAGGCGGCATGCATCTGGCAAGCTTGCTGGCATCGCAGATCTAAAACCGCTTTGCGCCTCGCCACTCAGCGTCACGTTAACTGAACCAATCAGCACATGTGCCGTCCTGCCACCACACCCATTGACATGCCGATCATCGATAAATTATTATCGTTTATCGATAACTATGTGATGCTTGAAGGAGGCACACTCATGAAACCGCATACCATCATTGCCCGCGTGGTTTTGGTGATCTTCGGCCTCGGCATTGTCTTAAGTTGGCTGCTGCTCTGGTCAGAAAGCGACTACAGCGCCGCCGTCTGGCCGGAAATGGCACACCTGCAGTACCCGATCCTCGTCGGCTCGATCATCGCCACGCTTCCATTCCTCGCCATCCTGATCATCGCCTACCAGTTCCTATTGCTCGTTGAGCGCCGCACAGTCTTCACGCACCGGGCATTAATGCTGATTGGCCGCGCGCAGTGGGTGTGCATCGCCGCCACGATCTACTACGTGAGCGCGACCATCTGGTTCATGTGCGTCAGTCCGCTCCAGCACATCTCGATCCTTCTGATGGCGATCTTCATGGTGACGCTCAGCGCAGGCGGCACTGTTTTCTTCCTGGTCACCGGACACATTTTCCGCGCTGCGATTGCTGCGTGGGATGAGAATCAGCTGACGGTGTAGCCATGAGTATTCACGTCACGTTGGACCGCATCTTGCTGGAACGCCGCATCACGCTCACCGACCTGTCGAAACGCGTCGGCATCACATTGGCGAACCTGTCGAACCTGAAAACCGGCAGGGCCCGCGCCATCCGCTTTTCCACTCTGAACGCACTGTGCGAGGCGCTCGACTGTCAGGTGGGTGACGTGCTCGAATTCTGCCCCGACACACCCGCCCCACCATCAGATTCCGACAATTCCTGACGCGGATGCCAGATCTGCGCGGGCCTGGCATCGACGCGAATCCCGCCTGCCATCACTCCCCGCTCGCCGCCGACAATGATTGACGAGGGCGACGCTGCCGCATCACCATCTGCTGTGTGTGGCAGGACAACCGCCTGCCGTCCGCCGATGAGCATGCCGGTGGACAGCGCTTCAGCCGTCATGCCGTCTGCGCAGATCACCGTTGCCGAACGGGCAAGGATCCGGGCGGGCATGCCGCTGCGCGGGTCGATGACATGGTTGAAACGCTGCGCATGGTCGGGCGCCACGTCCACGAGTGCTCCTAGGTTGTCACCCGAAGTGGACAGTGACATGCGGTCAGGCAGTTCCACGTATCCAAGCCACGATGATTCACTGCTGCGCGGGTCGCGTATCCCCACGCGCCACGGTGTGCCGTCGGAGCGCCTTCCCAGGGCGGCAATGGAGGATGTTCCGATCGACACGAGCGCGGCACGGGCACCAAGTCGGGCACACAGATCCCGAGCCTGATCAGCACTGGCACCTTTCGCAATCGCGCCCAGGTCAATGCGTGCGCCGCCCTTCAGGCGTGCCCACGATGCCGCCGGGTCAACGTCAAGCATCCCCGGTGAGCACAGTGGCAACACCTCGGCCAGCGCGTCGCTGCCCGGAGTGGTTGCGCTCTCCGTGCTCGTGGCAGCACCTGCGTTGGCGACAAGAGCTGCCAGCGCACCTGCCGGGTCCCACAGCTGACGCACCGGCTCAATCAGCGGGTTGAAACAGCCTGACGTGACGTCGATCAGGTCCTTGACGCGTGCCAGTAATGCGCACGTCGCCGGATCCACATCCACCCACTGTCCGCACGCAGTGTTCAACCGTGTCACATCGGAGTGCGCCGAAAAACGCGACCAGAGCCGCTCATGGCGTGCAACAAGTTCGCAGACAGCTTCCGTCATCTGCCTGGCGGAGCCGCCCTCGACAATGAGATCGACGCGCGTGCCCATCGCGGGAAAGGACATGCGCCACGATGAGTCGCGCAGATCAACAAGCAGCTCGGGGCCGGGTGAATCAGTTGGAGAACTCGTCGAGCTGGTCATCGTCGCTGAAGTCCAGGCCCGGCACGTCGATCTGGTCGGCCGCATCCTCCCCGGACTGGGTTTCCACTCCCTGAGCGGTCTGGATGGCTCGGATCGCCGCCTGCATGAACTGGCTGTGCGCAACAGTGGCGCCTGAAATGACATCAACTTCGTTGGGGTCGTTCGTGGCCGTCAGCTCGTCGGAATACTTGTTGAACGCCTCCACCGCTTTCTGGGCGCGCTTGTAGTAATCCTTGTTGCCCACTTCGCCGGCGCTGGTCGTCCCGTAGTTCTGGTCCTTGAGCTCGCCGTCCTTCATGCGGGTTTCATAAAAGGTGGAGGTGATCTTGCCGCCTTCCACCGTGATATGAACAGTGCCGATGGCTCCCTGTTCGTCAGGATTGGACTCCCCGGTGTACTCTCCGTCATTCATGGGAAGTGACATGTCCACCGGTGGGATCGACGGGCCGCACGCGCTCAGAATCATCATGCCGAGCCCGCCGAGCGACCCCATGGTGACAAGTCGTGAAAACTGTGAAGACGTCATGTTAGTCATCTGCGATTCATCTCATTGCTGACAGTGTTCGGGCGCCTCAGGACGCATCGTCACGAGGTTCAGGGGTTGGAACCTTTTCTTTCACGTCGCGACCCGTTGCCAGGTTCCCCGACGCAGCGCCTGCAGCTTCCGCATTGTCCCGGTCGTGGTCGTGCCACGTTTCCCTGGCGACTTTACCGTGATCCAGGCGGATTTCCCGCTGGCCACACGAAGCGACGAGGGCGTCGTGAGTCACCACGATCAGCGTGGTTCCATCGGCATGAAGCTGACGGAAAATATCCAGCACGATCTGTTCATTGTGCTCATCGAGGTTACCGGTCGGCTCATCAGCCAGCACCAGTTTCGGGTAGTTGATCAGGGCCCTGGCCACGCACACGCGCTGCTGCTCGCCGCCGGACAGCTGTCGCGGCAGGTGGGTGGCGCGATCGGCCAGTCCCACCCGGTCCAGTGCCGCCAGCGCTTCCTTTTCGTTGGGCACCGAGTGGTAGTACTGGGCGACCATGACATTTTCGAGGGCGGTCAGGTGCGGAATCAGGTGGAACTGCTGGAAAATCAGGCCGATGGTCTGGCAGCGCACGGTCGTCAGTTCGGAGGCGGTCAGCTCGGAAATGTCGCGCCCGTCGAGCGTCACGGTGCCTTTGGTGGGGCGGTCCATGCATCCCACGATGTTCATCATCGTGGTCTTGCCTGACCCGGACGGGCCCACAATCGACAGCCACTGCCCTGTCGGCACGCTCAGCGACACGTCATCCAGTGCGTGCAGGTCGCCGTAGATTTTCGAGACGTGCTCAAGTCTGAGCAGGTCGTCCTTCACCTGTGATGTCATTGTTTCTCCTTATTCTCCGCGCAGCACCAGTGCAGGGTCAACGTCGAGGGCACGACGCACTGGAATCAGACATGCCAGCGTCGCGATGATCACTGATGCGAGCACAGTAACCACTCCCATCAGCGGGTGGAATGCGATTGTCCGGTGGAAGACGTTCAGACAGATCACGATCGCCAGAAGGTAGCCGAGCACCGCGCCGATCGCACCGCCCAGAATGCCGAGCATGACGCCTTCACCAAGAAATTCACGCACGATTGATTTCGAGTGAGCTCCCAGAGCTTTGCGCAGGCCGATTTCATTGCGTCGTTCCGCAACCACAGCCATCATCGTGGTGGACACGCCGATCATCGTCAAAGCCAGCACGATGATCGTGATCATTCCCATCAGCGAGCGCAGCATCGTCAGGACGCCCTCGTCAGAATGGGTCAGTCGGGTCACTGTCGAGGCCTTCACGCCGTCGACTGCGTCATTGATCTGCTTGGCGAGGGCGGAGACGGCTTCCGCCTGCCCGGCAACCGAATATTCAGATACGCCGTAGCTTGTGTCCTTGCCGGTCAGCTGCGACATGTCGGCGGTGCTCATGAACAGGAAGCCGTCTTCTGATCCACCTGTTTCAAGGATTCCGGACACCGTCAGTGAGATGTCGCGTGTGTCGACCGGATCGGGCGCCTGCCCCTTGCCGTTGCCTGGGGCGACCGGAGCGGTCGGCTTGTTCTGCGTCAGCTGTTCAATCGCGTCCTTCTTTGTGGTCGGCGCACCGGACTGAGCGCTTTGCGGCTGGTCTCCAACGTAGATTCCGTCCACGTTCTTCGACGGGTCGTATCCGGGCATCTCGCTGTTCTTCATGATCGTGCCGTCGGGCATCATGTGGGAGCCTTCGGGGATCTCAGGGGCCCCGCTCATCGCTGTGGTGCCCGGAGCGGTCGATGCGTCCTGCCCGCCGGACTGGGGGGCAGCCGAGGAGGCGCCTTCGGCGAGCTGCGACACGGTGATCGAGTCGCCCACTTTGGCATCAATGGTGGAGGCAATTTCACGGCCGATGAGCACCTGCCCGTCGGCTGAGGGCCATTCACCTTCGATGTACCAGTACGGGTTGATTGCCTTGACAGCATCAATGTCGGTTCCTGCCGCCACGTACGGCTGGTCGTTGATGGACACCGGCTGGTAGTCGAAAGCAGCTGAGCCAACGAGCGTTGAACCCGACGATTTCACCACTTCGTCGATGCGGTTGATGGTCTGGTCAGTCAGGTTGTCGTTCTTCTCGGAGGGGACGACCACGAGGTTCGCGCCGTACAGGCGCATTTCCTGCGCCATCTGGCTGGGCACGTCAATGGCGATGGCAGCCAGTCCCGACAGGGTCGTGGCGCCGATGGCAACAGCAAGAACTGCGATCAGCACGCGGGATCGACGACGCAGGATCGAGGATGTGACCATGCGCCAGTACATTTTTCTCTTATTCACCGACTATCACCTTCCGTGAAGCACTTCTGCCGGCCGCAGTCCCAGCAGGAAGCGTATGGCAGGAATCGAGCCTGCCAGCACCACGATCGTCACAAGCACTGCAACGATTCCGGCCACTACGGGCGCAACTGCGATGGAGGAGGAAAAGACGGTTCGGCCGATGATCTGGGCGAATCCGATGCCGGCGAAGTATCCGGCGACGCCGCCCACCAGGCCGACGATCGTGATTTCTGCCAGCAGCATGCGCACAACGGCGTTGTCTTTCGCTCCCACTGCTTTGAGCAAGCCGATTTCGGGAGCCCGTTCCATCACGTTGGCGGTCACCAGGTTCGCGATCGCCAGTGCCGATCCGGCCAGTGACAGAACCGTCACCAGCAGCATCAGCATCTGGGTCTTCTCCATGATGATGCCTTCAGATTCTGAGACCTGACGCACCGGCCGCGCCACGGCATCTGTCATGGCTTCTTCGATCTGGTAGGCAATGGAGGACACGTAGGCGGTGCAGTACCAGGTTTCCCTCTCAGTCAGCGACAGGGATGCAGGGTTCTTGGCGGCTTTTCGTGCCAGGTCGTTGTCAGGGGTGGTCAGAGCCGACACTTCAACAGATCCGACGGCGCCGGGCTTGTCCAGGAATGTCTGAGCCAGATGCAGGGGCGCGTAAATCTGGGAGTCTTCATCTCCATCTGAGGTGAAGATACCGGAAATGGTGACGTCCTGGCTGTGTCCGCGTGCTGACAGCGGGATTGTCTGCCCGACGCTCCATCCTTGAGTCTGCGCCAGTTTCGAGCCGACGATGACGGAGTTGTCGTCTCCGTCCTGAGGCCACGCGCCGTCCATTGTCCACCATCCACGCAGGTTGGTCAGGCCGGTTGTCACCGTGTCGCCTGTGGGGAGTTTGAGATCGTGACTGAACCATGTGCCGGTCAGTTCAATGCTGTCATCGGTGGATGACTGGCCGGTTGTTGTCACCGGTACGGACAGCAGCGGCGAAAAGTCAACGATGTTGTAGGTCCAGAAGATGGTCTTGATGTTGCCGAGCTCGTCTTCCTGAAGGAATGCTTCCTGTTCAACCGGAGTGTCGAACTGATACAGATCCTGGACCACGGCCGCACCTTTGGGGCGCACCACAATGTTGGCGCCGTAGTTTTTCAGCTCCTGGTTGATCTTGTCGCCCACGTCGAACATGACTGACAGCATGGATGTCGCAACCGACGCGCCGAGCGCGACAGTCAAGGCAATCATGAGGTGGCGGCCACGCTGACGGAACAGTGCTCCTTTGAGCATTCTCAGAAACATGTTGTCACATCCTGACTTCGTTCACCGTGATGTCGAATTATGTGCACGCAATGGGGCGCTGAACAGCAGATCATGCGAAGACGCTCGCTGCAGCTTCAAGTTGGGCGATGGACACCGACAGCGTGCCGTTCGACACTTCATAGTCAATCGGGATCGGGTTGCATCCGCCCTTGAATCCGATCGTGGCGATGTTCATGGCCACTTCGCACAGCTTGCAGATGACTTTGCCGTCTTTTTCGTAATACCCGGTCGGGCCGCAGATCTCGCACGCATCCAGGCCCACCCCGAAGGAGGATCCGGCTTTCTGGATGACGATGAAACGCACTTCAATGCCTGTTGACGTGGTGTAGGCGAATCGGTGCAAATGCCCATCTGAGACTTTATCGAGCTGCACGACTGCCTGGTCACCTGACACTTCAAACGGTTCAGGTTGGGACAGTTCAACGGTTGCCGAACTGATTGCAGCCCCAATAGTCAGCACGGCACCTGCTGCCGCACATGCCAAGAGGGAGCCGGCAGACAGGCGGCGCCACGACTTTGCTTCAGCCAGGCGGAGGCGACGCACAGCAGGGTTCGGACCGTCCTTGGGCAGCGATCGCGACCGGATCCACACCAGGATTGAGGCCACTGCGACCAGTGCGGTGGCCACCAGGGTGATGGCATCTTCGTGGTTGATGGTCCACGCGATGGATTCGAAGATCGCGCCGGGCAGGTGAATGATCCGCTTGGCCTGCAGGATGCGGACGATAAGGATCACGTGTGTCAGTGTCAGGATGCCGACACCCACTGTTGACATGATCGGTGCCAGCAGGGCACCGCGTTCGCACAGTTTGCGCACACCCACGGCCAGCAGGGCGACCAGGGCGACGCCGATGAGGTATCCGACGATGTTCTTGACGGTGTCGGTGGACACCAGGGACGTGTTGGGAGAGACGAAGGTTCGGATCTGAAGGAGCGCGGTGGGGGCCACCCGGAAGGTCGCCATGGCTGCATATGCTGCAGCAACCCACAGCGCTGCGCGACGCTGCGTTGAGCTTGCCTCAACGCCTTTTCGAGCACGACCCCGTACCCGCCACACCATCACGAGGGTCACAGCGGCCAGGATGACTGTGGGAATCAGCGCCCAGAACGTGATGTCCTGGCGGTTGATCTGACGCGGAATCAGCAGGTGCACGATGGTCAGTACACCGCCGAGGGCGACTCCCGCAAGCGCACCCCAGATAATGGAGCGGTATCCAGGTTTGCGGCCTTTTTGGCCTCCCCCCATGCTGGGTACTGCCGCGCTGAGAGCCCCAAGGGCGAGTGCCAGCAAGAGAGTGGTGGAGACTATTTCAACAATCTGCTGAATCATCAATCAACCTTTCATTGACGCACCAAGCTGGGGCCGGGTGCGCAAGCACCCTGCCCCAGCTCATACGTTTAACAAATGGTGCAGGTCAGGCTCACCATTCGACAGCGGTTGGATCCCACTGGAAGTTCTTGAACGTTGCAACCAGCGGCTCAGTCCAGTAGCGGCCGGTCACACCAGTGGTCTTGTCGACGTGCAGCATCCAGCCGTCCTTTTCAGGAGACTCGATGGTGATTTCAACGTCGTAGGTGCCTGCATCCAGCTTGGGCAGGTTCAGGCCGTAGTGCGGGCCGTCGTTGGCAACCATCGGCATGAAGGCGCCTTCCTGCACGACATCCTTGGTGCCTGCCTTGTACAGCTTGTAGGTCACGGTCAGGCCGGGGATGAAGTCGCCGACGCCGTAGCCCAGGTCGTTTTCACCAGCTGCAATGTCAGCTTCGAGGTGCATGGATGATTCCTCTTTGGGAACACCCATCTGAGGCTCCATGTCAACGGGCTGGAAGTAGACGCCGCCGACCTTCACGCGGTCGTTGTCCAGGTAAATGTCATCGCCGAGCGGGTTTTCCTGGAAGCCTGCGTCTTCACCTGGGGCAGCCGCTGCGTCGCCACCAGCGCTTTCAGCAGCGTCGCCTGCAGCGGACTGAGTGGTGGAGTTGTCAGAGGCGCCGCTCTCATTGGTTGATCCCTGCTGTGAGCAGGCACCGAGCGTACCGGCAACAACGAGTGCAGTCAGAGCAGCACCGACTTGACGTAAACGAATTTTCATTGAACTGTCTCCGTTTTATCTTCAGATGGGGTGGCATTATCGGCTGCAGCCTGCGCCCGATTACGTCGGGAGCCCCAAACGAACAGGCCGATAATGATCAGGAGAACGAGACCTTGAGCAGCCAGGTTCTCGACTCTGGGATAGATTCCCAGAAGATCTATGGTGGGCGCCCCGTTGATTGGTGTCAGCGGGAACGCGTCAGCTTCCTGTAGCTCCTTGATACCGGAGCCGGTGAATGTGATCGCCATGATCGCCAGCAGAATCGATGTGACGATGAAGAATGGTCGCAGCGGGATTCTGACAGCCAGCAGTCGGATCATCAGGTAGACGATGACCAGGCACACAGCGCCTACGCCCAGACCGACCCACACGTAATGCACCTGGTTGCCAGCTTGGGCGATGACAGGAAGGTAGAACAGGATTGTTTCTGCGCCTTCACGGAAAACCGCGAGGAATGCGATGAAGGCCAGTGAGAACAGGGAGCCCTGCGACAAGGAGCGCTCCGTCTTCGACTTGATGAACCGATCCCAGGCCGCCTGGCTTGACTTGCCGATCATCCAGTTGGACACCCAGATGAGCATGGCCACAGCCAGCAGTGCTGTGAGGCCTTCGATGAGTTCTTGGTTATGTCCGGCAAGTGCCGTGATGTTGCTCAGCAGCACAGCCAGCACAATGGAGCACACGATGGCGACTCCGGTGCCGGCCCACACGACTTTGGTCTTGTCACCGTGGCCCGCTTTGATCAGGTAGGCGATGACAGCGCCGACAACAAGGATTGCCTCGAAGCCTTCACGCAAGATGATGAGGAAGGCGGGCAGGAATGCGGACAGCCACGGGCTGCTTTCGGTCGCACCTGTTCCTTCGTACCCATCGAGGGTGTTGGCATCTTCACGAATGTAGTTCTTCAGCGTGGTGGCGTGCTGGTCGACAACGTCAGCATTGCCATCGTTCATCGCCTTTTTCAGCAGCGAGAATTCCATCTCCACTGTCGACACGCGAGTGCCGGAGATACGCGCCATGACCTGCTTTTCAAATCCGAGAGTTTCGTATCGCTGGTAGTACGCCACGTTCACGGTGTCCTTGCCAGCTTCAATGTCACCGTTCTTGAAGTGGTCCACGGCCTCATCGAGGATGCCGTTCATTTCCTTGGCGACCTGGCCCCACGGTCCGGGGCTGTATGACTCGCCGTCGGCTGAGCCGCCGTCAAGGGTTGCCGCGTCTTCAACCAGCATGGTCTTGAGGGTGTCGGTGTGCTGAGTCACTCCCGCATCGTCACCGTCACTCATGGCTTTCTTCAGCAGCGAGAATTCCATCTCCACTGTCGACACGCGTGCACCGGAGATACGCGCCATGACCTGCTTTTCAAAGCCAAGCGTCTCATAGCGCTGGTAGTACGCCACATTGACGGTGTCTTTACCGCCTTTTGCGTCGCCTCCCTGGTATTTCTCCACTGCGTCGTCCAGAATCGAGCCCATCTCTTTGGCCACGGAGCTCCATGAGTCGTGTGCCGGTTGTTCTGCTGAGATGAGTGTGGATGCTGGGGCTGGTTGCGCATGAGCGGGCAGTGCCAGCATTGCCATAAGGATTGCCATTAACGCTACGACGCATGCCACACCGACTAGGCGCTGTGGCTCAATGCGATGCTCGAGTCGAGCTGTGCTCACGATGTGAGCCTCCCTTATTTCGTAAGTTAAGCTTCCGACCGCTGGCGACAAGACCAATCGACGTGCCTGACTTTTCTTCTTTGCTGCTCAACGCAGTATAACTTAGGTGCCACTAACTTTACTAGCATCGTGCTCAGTCTCATTGGTTCCGTTTTGGCAACAGAACAGCCATTTTTGCGACACTTCAGGATTTTTTGTCTTTTCGTCACACCGGCATGACTTCGCTCACCATTGAGCAGTCGAGGCACATCGACGAGGGCGCCCGCTGGCCCCGCCCCCGGCCATGTCACTCCAGGACAAGGAGCGCACCATGCCCTGGATTCAGCCTTCACACGTGCACAACTCACTAAATCTTCTGCGCCCACATACACGACTTACTTAATCCTCTGCGTACACATGCACAACTCACTAAAAAGTCTCCAATTTCTGCACAATCCCCTTGATCAACAGTGGATAGGGACGCCCTCGACAATCCAAATACCCCGTGACCTGCGTGTTTGAAAATCGGCCGAAATGGCGGGGCGTTAAATTTAGTAAGTCGTGCAGGCCAAAGGGCCAATTTTAGTGAGTCGTGCAGGCCAAAGGGCCAATTTTAGTGAGTCGTGCACCCCGGCGGCCCGCCACACCACCGGCCCGCCACACCGCCACGCGAAAACGCGAAGGGCTGTACCCGGCAGTGATACCAGGTACAGCCCTTGCATCTGATGCACCGACAGACAGCTCACCGACGCGGCCGACGCGGCCGGCGTGACGGCGCTGCCTGAACAGGTGCGGCGCGGATCAGTCCTCTTCGGAGGCCACCGCGGCGCGGCCTGCTTCCAGACGCGCAACGGGGACGCGGAACGGGGAGCACGACACGTAGTTCAAGCCCACTTTCGAGAAGAAGTGGATGGAGGCCGGGTCGCCGCCGTGCTCGCCACACACGCCGAGCTTGATTTCCGGCTTGGTGGAACGGGCACGCTCAACGCCTTCACGCACCAGGGCACCCACACCGTGCTGGTCGATTGTCTCGAACGGAGAGACGCCGAAGATGCCGGCATCGATGTACTCGGGGAAGAACACGCCTTCCACGTCATCGCGCGAGAAGCCCCAGGCGGTCTGGGTCAGGTCGTTCGTGCCGAATGAGAAGAAGTCGGCTGCGTGTGCCAGATCCTCAGCGGTCATGGCTGCGCGAGGCAGCTCAATCATGGCGCCGATTGTCACACCCGACAGGTCAACGTTCTTGTCCTTGGACACCGCTGCGATAATCTCTTCAGCCGATTCGCGGATCAGCTGAAGTTCACGCTCGGATGCGACCAGCGGAACCATGACCTCCGGATGCGGGTGCAGCCCGCGTGCAACAAGTTCGGCGGCAGCTTCGCACAGTGCGCGGATCTGCAATTCGAACAGGCCTGGCAGGTAAATGCCCAGGCGGACGCCACGCAGACCCAGCATCGGGTTGTCCTCATGCATACGGCGAACGGTGGCCAGCATCTTCTCATCAGCTGGATCAACCGTCTCGCCCTTGGCCTTGGCCACGGCAAACTTGATTTCCATGCTGGTCAAATCCGGCAGGAACTCATGCAGCGGCGGGTCAATCAGACGCACCGTCATCGACTTGTCATCCATAACCTCGAGCATCTCGAGGAAGTCCTGCTTCTGCAGTTTCTCCAGCTCATCGAACGCATCCTGACGATCCTTCGATCCGGCTTCAGACAGGATGGCGCGCTCAACCAGCGGGCGACGATCACCCAGGAACATATGCTCGGTGCGGCACAAGCCGATACCTTCCGCTCCGAACTCGAGCGCGCGACGTGAGTCTTCAGGAGTATCCGCATTGGCGCGCACATGCAGGCGACGTACCTCGTCAGCGTGCACCAGAATTCGGTCAACAGCTGCAATCAGCTCACGCATATCCGCATCATCGCCAGCAACCTCCAGGCCCGCCTCCAGTCCGTGCGACAGATAGGTCGTCACAGGTGAATCCGAAACCGGAACGTCACCAAGGAAAATTTCACCGGTGGATCCGTCGATGCCGATCGTGTCTTCAGAGGTGAGAACACGACCATCCACCTTGACGGTTCCGGCGGCGGCATCAATATCCAGCGCGTCAGCGCCCACCACAGCGGTCTTGCCCATGCCACGTGCCACAACAGCTGCGTGAGAGGTCTTGCCACCACGGGCGGTCAGGACACCCTCGGCGGCAACCATACCGGGCAGATCATCAGGGTTCGTCTCACGACGAACCAGCACACACTTCACTCCATCGCGGGCCGCAGCTTCAGCCTGAGCGTTGTCAAAGACAATCTTTCCGACTGCCGCACCGGGAGATGCAGGCATGCCGCGGGCGATCAGTTCCTTCTGTGCGCTCGCATCAAACTGCGGGAACATCAACTGAGTGAGCTGGTCACCGGTAACGCGGCCGAGGGCTTCGTCGCGGGTAATCATCTTCTCGTCAACCAGCTGGGTGGCAACACGGAAGGCGGCGGCGGCAGTGCGCTTGCCAACGCGGGTCTGCAGCATCCACAGCTTGCCGCGCTCGATGGTGAACTCAATGTCACACAGGTCGCGGTAGTGAGTTTCAAGCTTGCGCATGATGGCACGCAGTTCCTGGTACGACTTGGGATCGCGCTCTTCCAGAGCTGACAGCTGCAGAGTGTTACGAATGCCGGCCACGACGTCTTCGCCCTGAGCGTTCGGCAGGTAGTCGCCGTACACGCCTGAGTGTCCGGTGGAAGGGTCGCGGGTGAAGCACACGCCCGTACCGGAGGTGTCACCCATGTTGCCGAACACCATGGTGCAGATGTTGACGGCGGTGCCCAGATCATCCGGAATGCGCTCGCGACGACGGTAGATGCGTGCACGCTCCGTGTTCCATGAACGGAAAACAGCCTCGGTGGCCATGTCCATCTGAGTGCGAGGGTCCTGTGGGAAGTCTTCGCCGGTGGCGTCACGCACGATCTTCTTGAATGTGTCAACCAGCGTGCGCATGTCCTCTGCGGTCAGGTCAACGTCGGCCTCAACGCCGCGTTCCTTCTTCAGTGAATCCAACGCGTCGGAGAACAGATCACCATCGATGTCCAGCACCGTCTTGCCGAACATCTGGATCAGGCGGCGGTAGGAGTCCCATGCGAAACGCTCTGATCCGGAAACTTTTGTCAGGCCTTCGACTGATTCATCGTTCAAGCCAATGTTCAGTACTGTTTCCATCATGCCGGGCATGGAGAATTTCGCGCCTGACCGGACCGAGACGAGCAGCGGGTCATCGCCTGCTCCGAGTTGGCGGCCCATGGTGTCTTCAACGCTACGCAGTGCTGCGGTCACCTCGGTCTCGAGGGTGTCTGGCACGCTTCCATCTTTCAGATAAGCCCGGCAGGCTTCGGTGGAAATCGTGAATCCAGGCGGAACAGGCAAACCCAGTCGCGTCATCTCAGCGAGGTTTGCGCCCTTACCCCCGAGCAAATCCTTCATGGACTTGTTGCCCTCGGAGAAATCGTAAACATACTTGACCATCGAGGTCCTCATCTCTCGTTTCTCTCGTGACGCACCCGTCCTCGGGCGCCTTCGTGCCAACTCTACCAAAACTGGGACCTTGGTCACCGCGCGCAGGCCTTGAAAGCGCTGAAAGCTTCCACAATTCGCCAGAAGAATAATTCCGTCCGCTCACCGCCTCGCCCACCGGCTCCTCATTGGCGAGGGCGACCGCGCATCTGCGAAGGGGCTGCCAGGGCGAAAGTGGACGAATGCTCGGGTGCCTCAGGGAGATTTCAGGGTCCTCCCCGATAGCGCTCAATGCCTGTTATCAGGTGGAATGGTTCCATGAATGAACAGGTCACAACGGGTTACTCTCGCAGGGTTTTCAGCCGAGACACTCAGCATCGTTTTCTCGGAGGTGTATGCGCTGGTATCGCCCGATACCTTGGTTGGGATCTGATCCTTGTGCGCCTGCTGTTTATCGCAACGCTGCCGCTTCCTGGGTCAGGCATCATGCTCTACCTCATATTGTGGTTCGTCATGCCTGCCGATGATGAGGGCGCCGCTTACCCGAGTGACATTCCTGTCACTGCCGAACCTGCCGTTCATAGCACCCGCTGACACGAAGTTCTCGCCCACGTCAGCCGATGATCCGCAGTGGCAGTCAGACAGTCCGGGTGCTCCCCACTAGAGCCATCACTGTTGACTGTGGGGCGAGTTGATGGTGATCGACCGTTCTCCAGCACGAAGTGTTGCGCCAATTGGGACAGCCTGACGATTTCCTCGCTCCAGTTCAAACACTGAACCGTCAGGTAACGTGACCGACGTGCCGTTCGCAGAAAAAGCATCCTCCACCCACACTCCGCCGGGAGCAGGACCCAAGCGCAGATGAGTGCGAGACAGTGAGCGTGTTGAGTCCTCGACAGTGACAGCACGTTCACTCGGTGACATCGTGACAGGTGCGCGCCCAATGACTGTCGTACCAATCACTGCTTCTTTCTCACCTGAATCGAATACCAGCCATATTTCAGCGTTCTTCTGATCATGCTGCGTGTTAGGCTTCGGCGTGCCGGCTCGATCCGGCTGCTCCTCCGGTGCAGGTGCAGAAGTGTCGTCACTATTCTCTGGCTTCTCGACTCCGGCGGCAAACTGGCTAGCCAGCGGAACTGCAGCCGAATTTGAAGCAATCGGCTCCGGATGAGCCACGTCAGGAGCAGGTTGCGCTGGCGCTGCTGGTGGAACGATAACGGAGAAGCCATCGGGCTGGGCTGGCTGGGCCGGTGTCACCTCAGGCTGTGCCAGTGGGTCGGGTGCTTCCTGGGGATGAGCCTGGCGCGGAGCCAACGACGGTTTGGGCTGTGACGGAACGGCAAAGGATCCCGCACCTGTCGGTTTCAGCCCGGGAGATGACAGGCTCGGCATCCACATGCCAAACGAGCGCTGACTCTGCTGTGAACCAGCCTGCTCCTGTGGTTGCGGCTGAGGTGCCGGTGGCATCGACGGTCCGGGGACTCGCGCGTCACCCTCGTCCATCGGGTGCGACGAGGGCGAGGCTGGCCCAGTCCAACCGGTGTTCTCCGATGTCAGTGTGTGAGTGGTCTGCCGGCCATAGGCGTCGGGAGCCGTTGTCGGGCGCCTGAGCGGTGAGCGCAAATCACGTGTCGCCGTACCCGCGAGCGAATCAACCCAATCGCGGCCATCTTTGCCCAGCCACACCACGATCACAGGCCCGATAACCGTGACGTGCAGTAAACCGATGATGGCGCTGCGAATTCCCTGACGTTTAAGTCCCGGTGCGTGATCCGTACCCGCTGCGACCGCGACGGTACGTGTGGCCAGTGCTCCCAAGGTGCGTCCGGTACGGGCACGCACAAGCGTCAGAACCAGGAACAGTTCCAGCACAATAATGCCGACGAAGATCAGAGACGGTCGGATGAACCATGCAAGCGCTGCACACGCCCAGATCATCAGCAGGTCGATCATGTACGAGCCGACCCGCAGGTTTCGCGACGCCGGGTTACCACTGGAGGTGGGGGCGCTTCTTTGCGAGGAGGGACGTGATTGCGTTCCGCGCGGTATCTGCGTGCGCATCGGGCTTTGAGCTGGTGCAGTGGAAGGAATAGACGTCATAGTTACGATGCCACCTGTCGGATCACGTCAAATAAGCCGGTAGAGAATACGGCGCACGGCAAGATGAACACCAGTGAAATTGACTGGGCAATGTCTCCGACCCGGCCGAGAAAAGCGGCGCCCTCGTCACGGCGTGAGACCAGCATGGCCGCGCACACCACTGCGATGCCGCTGATTGCCAGCATCCCGCCAACGCCAAGAGGTCCTGCCACCTGTTGCCCCGTCGGGGACATGATGAGCGCGCCCGCCAGAGCCGTTGCGCATACGCGCGGACCGATGCGAAATGCTTTCGAACGCGTATTGCGGGGCGTAAGTGAAAGGGCAAGAATTGCGCACACAACCGTCGCAGTGCCGACGCGTCCGTGCCACGAGGTCAGGTCAACTCGGCTCGCCACCATCGGAATCGTGACGCAAACCGCCACACAACAGATGATGACCAGCGTATCCAGAATCCCGGATGCCTCCCGCACGGTGCGCTCCACACGTGCATGCGTGATCCGCGAGGGTGATGCCACTTTCGCTTGACGCACCGCAGGCGCTGACGTGGTGACCAGTGGGAGGTCGAGGAGCTGCGTTTCAGGAATCCGCACCGCTGTCTGAGGCACAATCGCCAGGGCCAACACCAGCAACGCCAAGCCGATCGGCATGATCGTGGACCACGGAATCTGGAACGCCGTGGTCATGGACAGCACAGCAGCTAACACACCGAAAGCGACAGCGCTGGCCGCCGCCGAAGGCAGGCGAGTCGTCAGCCAATACAGAAGCGATACTCCAAACGCAACCCAACACAGCATGGGGGGTGCAAGAACGATGGAAACGGGGGCCTGCGGAGGAAGCAACGCCAGGGATGCCACGCCGATGAAGGAACTCAGCGCCAGGCAGGCTGCGGTTCCCGCGTGCAGACGACCTCGGAAAATCAGGGGATGAATCAGGAGGATCGACACGATGCCGGCACCAATGCGCACGCCTTGTGGAATCATGGCCGACCGTGCCACCAGTGGGGCGATAATGCAGGCCGTTTCAAGCCCAACGACGGCAATCATGATGCCCACGATGCCCAGAAGGCGGTTGAACCAGGGGGCCTCGGCGTATTCACGGGCCCTGACTTGCGCCCGGTCGGACGCTAGTCCACTGGCGACCGACAGAATAGTGCCGGACGGAAGATCTCGTCCCAGCGCTTGAGAAGGGGACACCGGCTTGCCGCTCGGCAGCGTGATGCGGACGTCGCCCATCGACGTATCCACATTCATCATCGCAAGCAAGCCTGACACCGTCGTGCCGACAGGGACGGCGACATCTGACCGGGTACCAGCCTGCTCGATAGTGGCCTGCGCAACCGATGTCATAGGCTGTCCTGTCCTTCGAGCTGGTGAACCTCTCGTTCTATCCCCACTATCAAGATAATATGAGATGCGCATGCATTTCATGTCAAGACCACCATTTGAGGTGAAAATATGGCAGAAGAGGACGCATCCCCAGACCGGGTCAGCTCGCCGGAGCTGCCTGCGGGTACGATCCCGATCGAGGGGCCTCCGGATCAGGTTGAACCGCCTGGTATGGGCAATGTCCTGATGACGGTTGTCCCGATGTTCGGATCGATGGGTGTCATGATCTTTATGGTCATGAGTGCGAACAACAACCCGCGCATGCTCATGATGGGCGGCGCCATGGTTTTCGCGATGCTATCCATGGTCGGTTTCAATATCTACCGCCAGATCGGCGGGCACCGTCAAAAAGTGGTGACGACCCGCCGGGAATACCTCGCCTACCTGTCAGAAATGCGCCAGACCGTCCGCACTGCTGAGCGCAAACAGCGCGCCTATATCCGCTGGCACTTACCCGACCCGCTGGCTTTAACGCTGATTGCGCAGGACCGCGCCCGTCTGTGGGAACGAGCCCCAGGGGATGCTGACGCGCTCAACATGCGAATTGGCTCTTCAACACAAGCACTCTCAATGGATCTTGACGTACCTGAGCTTCCTCCGATGGCCAACCCCGACATCGTCTGCCATAGTGCGCTCAACCGGTTCGTGGAGACGTTTTCCAACATTGATCATGTGCCTTTCGGCGTCATGATCGGAGAATTCTCCCATATTGAGGTTGCAGGGCGGCACGATGTGGCCCGCGCGCAGGCACGTGCCATGCTGTGCCACCTGCTGACATTCATCGGTCCAGGCGCCCTGAAAGTCGCCGTGTTGTGCTCCGAGGAGGCACGCCCGCAGTGGGAGTGGGTCAAGTGGGCCCCGCATGCGCGTTCATCAGAGGAGCGGGACGCCCTCGGCCCTGCACGAATGATCACCAGCGACTACGCCGAACTGGAAAACCTGCTGGGTGAGGAGTTCACCACGCGCGGCACGTTCCGACCACGTGACGAAAACGTGCAGTGGCCGCACCTCGTGCTGATCGTCGACGATGCGAACATGCCGTCACAAACGCGCCTCGGGTCACTCGAAGGATGTCTGGGCGTCACCGTTATCAAGGTTCTCGAAAAGTGGGGACCGCTCGTCTCACGCAGCACGATGCGCCTGCTGATTCACCCGTACGAACACAAGGATCCTACCGATCGGCGAGTCATGGAAGTCGTGCTGATGGATCAGCGCCCCATCGTCGCCCAACCCGATGAGATGAGCATCGAGCAGGCTGAAGCACTGAGCCGACGCACCGCATTCTGGAGCGAAGGCGAGAAACGTTCCGCCGACAAACCTGCCGGCCGCTCAGACCCCGCACGTTCGGAAGACCTGATGACGCTGCTGCACCTGCCGGATGTGCGCGACTTCGATCCAGATAAGGAATGGAAGTACCGCACCGGGCGCGACTTGCTGCGTGTTCCGTTCGGTGTGACGCCCGAGGGGATCCCCGTCCTGCTGGACATCAAGGAATCAGCTCAGCAAGGTATGGGCCCGCATGGCCTGCTGATCGGTGCGACTGGTTCAGGTAAGTCTGAGGTACTCAGGACTCTGGTGCTGGCAATGGCGCTGACCCACTCCCCCGAGCAGCTCAACTTCGTGCTGGTTGACTTCAAGGGTGGCGCGACGTTCTGGGGAATGGGCAAGCTGCCGCACGTATCGGCCGTCATTTCCAACCTTGAGTCGGAACTGTTCCTGGTTGACCGTATGCAGGAGGCCCTGCGCGGCGAAATGGTGCGACGCCAGGAGCTGCTGCGAAAGGCCGGCAACTACGCCAACGTCACGGATTACGAGGCAGATCGGCGCGCCGGTAAACACGAGTATCCGCCGATGCCGGCACTGTTCATCATCCTCGACGAGTTTTCCGAACTGTTGTCGGCCAAACCTGACTTCATTGATCTGTTCGTACAAATCGGTCGTCTGGGGCGATCCATGTCGATCCACTTGCTGCTGGCCTCTCAGCGCCTGGAAGAAGGCCGTCTGCGCGGGCTGGATTCGCACCTGTCCTATCGCATGGGCTTGCGTACATTCTCCGGTCAGGAGTCACGTTCCGTGCTGGGTGTGACGGATGCGTATGAGCTGCCATCGATTCCAGGTGTCGGATATCTGAAGACCGGTACTGATCAGATGGTGCGTTTCCGCGCCTCGTATGTTGCCGCTCCCCCGCCGGCACGTTCCCACGCTCCACGCTCAGGCGAGCAGGCCGGCTCCCCCGAGTCGGCGCTCACGATCCTTCCGTTCACCTCCACTCCTCAGCTTTCGCTTGACGAGGATAACTCTGACCAGGATTCTGATCGCGAGCAGGAAGAAGCTCGCCAGGAATATGTCGCCCCTGAGGACCGTCAGTGGGCGGATATGACACAGATGGATATTGCGGTTGCCAAGATGGTGGGTCACGGACCTGAAGCTCACCAGGTGTGGCTGCCGCCCCTGGATATTCCGGATACGTTGGACGCCCTCATGCCGGATCTGGATGCTGATCCGCGCCTGGGATTGGTTTCACAATCGTGGCGTGCGAAAGGCCGTCTGCGTGTCCCGATGGGCACCACTGACGTTCCGCTGGAACAGCGCCGTGAGACACTGGAATATGACCTGTCCGGCGCGGGTGGTCACATGGCCATTGTGGGTGGTCCACTGTCAGGTAAGTCCACCGCGCTGCGCACACTGGTCATGGCACTGTCGTTGACGCACACACCGCAGGAAGTCCAGTTCTACATCATTGATCTGGGCGGCGGCACCTTCTCAGCCTTTGCGGACGCACCCCACATCGCTGGCGTGGCGACGCGTGATACCCCCGACGTCCTCAACCGTATGCTTGCCGAGATCGAGTCCATCATCGTCGACCGTGAACGCTATTTCCGCGCGAATCGAATCGACTCCATCTCCACGTACCGGCAGGGACGCGCTGAGGGGCGTTTCGACGACGGATACGGTGATGTGTTCCTGGTCGTTGACGGGTGGGCGATCCTGCGCAGCGACTTCGAGGATCTCGATATGCGAATCCAGGCGATGTTGCCGCGAGCTCTGTCGTTCGGCGTCCACCTGATAGTCGCGACATCACGCTGGATGGATATGCGTCAGCAGGTGCGTGACGTCATGGGATCAAAGCTGGAGCTGCGGCTGGGCGACGTCACCGATTCTGAAGTCAACCGCAAGGTTGCGGCTACGGTGCCGGGGGGTCGTCCTGGGCGCGGCTTGGAAATGGGCGGCCACCACGTCCTCGTCGCATTGCCGAGGGCGGACGGTGACCACGACGTATCGTCCATGTCAGCCGGCATTACCGCAACGCTTGAGCGCATCGCAAAGGCTGCTCCCGCACCGGGTCCGAAACTGCGCCTGTTGCCCGAACGCATCACGGTGGAGGAAGTCCAGCAACTGGAGGGCGCGCAGGACCGCGAGGGATTGCTGCTCGGCGTGGAAGAATCCCGACTGGGCCCATGGGTCTTCGATCCTGCCCACGAATCGCACCTGTACCTGTATGGCGATTCCAAGTCCGGCAAGACCACATTCCTGCGCACTGTCGCTCGTGAAATCATGCGCACGAGTACACCGAAACAGGCCCAGATCTTCCTGGTTGACTACCGCCGCACCCTGCTCGGGGAGGTTCCCGAGGAGTACCTTGCGGGTTACATGACCACGCGTGATGATGCGACAGCAACAATCAATGATCTGGCTGAGTATCTGCGCACCCGACTGCCCAGTGACTCTGTGACAACTGAGCAGCTCCGTAACCGCTCCTGGTGGCAGGGCGCCGAGGCGTGGCTGCTGGTCGATGACTACGATCTGGTTGCCACACAGTCAGGTAACCCGCTGATCGCCCTCCAACCGTTACTTGCTCAGGCTGTGGATGTGGGTCTTCACGTCATCGTGAGCAGACGAATGGGCGGTGCTTCGCGCGCTGCCTTCGAACCTGTCCTTCAGGCACTGTCTGAACTCGGTACCACTGGTTTGATGCTGTCCGGCAGCCCTGATGAGGGCGCGGTCATTGGCCGCATCAAGCCGAAGCGCCTGGTAGCCGGTCGTGCCCAGATCGTGTCACGCGACGCGGGACTCGTGATGGGTCAATTGGCGTGGACGGATCCGATCGCGTGACCTGGGTCCGCTGCGCCGACCCGATTGCAGTACCGGCCCGGTTGCAGGTGCGCGACTGGGTTCTAGCCAGATGATCTGAGCGTGACGCAAAAACGCGGAGGTGTCGACTGCTGCCCGGCTGGTCAGCCCTGCGGCGGGGCGTAACGCATCGCCGGTGTTTCAACGACGCGGAACTCCACGCTGAGACCCTCCCCCAGGTCGATGCGATCGCGGTCGAATAGGACTACTGGATCCCACGTGGCGACACGGCTGACTTGCCCGTTTTCGTGTACGACTGTCGTGCCGTTAGCAGATCCCAGATCCATCACGGCCCACCGTTCAGGGCCTTGCGGCATGACGATGCAGTGTGACCGAGATATTTCCCCCTGCGGGCTGGGCACGCGAAGTGTTGTGGCAGGTGGGCGCCCTGTAATGACGCGCGAGTTCGGATCTCGACCAATGACCACATCCCGGGTGAGTTCAACAGGCGCTCCACCGGCATAGACGAGGTAGGCGCTGATTCGCGTGTGCGGTGTCTCAGGTGGGAGTGGAGACGGCGGAGGACCCGGGTATCCGTTCGGGGCCGCAGAATCATAGGGGCGTCCCTGAAAGGGACTGTCAGCAAATTGGGTGCCGCTGCTCGCACTGTCGGGGCTCTGCGACCTGGCTGATGGTTGAGCGGTGGGTGCCGCAGGCCGCGCAGCATAACGCACGGTGTGAGGTGCCTGGGGGCCCTGGCCCGAATCCTGTGAGTCCTGCGAGCCGCGACGTAGCTGGTTTTGTTCGCGTTGACGGCGCATCTGTTCGAGCATTTCAGGCGTCATCGTTTTTTCGAGCGATTCAGGGTTGAATCCTTCGGGAACGTCACTCGGAGCGGGTCCAGACGGCGTTGCCGGCTTGGCAGGGCCGTCAGGCACGTCACTGGCAGCAGACGCAGCAGGGGTGACTGGTGCAGCAACCCCGGCAGGTCCGACAGGCGGTGCCGGGTCACCTGGAGGTGTGGAATCGGCCAGCGGTGCTGGCTCAGTTGAAGGTGTCGGCTCAGCATCCACGCTGCTCGCGGTATTTTCACCATCGACGAGAGGTTTCTCGTTCGGCTCAGGTGACACGTCATGAGGTGACGCGTCGCGCTCTGAGGCATCGTCACGATCTACTGCATCGAGAGGCGAGGACACCGGATCGAAGTAACCGATGCGCACTCGGCGAGCCTGAGCCGCGCCTGTGACAAGCGGCAGCCACGGATCACGGCGCTGTCGCTCAGCGATGCCATCTGCCTGGTCCGTGTCATTGCTGTCAGCATCAGGCTGATCCAGTTCGCCAGAGCCGAACTCGATCTCGATGGCGTCCCAGTGTGAAGAATCGGCCTGCACACCTTCGGACGTGATGCGCGAGGAGCCAACCTGCGGATGACCTGCTGCTTCAGAATCCGTCACCGGGCTCGCGCTCCAGATCCGAATCGAACATTCGGGATACGCATAGAGCTGCACCTGGTCCCCGCGAGTATCAGCGACAAAAACGCGTCCGCCTTGTGCACGAATCGATTCGAGCAGCTCGCCGGGGTCCCCCTCGTTCATGACACACGTCAGTGCGGCGTTCAGGCATTCAGAGGACACCAATGCCGTGCCGAACGGGCCGTTGACGGCGACAAACCCATGCCCTTGGGTAGATACACGTCCAAGCTGCCACATCAGATGGTTTCCTCCGCGGACGAAGGAACCTCGTCGCCCGCTTGTTCGGCCGCATCACTGCCTGGCTGACGGCGAATCGTCTGCGTGGAGGAAGGACGCGCAATGCCGACGGTACGTTCAAACGGATTGACGGAATCGTCAGCTGGCCACGGCGGATTCACGGATTCAACGAAAATCGTCACAACCGTCGCGTTGTCGCGTGTCTGCCGCTCCAGCGCCGCATCCACCAGCGCATTTGCCGCGCGTTGAGCATCATCTGACTGATTGACGATGCGAACCATCTCCGCGTCGTCAATCGCCGAATGCACTCCATCTGAGCAGATCACCACCCTGTCCCCAGGCGCGATCGTCGTCACGGTGAAGTCCGCCTGGGGCAGGCCCGGCATTCCGCCACCCAGGGCGCGTGTGATGATATTGGCTGCGGGGAGTTCGTCTGGTGACCATTGAGCGTCACGCGCTTCCTGCCGGGCCGAATGGTCTTTCGTCATGGCCCGGATCTGCCCATCGTTTATAAGGTACGTACGCGAATCGCCTACATTGAAGACAAGCCATTGGGGCCGCTCCTCGTGACTGGCGATGAGAACCCCCGTCAGGGTCGTGCCCGGCGCACCGGCCAGCACAATATTCGCCAGGTCTTTGTCCTCGTCGGACATGGACGAGGGGGAAGCCAGGGCCATCACTGCCTGCGCGGCGACGGAAATGGCATGATCAAGGTCGTTCACATCGGCTTCGCGGCCATTGAGAGCATCGCCGGACAGTGCGCCAGTGAAAGCCTGGATCGCCACTTCGGAGGCACGTCCGCCACCTGCATGTCCACCCATACCGTCTGCTACTGCGTAGAGAGGGGGCTGTGCTGCCCAATGGTCCTCATTGTCGGGGCGCGGACCCTGATCGGTTGCTGCTCCCCACCGCGTGCGTACAACGCTACCGAGACGAGATAGGTCCATGGCATACCTCTTCCTGTCGGATGTTCACTCCGAGTTTTTCACGTCCGGGCTCAAATTCATAGAGTTTGTGTGCCAGGAAGATCGATTGCCGCATCGACTGCGCCTCAGCTGCGTCCCTGGCTACTCTTAGAATGGCTGCTGACGTGGAGTGCCGGTCCGAGGCGAACGCGCGCGGGCAACAAGCACGACGACCACAATTATGACGACAAAGACGACTGCACCTACTGCAATCCAGATGCCAAGCGGTATGCCATTGGACTGGCCGGCCCCGTCTGATGGTGCGGACTGAGGCAGTTGGCTGGCGTCAGACTGGCTGGCACCTGACTGCCCCGATTGGGTAAAGCGCGGTGAGGTGCCGGGCTGCCATTGATCGCCGTATTCGGGACGTGCAAAAGCGTCGTCTGCGCGCCCGCGATACACGTAGTCCTTGTCTCCGACATCTATCGTGAAGAAGGGGTCAATGAGGCCGTCGCGGTAATCGGCTCGCAGCTGATCATCAGGGCCGTGATCTGATTTGTGCAGCAGGGGGTTTTCGTCCTTGAAACGGGTTGGATCGGCGTTGAGGAACTCATGCAGCTGCGGAACTCCAAAACCAATCTGCTCATCCCAGTCTTCACGACCTGTTGACCACGAAAAAGCGTTGAGCACTTCGTACGGCGTCGCCTCGGGCCACTTCTGCATACCCAATGCCAGCATGCCGGCAGCCATTGGAGCTGAAAACGAGGTTCCACATGCATCAGGTGTAATGACCGTGAGGTTGCCGTCAGGGTCCGGATCGCGAAGCGTGATCTGTTCACCGGGAAGGACCACGTCCAATCCCTCGCCGTGGGAAGAAAACGTTGAGCGGTTGCCTTCAAAGTCAGATGAGCCCACAGCCAGCACACCGTTATCTGCGGCGATATCGATAGGGAAATCCTCTTTATTGCCGGCAGCTGCCACCAGCAACACC
This sequence comes from Pauljensenia sp. C0170B5, assembly GCF_056590195.1. Lineage (NCBI taxonomy): Bacteria > Bacillati > Actinomycetota > Actinomycetes > Actinomycetales > Actinomycetaceae > Pauljensenia > Pauljensenia sp. C0170B5. The sequence goes on along the minus strand of NZ_JBWPVR010000005.1, from coordinate 105,552 downwards.
TCGTGCAGCTCGGCGCGCATCGAGACATATTGGAGCAGCGAAGCGCTGCCACCGATCGTGATCACCACGATATCGGCGCCCGCGTTGATGGCGGCATTGATTGCACTGACCACGTTGTCCTGGGCAGCGCACTGCGTGGACAGGCCGTCACGGGACTCATTGAACAGCGACGTCACCGCAAAGTTCACGATTGTCGCACCGGGTGCCACGCCGTAATCCGGCGAGGCGACTACTGACGTGACGGCGGTTGCGTGTGACACTTCAATAGGTTCGAATGCGGCGTCAGAGCACATTGCCTCGTGAGCGGCGATGTCGGCACCGGCCAGTTCCGGCACTCCCGTATCGGCCAGTCCGTCCACGATTCCGATCGTGATGCCGGACCCATCCAGCCCCTGCGAGCGCGCCTCGTCCAACCCTAGATAGTCCTCGTAGGCCTGGTCGCGAATTGTGTCATCGCCGTGGGCGGGGACGCCCACCATGCACAGCAGAGCGATGAGCACTGCTGATAGGCAGAGGCTGAGACTTCTGAGGGTGCGAGTTGATCGAATCGGGAAACTACTCACCAACGATCCTCGATCTCGCTTTCACTGGCATGTAGATCCTCCGCTGAACCTGCTCCTGACTGTTCTGATTCGTATGGTTCTGAAGCTGCGTCTTCTTCCAAACGGAATACATCGTATCCCACGAGCGCGGATTTTCTCTCGCTGTTGTCAGAGCCGGCACCGGTACCGCCCATGGGTGCCATAAAGCCTCGTCCCATTCCGCCTCGACCTGCGGCAGCCGCAGCTGAAGAGTTGGCCGCACCACCTGCACCTTGAGCTCCAAAGCCTGTCGCGCCCCGGGCAGCCATTCCTCCAGCGCCACCTGTTGTGCCTTGCGCGGACATTCCTGCTGCACTTCCTCCAGCACCACCTGTTGTGCCTTGCGCGGACATTCCTGCTGCACTTCCTCCAGCACCACCCGAGGTGGACGATGACACGATTCCGCTGGCGGGAACTCCCCGCGAAAATGCGGCCGCTGCGTTCGGTCCGGCCAATGACAGTCCTGACAGACCTGATCCGCCGGCCCGGGCAGCCAAAGTGGCAGCTCCTGCTCCCAGCAGACCTCCTGCCATGACAGCCGTCGAGCCGCCTACTCCCAGACGACTTCCCTCCGCAGCGATTCCCTGATCGAGGAATGCACCGATACCCTTAGGGCGCGTTCCCTCCGGCAGATATCCCTTCAGGGGGCCGTCAGGTCTGATCGCACCATCAGGGGAGGAGCCTGACAGCGTTGCCTCATTGCGAGTTCCGCTTTCAAATGCCGTGGCACCTGAGTTGACGTCTCCGATGGACGCGCTCGACTCGCCTCGCATGTTCGACATCCACGAACCCAGTCCGTGACGTGTCTCAGATCCGGAGATCAACGGTATTCCTGCGCTCTGCCCGCGTCCACGAGAGCCGGTTCCATTTGGGTAGTCGTAATTCGCGTAGCCGACGCCCGATCCCGACCGTGAAGAATTATTCCCTGTGGAGGAGCCTCCTGACCTGTTCACTTGCTGGACTTTGGAGATCACGTTCTTAGCTGTTCGAGATGCCGCGAACAGGCCCTCATTCATTTTCGAAAGGATCTGGGCGGCTTCCGAATCGAGCTGGCTGATATCTTCAGGACGCTTGGGGCCTGCGCGGTGATACTCCGCGACAACCGTCTCACCCTCACGCGACGCCTCTCCGATAGCAACCTGCGCCTGAGAATAAGCCTTCGAATACGTCCTGATCGCGGCCGAGTAATCTTCCACCTTACTCTGGCACCGCGATAGCCAACTCACAATGGCGTCATTGGTTTCGCCAGAAATATTCGTCCTGGCCTTATACGTGCTAATGATCTCGTTGCACTCATCGAGTTTTTCTGAAATCTTCTCGATCAACTCCGGCGTCTCCGCGCCTCGCACCGGAAGCTGCTGCACCGCTTCCAGTCGTTGGACGATTTCTCCAGCCATGATTCACCTATTCACTCCAGTAGTTCAACATGTGGAATCTCTCAGGGGCTTACTCGGGGTCTTCGGACTCCGAATTCCTGCGCTCGTTTCCATCTTCGGATTCCGAGTTCGTACGCTCGGTCGCGCCTTCTGAGCCCTGCTCACTCGTATCTGCCTCTTCGCCGCTTTGCTCGCGAAGGCGTTCCTGCTCCTGCGGGCGCTCGGCATTTCGGGCAGATTCTGCTTCCTTGACCTTCAACTCTGCTTCAGAGTCCGTATCGGAGCGTATGAATGCATTGATCGCATCGTCAACACCACCGGAGAAGGCAGTCAAGTCTGAATGAAGCAGATCGATGAGGACCTCCAGTTCATTCAAATTTTCAACGAGACGCTCACGGAACATCACCGCTCCGCTTTCAACTCCCCACTTCGCGCTGGTCTCACCCCTGGCAATGCTGCCAGTAAAAGTCTTCGCCGCTGTAACGTGAGTCAACCCGTCGTGGCGCAGCTTATTCAGCTCCGTCCGCGCAGCATCAACATCTACTTCCCAGCCTCCAGACACTGTTTCTCCTCTACACCTGTCGTGGTCGAACGATCGTTGTGTCCATGTCGTGAATCAGATCGAAATAGTGAACCGGCGAAAGGGACGCTGCCGCGAGAAACCGCCTGCAGCGTCCCTTTCGACAAGCACAAGGCTCAGACTACTGGAACAGTCCTGCGTTGTGGTGGTCAGTTGAGTTGTAATCCTGGTTAGCCTGCTCAACGAGAACGCTGATGCGAGCCAGGACGTCACGCATACCGGTCATGCCCTCGGTCCACTTTGCCTTGGCAACCTGGTAGGCCTGCTGTGCATCGCCTTCCCAGTTGGTCTGCAGCTGCTGGAGCTCAGAATCCATCTGATCCAAGGTGTTTTGAATGCCGGTAGCACCAGTGTTGATATCTGCTGAGGCGGTTGACAGAGCCCCGTAGTTTACTTTCAGATCCATTTCAGCTTAGTCCTCTCACATTCCAAGACGGCCGGCGACGGAGTTCATCGCAGCCTGGTGGTCGGCATCGGTCGTGTCGTAAGCCTGCTGCGATGAACGCAGGTTGGCTTCGAATTCGTTCAACGCACTGGTGATCTTGCGTGCATCCTCATCCCACTGAACCATCAGCTGCTGGAAAGCGGTAGATGCGTTGCCGACCCACTGTGAGCCGATGCTTGAAAGGTTGGAGCGCAAGGTGCTCAGGCGGCCCTCAAGATCCTGACGTGTAGAAGAAACAGTTTGAGCGCCTTTGAGGATTGCACCCTCTGCGGCGGAAACCTGTCCAGCCATGTTTTATCCTCCATAATCGGTAGGCTGCCGAGCACTCACTTCGAACACTCGGGAGATGACACACTTACTGAAACATACCCGCCCCCCGTTTGGCAATAGTCTGAAGTAAACTGTAAACGTTTCGTCACCGACGTGTTACTTGAAAGAATCGGCAAAAAAATCGAGATTTTTGCCCGTTTACGCTCGAAAGAAACGGTAGTTAACGCTGGTCGTCCGCGGATTCGCAGTATGCGGGGTGTTCACCCATCGAACCGTCAGCATGCCCTTCACGGTTTCCCTCTTTCATACTTATTGTTTGTTGATGTTCCAATAAATGAAATACCGTTTAGTCTTAGATGGGGCCCGAATTCCACGGGCGACGCATCCGAGAGGACCGTTCATGCCACAGAGCGTCAAATCACGCACCGGAACACTCATGCCAATCTCCGTCATGTGCGCTGGTCAAAAGCTCGATATGTCCGTACCGTCATCGTTGATCGTGGCGGAGCTGCTGCCGGGCATGGTTGAAGCACTTGGCCGCCTCGATCCAGAAACGGCAACTCAGGGATACCGACTCCTGACTCCGTCAGGGCGCGTACTCGACCATTCTCAAACCCTGCGCGCCCAACACGTCACTCCCGGCACACTTCTTACCCTTGAGTCCGAGGGTGGCAGCACAGTAGACCAGCGCTATGACGATCTGGTTGAAGCTATCGGCACATCCGTCAACAAACATCAGGACGCATGGACCAAAGGCGACAGTGCACAGTTGTCATCACACTGCGGAGTCATCCTGATCCTGACTGCCGCGGTGCTGCTCGCAATTCGCGGTGGACACACGATGGCCACCGCCATCATCGCAGCTGTCGGAGCCGCCCTCGTGTGCGCCACTGCAGCGATCGTGGCACGAGGAAGCAGCACTGCAGGAGCCGTTTCGCTCAGCTTGACCGTTCCCGTTCTTCTTGGTGTCGCAGGATTTGCCCTCATCGCTGATGGGAACCTGGCGCACTGTTTCATGGCCATCGGCGTCGGCATCATGTTCGGCTCCCTTGCCACGATGGTGCTTCCCCCGGGGTTACGCATCATTGCCGGCGGCCCATTGCTCGCAGGATTTTCGTATATGGTCGTCGGCGCACTGACTGCCTACGCCACAGTTTCGCTGCAACGGTCAGCGACGGTGGTGGTGGCCCTCCTGACGCTGGTCGTGCTGTCGACTCCGTGGATCGGGCTGGCACAGATGCCCTCGCGGATTCCCGCTCTTAACATCCAATCAACAGAGTCATTCTCAGGTGCAGCAGTCGATGAACAGGTAGTGACCGGACAGGCGCTGGCTTTATCAGTGAAGATCGCATCGTTCATGGTGATCATTACCTGCGTTCCGATGGTGGTTGCGACCGTCGAGGGTGTCCTGCTCATGGCATGCGTGGGGGCGGCATTCATGCTGGGGACGCGGTCGCTTCACGGCCGAATTGACGTCTTTATCGGGGTTGTCGCCGGCATGTTGATCACGCTCGCCACCGGGATTCTGGCAACTCTGGCGGTATCGTGGCTGCTTCCCTGGACGGTAGGCCTGACGGTCCTGGTCGCGATCCTGATCCTGGCGGCCAACGTCGTTAATTCGCGGCTGCGCCCGTGGCTCACTCGCCTGGCAGATGGAGCCAACGTCATCGCTCTGATCGCGATCATTCCGTTGACGTGCCTGGTGTGGGGGATCATTTAATGGCTTCCAATAAAGATATTCTCAATGCGCAACGGTTTAATCGCCGCCGACTCGTCACGGCGTTCATCTCCGGCACGCCTGGAGGCCGGGAACTGGAATCCAAATCGTTCGTGCCGCCCCTGATCGGCGGGATCGTCATTTCACTGCTGATGCTCGGCATTGCCTTCGCGATGGGAAAGTTCTCCCCCACCCTGCCGGATAACTGGCAGAACAACACGCTGATTATCGTCAAGGGAACAGGTGCGCGCTACTACTCCGTTCAAGGAGTGCTGCACCCGATCTACAATGTCACCTCAGCGCGTATGCGCACCCCGGCTGGCTCTCTGCAGACCGTTTCCGTGGGAGAAAAAGTGATCGCGGGTATTCCTCGCGGCGATGCGATCGGAGAACCTGAAGCACCCGATAATGTCCCCGCTCCCGCCGACCTGAAAGCAACCGAGTGGAACGCATGCGTCATGGAAAACGCCTCGACCCACACATGGGTGTCAATCCGACCCGACGGCCTCGAACCCGTGACGACAACGCTGGTCAAACAGGGCGACACCCTCTACGTCATTGCAGAGAATGTGCGTCACCGCATCGAACCCGAACATCTCGAAGTCCTTAAGAACACCCTCAACATCAACGATTCACCTGTCTTTGACGTGCCGGCTGACTGGCTCAATCTCTTCAATAACGGCACACCATTCACCCCCATCAGTCTCGACAACAGCGGTACGCCCGTCAGCGGGATGCCCTCGTCCGTCCACGATGCCGTCGTCGGCACGATCATCAACGTCAAATTTCCCGAGGGAGACCACCACTACCTCGTCATAGGCGATGGTCAGCTGGTCCAGCTCTCCGACGTGTCGTATGCAATGTACCAGGCCTCTTCCACCGGCAACCCGTACACAATTGACCCACCGACAGTGTCCGTCGGTGAAATAGCCAATATTCATGTCGTCACTGAAGGCGGTCCTGTTCCTGCGGACTGGCCTGACACCCTCGGCACGATTACCAATGAGCAGGCTCGGCCGTGTGCTCACCTCGACGTCAGTGACATCGAGAAAGGAAGCGTCCTGTCAGCCATACCCGCTGATTCACCAGATCTGGCATCCGCACAGTCGGGTATGGGCACGTCCGCCTCCCCCGCGGCCTCGAATTCTCCTCACCCGCCGGCCGTGGGGTCAACATCCGTTCTGGGCGGAAGCGGTGTTCTGGCACGTTCCACTTCCGGCGGCTCCCTGGGTGCCGTCATGCTGATCTCTGATACAGGTCTGTCGCACGGTCTGGGCCTGAACTACTCCGAAGCCATGCAGCGATTGGGGTATGACGAAAATTCCATTACGCCGATTCCCGGGCCGTGGATCGCGCTGATCCCTGAAGGCATCGACCTCAAACCCATCGATCCTGCCACAGGTTCAGCCTCATGAGCGAACAACGGACACACATTGTCAGGTGGGCACACACCGCCCTCCTGACATGCGTATGCGCCCTGCTTCCACTGTCGCTCCTCCCTCATGCATCTCACGCTCAAGCCCCGGTTGGCACTTCTCACAGCCAGCCTGCGCGAGTCGATCACCGGGCGCGCATCCCCCTCGCCAATGGGGACGAACCGCAGGCATGCCAGGTAGGCAAGACGCAGTACGTTCCGATTGAACCGCCCGTCTTTGAACGACTGGGAATCCAGCAGGCGTGGGAACTGTCCACCGGCGGAGTGCTCGTCGCTGTTGTGGACTCAGGGGTGAGCAGCGCTAATGAGCACCTGAAGGAAGCTGTTCAGCCAGGAACCGATTTTGTTGATTCGGGTGGCGATGGGCGCACCGATGTCGACGGACACGGTACGGCGGTCGCCGGTCAGATCGCGTCGCGGCCAGTTGAGGGATCCGGACTGGTCGGCATCGCCAAGTCAGCACAGATTCTGCCTGTGCGCGTATATGCTTCCACGCGACCCGAGGATACCGACAATGGGCGCGGTCCGAACGTGAAGCGCACAGCAGCGGGCATACGGTGGGCGGCCGATCACGGTGCCAAAATCATTGCTGTTCCGGCATCGTCACCGTCTGACCATGCTGAGTTGGCTCAGGCAGTCGCCTATGCTACGAACGCCGGTGCGCTCATTGTCGCCTCGGCGGGTAACGCCGATCCGAACGGGGAAAATTCAGGGGTACGTTTTCCTGCCAACTATGAGCAGGTGCTCTCAGTCAGTGCGGTAACGCTTCAGGGACAGCCTTCTGACAGCGTCGTGCACGGCATTCACGTGGAAGTGGCAGCTCCCGGTTCCGATGTGCTGACCACGTTCCTCCAGTGGGGTGATTGTGTCCTGTCAGGCGAGCAGCCCTCCACGTCGTACTCAACGGGGTACGTCGCCGGCATTGCCGCCCTCGTCGCTGCTGCTCATCCAGAGGAGACTCCTGCTGACTGGAAGTACAGGATTCTTGCAACAGCATTACGCTCCACGCCCTCTGAACGCAATGAGATTGTCGGGTGGGGAATTGTTGCACCCAAGGATGCGATCAACTTCGTGAACGACGGTACGCAGGATGGTCCGCCTAACCCTCGCTACCAGCGGGCAGACCGGCCGATTCCTCCACCTGTGCGCCTGGTCAAGCCCGAAGAGGATCTGACAAAAAGCCGCACGCAATACCTGACAATCGCTGCAGGCATCGGGGTGGCTGTGCTTCTCGGAAGCCTCGTGGCTGCCACACTGATCGATCAGCGCCGACAAACCAGGAAACGTGCCAGGAAGAGCTCCGTGACGACACGCCACGTGTCGAACCCGTTTTCACCTCGCGTTCCGCGCACTGAGTCAGGTCAAAAGTAGGGAGGTCTCAGCGGGGCATCCGGCCAGCGTGGCATCCGGCGCGGACGAGGCGGCAGAACGTCCTACGGCACATCGACGCAGGCCTTGGCTGAATCGGACTGACGGCCTCCCCTGATGGCGGCTGTCACCTCCAGGCAGTTCTCTCCCGACAATGCGTGCGTATCCAGTGACTGCACCTGAGTCTTGCCCGACTGGTTGAGATTTTCAGGGCCGCTCATCACATAGAAGAATTCGATGACCTGTTCGTCGCCGGATTGGCCGCCAGAATCAGACTGCATGGCGCTGTCCTGCTGGCCTGCATCATCCTGAGCGCCCGACTGGCCGGACGAATCTGCGGACATGTGGTGGCGCCACGACCAGTGGATGACATCGCCGTCGACAACGCCGCTTACTGACGTGGGCGAGGGCGGAGTCTGACCGATGGGGTCCACCGGGGCGGGAGGTGCGGGTGTCGGGTTATTGATCGGGCCTGGCGCAGGTGATGGACCGTTCCACGATATTGTGCCTCCCCCGCCGGTGAGCAGGGCAACCACCAGCCCGGCACACGCCAGCACACACACGCATGCGATGACGATAATGACGGGAAGCGACAGGCGTCGTGCCGGCCGCACGGTATCGGAGGAAAAAGCCGCGTTCTCGCGTTCAATCTGAGCCAGTCTGTCCTCTTCAGAGACCCATTGGTCGGGCTCGACAGCATACGACTGTGAATCAGCGAAGACAAAGGATTCAGATGCTGCCTGCTCGGACGCATCGTCTCTGGCGTCGCCGCGAGCGGTGCCTGCAGTGTGCCCTCCAGGCACCACTGTGCTCCAGCCGCCGTCCGTTGTTCGTCCCTCTACCGACGTCGTTGCTCGGCGGTTATCTGCACCTGACATCGACGGATCAATGGTGCGAATGGCACGCACCCTGGTCTGATCTGAATCAATAGACGTGTCCTGCACGGCTGTCAGGTCATCGTGCGGCCCGGCGCTGTGAAGCTCCATGCGCGTCATCGGCTGATGCATGACTTCCTGGGCGCGCTGGAACTGCCGGCCCAGCTCTGCTGCTGAGGCAGGGCGTTGGCGTGGATCCACTGACAGCGCCTGACGCAACGCAGCTTCCAATACCTGTGGCACGTCAGAGCGGTTCAGCGAGCCGATGCGCCCTTCCTGGACGCGGCCAGCCACAGCCACGGCCGAATTGTCGCCCACCGGGTCCTCAAAGGGTGAACGCCCAGTCAGGAACGTCCACGCGGTCGTGGCCAGCGCCCAGATATCCATCGAGGGGTGGGCGGGCGTGCCAGACACCTGCTGCTCAGGTGGCGCCCACAGCACCGAGAAGCCGTCAGCGGAATGGGAAGCGGGAGCACCCAACTTGGCGGCAACCCCAAAATCAGTGAGCATCGGGTGACCATATGCATTCATCATGACGTTGGATGGTTTGATATCGCGGTGGACGTATCCTGCCCGGTGCACCATTTCCGCTGCGCCGCACAGCTGGATCATGACGTCCAGGGCACGCCGCACGGACATCGGTTGGGAACGCACCTGTTGCAACACATTGGTCACGGGACAGTACTCCATGATCAGGTAGGAATCTCCCTGAGCAGTGGTGCCCACGTCATACAGTGATGGGATCGACGGGTGAGCCGATGTCGCCGCCATCGCATCAGCTTCCCGGATCACTGCCTCGTCTGCGTCAGTGCCTTCATGGTTGCGCGCCACTTTGACGGCAACGTCGCGCGAGGGAACATGCTGCTGGTAGAGGTAGACATCCGCAAAGCCACCGTGACCCAATGCGCGTCTGAACGTGTATCCCTCAAGCTGTGGGCATTGGTTGTTCTGACTTGTCATGGTCTTCCTTTAGGTGAGGACGTGCGGACAGAATGATCGGAGTGTGCCTTTTGACGATGATCGCGGCGCGAGCGCCGTTTCCAGAAGCGCCACCGGGGTTCTGTGCGGGGCTTTTCGGCATGGGTGGAGCCTCCGCGGCGGTGCCGGTGCCGCCTCAGCGACCTGACGGACAGCGCGGTCAGTGCCCGCTGGAACCAGGACTGCCTGGATCGCAGTTCTGCCTTCAACTGCGAATAGTAACCCCAGGCTCGGTTGGCATCATCCTTCGTCACGACGTCCTGTCCAAACTGCGCGCGGTCGGCAATAGATGCCAGGAGCACCGTCGCCGGTGCTGTCTGCCCGGCAACGCGCCAGTCAGCTGACGCTTCCGTCGACTCATCAACGACAGGCGAGGGCGACTCTGTGTCCTCGTGAGTGTCCTGCCACACGCTGTCCGCAAGGCTCCACGCTGCTTCTGCACGTGTCATGTCGCGAGGAAGCCGGGTTCCGGCATCAGCCGCAAGATCGACCGTCTGGTTCCATGAGCCTTCCACTGATGGCAGCGGAGAACTGTGACGCCGCTTGTAGAGGCGTCGAGCCTTCCACAGCAGAATTGCTGCAATTGGCACGATGATGAGCAACGCTATACCGACCGAGGTGAGGATCACGCCCCATGGGACAGGGACAGGTGCTTCCGAATCGGATGGCGTGTTCTTCTCTGTTATCGCCGGCGGAAGCTCCGGTGGCTCTTCCGGCGGATTCGGTGGCTGCAGAACCTGCGGGCGCGGAGTAGGAGTCGGATCCGGGATCGGATCGGAAAAGATGTTGTCGCGTGGGGGTGTGGGATCAAAAATCGCCCATCCGACATCGACAAATTCAGCCTCCACCCACACGTGCAGATCCGCACCTTTGAGACCAACTGAACGCGCCGGCGCTTCACTGGCCGCATTCCCCTGCAGTTGATCCAGTGCAGCCCCTGTGACGGGGTCACTGGGATAGGCACCCATCACGACGCGCGCCGACATACCCAGAGAGTGCAGCATCAGAGCCATCAGAGTTGCGTACTGTTCGTCATCGCCCACCATCTGATCGTCATCGATCATGCGTGCCAGTCGGTCTGCCCGGTGTCCTGACCGCGAGCTCTTATCCATCCCGTTGGAAAAATACCCGTTCTGCGCCAAGGTACGTTCAATGGCCCGGGCTTTCTTGATCGGAGTCGATTCAATCGCTGACATTGAGACGGCAAGTTCTTTGACACCGTCAGGAACGTTCGTGTCAGGCTGTCCTTCCACCGACACTGCGCCGGCACCTGCGAGTTGCGAATCAGACCAGCGCGGTGGCACATCAGCGACCAGGTGATAGCTCAGATCATCCCCGTCCGACCCGGTGGTCAGCGCAGCGTCTGCCCACCTGTTCCAGTGCAGGCCATCCTGGTATCGCTGCGCCTGGTCGCCTGAAAACTCGATGACTTCGGCCTGACCCATCGTTGGAACCCATGGCCCCATCAGGCCAGACGTTGTCACCCTCGTATCTGCGCGCACTGAACCGATCGGAGAGGGCCACACCGGCAGTTGACTGCCCACTGAAATGTAGCTACCGACAGGGCTTTCCTCAGGATCGGACATGCCGAATGTGATGCCGTTATACGTGTCCATGACTGCCAGGCGCACGCGCGCCCCATGAGGCAGTTGCGACACCGATATCAGCGTCTCGTCACGTTCCTCGGTTGTCAGATGCCGGAAGGCCGCAAGCGGACTGGGATAGTCATGCAGGTCCAGCGGCGGCTCCACAAGATCACGCAGGACTGTGCGTTCATCCCACGATCCGACGTAAAAAGTGACAGGAAATGCGAGCGCGGTCGTACATGCCGTGATGACGAGGGCGACCACAGCCTGCTGCAGCACGTGGGCGCGAACTGGCCGCACCGACCGTGTCGAGGTGTTATGTCCGGTTGTCGTCATGCCTGCCGCACGACGAGCCCGCCGGCCGATGAGGATGTCGAAATCAGAATGGAGGCGCAGATGCTGAACGGACCACATCCACCACATGATGATCGCCAGGAACCACACCATGACTGCCCACACCGGCGGCTGCATGCCGCTGGGGCCCCACGCCACGGCGATGATGCCCATCAGCGCCAACGGAATGGTACCGACAACAACCCAGCCGCGCCGCATGGTCATCACCCCGGTCGCGAATGCGCACAGCAATCCGCAGATCCACGGCATAACCGACGGGCCGACATATGATGACGCGGGTGGTGCCAGTGTCAGCAGGTCACGCCACGCGACAACGGGCTGCATGACCAGGAACTGAACGGTGCGCCCGGTGGGAATGACGTGTGCGTACAGCGTCTCAGGTAGTGAGCCGATACCGCCGAGCAGCAGGTGCGTCGCGAACAGTGCCGCCACGCTCGTGATCACGTCCCAGCGCCAGTAGGTGCACAGTGCCGCAAGGATCAGACCTGCCGCAACACCGCTACCCGCAGCGCGCAATCCCAGGCCGTGGCCAAACAGTGGTTCGTGCGCTGCAATCACCGGAATGAACAGTACCGCCAAAACGATCCATGACCAGACAGGCAACGGGCTTCGTGTCAGTCGCCCTCGTCCATTACGCACACGAAAACGGCGTGGACGCTGTGCACCTGCAGGCGGGCGGTCGAACGTGTTCGCACTCATCGCAGCCCTCCGCGTGCCAGCATGCGGGGAAGCGACTCCAGTGTCGGACAGGTGGCGACGACTGCTCGTGACGAACTGGATCGAGATGAGGGCGCGTCCGGGTCCACGCGGATCACGCCGACGATGACGTCAACGCTCGGCAGATGGCACAGGCGCGCGATCTCGTCATATGACACGCTTGCCGGAACAATCAGCGTGAGAACGGACGCGTTGGGATACGACGTGAGGACTTCACGCAGACGCTCACTCAGGTCCTGGTCCTCCACTCGCCAGCTTTCTTCAGTGAGTTCATCGAGCATACGGGTCGCTGACAGTGTGGAAACAGGGCGTGACGAGGTTGCCATCGAAACCTGGTGCGACGCGGTGATGCCCGTCAGAGCCAGTGAAGCGGCGATGGACAGCGCCGTCTCAAACGGTTCTTCTTCCCAGTGATCACGCAACGTATCGATGAAAATCACGTGATGGGAGCGGCGGGTTTCCTCAAACTGACGCACAACCAGGCGACCCGTGCGGGCAGTGGTCGGCCAGTGAACGTTTCGCCGGTCATCGCCGGGCTGGTAATCCCGCAACGCATGGAACGACACGTCGGAGGAGGACAGTTTAGCTGTCACCACGCCTTCGATGTCTGCCTGGAAGCCTGTCGCGTCGAAAGGAACGCGCACTGTACGCGGGTGGACGTAGACGCGAATCGGTTTCGTCCATGCTCTGACTCTGCGGAACAGACCCACCGGATCGGAGCGCACTGAACTGGGCGGACCGACCGTGACGATACCGCGCCTGCGGGTGGGAACTGCGAATACTTCCGACCACGAGCTCCTGCCCGCCAGATTAGGGACGACGAACTGGGCGGCACCTGATCCGACCGGCAGTTCAATGACGTGGGAGCGGGACGGTCGGGCATGGTCGTTGCGCACGCGCAGCTCTCCAATGATGGTGCGTCCGGCCACGGTTCGTGTCTGAGGAAGCTCCACGCTGACGATCTGGGGAGCGCGCCCAATGATCCAGATCAGCGCGACGATCAGGGATAATCCGCACGCAACGGCAACGATCCCTGCTTCGCGCCAATGCGCGGTGAAGGCAAGGATAGTCGCCACGATGCCACCACACAGCAGTCCGACACCACTGATGGTGATCGTGGAAATGGCGATGTCCCATGCACGACGTACTCCACCTATGATGGATATTCGACGCTGAGCCTCCTGCGGCATTTAGGCACCCGTGATCGGAGCGGGAACGGAAGTCAGTGCACGCGAGACAACACCGGCCGGCGTTGCGCCAGCGAAAGCGGCGTCCGGATCCACGATGATGCGGTGCTCCCACACAGGTCCTGCGAGCGCTTTCACGTCGTCAGGCAGCACGAAGTGACGTCCCTGTGCTGCGGCCCATACACGTGCGCATCGAGTCATGCCGATGGCGGCTCGCGTGGACACGCCCAACATGGAGGACTCGTCTTCGCGGGTGGCTTCGGCCAGTGCGGCAATGTAGTCCAAAACCGCGCGGTCGGTGTGGTTGTCGGCGGCCATCGCCTGGAACGTGTCGACTTCATGGGCTGAGACGACGGGGTGCAGGTGACGTGACCGGTCCGGTGCAGCCGCGCCGTCAAGGACTTCGATCATGGCTGCACGCGAGGGATACCCCAGTGACGTTTTCATGAGGAATCGGTCCAGTTGCGCTTCAGGCAGCGGGTAGGTGCCGGCCTGTTCGACCGGGTTCTGGGTAGCAATGACCATGAAGGGTTCGCCAGCCGGGTAGGAAACGCCGTCGATCGTCACGTGCGCTTCTTCCATCACTTCCAGCAGAGCCGACTGCGTCTTGGGCGATGCACGGTTGATTTCGTCGGCCAGCACAATCTGGGCGAAGATTGGGCCGCGGTGGAATACCCACTCGTGTTTTTGCTGGTCGTACATGTTCACGCCCGTGATGTCAGAGGGGAGCATGTCAGGTGTGAACTGGATGCGCGAGTGTGACCCGTCAATAGTTGCCGCCAGCGCGCGCGCAAGAGCCGTTTTTCCTGTTCCGGGCGCGTCCTCGAGCAGCAGGTGCCCGCCAGCGAACAGTGTCGTCAACGTCAGTCGAATGGCCTGTTTCTTGTCCAGCACTGCCAGCGAAATCGCGTCGACCAACGCGGCGAACATTTCGGCGAACTCTGTGGCATCGCGTTCATTGAGTGACATACATGCTCCTTACTGTGCGTTGGTTGCTGGCCAGTCGTTGGCAGCTCATTGACGAGGGTGGTTCAGGTACTGCCATGCGTACTATTCCCGTCCAGTTCCACTGCTCACCTGTTATTGTGACGTTTCGCATGTGAGGGTGCCATCCTGTAACCAGTTCTTCATGGTTTCCTGATCTGTCACACGGGTAGGTGCATTCGAGGCATACGGATACCCTAACGTCCTGATTTCGAATCTATACGTCTGGTCATCAGCATCTGACTTAAATTCGCAACGCAATGGCAGAAGACTCAGATCCCACACATCTGCCTGCACCTTGAAAGTATGGCAGTCATCGAACTTGTCTGACATCTCAGCATCGCACTTGGCAGGCATCGGTCTAATGGTGCCCCGTGCCTTGCTGGTGGCCGCAGCCTCAATGCTCTTTTCGATGTTCTCGGCATGAACAACCAACTTGAAGTTTATTGCCTCTCTGGTGTCCACATCGATGTGCCGGCTCGTTTCCGAAACGGGAATGTCCTCGCTCTTTCCGTTGTACTTCACGGTGATCGATGTGATGGGAGCTCCAGCGTTGTGAGTGATGGCCCACGACAGGTCGACTCCGTCCGGCGTACTGGTTGCCGTGAAGCTGTCAATCGTCGGCTGTCCGTATGTCGTCACCACTACTTCTTCAGTCGCTGGCCCGTCGGCGCGGCCGGGAGCAACCTGCCTGAATGTAATCCGTGCCTCCTGGCCGTCAGGCAGTCCCGTGATGGTCTTGCCCTGCAACGGTGTCCACTGACCTGCATTCACCGAATACTGAAGCTCAAGTTCTCCGCGATTGTAACCGTTACCTTTTTTCGTTTCAGCCGTCACCTTCGCGGTACCTGCTTCTCCGGTTGCTGTAACCGTCGGAAGATCGATCACAACCGGCGTCGAGAACACAGTGAAACGCTTGGAATCGACCTTGCGTGACGATCCTGCCGCATTGTCAACCCACACGGTGGCTACCACGCCTTCCTGCGGCTGCGCCTGCAACGTGATTTCCCCAGACAGCTCACCGTTCAACGCGACGTCACCCTTTCCGCCACCGCTCAATGTGACGTGCGCAGCGGTCAGCGGACTGCCGTTGTCCGACTCGACTGCCCAGCTGACACTGACCGCAGCAAGGTTTGGATCATCGGCAGAAGGTGTTGACCGAATGTCCGTGATCGACACCTTCAGAGGCGGCCCAAAGGGCGCGACCTGGGCAGATGGCTCGGATGGTTGTGAGGGTGACGGCGAGGAATTCAATGCCACAACAGAGGCATAGTAGGGCTGACCGTTCGTCAGGTTGGTGAATGTCACTGATGTCGTTGCGCCGTCTACTCGCTGCGTCTGGCCGTCAGAGAGCGTCACTTCGTACGCGGTGATCGGTGACCCTTCATTTGCCGGTGGATTCCACGTCACCGTCACCGACCCGTCGCCAGCAGCAAGCGTCGGGGCGGCAGGCTGGGATGGTTGAACGTCGACCAGGACAGGCTCGGATGCAGGAGACGAATCGGATGCGCCAACATCATTGTGCGCCACGACTGAGAACGAATGCTTCAGGCCGTTCGCCAGACCGCTAAGCGGGCAGGACGCAACATCGCAAGTGAACTCCTGACCGGTCGTGACATCCGTCAAGGTGAAGGAGGTAATAGCAGCACCATTGTCCGCTCCGGGCTGGAACGTCACAGTTGCTCTGCCAGGACCCGTGGCCATCACCGACACGTTGGATGGTGGTTCGGGCCGATCACGCACGACTAACCGCACGTTACCTTCCACGATGCGCCCCGGATCATTGGTGGCATCAATCAGGCGATAGTTGACCGTCATTTGCCCGTGGAAACCAACAGCTGGCGTGATGTGGAGGACTGTGCCCTGCGGATCCACGGTGCCTTCACCGATTTCAATCTGGCTTGACACGATCCGTATCGGCGTTTCCGGGAACGGGTTGATCGTGTACTTCGTCAGATCGATCGTTTCCGTACCGCCAGCGTTCGCAGCGTCGATGAGCGCGTCCGACACCTGAATGAGTGGCCGCGTGGAGGCGACAACCGTCACCGGGATCTCACCGACTACCGGCCCTGACCCGTCATCAACACTGATCGTGACCTGGTCCGTGGTGCCGGTGGCCTGATCAACGCCAGCCTGAAGGGACAGCATATGCCCATCAAGTTTCGCGCTGACAACACGAGAACTCTTCACCAGCGCATACTTGAATCCTTTAGGGTCAGCGTCGTCCGGGTCATCGACCATCGCCGACAGGTCCAACGTGATGGGTTCTTCACCTGCAGCCACACGCGCACTCGTCGGGATGAAAGCCGGTGGCTGGTTCTTCGCTGCCTGCACCACAATCGGCAGGGAGAGCACCGCTGATAAGGCTGATGTATCCGATGCAACACCGTCACGTACTTCAAAGGAAACGGATGTCTTACCGGAAAATTCCGGGTCGGTGTGCAGGGTGAGGCGATGCTGGTCCTCCAGCACGATCTTCGGATCCAGCCCCCATGATGCTTTGAGCCTGGATTCGTCCGTGATCATCGCGGTACGGCCCGCCCTCGTAATGACGTGGTCCCGAATGTCGATGACGACGTCACTGCCGGCCCGTGCCTTGATCGGCAGGTGTGACTGGTCCAGGCGCGGCCTGGTCTGATCGGTTCCCGGAATCGACACCACTGCCGAGGATGAGAGGCCGTCCTGATCGGTAATCGTGTAGACCAAGAGCCGTCGAGTCTCGTATGCCTTCGCTTCAATGATTCCGCCCTTGACTTCAGCGTCGGGAGCGCGTGTGGACACAACCAGGTCTGCGACGGTTCCGTCGGGATCCTCATCGTTTTCCACCACGTTAATCGGCACAATCTCACTGTCAGGCATATCAGCCAGCGCCACAACGTCATCGCGAGCGATCGGAGGCATCAGGGGCGCATCGTTCTTCGCATTGATCGTCAACGTCCCGTTGTCCACACCGCCACGCGAGTCGGTGACCTGGTAGGACATGACGTATGTTCCGGCAGCTTCTGGAACCTCAACCTGGATCCCGGTTCCCACAATTTCAGCTTCGAGGGCGTCGTCCAGCACGCTGAGCGAATCGGGAACCAGCGAGATTGAATCCCCGTCAGGGTCAATGTCGTTGGCTAGAACGTTCACCATGATCGTGCGCCCAGGTTTGACCAACAGAACGTCTTTAACAGCAGTGGGTGGCTGATTACTACCCGCCGGTGGCGCAATACCGACGCGCACACGTGCGGTTGCCTGCTTGCCCTGACGGTCCTCAACGATGTAGGTGAATACGTCCGTGCCGGTGGTCTTGCGCGCAGGCGTGTATTCGATCCAGTCAGTGCCCAATTCAATCGTTCCCTTGGACGGTGCCTGCTCGATACCCACCAGTGTCACGGAATCGCCGTCAGGGTCGATCGTGGACAGTGGGACAGGGATTCGAGTCGTCTGCCCTGACACGGCCCACGCTGTCAGAGGGCGAGGTTGGGGTGCCGCGTTGGCACCTTCGAGGGCGACCACTTCGAACACGACTGTCGATGTCGCCATGTTGCCGACCATGTCGTGCACCGTGTACGACACATGCATCACACCTGGCGTTGTGCCTGCTTCCAAGCGCACCAGGTTACCTGTTACAAAGGGGGTTCCGACCTGCGAGTTTTCCTCGAACTGCAGTTTCGGATCGACTTTCATTGCCAGGCCGGCCGGCGAGCGATCGTTTTCCAGCACGGGGACCGAAGCGACGTCTCCGACACGCACTTTGGCATGGTCGGGCTGCAAAACGGGTGGTTTCTTGTCGTCGAGCGCTCGTGACGGGACGACTGTGATCCGCGCCTGGGCAGTATGGGACCCGTTGGAAACGGAATACTGGAAGCTGACGGCTTCATCGAGGCCGCCAGGTGCCGTGATGCGCAGGAGGTGGCGATCGACCAGTGTGACGCGCAGGCCCAGTTTGTCCGTCGGCTCCACCTGCTGAATGACCAGGACGCCGCCGGCTGGATCGGAATCATTATTCAACGGTGCGGCAAGTGCTTCACCGCCAGCAGGCAGGACAACCAGGTCATCGTCAGCAACGGGGACTGCATTGGAGTCAGCTTCCACCACGTCGATGCGAATGATGCCCAACACGGTCGAAGGGCCATCTGAAATGGTGTAGGTGAACTGGTAGGTACCCGGTGCCTGCGCTTTGAACGTGATGGATCCGAGAGCCAGGTCGGGCGTGAGCTGTGTTCCGGCTGGAGCTTCAGACACACCAACCAGCGTCAGGCCGTCACCGTTGGGATCCGTATCGTTGGTCAGCGGCTCGATCTCGAGGGCTTCGCCGGCTCTCGCCACATAGAAATCGGCGTGCGCAACAGGTGGAATGTTGCCTGGTGGCTGTACGACGATGGGTACGACACCTTGCGTTTCGGCACGCCCGTCAGAGACTACGACGTTCACCTCGTACTGGCCGGGCGCTGCGCCCAGATCCCGGATATTCAGGGTTCCTTCTTCACGGTACTGCACCTGGATACCGTCAGGAGCACTGGCGGACTGCAGGAAGATCGGGTCGCCGTCCGGATCGTTCCAATCCGGCAGCACGTTGTACTCAATGGCAGCTCCCGCTCCCAGTTTCTGCGGGTTCTTGCGGATCTGCACCGGGCCGGCGTTCTGATCCCAGGGGTGCACACTGATCGTCACCGTCGCACTGTCAGATGCCTGCCCGTCGTATGCCTCGTACACAAAAGTGGTGCTGCCCGACGCATCATCGGGCACGTCCGTCATCTGCAACGCCTGGCCGCCACGCGTCGGCATCACCGCTCCGATCTGAGGCTGGCTGATCGGTCTGGCTGTCAAAACATCACCATCGATGTCCGTGTCATTTTGCAGTACAGGCAGCGTGGTGGCTCGGCCTGGCCTGACACCGAACTCATCATCAACGGCGTCAGGTGGAGTGTTCTTGTCCTTGCGCTGAGGGTCGATAATTTCGTCGGTGTATTCAGGCGATTCCTCTTCTTCTTTTTCCTTGTCGATCTCCTGGTCGATCTCATCCCAGTCATCCATGAACGCCATGTTCATGTCGGGCAGCCAGATGCCACCCTCGTTAATTTCGTTGAGGACGATGAGCTTACGGTTGGTTCTAAACGAGATGTTGCGCGCAGACTTAAGGGTGTCAACATTCATCGACGTGTCATTGGCCGCGTCGTCACACAGACGCACATAGGAGCCCGAGCCTGCCCACGCGCCGTACGAGCATCCTTCGTGTCGTGTGGGAGCCGCCGGCTTTCCTGAACGGTTCTGCTCATTCGCGGGGGTGATCGTCACGGGATCGCCGTTGAGGGGAACGCTGATCAGGGAATTCGGGTTGGCCAGTAATACCGCGTCATGGTCGGGGCCGGGATTTTGCAAGATGGCATCTGTTGGGACGCCTTCATCGGACAGGGATCGTGCGGACCCGTCAGGGAGGAACAGCGTGTTGGTTGACTGGTCGAAGGCGACTGGTTGTTCACCGACCGCCGTGATCTGCAGCAATGCGTCGGCGCGCATATCAGGGATGTCGACACTGTGTTTCTGATCGACATAGCCGCGGCGCGTGACTGTCACGAACTGGCCGGTTGCTGCCGACACCGCCATGACGGTTCCATTGACGCTGGTTGTCACCACACCTGAGGTAAGGCCTGTTTCGATCGCGCTGTCGTCTCCCATCGGCACGGTCGAGGGCTCGGATGCCGGCAGGACCCACAGGTTTCCTTCCGCGCCGTCCAGCACACCGATCCGTTCTCCGCCTTGCACTGCCTGGGCGCGTTCAGTCAGCGACGTTGTGGCACCCATGCGCACGCCGGCCACGTCGATAGGGGCGATCGAGTTGGTGCTCTCATCAGAAAACGTGACGGTATCTGCTGCCTGGCCGATGTCGAATTGGGCGGCGTCTGTGCGCAATGCGGCATCGAGGCGCCGAGTCTGGTAGTTGAGGTGACCGACCAGTTGGCGCGAGGAGTTTGTCACCCATATGCCACCGTCATTCACGTCGATCTGGGATGTTGGCACGCCCGGATGAAGCAGCGCCAGCGTGGTGACAATCAGGCAGAACACCAACACGATAATGGCTGGGATTTTGCGTCGATTTTTCGCGAGTTGCTTCTTGAGTTGTCGTCCCCGTCGACTCAGGTGAAGCCGACGCGACAGCGTGTTACCGCCCTGATTGGCGGGCGAGTACTCGTCGCCGGGAGGCATCGGGGGTGCAGAAAGAAAAGGGGAAATGTTGTTGCCGTTCACTGACTTGGATCCGGTAGCGGGTTGGGTGCCTGATTCGGATTGCCCAACGGGTTCAGGTCGACTCTGCGGAAAATCAGACGTCGTCCTCACTCTCGCCTCCTTCATCACGGTCTCATTGAAACAATGATCAGCATGTGACGGCTCTGCGCATCAGATGATCCACCTGGCGGCGGGCAGGCTCACATCCTCTCAAAGAAGTGGAGTCGCATACGCAGAAACAACTGCAACCGCAGTAAGTCTGACACGAAAATCCGGATAAAGACAGAGGCAGGCGAAAAATCGTTCCTATTTCTCACGTGTATCGCGCTCAGTTGTCGGTTCCTACGCGGGCGAGGGATGGAGTCCCCACGACCCGGGCAGAGGCGCCGACAATGCGACGCTTCTGCGCGGGCACGAGGGGGTTCACGGTAGCTTAGCTGCGCGGTGCGCACCAGATGGTTGTCTCACCAGGCAGGACACCGTCGGTCAGCGGCTCACTGGTCAGGATGGCTGTGCTGGTGTCGAATGGGATCGGCTCGGTGCTGAAGTTCGTGATCACGTCCCAGCCACCGGGACGGCGCAGATGCAGCACCTGGTCGCTGTGCGGTGCCTCGATGCTGTCGTCGACCCATTCCATTTCTTCGGCGCCCTGCAGTGTGCGGCGCAGATGCAGTGCACGCCGGTACAGAGACAGCGTCGAGTCTTCGCGGGCAGATTCCACGTCGACTGCGCTGTCTGCGAACCATGAGGGTTGCGGCAGGTGGGCCGGTCCTCCAAATCCGAAGTTCGCGGCGTCATGGACCCACGGCAAGGGGACGCGGCAGCCGTCGCGACCGATTTCTTTCTGATTGGTGCGGAAGAACGTCGGGTCCTGACGCTGATCGGCCGGGATTTCCGCCACTTCATGCAAGCCGAGCTCTTCACCTTGATAGATGTAGGACGATCCGGGCAGTGCCAGCATGAGCATGGTGGCGGCGCGCGCACGACGCAATCCCTGTTCACGATGAAGCTCCGGCTCGGTACCACCTGTCAGCAGCCAGTCCTGACCCACCGGCTTGTCGGGCCTCGGACCATGAGTGCGCACTGCATCGG
The DNA here is from genome assembly GCF_056590195.1 of Pauljensenia sp. C0170B5. NCBI lineage: Bacteria > Bacillati > Actinomycetota > Actinomycetes > Actinomycetales > Actinomycetaceae > Pauljensenia > Pauljensenia sp. C0170B5. Next base: position 83,794 of record NZ_JBWPVR010000005.1, on the reverse strand, counting down.
GCAGGCCGTAGCGCGTGGCATGGCGGACAACATCGTGGTTCGACAACACCCATGTGCTCGAGGAACCTGACGAACTGGCCAGCTCCAAATTGTCGGTGATAATCGTGCGGAACTGGTCGGCGTTGAAGTCGGCTTCAAGCAGGTCGAAGTTGAAGGACTGTCCCAGGCTGTTCGGGTTTGCGTACCGAGGCACCCGGTCAGGATTCACCCACGCCTCGGCAACCGCTGTGCGCGGCGGATCGTAGGAGTTGAAGACCTCACGCCAGGTAGCGTAAATGTCCTGAACCTCGTCGCGGTCAAAGATGCGGTGGTGTCCATCCATCGGCATAGCGTCGAGTTCTGCCTGGCTGGGCAGCGGTTCGCTGAGGTCTTTCGCCAGTCCGTGGGCGACATCAATGCGGAAACCATCGACACCGCGGTCAGACCAGAAGCGCAGTGTTGTCAGGAAGTCCTCGCGCACATCGGGGTGATCCCAGTTCAGATCCGGCTGCTCGCGGGCAAAGAAGTGGTAGTACCACTGTCCGTCTTCAACCTGTTCCCATGCGGCACCGCCGAACGTGGAGGTCCAGTCCGTCGGGGGCTGCGAGCCGTCAGGGCCTGTGCCTTCACGGAAGATGTAACGTTCACGCGCCGCTGACCCGCGGCCCCCTGCCAGAGCTTCCTGGAACCAGGGGTGCATGCGTGAGGTGTGGTTGGGCACGATGTCAACGATGACGCGGATGCCTCGTCCATGCAGGGCCGCGATCATTTCGTCAAAATCGTCAAGCGTTCCCAGGCGTGGATCCACGTTGCGGTAGTCGGCCACGTCGTATCCGCCGTCAGCCAGCTCGGAAGGATAGAAGGGGCTGAGCCACACAGCATCCACACCGAGGTCAGCCAGGTAGTCTGCCCGTGAGGTCACACCCTTGATGTCACCGAGCCCGTCGCCGTTCGAGTCAGCGAAGCTGCGCGGGTAGATCTGGTACACAACCGCCTGGCGCCACCACAGTGGGTCTGTGCTGAGCGTCGTGTCGGCGTCAACGCGTGCGTGCGACTCGGGCGTAGGTGCTGCAGGCATCAGGGTCTCCTTAGGTTTGGCATCGCAGCAATTATGGCAAAATCTCGTCGGCGCTGTTGGCTGAGATGGGCGTGCGAGAAGGAGATTTATCACCCTCGTGTGCAAGGGCTCAACTGCGTGCAGGAGGGGTCACGTGTGGCAGGAGTTCTTCGGACGCTGCAGGCTGCTTCGTCCCCGCGACGTCGTCTCCGCGCGGCTGAACTTCATTGTCGAGGGTGGCCGTCTGGATGACCGTGACCAGTTGACGCCTGGAGCCGAACTACCGTGGCCGGTTGGCCCCTAACCACGGTAGTCAGCCACTACACGCAGGCCATGCGACCAGGCGATCAGATCCCAGTGAACGTAAATTCACGCTGGTCGCCCTCGCCGGCAACATCGACGGTGACAACCTGACCCGGCATGATCTCACCGAACAGGATCCGCTCGGACAAGGCGTCCTCAATATCGCGCTGGATGGCGCGGCGCAGCGGCCTGGCACCCAGAACAGGGTCGTATCCGCGGTCGGCCAGCAGTTCACGCGCAGCATCGCTGATCTGCAGTTTCATATTCTGGTCCTCCATGCGCTCCGCCAGGCGACCGATCATCAGGTCAACGATCTGCGTGATCTGCTCCTTCGTGAGCGGCGGGAAGACGATGACGTCGTCAACACGGTTGAGGAACTCGGGGCGGAAATGCTGCTTGAGCTCCTCATTCACCTTCGACTTCATGCGCGAGTAGTCGTGCGTGAGGTTGTCGGCGGACTGGAAGCCGGTCAGCACACCCTTGTTGATGTCGCGCGTGCCCAGGTTGGTGGTCATGATGATCACCGTGTTCTTGAAGTCCACCTTGCGTCCCTGTGAATCGGTCAGATGACCTTCTTCCAGGATCTGCAGCAAGGAGTTGAAGATATCGGGGTGAGCCTTTTCAACCTCGTCAAACAGGACGACAGAGAACGGACGGCGACGGACCTTTTCAGTGAGCTGGCCACCCTCGTCGTATCCAACGTACCCGGGAGGTGCACCGAACAGGCGTGATGCCGTGTGCTTCTCGGAGAACTCGCTCATATCTATCTGGATCAGCGCATCTTCATCACCGAACAGGAACTCCGCGAGAGCCTTGGCCAGCTCAGTCTTACCGACACCGGTCGGTCCGGCAAAAATGAACGAGCCACCCGGACGCTTCGGATCTTTCAGGCCGGAACGTGTGCGTCGGATAGATTGCGATAGTGCTTTGACAGCCTCTTCCTGGCCGATGACGCGCTTATGCAGCTCATCTTCCATCTTCAGCAGCTTGGCCGATTCGGTCTGAGTCAGCTTCACCACCGGGATGCCGGTCGACATGGCGAGCACTTCAGCGATTTCCTCTTCAGTGACCTCCGCGATTTCTTCGCGTTCGCCACCCTTCCACGCATCTTCCTTCTCGCGACGTTCCTCGCCCAGTTTCTTTTCCTCATCACGCAGGGAGGCGGCACGCTCAAAGTCCTGATCATCGATCGCGGCTTCCTTGGCCTTGCGCACATCAGCGATCTTCTCGTCGATTTCACGCAACTCGGGCGGTGCCGTCATACGGGCGATGCGCAGGCGGGCACCGGCTTCATCCATCAGGTCAATGGCCTTGTCAGGCAGGAAACGGTCAGAAATGTAGCGGTCTGCCAGCTCGGCTGCGGCGCGGATCGCCTCATCGGTGATGATGACGCGGTGATGCGCCTCGTAGCGGTCACGCAGCCCCTTCAAGATCCCAACTGTCTCATCCACAGAGGGTTCCTCGACACGCACCGGCTGGAAACGACGCTCCAACGCAGCGTCCTTTTCCACGTGCTTGCGGTACTCGTCAAGCGTGGTGGCACCGATGGTCTGGATTTCGCCGCGAGCCAGCATTGGCTTGAGCATCTGAGCGGCATCAATGGAGCCTTCAGCAGCACCGGCGCCGACCAATGTGTGGATCTCATCGATAAACAAGATAATGTCACCGCGCGTGCGGATCTCTTTAAGGACTTTCTTCAAGCGTTCTTCGAAATCGCCGCGATAGCGCGACCCGGCGACCAGGGATCCCATATCCAGTGAGTAAATCTGGCGGTCTTTAATCGTCTCCGGCACGTCGCCATGCACGATCGCCTGAGCCAGGCCTTCGACAACAGCGGTCTTACCGACACCGGGTTCACCGATCAGCACCGGGTTGTTCTTCGTGCGACGCGACAGTACCTGCATGACGCGTTCCATCTCCGTCTTACGACCGATCACCGGATCAAGCTTGCCTTCACGTGCAGCCTGAGTCAGGTTGCGACCGAACTGCTCCAAAATAGCGGAGTTCGTCTGACCGGGGTCGCGCACAGGGTTGCCCGATACGCCCACCGCCTCGCGGTTGTCCCCATCGCTCTGGTAACCCGACAGCAGCTGGATAACGGCTTGACGCACCTGCGACAAGTCAGCTCCCAGCTTCGTCAGCACCTGAGCTGCAACGCCCTCGCCCTCTTTGAGCAAACCGAGCAGCAGGTGCTCAGTGCCAATGTAGTTGTGACCCAACTGCAGTGCTTCACGCAGCGACAGCTCAAAGATTCTCTTGGCACGCGGCGTGAACGGAATGTGACCTTCGACAGGCTTTTCGCCCTCGCCAATAATGTCGATGACCGCTTCACGCACCTGGTCGCGCTCAATGTTCATCATGTCGAGGGCTTTTGCTGCGACGCCCTCGCCCTCGGTAATGAGGCCCAGCAGCAGGTGCTCAGTGCCGATGTAGTTGTGGTTGAGGTTCCTGGCTTCGTCCTGTGCGAGGACGACGACTCGCCGAGCTCGGTCGGTGAACCGTTCGAACATGGCTCCTCCTGATGTTCACGAATGGGATGGCGCAGACACGGGTGCCTGGCGTTTTCAACTGGTTCCACCCTACGGGCTGATTGGCGCGGCCGCTTCAATGTTCACTACAGGCGAGCGGAAACACTGCCAGTTGTCTGCCTCGCGTGCGCACACAAGCACGTCAACACGCTGCCTACAATCAGAGCAAACCGCGCCGCGACAGGAAGGACTGCCATGAAAATCGTCTGCGCTCCTGACAGTTTCAAAGGGTCGATGACAGCGATGCAGGCGGCGCGTGCACTTGCCGACGGTGTTCGTGCAGTCGTCCCCGATGCGCAATGCGAGGTGGTTCCGCTGGCTGACGGCGGAGAAGGCTTCGCGCAGGCCATCGCGGATGCCCTGGGGGCGCAGTACCACATCGTCGAGGTTCACGACTCGCTCGGCCGCCCTCGTGAGGCAGGGTTCTGGACGGCAGGTGGCAGCGCGGTCATCGAAGTTGCCGAGGCTGTCGGGCTGGGATTGGTCGCGGCTTGCGACCGGCGAATTTGTTCCATGACCAGCGCTGGAGTGGGTGAGCTGATCTCGGCAGCACTGGACCTTGGTGTTGAGGAGATCCTCATCGGGCTGGGCGGGTCCGGCACGAACGACGGCGGAGCGGGAATGCTGCGCGCCTTGGGTATGAGCTTCATTGACGAGGGTGGCCGTGACGTCGACGGTTCGCCGGAGTGCCTGGGAAAGGTTCGACGTATTGACGTGTCTGGCCTGGATGGGAGGCTGAGGGATGTGCGCGTGCGCGCCGCATGCGATGTGGACAATCCGCTGTGTGGGCCTCGGGGCGCATCCGCTGTATACGGGCCTCAAAAGGGTGCGACACCTCGCGACGTCAAGGTGCTGGATCGTGCGTTGGCAACCTTCGCGCACGCTGACCCGGCAGCGAGCGCCCATGCCGACAAGGCGGGAGCTGGAGCGGCAGGTGGGCTGGGGTTTGCGCTGTCAGCTTTCCTGGGCGCTTCGTTGGAATCAGGGGTGGATCTGGTGATGGAAGGCGTCGGGCTGGCGGAAGTGCTGCGCGGAGCTGACCTTGTGCTGACCGGCGAGGGGTCGATCGACCGGCAAAGTGTCATGGGCAAAACCATCTCCGGGGTGGCGCGCCTGGCACGCGAGGCCGGCAGCGTTCCTGTCATCGCGTGCGCCGGCAGAATTGAACAGGGGCAGGCACTGACTGATGAGCTGTTGCGATGCGGAATCATTGCCGCTGTCCCGATCGTGCCCGGGCCGTGTTCAACGGATGAGGCGGTGTCATCGGGCGAAAGGAACCTGCGTGCCACCGCTTCGCGTGTCATGCGGATCTGGATGGCCCGCGCAGGCAAATCCCCATGGTGTAGCCGCTGACGGCGCCATCACTGCCTCGGTCTTCACGCAGCACCTCAAGACCATTTTTGGCATAAAAGCCGATGGCACGTGAATTGTCCGCGTCAACCCCGATGGCGATGCCGTGTGCGTGCGAGCGCGTGGTCACCGCCTCGGTGAATCTGCCAAGAAGCTGCGTACCGAGCCCACGTCCCTGCACATCGGACAGCAGGTCGATGTGAAATTCGGCCTCATAGGTGCGGCGAAGATCCGACCACATGGAATCAGGGTTGAGGCCGCGTTCAAGCAGTTCACGCTCGCCCTCTGGCCACAGCTCCGTGCCGCCGAAACGCTCGCGCAGCACCGGCACCCAGTGGTCGCGCCACCAGTTCACAAAGGAAGCAACATCGGGGACACCCACGATATATCCACTGATGCGTGAGCCAGTATCAACCACAAACGACCAGCTCGGAGCGTAACTGACGTACGGCAGTGCGTAAATGTAGGGCAGAATTTCATCATCGGTGAGCCTGCCCCGCGCTCCCCTGCCACTGTCGGCCGTATCAATGCAGATTGAGATCAGATCAGCTGCGTCCGTTAACCGGTACGGGCGAATATGCACCTCCGCCATGGTTCCGTCTACGCCTCAACCAGCACAGTAAAGGGCCCGTCGTTGACCAGTTCAACCTCCATGTGGGCGCCAAACTGGCCGGTCGCCACTTCCAGCCCACGCTCACGCAGCCCCTGAGCCACGGCATCAATCAGCGGTTCAGCCACAGGGCCCGGCGCAGCTGCCGACCACGAGGGTCGCCGGCCTTTACGGGTACTGCCATAGAGTGTGAACTGCGAGACGACCAGGACCGCGCCGCCAATGTCGCTCACCGATTGTTCATCGTCCATGATCCGCAGCTCCGCAATTTTGCGCACCACCGTGTCGACCTGGTCGGGGCCGTCCTCGTGAGTGGCGGCGACGAGGGCGAGGATGCCGGGGCCACTGATTTCTCCGACAACTTCACCATCGACGCGCACGCATGCGCGGGTAACCCGCTGAAGTACTGCTCGCACTGTTATGCCTTCCTTCCACCTGACATGTGCGGTGATCCTGCCGGCGGAATATCCAGCCTGCGCAGGTCCTTGTTCGTCAGGTCCTTGCCGGGGCGCTCATCGGGTGAATCTTCACTGCGACCGTCACGCGGCACGATGATTTCCTGCGCAGCGCTGACCCCATCAATGTCAAAGACCGTGTCTTCTGGGACGTTGCGCGAAATGAGCGCCAGCGCAACGGGGCCAAGTTCGTAGTGCCGTGCAGCTGATGTCACCACACCCACCTGCCGGTTTCCACGCATCAGTCTGGCTCCACTTTCCGGCAGATCTCCGCGTGAGCCATCGAGTTGCAGGAAGGTCAAGCGCCTGGGCGGTTTACCAAGGTTCACCACACGTGCCACAGACTCCTGCCCGCGGTAGCAGCCTTTATGCAGATGAACGGCGGTGCGCATCCAGTCGAGTTCAGCCGGGATGGATCGAGCGTCCGTGTCCCGTCCGATAAGAGGACGCCATGCCGCAATGCGCAGTGCGTCCCAGGCAAGCATTCCGGCAGGCGTCATGCCGTCGCTGTCACCCGCCACACTCATCATGTCGGTGATGGCGCCGTCGCCCTCGACAATGTGGAGGTGGAAACGCGTGTCAGATCCCGGGTGCTTGCTGCCTGCAAAGTAACGCGTGCCGCCTTCCACGACTCCTGGCCACGGGTCATCCCACGTGAACAGGTATCCCGGCAGATGACGTGCTGTTTCAGCAAGCGGGTCTGTCTGGGCGGCAGAACTGACGGTGCCGATCACGCGAATGTCGTGGCGCGCCGCCACTTCGACGCGCAGCATGAATTTCATGGACTCGAGCCACTGGGCCAGTGCGCCGACGCGGTTACGCACAGTTACCAGCCACGTCGTTTCACCGTCATCGTGGACTGCTGCGGCGTGCTCGATGCGGCCGTTGGCATCCAACACCAGCAGTTCCTTTGATTCTGCAGGCATCATGCCGTTGATGATCTGCGAGGTCATGTTTGTGAGCCATGACTGACGATCAGGCCCGCTGACGCACACGGCTGCCAGAGTGGACAGATCCGTGAAGCCCCGCAACTCGGCCAGTGCCCACTGCTCCCCGATCGGGTCGCCATAGTGGATCGGCAGGCCGACCCACTCGCCCTCACCTGCAACAGCTTTCGGCCAGGTCAACAGTGGCGAATGCAGCTGATCAGTCATCGCTGTCCTGCGCATCGACGCCACCATGGTTCGCCGCAGCGTTGCTCGGCGTTCTTGCAGAATCTGATGTGACAGCGTCCCCCTCGTCAATTCGCATGAGACGACCGGAAATCGAGGTAATCGACTCGCCTGCACCCACCATTGTGACGTCCTGAGCCCACATGAGTTCACCTGCGACCAGGCCGAACATGCGGGAGGCTTCCTCAACGGGTTGAGCGTGTGGGCTGCGTGCGATCGCGTCGGAAATCATGCGTACGCGCGGCCCCATCGACACTCCCGCCCACAGCGTCGCCAGACCTTTCTGATCCGCGCCACTGGCAGTGAGCTCTCGGGTCTGGAACTGTCCGGGAGGGGGCAGCTCCTGCGTCGTCGGCATGACGCTGACGTACACGGTTTCCTCATTGATCAGGTCCTGTTCGACGAGGGCGGCCAGGCCTTCCTCGGTCGAGGCACTCGGGTCAAGCGACTGAACGCGCGAGCTTGCCAAGTAGATGCGGGTCACCATGCGCATCTGTGTGCCCACGGCTTCGCACGTGATCTCTTCAATGACCATCTGATCGGGCACATCGTCACTGTCGGCCGAGGTGGCGGGGGTGTTCTGGTCGGATTCTCCGGACGAATCGGGGGTGGCGGCCGCCGCGTGCGATCCGGCAATCACGCCCCAGCCGCGCCACTGTCCCAGCATCCACGCCAGGGGTGCAATTTCTCGAGGAGTGTTCTCATCAAGTACAAACATGCTTCTTACTGTACGGGCCTTCACGACGATTCACGAGGGCGACCAGCAATTCTCTGGTCTTGTTCGCCATCACCGAAGCGGGCAACACTGCGCACTGCCGGCAAGGACGGCGCCGACGGAACCTGAAGTTGGCAAGGTCACTGAGCGTCAGTGTGGGTGGCAATGTTAGGCTGAACGCGGCATCGGGCCGCTAAGCCCCGGGCTCCAACTATTGCCGCTACGAGCGGCCTTCGCGCCGACAGGCGCTTTCGGTCCGGTGCCACTTTCACCCCCGCCTCATTTCCAGCACCTTGCGATGATCAAGGACAGATTGTTGGGGCCGGAGATATTGATGTGTGGCAGTGCGACATGGCACGGTAGTACTCAAGTACATGAAACTGATCTAGTCGTGCCACGGAGCGCATCGTGACACAACCACAGTACCCTCTGCAGGGTCCCCCTCAGTCCGGTTCACCTTTGCAGGGCGACCTTCAGCCGAGCGCTCCTCTGCAGGGCCCCTCTCAGCAGCGCCCCCGTCCAAGGAACAAAGGTGGCCTGATTGCTATCGTGCTGGTGAGCTGCGTTCTCGTGATCGCTCTGGTTGCGGCCGGCGTTCTTTTCATCACCTCACGTCACTCTGATCCACTCTCTGCAAGTGAAGCCACAGAGACACTCCGAAATGTCGCGATCAGTGGCATTGGCCCCGTTGATGAAGTCGAGGGCCCCATCCGCTATACCGACGTTGAGCCGCTGCAGTTCAAGAGCACTCAATGCCAGAAGCTTTTTGACAGCCTGCCGTCACCGGATTACATGAGTCACACGTCATTGATTGAGGGAGTGACCTCTGTGGCCTTCATTGAGCTGTCACTCTTCCCCAGTAAGGCCAACGCGCAGGAATTCTACAATCTCCACTTGGAGAGAAATCGGAAAGGATGCGATGGTGAGGCAATTGATGCGGCGGTCACCGGCCTGGACTTCAGAGAGGACGGCAGGGTCAGCGGCGCGCAGTACGTCACCTTCACGGCTGATCTTGCCGATCCTGATCCACATGAGACGTATACGTTTACTCGTATCGCGTACTCCAACCTCGTGTTGGGAATCTACTTCACCAGCGCAGGCGAACCAGTAAGCGCTGAAGCGATCCATGAAACAGTGACGTCGATTATCGATGCGGTTCGATGAGGATCTGACCACCAGGCACTGACAGCCGGTTGAGCGCCGGGCACAGCAGCTCACCGTACGAGATAGAAAGATGGCTTAGTTCGAGGCCCTTTCACGTCGCCTTGCTCACTTTTTAACGGTTCGCACCACAGGTCCACACCTCCTGCGCTCTCGCCGTTGGCGCTATTCTGCGGTTTCCATCCACTCCTCACCGATTAGGTAAGGTTTGCCTTTCTTATTTTACGCTGTCATAATAACAGCGTTTCTTGAGAGACGGACTGATCCGGCAGAAGCGTCGTCGAGCACCTGTGAAAGGGTTATCATGACAAACAAACTGATCTCATCGATTCCAGCAATCATTCTGGGACTTCTCATCGCATTCGCGCCCAAGACTCTCGCGCAGCCATGCCCTCCGACGGAAGATGGGCACTTCATGAAGTGCCACTGGTCAGCTCAGGCCGCCCTCGGCATCGGTCTGGTTATCGCAGTCATCGGCGTCATTGCGTTCTTCGTTGACACCCGCATCCAGACAGGACTGGCAATTGCAGCTGGCCTCAACGGCGCTTTGACTATCGCCATCGTCAAGGTTCTCATTGGCGGATGCATGAAGGCCGACATGCACTGCAACATGATCATGGTCCCCACGCTGATGGTTCTGGGCATCCTGACCATTGTCTACGCGGTGGTTGTGGTGTACGTGAACAGTCGCGTCAAGACAATCGCACCCGCCTCACAGAAGTAAGTTCTGCAGGCAGACCGTGACACGTCACAACCTACTGCGACGGCTACCGCTGAAGAACTTATCGAGCAGACCACTGCGCACCTTCGCGCTGATATTCATCGTCAGCGTTCTGTCCGGTACCTTCTTCGGCGGTACCGTCTTGTCGTTCAACCTTAAGACCGGTCTGGCGAGTATGCAGGAACGCATGGGTGCCGACCTCATGGTTGTTCCTCAGGTTTCCCGTCCGCAGGCGGAAGCACTGCTGACCAATACCGGTTCCTCCACCTTCTACTTCATCAACAACATCGCCGAGTTGGTGGCCAAGGCCAACGGGATCGAAAAGCTCACCGCGCAGACTTATATTGCGTCGTTGACGGCAAGTTGCTGTGACGACCAGGTTCAGATCATCGGTTTCAATCCACAGACCGATTTCATTATTGAGCCTTGGGTGTCCTCGCAATACGACAAACAGCTTGCTGACGGTGACGTCATTGCAGGCTCGAAGATCAAAGTGTCTGCAAGCGGTGACATCAAACTTTTCGGCCACCACTTCCCTGTCGCAGCACAGCTCGCACCCACCGGCACCTCATTGGACAGCTCAGTGTTCGTCAATCCGGCAACCGTTCCTCAAGTCGTGAAGTACTCGGCGGAAGTGGGCCATCCGGCCATTCCGGAAGAACATGCGGGCAATGCGATCTCCGCCGTCCTGCTCACAGTCAAAGATGGAGTCGACCCGCACGAGGTGGCAGACAACATCACCAAGGCGACGGGGATGGGAAGCCTCGGCTTCGTCTATCCCGGAGGAATTACGGCGACCACCAAAGCTCACCTGAACGTGATCACGGGATATGCCTACGCATTCGTGGGCGCGGTATGGGTGCTGGGCGCGATCGTGCTGTTCGCTGTGTTCTTAACCTCGGTCAATGAGCGGAAGAAAGAATTTGCCTCACTGCGCATCATGGGAATGCGCAAGTCCCACCTCGTTCGCGTGTACCTCACTGAATCAGCGCTGATCGGCCTGGCTGGCGGTGTGATCGGAATCGGCCTGGCTTCCCTCGTCGTTTTCCCATACAGCACGCTGATTACAGACGCCCTGGCACTGCCCTATCTTCAGATCAGCATCGCGCAAGTGTTGGGTCTGGCAGTGGGGAGCGTGTTGGCAGCCACCCTCGTCGGTATGGCAGCCTCAAGCTTGTCAGCATGGAAGTTGTCGCGAGCCGAGACGTATACGACTTTCCAGAGGGGGCAGTAATGACACTCGTGACCACTCGGGACCTCACCCGGGAATTCACGCGACGCGGCACAGTGTTCGCGGCGGTTGATCATGTGAACCTGACGGTCGATGCCGGTGAGTTCATTGCGATTGTCGGCCGGAGCGGCAATGGGAAGACCACGCTGTTAAATCTGATCGCTGGCCTGTTGGCTCCCACATCGGGTGTTGTTCTCATTGACAACAAAGCAGTCTCGCACCTCAGCGACCATGAGCTATGCAATCTTCGGGCGCGCACCCTCGGTTTCATTACGCAGCACCATTCACTGCTTCCCAGCCTGAACATCCTCGACAATGTTCTGCTGCCTGGAGAGATCGCCGGCGAGGCAGACCTGGCCGGCCTTGAAGAGCGCGGCCGCGAACTGCTGGAGCGGATGGATATTGCGCCACTTGCTGACGCCTACCCCTCGGAACTGTCAGGTGGAGAACTGCGGCGGGCCAGCGTTGCGCGCGCAGTCATTAACTCCCCTGCGATCATCATTGCTGACGAACCGACCGGCGATCTTGATGCGGACAGCACGGCGCTGGTACTTGAGCTATTGCGCGACAGTGCCGCGACAGGCGCAGCGGTCATCATGGTCACGCACGACCAACAGGCTCTGAGCGCGACCGATACGACCTACACCATTGACAACGGAGTGCTGAGCGCCGGCTCGGAACACAGCTAAGCGGAAGCTCCGAGCAAAGCTGAGCTCCAACTCCATCAAAGCTGAGCGGCAGCTCGGCGCAGGGGCGCGCAGCCTCGTCGACATTCAAGCTGCGCGCACCGACTGCAGATCAGAGCGCGTGGCGCACAATGATGGCTTCGCGTCCTGCTCCCACACCGATCGAGGAGATGCGGCACTTGGACAGCTCCTCCAGGCGCAGCACGTACTCCTGAGCCTTTTGAGGCAGGTCCTCGAAGGTGCGCACGCCGGAGATGTCGTCACTCCATCCGGGCATCTCTTCATAGATGGGTGTTGCAGCCTCGAAGTCTGACTGATTCATTGGCATCTCATCCAAACGCTGCCCGTTCACCTCATAGGCCACGCACACCGGAATCGTGTCATATCCAGTCAGGACATCCAGCTTCGTCAGGCACAGGTCAGTCAACCCGTTGACGCGCGAAGCGTATCGCACGACCACAGCATCGAACCATCCAGTACGACGCGGCCGCCCCGTCGTCACACCGAATTCGCCGCCGCGTTTACGCAGTTCATCACCGACTTCGTCAGTAAGCTCCGTTGGGAAAGGCCCTTCACCTACGCGCGTCGTGTACGCCTTGGCAACACCCACCACACGGTCGATGCGGGTAGGCCCGACACCTGTTCCGGTCAGTGCACCACCGGCCGTCGGATTTGATGAGGTCACAAACGGGTAGGTTCCATGATCGATGTCGAGCATTGTGGCCTGGCCACCCTCGAACAAGACGGTCTTGCCTTCATCCAATGCATCGTTGACCAGCAATGACGCATCCACCACCATGGGGCGCACGCGGTCAGCGTACGACAGCAGTTCGCGCGTGACCTCCTCCGGATCGAGCGTTTCCATACCAACAGATTCAAGTAGCGGGTTCTTCTGAGCCAGGGCGCTGCGCACCTTCTGCTCAAGGGTCGGCGGATCGAACAGATCCTGAATGCGGATGCCGATGCGGTTCATCTTGTCCGCATATGTCGGCCCGATGCCTCGGCCAGTGGTGCCGATCTGCTTGTCGCCCAGCAACTTCTCACTGGCGTTGTCCACCAGGCGGTTGTAAGGCGGGATGATGTGCGCGGCCGCCGAAATCTTCAGTTTCGAGCAGTCCACACCGCGAGCGCTAATCTGTTCCATCTCATCGAAAAGAACGCTCAGGTCGACCACCACACCGTTGCCAATCAGCGGTGTGACACCTTTGGACAGGATACCTGCGGGCAGCAGGTGCAGCGCGTACTTTTCTCCGTCGACGACGACGGTATGGCCGGCGTTGTTCCCGCCGTTGAACTTGACGACGACGTCGGTGCGCTGACCCAGCTGGTCAGTGGCCTTGCCCTTCCCTTCGTCGCCCCATTGTGCGCCCAAAACGATCACGGCTGGCATTCGGTTATGCTCCCCTACTTGGTGGCTCGCCTGTCTTCTTGATGGACGAGGGTGTCTCACGGTCACCTGGCTGAAACACCACCGTCCAGTCTATCGCCATTGGCGCATTCTCATCACCAGTGTCCAGTTCGTGCGGGCAGTGCGCCGGGAAATACCCGGCGTACCCGTCAGCGCCCGACAACCGTCGAATGCACAAGTGACAATCTCACGTGATTGGGGGGCGCTTGAATGAAGCAGCCCCCCAATCAACATGGTGCTAGGCGGATGTCCTAGCGCCTTTTCAGCTCCTCCATAATCATCGGAAGCTTCTTGTCGATGTCATAGAAGTAAAGAATCACCGCTTGAAGAACAAAAGTGATGATCGGAATATAAATGAATGACCACAAAATCGCACTTAACGCGCCACCACTCTGAACCGACGCAGCACCGTCGTACCCTCCCATGGCAAGAATCCAACTCATCAGAGCCGCTCCGATTCCGATACCGAGCTTCTGCGCAAAGCTACCTGAGCTGTAGAGCAAACCTTCCGAGCGAATACCCGTCTTCCACTCGCCGTACTCGATCGTATCGGGGAACAGGGCCCAGACGATTCCTAGAAGTGGAACTTGACCAACACCCTTAACGATTTGAGCCCCCATTGCAACAGCAAAGCTGGCAGGAGCAATTGCCATTACTACGAGGCCAACAACTGAGACCAAAATGCCAACCATCATCAATTTGGTCTTACCAAATCGTTTGATCAGTTCTGGCAGGAACAAGAATCCGACCATCACTGGGACTAGATATGCCCAAGTCAAAACTGAAACCAGTTGCTCGTTTCCAAGAACCCACTTGCAGTAGTAAACCAATGCAGACTGATTCAGCGCGTAACCGATACTAAAGACGAGGAAAAACACTGTTGCCAGAATCCAATACTTATTGGCAAACATTGCTTTCAAACGCGCATTAAAAGGCACATTTTCGTTCCCTTCATCACGTAGCGCTCTGATCTCGCGCGTTCCTGCGACAGTGAACCAAAACAAAAGCACCGATAGACTCGTCAAGATCGCGAACGCGATGACCCATGCGCGTTGATCGTCACCAAGGCGCTTCACCAAAGGAAGGGTTACCGTCGTGACCAGCAGGAAGCCTATCTGAGCCATGAACATCCGGAAAACATTCAGCTTAGCCCGTTCATTAACGTCGCGAGTCATCAGCGCGTTAATTGTGCCGTAAGGAATACAAACGGCAGTAAAGGCAATTGTCATTAGTAGGTAGGTAACGTAAGCGTATATCAGCTTTCCCGAAATTGACGTATCAGGCACGGCGAAAAGGAGAGTTGAACAAGCAGCAAACGGTATCGCTCCGAATAACACCCACGGGCGCGCTTTCCCCCACCTTGTATCAGTCTTATCAACCAAAGCACCGACGATCACGTCCGTGACCCCGTCGAAAATTCTCCCAAACAGCATCAAGGTGCCGACCGCAGCAGCTGGAATTAGCGCAACGTCAGTGTAGAAATAAATGATGAACATTCCCAAGGCTGCCCACGTAATGTTGACAGCCATATCTCCTGCACCATATGCTATCCGGTTCCAGGTTTTTATCTCACCCTTAAAACCGTAAATCCTAGCGGAATTATTACCGATAGTTTCGGTCATTTTGCCACCTCAACTGTGACTACAGAGAAAGAGGCCGGAGGAAGTTCAAGGACGGAAGAGTCAAAGTCTTTTAGCTCCTCCATCGAAATTTCCTCCGGGTTATCAAAGGTATTAACGCTCGTTAAATTCTTTCCTACAAGCCTACGCACACTCTTGATTGCAAATTTGCTACCGCTAACTTCAATTTCAAGTGGCTCCGATTTCTCGAGGTTCGAATTCAACACGAACAGTGTCATTTCACGATTGTCAGAGTCGTACACAACGGCCGAATAGACTGATGGGATTTCCCGTCCCTTAACCAAGCTCTTAGAGCACTCTAAGCGATGAGAGAGAACCTCTCCATGGCCACGCTCGGTAAGCTCATGAAGCGGATACCAAATAGCCTGTCGAAGAATTCCCCCGTCATTCTTGGTAGTGATAGGAGCGATCGCGTTAACTAGCTGCGCAAGACAAGCAATCTCAACTCGATCAGCGTGGTTTATCAAGGTCATGCCCAAGCCAGCAAAGGTTACAGCATCAAGAAGAGAGTATTTCTCTTGAAGAATAGGCGGAGCTTCTTCCCATCTCTCTGCAGAAGTTACCTCGAGTTCTGTTGCACCAAGAAGATCACTCGGACCGTTGATTTTGAGATCTGAGAAATTCCAAACATTCCATTCATCAAGACAGATGGGGATTTCCTTATCCTCGTCACGCTTACCCTTCACAAAATCTAAGACAGCCTCAGAGTTTTTCAGATGCTGATGCAGTTCGTGCCATGAGTGGATGAATTCTTCGGCACTACTATCGCTTCTCGATGCGTAAAAGTGAGTAGAGATGTAGTCGATATGCGGGTAGAGCTTACTCAGAACAATCTTGTCCCATTCGAGGTATTCTGGCAGCACATGATACGAACTACCACAAGCAACGAGCTTAATGTCGTGATCTACCCACCGCATCATCTTCGCCGTCTCAAGTGCTTTATCCGCATAGTTATCTGCACTAAGATGGCCGGCTTGCCAATCTCCTTCCATTTCATTTCCTAGGCACCAGTATTTGATACCGTAGGGCTCTTCATGACCATTCTGTCTGCGAAGGTCACTCCAGTATGTGCCACCAGGATGATTGCAGTATTCTACGAGCTCTGCAGCTTCCTTAGGAGTGCCGGTTCCGAGATTCACGGCTATCATCGGCTCTACGTTTGCTTTTCGCGCCCAATCAATAAAGTCATCAATTCCAAATTGATTGCTTTCTACGGTTGCCCATGCAAATTCAAGTCGTCTCGGACGCTTTTCCTTAGGTCCAATACCATCTTTCCAGTTGTAATTCGAAACGTAGTTTCCACCAGGATAGCGAACAAGGCTTATATCAAGTTCCTTTACCTCATCGATCACGTCTTGCCGCAGGCCATTGTCATCTGCGGTCGCATGATCGGGCTGATAAAGTCCCCCATAGATGCATCGGCCCAGGTGCTCGGTGAACGATCCCCATATCAATTCATTGATGTTAGCGTTCACATACTTAGGATCAACATGTAGTCGCGCCATTGAAGCCTCCCATGATTTACGAAGTGAGCTAGATTCTCGAGTCATACACTGCGGAGATCTACATTGTTCCGCCAGTGAAGTTAACGATAACATGCCCGTGCAGATAAATCCAGCAGGCCCCTCCCCTCTCGACGATCCTCGAGTTGAGGATGGATAACTACGGGATTCCGTACAGGTCTAACCACCTTTGTCAGATGAGTCCCGACTGGTCAACGATGTCGATCGCTGAATCAGCGAATCGCAAGCGAGGCGACGCATCCCCTGCCCAAGCAGCACTTCGGGACGCACTCCTGCTCAGTTGGAGATTAACCGGTATTGGTGATCTCGCCAAAAACGTACGAAGGTTATTCTAGGCAGCGACATCACCGCATAACCTCGGCGTACCTGTCAGCGAGCGTCGGCGCGCGTGGCCGCCACCTCGTACAACGCGATGCCCGTGGCAACCGACGCGTTCAAAGACTCAACGGTGGAGCTGATCGGAATCGACACGATCTGGTCGCAGGTGTCGCGCACCAGGCGTGACAGTCCAGCCCCTTCCGCACCCGTGACAATAACCAGTGGCTCGGTCGACAAGGGCAGGCGGCGGATCGACTGGTCACCCCCGCCGTCCAATCCGACCACGAAGTACCCGGCCTTTTTGGCGACACGCAGAAACTGTACAAGGTTGGACACCTGCGCAACCGGGACGCGCGCGGCTGCACCAGCGGACACCTTCCACACGGTGGCGTTCACACCTGCCGAGCGGCGCTGCGGAATCACCACGCCTCCCGCGCCAAATGCGCCAGCAGCACGCAACGTCGCACCCAGATTGTGCGGGTCCGTCACCTGGTCAAGTGCCACCACCATGGGCGGCTCACTCTGCTGAAGCAGGTCACCAAGCAGTTCGTCTGCATCCGCATAGTCGTAGGCGTCCACCTCGGCAGCTACTCCCTGATGCACGGCACCATCCGTTGCAACGTCCAGGTCGCGCCTGGTCACTTCAATCACCGGCGCTCCCAGAGAGGATGCTGTGCGGATCACGGATTCGAGTCGCTCATCGGCCGTTGTGGTCGGTGAAATGAAGACGCGCAGAATCGGCACGCCTGCCTGAGCTGCTTCGGCAACGGGGTTACGCCCACAGATTAGCTCGTGGCCTTCGGGAATCTTGATAGAGGTCCTGGAGCGGGCACGTGCCAGCGCTGCTTCCTGTTGCTCACGCTTTTCACGGGCAACTTTGCGCTTGTGGGCGGCGTGGTAGACGCGATCCTCAGCTTTCGGAGTGGGGCCCTTACCCTCCAGACCCCGGCGTGAATGGCCGCCGGTTCCTACGCGTGGCCCCTTCTTGGAGTTAGGTTTGCGGATGGCTCCACGTCGACCGTAATTACTTGCCATCTGTTGACTCCTGCCTTCTTATGCTGATCGCGGGCTTGAGCACGGCTGCACATACGGATGCTACGTGAGGTGCTCAATGGATGCTTCCAGCCGCCTCACCTGGTGATGTGGCGATTCGCGCCGTGCAAGTCCTTCACTTTATCGTACGGCCCGCCCCACATTCGAGTGCATTTTCGTGGATCCTTGCCACATTTGTGCCGCTAGGCGCCGGCGTCGCTGTGTGAACCCGCAGCACGACGCTCCGCGTGCCATCTAGTCTTGCCGTCTTAGCTGTGCCGACCAAGCTGTGCTGGCGAGAGCTGGTGTGCGCGGCGAGAAGGTTTAGTCGGCTGCCAGGTGCCAGGTCGCACCGTCTTTGCCGTCCTCCACCGTGATGCCGGCTTCGGTCAGCGTGTCTCGCAGCTGGTCGGCTCGCGTCCAGTCTTTATCTGCTCGGGCTTGCGCACGCTCGTTCACAATACCGGTCACAAGATTGTCGAGGGCGTCCATTGCGCCGTTTGATCCGCTGCCGTTCGTGCCTGTCGTTGCTCCAGTTTCCCCGCGAGTGGTGGCCTTCCACTGATCGGACAGGGGATCCACGCCCAGCAGATCCAGCATGGATCGCACGAGGACGTGTTCGCGGCGAATCGCCTCTGTGTCGCCGCTGGCCAGGGCCTGGTTACCGACTTTGAGGTGTTCGTAAATCACGGCGAGGGCGCCGGCGACGTTCAGGTCATCGTTCAAAGCATTGACGAACCCTTCAGGCAGATCTTTCTCCCCCAGCTGCAGTTCTTCGACGGTTGCTTCGCCTGCAGCTTCCGCACTCTTGAGAGCAAAGGTAATGAACTTTTCAGATGCCGCTTGAGCCGCCGGCAGCGTGTCGGGTCCCCACTCCAAGGCTGAACGGTAATGCACTGTTGACAATGCCCAGCGCACAGCCAGAGCGGGTGCCTGCTGCGTCAGCGCATCCACGGACAGAACGTTGCCCACGGATTTCGCCATCTTCTCACCCTTAATGGTGACCCAGGCATTATGAACCCACATGCGGGCAAATCCCCATCCGGCTCCGTGTGACTGTGCCTGCTCGTTTTCGTGGTGCGGGAATCGCAGGTCAATGCCGCCCCCGTGGATGTCGAATTCTTCGCCCAGGTAACGCTTCGACATAGCCGAACATTCCAGGTGCCAACCCGGCCGCCCTCGTCCCCACGGAGAATCCCACGAGGCGGTGGCTGGTTCGCTGGGTTTGGCAGCCTTCCACAAGGCGAAGTCGCGCGGATCGCGTTTGCCTGCTTCGACATCCTGGTCGATCTGCGCGTCATCTTCCGTAGAACGCATATCGTCCAGTTTCTGACGGGTCAGCGAGCCGTAATCTTCTTGCGAATGAACGTCGAAATACACATTGCCCTGGCCGTCCACGTACGCATGTCCACGTTCAATCAGGCGCTCCACCAGCGCGATCTGGTCAGGGATGTGGGCAGTGGCGCGCGGCTCAAAGGTGGGTGGCAGCACGCCGAGGGTCGCATACGCATCGGCAAATTCGCGCTCGAATCGAGACGCCCACGCCCACCACTGCACTCCTGCTTCAGCTGATTTGGCGAGGATCTTGTCATCAATGTCGGTGATGTTGCGAATGTAGGTCACCTGCGTGCCGTTGCGGCGCAGCCAGCGGATCAGCGTGTCGAAGGCGACCGCGCTGCGCAGGTGCCCGATGTGCGGGGAGCCCTGCACGGTGGCACCGCACAGGTAAATCCCGACGTGTCCGGGGTGGACAGGCTCCAGCGGAGCCAGTGCGGCCTTCTTCGAATCGTGCAGATACAGCGTCATGCCTCTTATCGTAATGCGCCGCGCGCGCATTCCTCATCTTCGTCCTGCGATCCGCGCCCGCCCGAGGGTTGCCATATGCGCCACCGGCCCCTCTTCCGCCGACGCGCTGCAACCCACGCGCAATGGGGCTGCCCGCGCCCGTCAGTCTCTGGCCCTATCTGACTTCATCCACGCCCCGCCCTGCGCAGCCCGCCATCCACAGACTGTCGCCTCGACCTATTCTTGCGCGCGAGCTACTTCTATCCTGAGCACCGTAAATCCGACCATTGCAACCACATCTCACTTGGGTACACAGTCCAAACCAGAGGAGCACCGATGCCTGCTGTTGCATTCGACTTTGACAAGATCCTGATCCGATCATCTCGCGACAGACGCATCTCACAAGAAAAAGCCACCTCGATGAATCTCATCGCCTTAGGAAAAGGTTTCTACGTTGCTCGATACATACTGGAGGAGCTACCCGACAAGTGGGCAGTTATCAATTTCATTAATCGGGCGCGAGCATGGATTCTCACGCGCTACCGACACAGCAAATGCATTGTAATTGGCCACGCCGCATGCGTCGTCCACGGCATCAGCACTCTCTCCTCGCTGATAACAATCGATCTCTTGCATCCAGCGCCCCTGAATTCGACCACATCGACAAGTTTTCTGCCCCCGGTCCAGCTGTCTGAAAACGACGTTATCCCAGCGATAACCGTGCGTAGACATAACCGGCAGCTGTTAAGCGAACCGGTCACATTTCCTCATGGGATTCGTTGCTGTTCACTGAAAGACGCCGCTATTTCAACTGGAGTTCTAGACGATACGGCGAATGGCTACGTCGTCATGTGTGGAGTTCTGCGCATCCTGTCTCGCTTCGACCGGCGGGAATACGACATGTCTCGGAAACGAGAGGATGCAGTCCGCAAAGATCTACTTTTACTCGCACGCAAATTGCCTGAACGGACTCGTAACAAGAAACACCTTTCGCACATCATCGAGGGTGCAGACGCCGCGTGTGAATCCGTTGCAGAACGACACCTGTTATGGATCATGCGCGAAGGTGGCATCACGGAGGTCTGCACGCAGATGAAAGTGCTGCATGACGGCTACACGTTCTTCACAGATTTTGGAATTCCAGACCTTCGTATCGCCATCGAGTTTGATGGGCGTTCGAAACACGGAACTGATGCCGACGACATTTTCGCCAGCTTGGAAGCTCAGCAATACCGCCAGAAAAAGCTTGAGGCCGCAGGTTTCACCGTTTTGCGTTTTGTGTGGAAGGATCTGCGCTCGCCTGAACGCATCGTGGCTGAAATTCGCCTCCACATGGAGCGGGCGTACGCACGCAAAGTTCTCTTCAGCAGTTCCGCCGATCGCCAGTTTTCCTCAGCACCGCCCGGATAGTGCAGCTCTCCTCAGCAGCGGGCATACCTCCGCTTTTTCGCGCGTCGTGTCGCGCTTTGCTCTTCTCCCTGCGTCTCCGCGACCCCTTTTCTCGTGCGCTCATGCGACAAATCAGCCGCCGATGCAACACAACACCCTAGATCTTCGTGCCTGCGTTGCACATTCCCCTAAATCTTCACGGTCTTGATGCACATTCCCCTAGATTTAACGCGAAAACTGCACATACCCCTAGCTAAAGTCGGCACCCCAAAAGGACAAAACCTATTTCCACAGGTCAGCCGTCAGTAGCTTCCGGCGGCCTCGAGCCTCACGCGTTAAATCTAGGGGATTGTGCATTTTTACAAGACTTTTTAGGGGTATGTGCACGCGGAGGGTTTAAATCTAGGGGTATGTGCACGCGAAGGGTTTAAATCTAGGGGTATGTGCACGCGAAGGGTTTAAATCTAGGGGTATGTGCACGCGGAAGGCCCAATTTCACGAGTATGTGCACGCGGCGAAGTTAAATCCAGAGTATGCGCTGGCGCCAGGGCGGAAGGGCAAACGACGGGCACCGCCCATACCTCGTGACAGCTGCAACTCATCCCGCAGGCGAGGGTGGATACTAAGCTGACCTTATGAGCACCGCGCACCGGACCAATTATTCTCGCAACGCCGCAGCAAGCAACACGGCAGCAAGCAACGCCGCAGCAAGCAACACGGCAGCAAGCAACGCCGCAGCAAGTAACGCCGCAGCAGGCAACGCGCAGGCGCCGCAGGCGTGCCCATTCCGCATCGGCCACGCCATTGACGTTCACGCGTTCGCTGAGAATCCGCACCCTGGCGGCAGCCAGCCGGGACAGGCTGCAGAAAGCTCGCAGGTGCGCAGAAATGATAGCCAGCGAGGACAGACCAGTGACGCTCAGCAAGCGCGCGGAACCGACACCCAGCACATTCACGGAAGTGGCAACGAGCAGCCGCATACCGACGTCTTGATGCTGGCGTGCATGGAATGGCCAGGTGAGCCAGTGCTGGCAGGGCACTCTGATGGAGACGTGGCGGCGCATGCCATCTGCGATGCACTGTTGTCAGCCGCACACCTGGGCGACATGGGATCCAACTTCGGCACGGACCGCCCCGAGTGGAAGGGCGCATCAGGGCGCGCATTCCTCACAGAGGTCCTGCGGATGGTCACGCAGGCCGGTTTTGCGGTTGCGAATGTGAGCCTGCAGGTGATCGGTAACCGTCCTCGGATGGCATCGCGCCTGAAGGAAGCCGAACGCACATTGTCAGATATCGTCGGCGCCCCTGTATCCGTATCGGCCACCACGACCGACGGGCTCGGGTTCACTGGACGCGGCGAAGGGCTGGCAGCGCAGGCAAGCGCACTGATCTACGCAATGTCAGCGGCTCACAGATTCGATTCGTGATTGACGAGGGTGGCCGCGGGCGCCGCGCGCACCGGCACAACCACAGCTGACTGTCATTCGGCAACGAGGGCATTTCTATGGGCACCGTCAGCGAGGGCACACCCTAGCGGCACCGTCAGCGACGATCGGCCTCAAACCGATCTGTGGCATGCTCATATCCGGCACACCTCAGCCGCACCGTCAGCGAGGGCACACCCTAGCGGCACCGTCAGCGCCGATCGGCCTCAGACCCATCGATGGCGAGGGCGAACTCCACCGACGGAGCGGCAGGGTCGACCTTCTCGAGCCTGACCTGCACGCGCTTGCCGGCCAAGGAAGGAGCATCCTCGATTCCCTGAATATCGACGCGTGAAATCACAGCCGGATCCGACACGATGATCTCTGCCCGCTCCTTGTTCACACTGGTGACCACCGCGTCAAACAGCTCGCCTTCATGACCAGCCAGCACCATCGCCTCCAGCGCGGCAACCGCTCCGTTTTCAACGGTGCGCACTTTCTGAGTCGTCTGAGCCATGATGGTGGGCAACTCAGGCAAACCGTCACGTACCCACGTCGGCACGTCAACACCGGCGCAGATCGACAGGCACACTTCCTCACCGTAGCGATCCACCAACCGGCGAAGCGGTGCAGTCACATGCGCATACGGCGCAGCGATCGCTCCGTGGATCGCTTCATCACCGGTGGGTGCCCCCCGGTCAAACGCCGTGTACCCCGCGCCGCGGAACAGTGTGCGCGCCTGGCTCATAAACGCCGCGTGAGCCGGCTCGGCCGAATCGAGCGATCGCACAAAGTCGGGATAGGTCTGCTCAGCGGGCCATTCCAGATCCAGTGCCTCGGCCACGCGCCGCAGGCGGGTAATGTCACGGTCGGTTGCAGGCGGCATGACACGCAAAATACCGATCCCTGCCCGGCGCATCATGTCAGCCGCACACATGCCGGTCAGAAGCGAGATCTGAGCATTCCATTCTTCAACGGGCAGCGTCGCGCGGTACGTCAACTCGAACTGGCCGTCGTCGCGCTCCTCAATTTCCTGCTCAGGCGCGTTCATCGAGATACCGCCGCGTTCGATTTCACGCTGCTCACGAGCCTGACCGACGTGAGCCAAGTTGTCAATAAAGTCAGCTGGAACCACATCAGGCAGGTCGCCCTTGCCGTCGACTGCGCGCTGAACACCGTCGTAGTCCAGTTGTGCCCTCGAACGGATCACGGCCCGCTCCACGTTCGCTTCCACCACGTTGCCGTCATCGTCCAGGTCAATGGTCCACAGGCACGAGGGGCGATCGGCATCCGGAATAAGTGAGGCAGCATCATGGCACAACACATCCGGATGCAATGGCGTGACCTCATCGGGCGCGTATACGGTTGATCCACGCTCACGCACAGCATGGTCCAACGCCCCGTCAGGCCACACGAATGTTGCCAGTGAGGCGATCGCATAGTAAACGCGAAAGGTGGCTCGCCCTGCCCGCGAGGCGCTGCGCTCGCCGTCATCGTCGCCGTCCAGTCGCACGCACGCCACAGCCTGATCCAGATCACGGGAGCCATGCGGGTCGATGGTGACGAACGGGATGTCACGCGCGTCGCGGGCACCCTCGGCAATGAAGCGCTCAACGCCGCTGGAATGCCAATGGGAGGCCGCAAGGTCAGCTTCGTGCTGCGCCTCGTCGGAAAACTCGGTGGGGATCCCGGTCTTGTCGCGCAGGTGGTTCAAGGCGAGCACGACTTGCGAGGGCGGCGCGCTGTACATGCGCAGACGTGGAGCGGACATGTATTTTCCCTTCGTTGACGAGGGCGCCTTCACCGCGCGGCTTCCAGGAACGTGCCTCCAGTATCACCCTTGTGACGGCGTGCTGTCCTGATAAATGTTCAGATGCGCGGATTCCTGGCGAATCGGAATGAGCAGCAGAAGGCCAGCCAGCAGTACCACGACGATGCCGAGAATGCCCCAGTGAGTGGCGTCCACGTCCGGTGGTGTGACGGCGCGCCCCAGTTTGATGGCCAGGTAGTACAGGGCAGGTGAGAGGAAGGAGACGGCTCGGCCGGTCGTGGCGTACAGGCCGAATACTTCGCCTTCGCGACCTGCCGGGATCATGCGCGCCAGGAAGGAGCGCGAGGCCGACTGTGCCGGGCCGACAAAGACGCACAGGATCAGGCCCAGGACCCAGAAGATCGGCTTGCCGAATGAGTGGAAGAAGAACACCAGCAACCCGGAGGTCACCATGCACACCAGGGACAGGATGATGACGCGCTTGGGGCCGATCCAGTCGTCAAGCGCACCGAAGCCAATGGTTGCCAGGCCGGCGACAACGTTGGCGGCAATGGCAAAGAGGATGACTTCGGAGGCGGAAAAGCCGAACACGGACCCTGCCAGGATTGCGCCAAATGTGAACACCCCAGCCAGGCCATCGCGGAAAACAGCCGACGCGATCAGGAACATCAAGGTGTGGCGTGATGTGCGCGCCAGAGACTTCACTGTTGACCACAGCAGCTTGTAGGAATCGATCAGAGACTCATGGGTATCGCTGGTGGACACATTCTTCGGTTTGGGCGGGTTAAGGACGACCGGCAGAGAGAAGACGGCGAACCAGATGGCTGAGACCACCATTGCGACGCGAATATTCAGCCCGTTTTCACCTGTCACGCCGAACCAGCCGACTTCAGGGTTGATGAAACCGACGAAGAGGATCAGCAGCAACACGATGCCGCCCACGTATCCGAGGCCCCAGCCGAATCCGGAGATTCGTCCCATCGCTGACTTATCAGCCAGGTGGTTGAGCATCGCGTTGTAGTTGACGGAGGCGAACTCGAAGAACACGTTACCCAAGCCGAGCAGACCGATTCCCAGCCACAGCGCGCCGGTTGGGCCGAGCGAGGAATTAGGTGCCACGAAGAACATGGCGAGCATGCACAGCACCACCATGGCGGTGAACCAGCCGAGCCACACTCCCCCTTTACCGCGCCGATCAGCACGCTGCCCCGTGATGGGAGCTAGCAGAGCGATCACGATGCCGGCAAGGGTCAGTCCCAGTGACAGGTTCTCGTTGGCAACAACTTTGGGGGCGAACACCCCGTCAGTTGTCAGGTAGACAGAGAAGACGAACGTTGTTGCCACGGCGTTGAATGCGGCTGAGCCCCAGTCCCACAAAGCCCATGAGACCACTTTCTTGTTCCACAGAACCCAGTGGTGGCGTGACCCTGACGGAGGCGTGGAACCTGTCGAGTGTGACGAAGTGGAAGAAGGAGTGGGAGCATGCTCGAAGGACTGCTCGTGTTGTGACATGGGATCTCCTTATGCAAGGGTGCGGCGCGCGCCGCAGACAGATACCTGCGATTGCAAGGTATCACGCATCGGGCGCGTACCCGTGATCTAGACAGGCTTGCGCCAGGGCAATGTCCAACTCGGTGGTCACTTTGAATGCCATCGTGTCGCCCGCAATCGACATCACCGTCAGTCCCAGTGCTTCCACCAGCCCTGCATCATCGGTGGCGGCGCTCGATTCGTCGGCTGCTCTGCTGGCTCCGTACTCGTGAGCACGGCATATGACGTCCCACGTGAAGCCTTGCGGAGTTTGAACAGCGCGCAGGCGTGAGCGGTCAATACTCGGGTCGAGGGGCGATAGCGCATCGTCTCCCTCGTCGATGTGCGTGCCGGTGGCAAGCGGTTTGATCGTGTCAGTTACTGGCAAGGTTGGGATGACGGCATTGGCACCGTTTTCAATGGCTCGGGCTACGCGGCCGATGAGCGCCGGCGGTGTCAGGCAGCGCGCCGCGTCGTGGATCAGGACAGGTGTGCGCGCGTCAGGACGGAACTGTTCAAGGGATCGCAAACCTGCGGCCACAGACGCCTGACGCGACGCTCCTCCCGCGACGACTCGCACGGTGGCAGATAGGTCGGGCAGCGCACTCCCGATGAGTTGTTCAAAATCGACGAGGGCGTCTGTCGGAGCGGTGACCGCAATGTGCGTGATTCCCGCAGCGTCAAGGCCGCGAAGGGCGCGCAGTACCATCGGTACACCGCCAACTTCGACGAGGGCTTTGGGCATGTGCCGTCCCAGTCGGGTGCCCGAGCCAGCTGCGGCCAGGACAGACAGGCGCCTCTTGACAGGTGCAGGTTCTGCTCGAGCAGATTCAGTTGACACAGATTCAGTGAGCGCAGGTTCAGCTGACACGATGCCAGCGTGGTGGGATCCAGGCGCCTGCAATGGCGTCGTTGACTGGGATCGCAGCTGGCTCATGTCAGGATGGTCGCAATTCAGGCGCCGCGCCACTGCCGGGAGGGGCGCGGTGCTGACGGCACTACTTGTCGTCGCCTGATTCGCGAGTGTCGGTGCCGGCGTCGTCGGCACTGTCATCCGTTTCGGCCGATTCAGCCAGGATCGAGTCGAGGCGATCCGATGCTGCTGACTTGTCGATGTCGCGGGCCAGAGCAAGCTCAGAAGTCAGGATCTGGCGGGCTTTCGTCAGCATGCGCTTTTCGCCCGTGGAAAGCTTCTTGCTGGCGTCGCGGCGAGTCAGATCACGAACAACTTCGGAGACTTTGACGATGTCGCCGGTTGCGATTTTTTCCTGATTGGCCTTGAAGCGTCGTGACCAGTTCGTCGGCTCTTCGACATAGGGTGCTCGCAAAACGGAGACGACTTCTTCCAGCCCGTCTTCATCGACGACATCTCGAACGCCAACGAGGTCGACGTTGTCAGCTGGCACTTGAATCTTGAGGTCACCTTGCGTGACGCGCAGTGTTAAGTAAGTTTTTTCCTCACCGCGTATCTTTCGGGTGGCGATCTCCTCGATCGTGGCTGCTCCGTGATGGGGGTAGACGACCGTTTGACCGATGGTGAACGTCATAAAAGAAACTCCTGCTGGTATTAAACAATACCGCCATTCTACCAGTAATCGTGCACACACAGTCAGTGGGGGTGTTATGCTAGCGCTTCGCTCGCTCCACGCCCCTTCGCACGGGGATGCCGGCACACACCTGCGCGCCGTTTTTACTTGCTTTCGTCGCGCGGATTCGACACCAGTTTGTAGCCCAGTCCGCGAACGGTCACCAGGCGGACGGGGTGGGATGGATCCGGCTCGATCCGAGCGCGCAGACGTTTGACATGCACGTCCAGGGTCTTTGAATCACCGATCGTTCCGACTCCCCACACACGATCCATCAGCTGCGAGCGCGTCAGGACTCGATCGGGGTTGCGGGCGAGGAATTCCAGCAGTTCAAATTCACGCAGCGGCATCGACACGGATGTGTCGTCCACCGTGACTTCGTGCCGGTCTACCCACAGGCGGATTGTTCCCACTTCGAGGACTTCTTCTTCATCCTCCAGTGTTCCAGCCTGGCGCCGCAATACTGCACGGATGCGGGCCAGCAATTCACGGTAGGAATACGGCTTCGTGATGTAGTCGTCGGCACCCATCTCCAGGCCGACGATGCGTTCGACCACTTCGTCTTTCGCGGTCACCATGATGACAGGAACGTTGGATACTTTTCTGAGTTTCCTGCACACTTCGGTGCCCGACATTCCCGGCAACATCAGGTCAAGCAAGATCAGATCCCATTTCGGATCGATCGCTTTTTCGAGTCCAGCATTTCCGTCGGATGCTTCGCCCACGTCAAAGCCGTCCCGACGCAGGTTGTAGGCGAGTGGCTCACGGTAGGAGGCTTCATCTTCGATTATCAAAATTGCCGTCATGATTATCTTGCGTCCTTGTCTTTACGCTCGTCTCCATTTTCACCGATCTCTGCTTCAGGTAACACTAGCGTGAACGTTGATCCGCGACCCGGGAGGGATGCAACGGTCACTGTTCCGCCGTGATCACTGGCAACATGTTTGACGATTGACAATCCCAGTCCTGTCCCCCCTGTTTCACGTGAGCGTGCCGTGTCGACTCTAAAGAAGCGTTCAAAGATGCGTTGCTGATGCTCAGATGAGATGCCGATACCGGTGTCGATGACGCGAATGCAGATTCGTTCCTGGTTGCGTACCGCGTCGACACGCACCCATGAATCCGGATGCGAGTACCGCACAGCGTTATCGACGAGGTTTCGGACCGCCATCACCAGCATGTCCTTATCTCCCCACACGTAGGCCTCGAGCGCAGGATCCGGTCCGCGTAACTCGATGCGTGCCTGCTCGGCGGGGAATTCTTCCTGATGGAGCGCTTCGCTGATCACTTGCTTGACGCTGACGAGGTCGGGCGAATCCAGAGCATCAGGTGATTGCAGGCGCGACAGGTCGATAATGTCCTGCACCAGTGTGGACAGTCGTTCCGATTCTTTCGACAGTCGGCTCGCGAAGTAGGCAACTGCTTCAGAATCGTCAGAGTTTTCAGCGATCGTTTCGGCCAGAAGTCGCACAGCTCCGACAGGTGTTTTCAGCTCGTGCGACACGTTCGCAGTAAAATCGCGGCGCGCAGCCTCGTTGCGTCGTTGGATCGTCAGATCCTCTGCCACGATCAAGAGGAGGTCACCGGGCAGCGGGGCCACCCGTACTCGGAAGAACAGTTCCGCTGCTTCAGGAAGGTCGGAGCGTGGCAGCGTCATCTCAGTGGTCAGCGGGACTCCCTCGGCCCGCACGCGTGCGGCAACTTCAATGAGGGCAGGGTGCGTCAGTTCCTGGTGACGCGCCAGGCCTTTGGCATACGCTTTGGCATCAGCGCGGACAATCTTGTTGTCCGCGTCAACGACGATCACGATGCCGGGCAGAGCGGAAGTCATGGCGAGCAGATCGACAGGCGGCTGGGTGTACTGCGGATCCACTCCATTTTCGACGTCCTGTTGACGCTGAGACAGCCGGAAGGCTCCTACGCCGACAGCGCCGACGAGGACACCCAGCAGCGCGACAACGATGAGAGTGATAGCGTCCAACACAGACATAACTGTATCGATCTGTTTGCCTCTTCGTCACCACTCGTGACGGGCCATCTGCAGATTTCCTGCAACAATACCCGAAAAGCAAGCAGGAGTTAACCAAAAATTAACCCGATATGCACACACTTGGCACTTATCTTTGGTGGACTTAAACAGTTACAGTGGATTTTTCGTGAAGGAGACATTGTGCGCACTGTATATCGACAGGAACTGACGCAGCTTGGACTCGATTTGGAGAGGATGAGCTCCGGTGTCACCGTCGCGATTGAACGCGCAACGCAGGCCCTGCGCGAAGGTGACATGATCAAGGCGGAGCAGACAGGCGACGCTGATGACCGCCTCGACCAACTGTCCCGTCACATCGACGAAACCTGTGTGAGCCTTCTGCTGCTACAGGGCCCCGTTGCATCCGATCTTCGCCTGATTGTTGCGGGCCTGAGACTGACTCAGACGATGGAGCGTCAGGGCGACCTTGCGGCCCACCTGGCTTTGATCGCACGCAACCCCCACCAGGAGCCGGGGATTTGCCCACAGGCTCGACCGCTCATCACCAAGATGACGGACGCGGCCGTGCAGATGGCACACTCGATGGAGAAGGTTGTCCAGACCCAGGATCTGAACCTGGCCCGTCGTATGCATCGCGATGACGACATTCTCGATGACCTGCAGATCGAGGCTCGCCGCATGGCAACCGATGACGACAATGATCTGACTCGCGCTCAGGTGATCGACGTGACGCTCGCGGCCCGCTTCCTGGAGCGCTTCGGTGATCACGCTGTTTCCGTTGCAGACCAGGTGATGTACATCGTGGAAGGCGCACAAACCGCCTAAGCGGAACTGCCGAATCTATATCCGGCGAACGCGGAGCTCACACACCGTATTACCCCGCTGACGCCTTCAACATGCGCATAAAGGCTGGTGCCCCACCTCCTTGGGAGGTGGGGCACCAGCCTTGAGGGTGGGAACCCTCGTGAATGAAACTTACTTGCCCTGGTTTGCTACGGCCGCGATCTTGGCCTCAGCATCGGGATCAAGGTATGTGCCGCCCTTCTTGACGGGTTTGAGGGTTTCCTCGTCAAGCTCGTAGACCAGCGGAATGCCGGTCGGGATATTCAGGCCGGCGATGTCGTCGTCGGAGATATCATCGAGGTGCTTGACGATGGCGCGCAGTGAGTTGCCGTGGGCTGCAACCATCACGGTCTTGCCGGAGCGAATCGCGGGAACGATGGTGTCATTCCAGTACGGCAGCAAACGGGCCAGCACGTCCTTGAGGCATTCGGTCAACGGAATCGGCTCGCCTGCATAGCGCGGGTCGGCGTCCTGCGAGAATTCCGAGCCCTTTTCGATCTCCGGCGGCGGCACATCGTAGGAACGGCGCCACTGCATGAACTGTTCCTCGCCGAACTCGTCGCGGATTTCCTTCTTGTTCTTGCCTTGCAGAGCGCCATAGTGACGCTCGTTAAGGCGCCATGAACGCTCCACGGGAATCCAGTGACGGTCCGCGGCATCCAGGGCCAGGTTGGCGGTCTGGATGGCGCGACGCAGCATCGAGGTGAACAGCAGGTCAGGCAGGATGCCGGCTTCCTTGAGAAGCTCTCCTCCGTGCGTTGCCTCTGAGCGACCCTTTTCTGACAGGGGTACGTCAACCCAGCCGGTGAAAAGGTTCTTTGCATTCCATTCGCTCTCGCCATGGCGGAGCAATACCAGTTTGTATGTCATAGTCCTATTCTCACAAAGATCGTGCCCGCTGTCACGGGACCCTTCGACATCACTTCACAGCGTCGGCAATACGAGCCACTCAACAACGGCCGGTCGCCGCCTGAGCGGTTGTCCTTCACCTCATCGGCAGCTCTTACTGATGCGCCTGACGGTACTGCTCGACAATGCTGGCGGGGATACGTCCGCGCTGTGACACCTCAAGACCCTCATCCTGCGCCCACTGGCGAATCTTCGCTGAATCGGACGCACCGGCGGTTGCACCGCTGCGGCGAGTGACAGCCCGGCCACCGGTCCGGCGCGCATGGCGAATCCACTGCGCGAAATCGTCTTCGATCTTGTTCGCGTGTTCAGCATTCAGATCGATTTGGTAGGAAATGCCGTTGAAGGCAAAACTAATCGTCCGTTCAGCTTCAGAGCCATCGATGTCGTCGACCAAGAAAACCTTTGTCTTTTTCATTGAAAGTATTCCTTCTGCAGAATCCAATTCCGACAATAAAAAGAGTAGCACTTCAATCGGTTTTCATTTATTTGAATTCATCTGGCAATGTGGCGTGAACCGTTTTCTCACATCAACCGTTCTCTCGTATCAGCCGTTTTCTCGTATCAGCCGCTTCCTCACATTAGGCACTTTCTCAGATCGCTGACAAGTTCATGGTGAACACCAAAATCGGGCAGAACCTGCTACCAGGTTCAGGGACTGTTCAGGGGATTCCCCTATGGCGTTTAACTTCCATTCCGTGCGATGATCACCATGTGAATTCATTGAAGCACCGGCCTGCGCCAGACTGTTCGACGTTGTCGCATTCCCTGAGCTTTTCAGGCCTGTCGCAATGAGCTCCTTTTGGTCCTTTATCAGCGGCATCGAAGCCGCCATCGTTTCATTTTCCGATCAGCCGCTTTCCCTCGTTCTGTGCGTCCTGGCATGCTGGGGTGACGGGTTCTTCCCCGTCCTTCCCTCTGGTTCGGTTATCAGCGCCCTGTCGGCAACTCCGGCATACCGTGAACCTGTGTTCCTGACATTCCTCATTGTGTGCTGTGCCTGCGCGGCACTTGTAGGCGACCTTACAATGGCGACGATCGGTCGACTCTTTCCTGAAAAGTCCCGTCGTCTACCGAAACTCAATATGAGGTTAAGTGCAGTAACAGAGCGCCAATGGAGAATTCTCCTGTCGACGGGTCGATTCGTCCCCATTGTGCGAATTGCGATTTTTTTCAGCGCGGGGAAAATGCGCATACCTTTCCGCCATATTGCGTTACTCGATGCACCCGCCTGCCTTATCTGGTCTTGCATCTACGGCCTGAGCGGAACAATCGGTGCACGTATTTCGACTTCACCACTGATATCGATGGCATGCGGAATTGTCTTAGGAGCTTTGTGCGCAGCAATTCTGACCCGGATTGCTCAATACCTCCATTCCCGCCACGCGAAGGTTACTAATCAGTCCTGACAGTACGCGCCTGTGCCCCGCCCGCCTCACCGCGTCCCTGCTGGCGCACCGAAGCGCAGCCAACGTACGGTAGATAGGTGCACGTACCGTCAGACGGTGAAAGCTCTCACCGCACTCCGCTCGTTCGCCTCATCGTGGCCGTCATTTTCACGGCCGCAATTGCCGGCATTACCGGATGGTTCTTTTCGCATCTGCTTCACCTGATCGAAAGACTCGCCTACGGTGAGAGCGCAACCTTCATCGAGGCTGTCCTGTCAACCGATTCGTCCAGACGCGTCATATTTCTTGCTCTGGCAGGTGCGATCGGCGGGATTTCCTGGGCACTGCTGCACCACACCAGACGAGGGATCGTCACCGTCACCCAGGGTGTCAACGGGGCGAAAATGCCGCTCTTGACCACATTCACGCACGCGACCACACAGGTTGTCATTGTGGCGCTCGGTGCGTCCATCGGCCGGGAAGTGGCACCGCGTGAAGTATCCGCAGCCCTGTCAGGATGGTGCTGTGACCGGTTGGGACTGAGCGCGCAGGATCGCCGCCTGATCGTCGCATGCGGCGCAGGCGCAGGGCTGGCCGCTGTGTATTCAATTCCCATTTCAGGAGCAATTTTCGCCCTGGAAGTTCTGATCGTTTCTCTGACCCCGCGGGCATTGTGGTGTGCATGCCTGATCTCGGGCCTGTCTGTCCTGGTCGCCCAAGGCCCCATCCGGCCCGAACCGTTCTACACGGTCACCGCACCCACTTCAACACCATCACTGCTGCTGTGGGCACTCATCGCCGGCCCGATCTTAGGTACAGCAGGCTGGGGTTTCAGTCGCCTGGTGAAACGCGCTGAAGACCTGCGCCCGACAACCCCGCTGCTTCTAGTCACCTTGCCTGTAATCTTCACACTCGTCGGGCTCATCGCCGTGTGGATTCCGCAGGTCATGGGTAATGGTCAGGCCACTGCTCAGGCGGGATTCGACGCGCATTCCCTGGCCGCCCTCGTCCCTGTCCTGATCATCACGTGTGCCAAGGCCATCACAACGCTGGGCACAATCGCATCAGGGGCATGGGGTGGCACGCTGACACCGGGTATCGCACTGGGAGCCGGATTCGGCGCCGTCGGTGGACTGGCGTGGTCGACGATGTTCCCCGACATTTCAATCACTGCCTGCGCGCTGATCGGAGCGATGTCATTCCTGGGCTCATCGATGCGTGCGCCGCTCACCGCACTCGCCCTTGTGCTGGAGTTTACGCATCAAGGGGCAACTATCCTGGTTCC
This sequence comes from Pauljensenia sp. C0170B5, assembly GCF_056590195.1. Taxonomy (NCBI): domain Bacteria; kingdom Bacillati; phylum Actinomycetota; class Actinomycetes; order Actinomycetales; family Actinomycetaceae; genus Pauljensenia; species Pauljensenia sp. C0170B5. The sequence goes on along the minus strand of NZ_JBWPVR010000005.1, from coordinate 50,005 downwards.
GGCACTCATTGCACTCGGATTGTCGTGGGCCATCACCTGCGCATTCACGCGCCTGAGCGAGGCGTCACACCCGACCGCATAGTCGACGAGGTTCACACTCAAACGGGTAGCCGACGAGGCTTACACCCAGCCGGCCAAGCCGGTGCGGGCGACCTCCTCGAACGTGTCGATACATCCGGGCAGATCGTTGCCCCATGGCACGTAGTGGAACTGCGAACCGCCAGCTTCGATGAAGGCATCACGGTTCAGGCGTGCGATCTCATCAAGCGTTTCGATGCAGTCTGCGACAAACCCGGGGCAGATCACGTCCACTCTGGTGGTGCCCACTGCGCCAAGTTCCCCCATCGTGTCGATGGTGGCGGGCCCAATCCACTTGGCCGGCCCAAAGACGGACTGGTAGCGGGTGAGTACCCACTGTGGATCCAAGTTGAGGCGCGATCGCAGCAGTTCAGCCGTCGTTTCACACTCGTCGCGGTACACGTCTCCGTCGCGGTGCATCGCCTCGGGTATCGAGTGGAAGGACAGGACGAGTTTGTCGCCACCTTCAAAATCGGGCCGGCCGCGCGCATCCCAGTGATTAACGAGGGCGGCCGCGAGCGCCTCGATATACACCGGGGCGTCATGGAAGGAGCGAATGGTGCGGATCTCCAGTTGATTGCGAGCGTTCAGCATGTCGCGGGCAACTTCATCGATGACAGGCGCGGTAGATGAGGAGGCGTACTGCGGGTAGGCGGGAATGATGAGGACGCGCTGCACTCCCTGATCACGCAGCTGATCAAGCACGCTGCGGATCGATGGTTCGCCGTAGCGCATGGCCAGGTGCACGTCGGCAACATGGTCGAGGCGCGCAGCCAGTTCGTCGCGCTGACGCAGCGACCAGTACATCAGTGGTGAGGAGTTCGACTCGGTGTGCCAGATCGACTCGTAGAGTTTTGCAGACCGTGCAGGGCGCACCCGCAAGATGATGCCTTCGAGGATCGGTCGCCAGATTGCTGGAGGCATTTCAATGATGCGCCGGTCGGAGAGGAATTCACGCAAGAAGGGGCGCACAGCCCGGGCTGTGGGTGCCTGCGGCGTTCCGAGGTTGGCCAGGATCACTGCGGGTCGTTCGGCTCGAGCGTTTTCTGACACAGCTAAAGATTTCGTCACGATGTGTACTGTACGGGAAAAACTATGTTCAATGCGAACTCACGCGCCCCACAGTAGGCTGACGACCATGACCCCCACAGCCCCGGCTTTTCTCTCACGCTACCGTTCACCCATCGGCACCTGGACACTGGCTTTCATAGGTGGTGACCTCGTCGGACTGTGGTGTGAGGGGGCGAAGCATTTCGGCTCCACCATCGCCGGCATGACGCACACCGATGACATCAGTGAGCTGGAGCCACCCTCGTCAATCAAGACGCAGAACAACCTGACCTGCACAACGCGCTGGCTGGACACCTACTTTGCCGGCCACATTCCCGACGAGGTGCCTGCGCTGCGCCTGGTCGGCACTGATTTCCAGGTCAGTGTGTGGCGCGAGCTCCTCGCAATTCCCTACGGGCAGACGACCACGTACGGTGACCTGGCCGATGCTGTTGCTGATCAGCGAGCCAGCGGGCTGGCACGTCAGGCTGGTCAACTGACCTGTCAGGCTGGCCGGCCGGCACCTCAGGCTGTCGGGCAGGCTGTCGGGCGCAATCCCATCTCCCTCATCGTCCCGTGTCACCGTGTCGTGGCGGCAGATGGTTCGTTGACGGGATACGCTGCGGGAACTGACCGCAAGGCGTGGCTCCTTGAGCTGGAAGACGCTCAAATCGCTTCATGAGCGGCGAGCCAGCGTACGGCCGCATCGGCCAGTCGCTCAGCATGGTCGCGTGATTCCTGGGTCCGCAAGTTAATGATCGAACGCTCGATCTGGCGTGTGCGTGAAAGGTCATCACTGTGAGAATCAAGTTCGTATGTACGCGGGCTGCGCACACCGGGGAAGAGGAGAGGCCGATACCACCTGCCCGGATAGAAGCCCTGTGACTGCAGCGCACTGAACATGTCTTCTGGGTCGATAGGCTGACCGGACCCATCGCGCTGGAGGATCACAGGGAAGCGGATCAGCGGCATCGATGCGGTGACAGAAGCCGGGACCGTTGCGGCGGTGTGGATTGCTGACAATGCACGCAGGTAGTGGCCGGTTCGCTCGGCCAGTTCACGTTCAATGGCATCCACACCCGCGAGTGCTTCGCTCATGTGGTCGAGCACCCAGCGTGAGGGTGCGTACGGTCTTCCGTTGGATCCGCCCTGCCATTGCGTGTCAGCAACTGGCGGGTAGAAAAGGTGTGCGGCCTGAGCCGCACTTCGCAACCTGCCTGAGAGCCCTGATGGCAGGTGAGAGTAGGCGCGATCTTGCAGGCGATAGGTCCGAATTGCCGTGTCGAGAGTAACTCGAGGCTGAGGCAGGTTCGTCAGTGCACGGACGAGGAGCTGGCGCACAGGCACATCAACCGTGTCGGGATTGAGCCACAGTGCGGCACCGAATTTCGTGGGCAAAACCTTTTCCGCGCCGAAAGAGTGAATCGAAATATCCGCGAGGGGACGCCGCGTCTGCGGATCGGTGGCCATGCGTCCGACGCAATGTGCGCTGTCTTCAACAACAAAGGCGTCCGCTGCGTGCGCCTGATCCACGATCACCTTGGATGCGCCATCGTCCACGATACCGAAGGTGTGCTGGAGGACGATCGCCCCCGTCGAGGGCGGGAACGTCAAGGTCTGTGGGTCGATCGAGAGCGTGTCGGGCGAAATATCGGCGTACCGCGGGAGCATACCCGCGGACACAATCGGGTTAATTGCCGTGACGCGCGTGAACGCCTGCGTCACGACGTAGCGGGCGCGCCGCGCCTGCCGGATCGCATCAAAGGCCAGGTGCATGACGTGGCGTGCGGGCGCACCTGCATGACGCTGGGCAGTACGGTCACGCCGTATGAAGTCAAGCACTGAAGGGGTCAGCAGATTCTCACCGAATTCTCCCCGTGTTTGCACCTGAGATGGGGCTCCGGCCGGCCTCCCTCGTCAATTAAGTGAGGCGCGAATGGCGGTCAGGCGTTTTCGACGTCCTCATCTACCCAATTGAAGGTGCGTGTGACGGCTTTCTTCCACAGGCGGTAGTTGCGGTCGTACTCGTCGCGATCATCGCCTGGTTCCCAGCGCTTTCCTTCCGACCAGTTGTCGATGACGTCCTGCTCGCCCTCCCAGTAGCCCACGGCAATGCCTGCTGCGTATGCGGCGCCTAGCGCTGTTGTCTCCAGGACTTTCGGGCGAACGATCGGCACACCCAGCTGATCGGCCTGGAACTGCATAAGCAAATTGTCATTCGTCATGCCACCGTCGACGCGCAGCTCCTTCAACGCAACACCCGAGTCCGCTTCCATCGCGTCAAAGACTTCGCGGGACTGGAAAGCGGTGGCTTCTTCAACTGCACGGGCCAGGTGTCCCTTGTTGTTGTATCGCGTCAGCCCCACGATCGCGCCACGTGCATCGTCCTTCCAGTACGGTGCGAACAGGCCGGAAAATGCGGGTACGAAGTACACGCCACCATTGTCATCAACTGTTTTCGCCAGGTCTTCAATGTCTCTGGAGTCCTTGATGATTCCCAGATTGTCGCGCATCCATTGAACCAGTGAGCCTGTTACGGCAATCGAGCCTTCCAGGGCGTAGACCGGCTTGTTGTCACCGATCTTGTAGCACACGGTGGTGAGCAGACCGTTTTCTGAAAAGACCGGCTCCTCACCGGTGTTCATGATGACGAAACAGCCCGTACCGTACGTGTTCTTTGCCATGCCTTTGTCGAAGCACGCTTGCCCAAAGGTGGCGGCCTGCTGGTCACCAAGGATTCCAGCGATCGGAGTGTCAATCAGCAGCCCGTTCTTGCGACCGTATCCGTAGATTTCAGAAGAGGAGCAGATTTCAGGAAGCATCGACATAGGGATGCCGAAGTCCTCGCACACGTCTTCTCGCCACTGGAGTGTGCGAATATCCATCAGCATGGTGCGCGACGCGTTGGTGACGTCAGTCTTGTGAGCACCTCCGTTGACGCCGCCGGTCAGGTTCCACAGTGTCCAGGTGTCGGTGGTGCCGAACAGGAGGTCACCAGCTTCGGCGCGTTCGCGGACTCCCTCGACGTTGTCGAGGATCCATTTGATCTCAGGGCCTGCGTAGTAGGTCGACAGGTCGAGACCGCAGATGTCGCGGTACTTTGACTTCCCTTCGTCACCTGCAAGCTCACGAATGATTTGCGATGTGCGCGCGTCTTGCCACACGATCGCGTTGTAGACGGGTTCGCCGGTGTTCTTATCCCACACGACAACGGTTTCGCGCTGGTTCGTGATGCCGACGGCTGCGATCGCGTGCCTGTTGATTTCGGCTTTTTGCAGGACGTCCGCGACGCAGATGCGAATGTTGCTCCATATTTCGAGTGGATCGTGTTCAACCCATCCGGGCTTCGGGAAGATCTGCTCGTGTTCCTTCTGACTGACGGCCACGATCTGCCCATCGTGGTTGAAGATAATGGCTCGTGAGGACGTCGTGCCCTGATCGATGGCAAGTACGTAGTGTTCTTCCGCGGTCTTCTCAGTCATTGCGTCTCTTCCTGTCGTCCCTTTCCTATCAGTGACAGCCTCAGGCCTCACTGCCTGCACATACATGATAGAGCGCATCTCGCGTGCAATCAGCCCGTACTGCGACGAGGGAGGCCGCGTCTGGTCAGTTTTACCGACGAGGGCGGCTGGCCAAAACCGTCTTGCCAACGAGGAACGGGCGCACGCTGAAGCACAGAGTCTTCCAGCGCGCGCCCGTCTGACACGGAGATTCAACAGCTCAGAACTGATGCACCTCCTGAGTTCAGTGGATTCCTCGGCGGCGGTACCAGAGCAGGCCAGCGCCCAGGGTGATCATCAAAATGCTCGCTCCTACAGCACCTCCAGCCGTCGCCCCCGTGTTCACGATGGTCGGCGGTGACGGTGGTGTACCCGGCGGAGGCGGATTCTTCGAGTTCGTGATGGTGAATCCGTCAGTCGCAGTTCCTGTGATGCGGGCACTGAAGCCGTCAACTGGTGTTTCCTTGACTGTATAGACGATGGGCGCGGAGCCGTCTGCATTGAACATTTCAAGGTCGGCAAATGTGCCTGACCAGGAGTTGTCTGCTGAGAGAGTGAGTTTCTGTCCAGTTGGCTCACCGTCAGCCACAAGTTCAACGTCAATGGACTGTGGGATATCGTCACTGAGCGCTGCGCCGTCGTGGTTCACCCATTTCTTCGTCACGGGAACAGCTGTGAGGGCTCTGTTTGTGATCGTGAAGCCGTCCACGGCGTTACCAGCCACTACCGACCGATACCCAGGAACCTCAACCTCACGCACCGAATACTCAACCAAGACGCCATGGTCAAACTTCGGCAAATCCTTAAACACACCGGACCACGAATTATCCGCCGACAAAGTCAACGTCGTGCCAGTCGGCTCCCCACCAGTCAACAACTCAACCACAACACTGCCAGGACGTTCACCCAACGCATCCTCACCATCAAGCCACGACTTCGACACACCCACAGAGGTGAGGATCCGGTTCGTCAGCGCAACACTGTAGGTCTTCTGCTTGTCATCCGAAGTTTCTGAGACCTTCATGGTGTAACCGTCCGCGCCGCTTTCCTTGAACTTAAGCGGGATGCGTTCACCTGTTGCGGCATCGACTAAGGTCTGAGGATTGGGGAAGTTATCGATAGTTGTTTCCCAGTTATTTGCCTCCGACAGCTCGATACCTTTGACGACCTCTACATCATCAACGAGGACGTCCAGCGTAATTCTGTCTGGGCGCACACCCGGGTCATCGTTGCTCCAAGATTTCTTGATCTTGAGTTTCCAGGCATCTTCACCAAAGAACAATTGTCCGTTGTTGGCAATGCCTCCACCGCTAAATCCCATGTCAGTGGCGAGGTTATTTTCGATTCTGACAGTGGCAAGACGTTCAGCCAGTCGCTTTGCCTGATCACTCGGAACCGACTTAAAGGCCTTATTCACTGTGTAGAGTTTGTTATTCTCCACCCGCTTGTTGTCGCCGCCTTGCACGTATCGCGGTTCTTGCTGCTCTTGCGGCCAGTTCAAGCGCTTACCGAAAATCGAGCCATCCTGGTACCACATTCTCTCTGCACCACCAAGCATGCGCTCGCCTATGAAGACAGGGTGGCCTTTCTCCGGCTCAGCCGCGCCAAAAGTATGCTCAGCGACGCTTGCAAAATCGTCTCCTGCACCTTTGTATTCCTTATTACGCCCAACATCTGGGGCAGAATTATCGAAAATCGCGACGCCCTTGGTGATGTTCAAGGTGGTTGTGCCCGTTGCGCAGTTCCACACACCGCCACCCTGCGTGCTGGGAAGGTGATTTCCTGCCCCGATAAGGAATGCGTCTTTGGTTGCATTGCCGCGGATCAGAGAGTTCTCAATGGTAAGAATCGAATCGGAATCGTTGTAGATACCGCCACCGCCCCAAAAGCCCTTCGCAACGTTGTCGTGTACGTAGCCGGCTTTCATCGTTACCTTAGCTTCACCGTAGAACGCGAGTCCGCCTCCAGCTTTCAGGGCCACGTTGTGCGCAAATTCTCCTCCGCTGATCGTGGCTTCGCCACCACCGAGAGCGATTCCTCCTCCGTGACCACTAGCAGTATTGCCTTCGACCGTGCCGCCGGAGATTTCCACATCTTTGCCACCACCGAGCGCGATCCCTCCTCCGAGACCTTTAGCAGTATTGCCTTCGACCGTGCCGCCAGAGATTTCCACATCTTTGACATCATGGATGTACATGCCGCCGCCCTGACCGGCGTAATCACCGTTGGTGTTTTCCTGGACAGTTCCGCTCGTGAAGTTGAAGCTATCTCCATTATCAATCGCGATTCCTCCGCCAATTTCGGTGGTATTTTTTGCGATTGTCGTTCCATCAAGCGTGACGTTGGCAAAACTCGCATACACGCCTCCACCGAATCCTTTATATTTGGGATGAACCGCATCATTGCCGGATATTTCCCCACCGGTCAAGGAAACGGGTACAGGAGCACCTTCAGCTCCCCAAATGCCTATCGCACCACCACGCTGGTAGCCGTGGTTCTCCTGAAGAGTTCCGCCGGCAATGCTGACACCGTCACCGCCGTAGATCGTAATCGGTGCGTAGAGGCCCTCATTCACCCCTTCAGGCAGGGTGCCGGAGGTATCAGTGACATTGTTCCTCGAAAAGTCAGCGCTCCCAGTCATGTTGAATTCGCCGTCTTTGACGAAGATGACAGGTCCGGTGAGCGATGTGTCGTGGACGGATCCGTCAGTGAAGTCCAGCGTTCCACCGTTCACAACGATTCGTGAGTTCGTGAAGGAGGGGCCGGCAAGCGTGAGGCTCCCGCCTTCGGCCACAGTCACTGTGTCGGCGCCCACTCCCGTGACAGTTCCACTGCCCGTGAGAGTCAGTCTCGCACCCTCCGGAACAACGAGCGGTTTGTCTGCTGTCGCACTGACATCACTGTCAATCGCGACTGTGGTCTCAGCACCTGGCGTCGCCTGGGCTGCCTGGGAAACGATTGTGTCCCATGAGGGGGGCTCCTCTGCCCTCGCAATCCCACTGGGTGTCAGTACAACAGCGAGGGAAACAGTAAGGAGACTGGTCACAAGCCTTAAAACACTACGCATGTCGTCATTCCGATCCCAGCGAAAATTCCTCAAACTATTCGATCATCTCACTTTTCCACCTTTCTCGTGTGTGAATTCCTGCATAGCGGTAAATTGCTTGCGTCTGACCCAGCCTGGCTTAACGTCAGAGCAAAAGGACTCCCTTGGGGTATCTACCGACTTCACAGCCCATCCACTCGCCACGGACCCTGGCCACATTTCGAAACAGGCGCACGACAGCCCTCGACATTCCAGCTCGCGACATGTTCGGATACAAGCCGGGCGATGATGTCCTTCTCCTTGCTGACCCCGAACGCGGCATTGCGATTCTGCCGGCCGATCAGATCAACAAGCTTCTTCCCCAGACACCACCACATGTTTCCTAAGCGAGAATCCATGCCCGCCATTGTGTGCACAGACGTCCGGCGCACCTTTGCCGACGTCATCGCTCTTGACAACATCTGCCTGACCGTTGAGAAACACCAGATTTTTGGCTTACTTGGACCAAATGGATCAGGAAAAACCACCCTGCTCAATCAGATTCAAGGCCTCGACACTCCTGATTCGGGCCATGTGGAAGTCCTAGGCTACGACCCTGCCGATAGTCATGCGCAGCTGGTTCAGCACCTAAGGAGTCAGCATCAGGAGGCGGCACTACCGCCTCGCCTGACGGTGCGCGAAACCCTCGACCTCTTCGCCGCCTTCTACTCTCACCGCCTCAACTCAGCGCAGCTCATCAGCGACCTCCTGCTCGATGACAAAGCCGATGCACGTGTGGAGAAGCTTTCCGGCGGGCAGCGTCAGCGCGTGCTCATCGCGCTCGCCCTCATCCACCAGCCGGAACTGCTGCTGTTCGACGAACTCACGTCCGCCCTCGACCCTCATACGAAGCACTCCATATGGAACATTCTTCGCACCCTGCGCGAGGCAGGCAAAATCATCGTGTTGACTACTCATTCGATGGAGGAAGCCGCACAGATCTGCGATCGGATCGCCATCATGGATAAGGGACACATTCTTGCTGAAGGAAGTCCGAATGAACTTATCAACCGATACGCGCCGCACCAGACCTTGACACTGTCCACCCACATCCCCTTAAACGAAGGAACACTCGCGACGCTCCACAGATATGGAGCCACCCCTCACGCAGGCCAATCCGACTCGCAGACCACGTGGGAAGTTACGGGCGAGGAGGATGTGGTCGCACAGGTTGCAAGAGATCTAGTCAATGAAGGAATCAGCGTCACCGACATGACGTTCAAACAGCCCACGCTCGAAGACGTCTTCCTGCTGCTGACACACGCCACTGAAAAGGAGGACGGGCGATGATGCGCGGATACCGGGCGCTCACTCGCGCCCTCTTCACATCGCAGCTGCGCGAACCCGCGGCAGTGTTCTTTCTTCTCATCTTCTCTCCCGGACTCTTGCTGGTGCTGGGCCTTATTTTCGGCAACCAGAGCATCCCTGAGTTCGGCGGACAAGGGCCCATCGACTACATGCTGCCTGGTGTGATGGTGATGTCAACGCTCATTATCGGGACAACTGTCATCCCTCACAATCACACATTCATGCGGTCCTCCGGCTTACTCACGCGACTTCGCATGACCCCTCTATCTGCCGTCACCTACCTGGCATCCGACATGACTGTCAATTTCGTGCTCGGCATGGTCGGGCCAGTCACCGCATTCATCACCGCCGTGCTGATTTTCAAGGCGAAAACACCGAGCAACACGGTCGCACTGCTCGCAGCAGTCATCATGTGCCAGGTCGCGATGCTTGCTTTCGGTTACGCACTGGCGGCATTGCTCCCTAGCCCCGGCGCAGCCACAGGTCTGGGGAATATGCTGATGATTCTGCTCATGATGACATCGGGCGCGTTCTTCCCCGTTGATTCATTGGCACCCGGTGTCCGCAAGTGGTTGACCGCATCTCCCTCGTACCACATGGCACGGCTTGTCCACGCTTCCTTTTCCGGGGACTCATGGCCAGTCGCCAGCGTTCTGGTGGTCTGCGGCCTCACCGCGCTCACTCTGGCTCTCGCCACGCTCACTATGACATGGGGTTCGCCCAGAGTCTCCTCTCGTTGACCTTATATCCGCTCAGCAAATGGAGCTGCTCTAGCGCAGCGGTCGAGGTTTCTTCTGTTGAGGCGAACGGAAGTCGGGTTATAGGACATCTGGCATACGCGAAGACCATCTGCCAATCTGCAGACAGTGACAGCTGGTACGAACGACAATGAGCACACGGACAAACACCAGGGAGGAAAATGCGGGCCAACTTATGATCAGTGCCCGCCGGACCCCAGATCGCCAGCGGGCACTGATGCTCTTGTATCCTTGCCCTGTCAGATATTCTGACAGATTCGACGGTGCGCCTCCCATATTTCGTCGGGAAGATCGTGGAACTGGTTCAGATACTCTTCGCGGTTATCCAGTTCTTTGACCCATAGTTCACGGTCGATAGTCAGGATCTTCTCCAGGTCTGCGCGCGATCCTTCAAAACCATCGAGGTTCAATTCGTCGACCTCTGGAACGATTCCAACGGGTGTTGAGCGCCCTGTCACTCGACCATCCTTGAGGTCAAGCAACCACAGCAATGCCCGGAGGTTGTCACGATACCCCGGCCACAGGAAATGCCCATCCTCATCATCGCGGGCAAACCAGTTGACGTGAGCGAAAACCGGTTGGTGGGTCGCCTTACCGAGGATCTTGAGCCAGTGAGCTGCATAATCACTCTCGGGATAGGACATGAACGGACGCATCGACATCGGGTCGTATCGAAGAACACCTTCTTTGCCTTCTGCCGCGAACGTTGCCTGAGCGCCCAGGGTAAGACCATCGTAAACGCCTTCAGCAAGATCTGTAATTGCCCGAATGAGGGGCTCGCGGTTGGCTACCCTGCCGCCAAAAATGATTGCGTCAATCGGCACACCCTTCGGATCTTCATAGTCGGGAGCAACGTTCGGGACGTTGCGCAGCGAAGTGGTGAATCGAGCATTCGGGTGTGACCATTCGCAGCCCTTTTGCGATGAGCGCTGCTCTTCCTTGGGACGATCGCTGATCAGCTTACCTGTCCAGTCGTACCATCCTGTCACGTCCTCCGGGTAGTCAGGGGTTTTACCTTCCCACCATACTTCCTGCCTGTCCGGGTTGTATGCAACGTTGGTGAACAGCGCACGGCTCCCAGGACGGATCGACTCCATAGCGGTCGGATTCGACTTCCAGTTCGTGTCTTTGGCAACGCCGAATGCTCCGTATTCTGGATTCATACCGTATACGCGCCCGTCGTCGGGATCGACCCGCAGCCAGACAATGTCATCCCCGTAGAAGAACACTTCGTAACGATCGCCGAGGGCGTCTGGCGCCAACATCATTGCCAGATTTGTCTTGCCTGAAGCTGACGGGAAGCCGCCGCACACGTAGCGTGTCCGATCAGTCACCTTATCGTGAATTCCGATGAGCATGAACTGCTCGGCAAGGAACTTCCCCGACACCCAGCCGTCGTATGAAGCCTGACGCAGGCCGTGGGCGATCTTGCCCAGCAATGCGTTACCGCCATAGGCAGAACCAAAGTGTTCAATGGTGCGCTCATCCGCAAGGGTGGCAAACAAGCGCTGGTCATCCGCAGTTCCCTGTCCCAGATTCTCTATATCTCCCGTGACATGGATGGCGCGCACAAACTCACGAGGCTGATTGTCAGTGTTGACGTACTCGACCCCGACGCGTGCCATGCGAATCATCTGCAGGACAACAATCCGGTTGTCGCTCAGCTCAACGCCTCGTGCCCACACTTCGAGCGCGGAGCCAGGAGGAGCCATCAGATACGGCACAACGTACATGGTTTTTCCATGCAGGGCACCGTGCATATGCGACCGCTGACGCTCATCCACCTCATCAGCATTGTGCCAGTTATTGAAAACACCCTGGTCGCTTTCCCTATGCGTGGCAACCACCGTTCGTTCCTCAGAACGCGCAGTGTCTTTGTAGTATGAGCGCGAATAGTACGTTTCTTTTCCTGCCGGAAAGATCTCACCGGCTTCCAGCGCCTCCTGTATCAGTCGCTCGTCGTCACTGGCACTGATCACCTCAATGGCATCTGGTTGCGTGATTTCTGCCCATTCGCGCACAAAACCAACCACATAGGGATTTGTCACGCCGCCAGCGCGGAGTGCTCCTTGAACGTCACACATCCTCATCGGACCCCTCTCCAACTTTATTTCGGCTACCCCAACTTTATCTTTTGGGTATCCTAACTATAGCGATTTCAACAGAGTCTTTCTGGGACCACAGTCACGTCCAAGCGCCGCGCGCCGGCTCAGGGCCTGGCACACCGATCCTGACACCTGGTTCACTCTGTCATCCTCGGTGCGGCGGGTCTGCCGGCTTCGCTCTCATTGCCCGCCGCAGGCACCTGAGGCAATCAATCGCCTTCTACAATCGAATTGTCACGTTCTGAAAACAGCCTTCATACCGAATGGAAACTGTCCCCTGGCCTAGTCGGATGCGGTGGCAATCTTCCAGCTGATCGCTCGTTCTCTGGTATTCACGAAGTCACGGTAGATTCCGTCTTGTCTGCTCAGTTCATCGTGCTGTCCCTGCTGTACAACGCACCCATGGTCAAGAACGACAATCTGGTCTGCATTTCTCACAGTCTTCAGGCGATGAGCAATCATCACAACTGTCTTGTTCCGAGTGAGAGTTTCGATCGCGCTTTGCAGCTCAGCTTCATTTTCTGGATCAACGTTGGCTGTCGCCTCATCCAGCAGAATAATCGGCGCGTCCTTCAGCAGGGCACGAGCGATCGACAGGCGCTGGCGCTCACCGCCGGACAGTGTCGCGCCCGCTTCTCCCAGCACAGTGCTGTATCCATCAGGCAAGGCTTCGATGAAGTCATGGCAGCAGGCCTGTCGGGCAGCGCGCACCACGTCCTCATGAGTAGCTGTCGGACAGCCGAATGTGATGTTGTTTTCGACCGTGTCACTGAACAGATAGACGTTCTGGAACACCATCGCGAAGTGATCCATTAACCTGTCATAGGACCATTCCCGGACGTCGTGCCCACCCAGCGTCACGCTACCGCCCTGCACATCCCAGAAGCGGGCTATCAGCTTCATGAGCGTTGTTTTCCCAGAGCCTGACGGGCCGACGATGGCGCAACTGGTTCCCTGTGGAATTGTCAGGTTCACGCCGTGTATGACTGCATTTTCTTCGTCTTCGCCATATGAAAATGTCACGTCCTTCAGGACCAAATCACTGGTGTCAGCATGCGTAATGGAGCCTGCCTCAGTCATCAGCGGTGTGTTTTCCACTTCATTGACTCGGTCCATTGCCAGGTCGATCGACGGCAACATGAAGGACAAAGCGCCTGCAACCTCGATTTTGCTGTACACAAAAAACGCGCCAACGATGACGAGCAGACAGACAAACAGCTTCATCGAATCTGCGACATAGAAATATATGGATGCAGCAATCGCGGCAACGGAGAAGGTTCTGAGCACTATCTGTTGAATCATGGTCGGCGGAATACTGACCTTTTCCAGCCGATAGTTCTGACGTTCGGCCTCACCGATAGCTGTGTCCATCGATGTGTTATGGCGATCGGACATCCCGAATGATTTCACGACTCCCACGCCCTGGATGTACTCCATCACTGCATCTGCCAGCCTCGTCTGAGCATCGAGGCGGGCAGGTGAATATTTGCGCGACAGGACGATCATTCGGGAATTGACTACCAGCATGGCGGCCACGCCGCACAGATACAGCAGACCGATCCTCCAGTCGATGATGATGAATCCGCAGCTGAGGATCGTGGCATGAAGCACGCCGGTCAGCACGCGCACGACGATGTTGCCAGCCAGAGATTCCAGATCTTCCATCGTCGAGGTGCAAACTGCGGTCAAGTTACCCAGGCTGCGCTTGTTGAAAAAGCCCATCGGCATGAAACGCATCCGCTGGCCAATGTTGATGCGTTTGTCATCGAGCATCAGGTAGCACGCTTGCATCTCGAGGCTGTATCCGGCGTAGTGAAGGGCCGATGCCAGAACGACCGAAACTATCAGAAGTCCCAGGCTGATCCACATGATGCGCGCTGTCATTGTGCCATTGACAAGTGCAAACAACACCATGAACAGTGGAACGATCTGAATGGAAGTGGCCAGCGACCGTAGACATTCCAACGCAATTGCCCAGTACCAGGAGCGTCGGTGCGTGCCCGAAAAACGGAAGAACTTTGCGAATATCGAGATCATTTCGTCGCAACCTCCGTTGCCATATCGCGTGCCGATTCATGCGCGTCCCACATGTGGTGATAGAGCGGACAGTGAGCCAGAAGATTGTCGTGAGTATCGCAGGAAATAATGCGACCGTCATCCACAACCGCTATGGCGTCGGCGTCGATGACCGTAGAGAGTCTGTGCGCAATGACGATCATGGTCTTGCCTCGAGCCAGACGGCTGACGGCACCTTGAATAACCGCCTCATTTTCCGGATCCGTGTAGGCAGTTGCCTCATCAAGAATGATGATCGGTGCATCTTTCATCATCGCTCGGGCTATTGCAATGCGTTGGCGCTCCCCGCCTGATAGATGCCCACCGGAGAATCCGACGCGCGTGTCGTAGCCGTGGTCGAGTCCCATGATGAACTCATGGCAACCGCTTGCCTTCGCAGTGGCAATCACCTCATCATCAGAGGCATCTGGCCTGCCGACTCGGATATTGTTCATAACCGTGTCGTTGAAGAGATAATTGTCCTGAGCAACATAGGCAATGGTCTGAGAAATCTGGCTGAGCGGTATGTCGCGGATGTTCTGCCGGCCGATTGTGATTGTTCCGCCTGTCGCATCCCATTGCGAGGCAATCAGCCGGGCAATTGTTGACTTTCCTGAACCGGACGGCCCCACCAGCGCAGTCACCTTTCCTGGAGCCACCGTGAGATTTACCCCCTTTAGAACCAGCTCGTCTTCATAGGAAAACTCAACGTTTTTCATGACAATTTCCGATCCGTCGAGTTTGACCGGGGTGGACGGTCGTTGCATCTCAGGCTGCTCAAGCACCGAATTCAGCTCGTTCGCAACTGTCGAGATCTTCGAAATATCACTGGTGAATAAAATGGCTGTAAAAAGGGGTTCGATGATTCCCAGCGACAGGATGATGACCGTCACGAAAGTCGCAGCCGGCAAGGTCCCGTTGATTGTGAGGAGGCACCCTATCGGCAGCACCCCGACCAGAACCGCCGGCCACACATTCATCATGATGGCAGTCCATGGCAGTGTTGCGCGCATCCAATCCAGCATCAGACCGGAATTAGCCTGAACAGCTTCAGTGAATTTCCGGTAGGAGGAGTCGGTCCGGCTGAAGGCCTTGATCACTTCGATCCCACCTACATATTCAACAATGGCGGCGCCCATATGTTTCTTCGCCTGCACAACGCGGCCGTATTTTTCCGCGTAGCTCCGCATGCCGATCATGTACGCGAAGATGCCGATTGGAATTGTGACCAAGGAAGCGAGTGCCATTCGCCAGTCGAGGGCGAACAGGTACACCACTATTCCAAGTGGAACCATCACGTTTGCCGTCAGCTCCGGAATGACATGGGACAGAGGCACCTCAAGCTGTTCGGTTCGCTCAACGAATGCCGTCTTTAGCTCGCCCGAAGGAGTATTGATCAGATATCCCATGGGGACACGATCGAGCTTGACCGCAAGCGACCGGCGCATTTCGGAAAGCACAGCGAATGTTGCGCGATGAGAAATAAGTGTGGATGCACCTGAAAGAAGCGCTTTCGCGATGTGGCCCAGAACAGCGATCACGCACCACAATACGTAAAAGCCTGCCTGCGAGTGTCCTGCGAGCAATCTGGCAATGAGTGCAGAAGCAGCGACGTACGGAAGGAATCCGCACAGCACCGCCACTATTGCCAAGAGTACGGAAAGAAAATACTTGCCCTGATGGGGTTTCACACAAGCCCTCAGCACATTCATCGATGTTTCACATTCCTCTCACAGTGACCAAAGAGCCTGGATCTCGATGAACGGGGCTGGCCACACGACCCGGATCCTTTAGTGCGCGTGACGCATGGTGCATAGCGTCACCATTCCCTTGCGCACTTCGCGGATAATTTCGCAGCCACATGCATGCGCGATGTTTGCAATCTCGCCCGGACGGAAGACGTAGTGGCCGAGAAGACGCATAAGTGCCGTGTCAATTGGCTGTTTGTTGGGCGTTTCTTCGCAATAGGTCTGAATACGAAGAAGACCGTCGTCTGCGAGCGCGGATGCGACATGGTGAAGAGCTTTCCTGACATCTCCCATCTGATGCCATGCTCCGCAAAACCAGATTCCACGGGCGGCTTTCATAGGTAAGCCATCCATCAGATCTGCCTGCGTGTAGGTGACTCGCGCAGCGCTGGTCTGCTTTGGCTGCCTAGCGCGGGCAATGTTCAGGGCGTTGTGCGAAATATCGACACCATGAATAGTGGTGCCAGCGCAATGCGGCTCCATCGACAGTTTTCGCGCAAACCAGCCCGTTCCACAGCCGATATCAAGCAATACATCACCTGCACGCAATTGCCACCCCTGAGGTGTATGCGACAACAGTTCACGGTAGATCTCGTCAAATGTCAGAGATTCACCGGCATACTTCTTCAGAAAACGCGGGTGGATTGTCTCTTCATACCGCCGGAGCTTTCTGGGGCGATCCATGCTCCACTGCGAAAACGACTTCACGGTTTCTCCATTCAAGATTGGCGAACTGGTCTTACAAGCCTCGCTGGGTGCGGGAAATTCGCGCACCATATTCCTGGGATTGCGCCAACAGGTAGTCAGCAAGTTTCGGCAGATCAGCAACCTCGTAGGCTCCTGGTTTGATCTTGTCCGACACGAGGAATCGCGCTGCGCTGGCCGCCGCCACCGCAGTGAATTCATACGAAGTCAACCCTGACAACGACACAGTGGTAAGTTCAGACTTTCCCTGCATCGCGATCGACAGGGACGCAGGATGAGGCTGATTTGCCTCGAGGGCTTTCCTCGACACGCTGCGTGATGCTTTCCTGGCAAGCCAGGTGGAAATCACCGGCAAAGAGAAAATCCTCTTCTGCTGCAAAGCTGTCACCATCTGCCCGGACAGTGCTTCAAAGGCAACAAAGTAGCTGTAGTCCTGCACCTGGGGAAATACTTTGCCCACAGCACCGATATCGGGACACTCGTACCCGACAAATCGTTCTGCAGGTACCTGATGCGGGATTGTCACTATTTGCCTGTTCTGCATCATCCGATAGCCGCCATGCATTGTCGACATCATTGACTGCACGGCAGCCGCACCGGATGGCTGCCCTTTCCCGATGGTGAGTTCTGCACGAATCTGCGTGATGTCGTCTGTCGGAATGCTCATCATCAGAGCGGTCGACAGGCCAGGACACAGGCCCGCGCCCGTTACCATTACCACTCCGGCATCCCGTGCAGGAAGCGCCAGGATCGCTTCCCTGGCATCGATGGAGTCATTGACATCAATGTAGTTGGTGCCTGCTTTCATACATAGCAGAGCTACTTTGTCGAGGATCTTTTCGAAGGGACCGACACATGCGATCACCCAGTCATATGTGCTGAGCACATCGATGATTCTCGATGTCGACCCCGACAGGTTGAGCGTCACTTGATGCGGGTCGTCACTTTCGTGCCGCGAGCTGTAGTCAACGACGGCGTCGCTGTCAGCGAGCAGCTTTCTCACGCGAGTTCCGGTGACACCGGTTCCTCCCATCACCAGAATTTTCATGCCTGGCCTGCTTCCTTCACTGATTGGCGTGTACAGGTGTGAGTAATGAATTCTTCAACTGCCTGAACTGTCGGAGCGCTCGTTGGGCCGATGACAAAGGAATAATGGTTTCCCACTACTTTCTCTGTCTGGCGACAGTCCGCAAACTTCGCCCAGTCCGCGTAGTTATAAGCTTCACCGTCGTCGGGAACGACGATAAGGGTTGGAATGGCGCAATAAGATGGCGCGTACTCGTTTCGAGCAGCAATGAGGGTGCGCAAGGTGGACAGGTCGCGAACACGTACCTGGCCGGCGCAGACACCGAGGTCTTCGAGCAGGGAGTCGGAGAATGTCTGGGCGATCTTACACACCGCCTGCGGATCGTTCTCGACGCTGCTCCACAGCTCCAGCAGGCCTGCTGCTTTCTTCTCATACACCACACCGGCTCGTTTCAGCACTGTCTCATCGGCCTGCAGGGTGAATTCTCCAACGGGGGCATGGGCGCCCGGAGCCAGGCTGTCCAACAACACCAGCCCTTCGCACCGTGACGCCAGGAGGGACGCCAGAGCGTGCCCCAACGTGCCGCCGGCACTCCACCCCACGACGACAAAACGCGTCGACGGGGCGAACTGTCGGTCAATCTCGGCACGGTAGTGCTGCGCGATTTCTTCAACACTGATGTGCTGGGGCCATTGCCGGGCAAAGTAGTCAAACTTCAATCCCCAGATCTGAGGCCCCGCCTTCATTCCCAGCGCCAGGTCTCGATATATGTCGACGGTTCCGAACCCGCCGTGCACCATCACGATGACCAGTTCCTGGTCGCCCTGCCTGAGCAGGCTGAGCGAGGAAGACCGTTCATCCTGTTGAACCACGCGGGTCGAAAGCTGAGCGAGTGTGCGGATCGTGGGACTGGCCAGCGCCTGGGCGAGTGGAATCTTGCCGCCCGCATAGCGCTGCACCTTCTGAACCAGCTGAACAAAACCAAGAGAGTCGATGCCGACGTTGAAGAGTGATTCATCAAGATCAGTCTGCGAGTCCAACGCGTAGTCCTCATGAAGCCATCGGCGAATCTGCTGAATGCTTCCAGAAAGTTCGGTGGAATCGTTGCTTGCCTGAACCGTTGGAGTGCGCGTGTCGATATCTGCGCCTCGCGTGGATGCCCACGAATGCCGAATGGTTCGCAATACCTCGACTGGCACGGTGGAACTCAGGCTCCCTGACTCAGCGTACTGACGGAGGGAGGATTTAAAGTACGCAAAAATCTGTTCCATCAGGGCTGGATCGAGGATCTGCTCAACGAAGTCCCAGGAGATGTTCAAACCGCGTGCTGTTGGTAGAACCTGGTGGTCGATCAGAACCTGCGGAGTTTGCGAAATCGCATACTCAATGTGCCCGAGCACGGAGTTTTCGGCTTTCTTCGCATCAAAAAGCAGGGACGTAAACACAAATGGCGCCAGGGCCTGTCCTGCGAACCCTTGGAGACGCCCCATTTCTGCCAGCATCTGTACACCTGAGCGGGAATCGTCTATCTGTTCAAGAAGGAGTTGCTGGATCCGTGGCAATGCGTCCTGGCCCTCCGATTCATCGAAATCTATCAGGGCGATACCCGTGAAATCTCCGAACATTTCTTCGATTCCAGGCAGGTCGTAATTCCTGTTGTACGTCGTGACATTGATGCCGATCTTGCCCTCCCTCGAAGACAAAGCAAGGCTGGAGGCATATGCATAGAGCAGGACTGTGGACAGGGATACTCCCTGCTGTGCGGCGTAAGACCTGATCTTTTCCACCAGATCTTCGAAAACGTCCCACGACATTCTGCGCATATGTGGCCTGGCGACAACGCTCGTGTTCGCCGGCAGGACATTGCCGAGGGGGAATTCCTCCATCATGCGCTTGATTTCCGAGCTGTACGCATTGGCGCGGTTTTGATCCTGTATGCGCTTAATTGCGATCACGTGATCTCGATACGATCCCGCCACAGGAGGCAACTCTTCGCCTCGATACGCTCGGGCAAGATCCTTGATGAAGATACGCTGGCTCGCCCCATCGCCAATAATCATGTCGATGCTGAAGAAGAGCCGATGAGTCCCATCCGGCAACGCGTGTGCCTGCAGTCGGAACAGCGGCCATGTACCCAAATCAAAGCATTCGTGGCTAAGCGCCTCGCGTTCGCGCATTGTGGCTTCAGAGATTTCGCTGTCTGAGGCACAGCGCAGATCCTTGACGTCAACGGTGTAGCGGGGAACTTCCGGCAAGACACGCTGACGGCCATCATCGGTAAAGACGGCTCTCAGCATTTCATGTCGTTGAATCACCGCATTGAGAGCGTTTTCCAGGCGCTGCATGTCAGCATGGGTGACAGATTCAATATAGAAGTGCTCACCTACACCGCCAAGATCGAATCCCTGCTGACGCCCCACGTAATAGGCCATCTGCATCTCAGTCAAGGGGAATGGCGCATATGGATCATGTTCGATTGCAGTCATAGCGTTGTGCGACTGCTCAGACGCCTGGGCCGATTCAACCAGTTGCGCCGCCTGGAGGACACAGGGATTGCGAATTAGATCGCGGAACCTCAAACGTCTGCCGGTTCGTTCTCCAATCAATTTCAGCAGCATCTGGAATCTCAGAGAGTCTCCACCCAGAGCGAAGAAAGAGGCGGACGGGTCCTCGACGCGGGTGTGCAAGACTTCTTCGAAGAGTTCTTGCATGTTCAGCTGGCTTGAATCACTGGGGGTGCCGGCAACACTCTCCCCGCTATCACACGATGGCGAA
Source organism: Pauljensenia sp. C0170B5 (assembly GCF_056590195.1). Taxonomy (NCBI): domain Bacteria; kingdom Bacillati; phylum Actinomycetota; class Actinomycetes; order Actinomycetales; family Actinomycetaceae; genus Pauljensenia; species Pauljensenia sp. C0170B5. Next base: position 29,811 of record NZ_JBWPVR010000005.1, on the reverse strand, counting down.
TTATCGTTGATTGTGCCTTCGAATAAAGCCTTCAAGGCTTTCTGGTCGAGCTTCCCGTTCACTGTCATCGGTATGGAATCAACGGGAATTAACGCACGCGGGATCATGTAGTCCGGCAGCTGCTGGGCAAGCTCGTCGCGGATCTGTGTGCCCTGGACACCATCACGCGGCACGTAGGCGCATACCAACGATGGGGTGTGCGCCCCTTCCATGATTGCCGCACACGACGTGATGACCAGCCCGGACCTGCTCAGTACTGATTCGATTTCTCCCAGTTCAATCCGGTGTCCAGATACCTTTACCTGTCGATCCTTACGGCCAAGGAACTCAACGAATCCTTCGTGATTGAACAGCCCGATGTCACCGGTCCTGTAGCACCGTCCCAGTCCGGGTATGTCACGAAATGCCTCTGCCGTGAGCTCAGGTTGGCGGGCGTATCCCAGAGCGACTCCCTGCCCTGATATCCAGATGTCACCGGGCACACCTCGTGGGCACATCGTCAGGTCGTATCCCAGGATGTGAATTCCCTGGCCCGCCAATGGGTAACCATACGGGATTCGGTTATCGAGGCTGTCCTCGTCGAGTGGGAACTGAATCGACCATATGCTGGCCTCCGTTGCGCCCCCGAGACTGTAGATCTGAGCGTTGGGAAACACGGCGTGCGCACGCGCCGGCATCGATGCCGGAATGCGGTCACCGCTGAGCATGATTGTCCTGACAGAGTCGAATCTGTCTGTTTGCTCGCAGCGCAGCAGTGCCAGTTCCATGAGGGCCGGCGCGGAATTCCACACAGTGATGTCCTGAGTGCGCAGAACATCGATAATCCGGTCGGCGTCTCGTTCATCGTGAACCATGACAAGTGTGGCGCCGGCAGCAAGTGAACCGAAGATGTCGTAGACGGACAGGTCAAACCCCAGGGACGACAAACCAATGATTCGCGAGTGTGAATCGACTCCATAGCGATCGTTGATGTCACTGATGGTCCCTACTGCACCGCCGTGGGAAATCTCCACGCCTTTGGGAACGCCGGTTGATCCTGACGTGAAGATGATATATGCCAGATCTTCACGCGATGGCGATGCATCTGAGACGAATTCACGCTTCACGCGGCTTTCACGCAGAGCCTCGTCGGTCGTGATCGTAACGGACCCTGGGATAAGGCGGCGGATCGCATCGCGACGGTATGCAGGCAGATGTGCTGCAACTGGAACATAAGCGGCACCGAGACGCAACGCCGCGACCATGGCGACAACGTCGGCAGAGTCTTTAGCGAATTCAATAATGACTGTGCTTTTCTCGCGCGCACCTTTTTCACGCAGATAGGCTGCCACGTTACCCGATGCTTCCCACAGCTCCTGATAGGTATAGCCGGGATCGGCAATGATTGCCTGGTGCGTCGGGTACTTCCGCACTGAATCTCTGACAAGGTCGAGCATGGTTCGCACCGAGTCGCCGGCCCGAACCGAATTGTATTTTTCGGACTCAATGACGGTGGCCTGATCAACCACGGGCAACGCATCGTGACCATCTGCGATGCGAGCCAGGAGCGACTTAAGGCACTCGAACATGTCTGTGGCATAAGGGAAATATTCGGGCACCACGTCCCACGACAGGTTAATCTGCCCATTTCCCGCCGGCATTGCCTGCATGTCGAGGCTGACTTGCGCTGTTTGAGTGTACAGATAGTCAATCTTCAGGTCAGAATTGGACGAGCCACCCAGATAACTTGTAAAGACAATCGAAGCTGTGGCCTGTTCCTGGTTTTCTTCCGTGCGCAGGAATTCAGTCATCACCTCCACCCCGCTGACGCTGCCGTGCACGATTCCGTCATGCATGTCTCGACTAATCGTTGATGCCAGTTCACCGATAGTGTCAGGATTGTCGACATCAATTCCCATCAGCATGGATGACGTAAAATCGCCCATCACTGACTTCCCCGGATCAAGTGCAGTTCGCCGTGAAACAGTCACGTTGCACATCAATCCCGGCGAATTGTTCCATCGTGAGACAACAGCAGAACATGCAGCCAGGATCAGAGCTGAAAGGCTCGCACCTGCCTTTTCAGCGACGCGTTCCAGTTTGCGTGACAGGTCCGCGTCCAGACGGTTATTCAGTCGCTCTGTGTGCCAGGGGTGATCTCCCATCACGCGGTGGGCAGGACACGTAGGCGTTGGAAAGTCCTGCACTTTCGTGCGCCAGTATTCCAGGTCACGCTGCCGCACAGATGCCTGAAGATGCTCAGTAGTGAGCCGGGTAGCCTGCCTCAAGGGCATTGCTTCAGGAAGATCCTTTCCTGTCAGAATGTCTCGGAGCTCGCGGAAGAAGACATACAGTGATCCGGCATCCATGATCACCATGTTGAAGTAGGCACACAGTGAAGCGTTTTCGTTGCCGAGAATGCGCACTCCCACCAAAGGCCCGTCTTCATTCGACTTCCGTGCCTGCTCCATCAGCTCCTCTCGCACGCGCGACCGGGCTGATGGCGAATCATCCTCTTGAGTTTCTATCGAAATGCTGGAGTCGGTGCGCTTCAGCGTACCTGTCTCCAGGTCGGGACGGTAGCTAAAGACATCATGGCGCTGAGCGATTGTACGCACAGCGGCAGCAACTTCATGAGCACTCGTCTCAAAGGCGGCTTCAGCATAAATGAATGTCGATTGCCCGCCCAGTTCAATGTCCTCTTCCGATCCCAGCAGATACGCAATCTGGATCGGACTCAGGCTGATTTCGTGATCGGGATCGGCAGCCTGATCAGATTCCGCCCGTTTTTCGATAATTCCAACCAGGTCACCAACAGTTGCGTCATAGTCCAGTCGGGACAGATCTATGGTGGCTGACAAACGCGCTTCAAGGCCGAGCACAGCTTGCATCAGCATCATCGAATTGGGTATACGAGCCCGCAGCAGATCATGAGGTTCAAACGTGACATCCACGATTGATTCAAGGATGTCGCATACAGTCTGTGCGTCCGTCACAGGAGGACCTCCAACTCTCGACGCAACTTTTTGCCGTTGGCAGTATGCGGAATCGCGTCAATACGCATAATCCTGCTGACCGGAATTCCGGCATCGGTCGCCATCACGCCGATAATGTCCTTATCGCTGACGTTCTTTTCGGTCACGGGAACAAACACAACCACCTGTTCTTCACCGCTTTGCGGGTCTGTTCGTCCCAAGACAACTGTCTCGATCTCCAGTTTTGTCATCAACAGGGATTCCAGGTCCGGTGAATAGTAGTTTTTCCCGTTAACAAAAATGATGTCTTTCTTGCGGGCAACGACGTAAAGGTTGCCCTCGTGAATCAACCCGATATCGCCGGTAGCAAGGAATCCATCCGAGGTGAGATCATGTTCAACAACACCGTTCATGCCTATCGACTCGTGTGTCAAGGAGGTTCCACGAATATAGATTTCACCCACTGTGTCAAGGGACAGCTGCTCACCGGCGTTATCACGAATCGACACTTCCATCCCAGGTACTGCCTGACCAACCGATACGAATTCCGCTCCGTCGGGTTGGGCAATATCGACATAGCGCGCACCGATCGCCACACGGGCTCGATCCAGACACACTGCCGTCAACGGCTCATATATCTGAGTGGTGGAAATCTGCAGACAGGCCTCTGACATACCGTAGGCCACGACAACGGCATTGGACCGAAGCCCGAATTTCGCCAGAGCCTCGCAGAAGGCATGGGCTGCTCTGCTGTCAACAGGTTCAGATGCGCTGATTATTTTCTGCACGCTGGACAGATCGTAGGAGGCTCCCTCGGGAATCCCGCGCGCCTTGAGGTAACGCAAAACATGAACAAACCCGAAGTTCGGGCATACTGTTACGGTTGCTCGATGGCGTGAAATGGCTTCGAACCAGTTCAGCGGGTTCATGATGAAGTCTGACGTCGGCATCAGAACCTGTGAATAACCACGGAAAATTGAATAGACATGGAAGCCGAGCAGTGAGAAGTTGTGCGTGAGCGGCAACCAGGTGAGCATGCAGTTCTCAAAACGCTGTGGCTGTCGAGGAATGGTCGCCTGCATTGCAGACATCAGGGTTTCCTCAGTCAGGATGATGCCTTTGGGGTCTCCTGTTGATCCCGACGACATCTGCACCAGCCGAATGGATTCGCCGTTTGTCTCAGACAGAGGCAGTTCTTCGTATGTTTCAGTGCTGTTAACTGTCTGAACCGGCAGACACCGTTCACTGTGGATATGCGGCGCAGTACGTTCATCGGTAAGAATCACAGCGTCCGGCAGCATGTCGGCAATGCGGCTTACACGTTCCTGATCGTTGGTGGACACGGCTGGCGGTGCAGCTACAGGTATGGCGCCCAGCCAGATGCAGCCCCAGAACAAATCAATAAGATCGCGATTACCGGTGAGCTGGAAGACCACGTGCTGACCTGGGCGCACTCCCCGGGCAGCGAGTTTCCCTGCGACTCTCGGGCTCTGGTGGTAAAGATCAGAGTAGCTGAGGAAACTTTCCTCGCCGCGCACAATAAAGGTTATACCTTTGTTTTTTTCGTTTTCCAGATCCTCTAAAACAGACAGGAATTTTCGCATAATCAATACTCTTTTCTAAATCCAGATCGATATGACAATGGCCAAAAAGATCAATAAAATCGTTATTGGGTCGCGCAGCCGCCATAAATAAGTGTGGCGATATGTTTTTTTCGAGAATCGACCAAAGCCACGCGATTCCAACGTGTCGTTCAGACGTTTCGAGTACCTAATGGACTCGACGAATAGTGGAAATGCATAGCGCACAGGGAGCAGAATTCGCGTCAGAGCTGCATTGAATGCGCTGCCCGCTTTGACGTTTCGCAGTCGTACTGCGGCTGCTATGAAGGGCTGGGTGTTGTGCAGATACTGCGCAATCGACACGCCGCTCAACATGATGCTGCAGTATGTGTACGGCACTTTGAGCCGCTGCGATACCGCATCCGCCAGTTGGGTGACGGTTGTCGCCGATCCGGCCCACAACGAAGCAGCCAGGATCAGCGATCCCAGTGCGCCGTGTCGAGCAATGCGCGCCACATCAAGAGTTGCTCCCACATACCAGCTGCCACGCAGCGCCATGAGGGAAAAGGCCAGACCTGCGCACGTTGCCGCGACAGCGTGGAACACGAAAGTGCGCCAGTTTCTGTGGAAAGGTACAGCAGCCAGAAGAGCTCCTGCGCTGAGGGCCGCAACAGCCTCCGCATGAGGAAGCACAATCCCCAGAACGATGAGTCCGATGAGCACTCCGATAGCGGTGACCGGGTTCAGGGGAACGGTCGCATCTGCTGGGCGGCGACGGGAACGGACAGGACCGTGTTCATCGGATTTGACTTCAGAATTCACACGCGTGTGCGTACGACTCATATCGACACTGACGTCACGCGGCAGCAGTTCCTCGTCGTGTGAGCTGACAACAACTATTCCACCGTTGCGCGCATAGGCCTTCAGGACTGTTCCCAGCACCTGGCTTTGGTTGAAATTCGCCGTTGGCTCATCCAGGACAACTAGAGGACGGTTTGACAACAAACACAGTACGATCCCCAAGGCTCTTTTACGGTTCCCACTGAGCGAGTATGGAGATTCGCCAAGAAGATCGGTCAGCCCAAAAAGTTGCGGCAAAACAGCAAGATCCTGCGGACTCAAAGGACCCTTACTGTCGCTCCTAACGAAGGCACTATTCAGTTCTTCTTCAACAGTGTTCAGGACAAACTGTCGTTCAGGATTTTGCTGCGCCCAATCGAGCATTCCATCTGGAAGCCGGCGAACACGTCGACCATTGACCGTTATTTGCCCACCGTCAGGTTTGACAGCTCCGGCGATAACGGCCATGAGCGTTGTCTTGCCGCACCCATTTGGCCCAGTCAGCATGTAGATGTGTCCAGGTTGAAGGTCAAGGCTGACAGCATCCAGTCTGACAGGATCGTGACCGCATGTGATGTTGCGCAAACTGATGGCGGGGCCTTTCAGGGCACCGTGTGCGTGTTCGAATGAAACAGGTTCTGGGGCGCGGTGAGGCTGTCGCGGTCGAGGAAGAGCGACGAGGGAGTCTGCCCACTGCGGCTTTAGGGTCCGGTTCTCACACAGGACAACTGCGATTCCATCATCTGCCAATTGTCGCAGGACGTGGTAGACAGTGTCCCGACCTGCTTTGTCGATGTTGCTGCACGGGTTATCAAGAACCAGCACGTCGGGTCTCCGGGCGATCGCCGAGGCTAACGCCAAGCGCTGACGCTCTCCGCCGGAAAGCGTCCACGGATTTCTCGCTTCAAGTCCTTCCAGCTCCATCGCGCGGAGTGCCCATTGGCATCGCTTTTTCACCTCGACCGGTGGTAACAGGAGATATTCAAGCGAACTGGCCGTTTCGTCCAGTACTGACAGTGTCGCTACCTGACTGTCGGCATCTTCTCCAACGTAGACGACTTCGTCGCACTGAACGTGACCGCTTACGTGTAATGACGACGGCAGTAGCCCGCTCATGGCTCTGGCGTACAGAGTTTTTCCACTTCCGTGTTCCCCACTGAGCACGCAGAGCTGGCCGCGCGCGACCTGGAAAGAGATGGGACCAACAATTGTTTGCCCGCCATCAGAGATAACGGCAAGACTTTCCACTGAAAGCATCGGCAGCGGACCGTCACTAGTGCTCGCCGAGTACGCCGGTCAGACGCACCTTGGATCCGATGAGGAAGCACAGCCAGGTTCCTGCCAGCGCAGAAACCAGTGCGATCAGCATGCAGATGATCGGAAGCGTGATGCCGGGCGTTTTGATTCCGATACTTGCGGGCACCATGAAACCCATGAAGGCACCGAGGATACCTCCGGCCACGTAGTACTGAACGGTTCGCCAGGACCGGTACAGAGTCACCAGGAATGGAATCTCGACAATTAAACCTTCAAAAAGCAGAGCTGGAATTGCCGCCAGACCAAAGGGGGTTGTAACCGCTGAGATTACGCCGATAGCGCCGCAGGCGAGCAGAGCTGAGCCGGGACGCCTGACAAGTACGAGGGGCAGAAGGCAAGGAATCACCCACAGTCCCAGAGTCAGGGCAACAAGGTAAGTGTGGGCAAGGGTCGCGAAGATCTGCAGATACGTCAGCGGAACAATAACTATCGACCCAGCGACTCCAACTGCGACAGAGACGAGGAGTGCCTGCGTTATCGATAGATTCTTTTCATTCTTTACTTCCGCGTTCACAGAGCGACCCCTCTCGGTATAACCAAGCACTATTTACATAGTTAGGTTAGGGTAACCTAATTCCTAAAAATTATGCAACAAGGATTTTTTAAAAATGTGCCGACAGATCTATGAGGGCCTCTTTCCAGTACAGGTCTACGCGCGAGTGGCGTGGGGCATGCACGAGGAAGTGCTATTTGCGTCAGAGCGCACGTATCTACGAGGGGCGACGCGTCAACGGCGCGAGGAATTCATCAGCGTGCGAGCGTGCGCACGAGATGCCCTGAGATGTCTGGGCCTGTCCCGACCGCCATTGATCGCGCACGCTATTCGAGGATTGCAGTGGCCGGAAGGGACAACTGGTTCACTCACACACACCGGACAATATCGTGCTGCAGTCGTGGCATCGTCACAGGACGTGACAGGAATCGGAATTGATGCCGAGAGCGCGTTGCCACTACCCGAAGGGCTACGAGACCGAATTCTCACCCCCGGGGAGTGCCAGATTTTTCGCAGAACACCAGCCCTGGAAAATTCAGCGTGGGACAGGATCATTTTCAGTGCGAAAGAAGCCGCCTACAAGGCCTATGCTCCAGCGACCGGTCGCTTCCTGGATTTCCTCGACTGCGAGTTAACTACAGACCTGCAGGGAAAAGACCCACTCCGCATTGATTCCGGTCGCTTCGGTGTAGTGATGAAAGGTCGTGATAGAGCGCTCATTAACGGAGCCTGGATCATCGCCAATGGCTTGATTCACAGTGCTGCCTGGATAATGAGCGGAGTCACTGCTGCCTCATCCATGTCCCCTAATTGCTAAAAAGCCGGTTAGAGCCATCAGGAAAAGACCCTCATTTTAATAAAAGGCTTTGGGGTGCGCGAAACTGACGTGTCCTGGGTTTGCTTCCTAGGCGTTTGCCCTGGTTTCCATTTTCTTTGATGTGCTCGCGATGTTCCAGTAGTCGTTCTCGATCTCGACCGGGTTGCGGTAGTCGAGGCCTTGGTGGAGACGGGTGCGGCTCCACCAGTTCACCCATTCGAAAGTCGCGACCTCAACCTCGAGCACATCACGCCATGCGCGGGTATGGACCAACTCGTTCTCATACGAGCCATTGACGTTCTCGGCCAACGCATGGGCGTTCAACGCTAGCTTCTCGAACCTCGTCACGCTGCACACGGTGGTCTGTGAATCGGCACTTCCCCGCGAGCGTGGCGTGCCGAATTTGCGCCTCCCGATGCACATACCCCTAGATTTAAGGCCTCCCGATGCACATACCCCTAAATCTTCGCCTTTTCGTGCACATACCCCTAGATAAAGAGGGCGTGCTGCCTCGTCCGGTACCTGCACTACGCCGTGACCTGCATGTTTGAAATTCGGGTGGAATGTAGCGCCGTTAGATCTAGGGGTATGTGCATTTTGGCGAGAGTTTTTAGGGGTATGTGCACATCCGCACGCCTTTTTTAGGGGATTGCGCACGGCTGCACGTCATGGGGTTAATGCCCGGATTGTGTGTACGTGGTGTTGGTTTTTGTTCGGTGTGTCAGGGATTTGAGCGCTGTGTACATGCTTTGAAAGCATGTATGGTCCATGCTGCTAGAAATCGGCCGCGTTGTGGTGTATGCGGCCACAAGCTTGTCAAGAACGGCAAAACCAGTGCTGGAAGAACCAGGTGGCGGTGCCGAACGTGCGGAGCGTCGAGGGTTATCAACCGCCCAGATACCACCAGGCGAGCCCAGGCATCACTTTTCGTGTCATGGCTTCTGACAGGAGTGTGCGTCAAACAGCTGGCAATGCCGACAACCTCGTTTGCCAGAAAGGACTCCTGGTGCTAGCAGGTCGATCCTCCGCAACCAGTTGATCACTGGTGAGATTTATGATCAGATCATCATCGACGGGATCTATCTATCCCACCACTGGTGTTTACTGATCGCAACAAACGGGTCACACGTCATTGGCTGGCAATGGTGCGACCGTGAATCCGTAGCCGCATGGCAGGCGCTTCTTTCCAAGTTCCCAGCCCCTACCGTGGTCATCACCGATGGCGGGCCAGGAGCACTCAAAGCGATCCGGCAATGCTGGCCCGCCACCGGGGTTCAGCGCTGCCTGTTCCACGTGCGGCTCAACACGAAAACCGACCTGACAGGGCACCCGAAAACCCCTGCCGGCAAGGCATTACTGCGCCTCGGAGGCAACCTCGCCGCCATCAACACTCTCGACGAAGCCGCCACATGAGCCACCCAACTCAACAATTGATGGAACGCTTACGGGTATCTCACCCGCGAACGAACCTACAACACCAGCTGGCAACCAGGACGACAACACTGGTGGTACACCCACTACCGGCTTCGACGCGCCTACCTGCGCCTAGCGAAGCTACTGGCCAACAAGTCCCTGTTCACTCATCTTGACCCCAGCGTTGCCACCCTTGGGATAGCAAGAACCACAAGCAGTCTCGAAGGCGGGATCAACGCCGGCATCAGAAAACTGCTCGCCGCTCACAAAAGCCTGTCACAAGACCACATGCGAACCGCGGTCCAATAGTTCCTCAACAACAAATCAATCCACCCCCACCAACCGGTACGCTACCTCACCAGCCACTACCAGCCACCATCCCACAAACCCCTCACCACGCGTGCCGACAGCCCCGGCACACCAGCCCGCTACGACACCACCATCGACTACAACACCAACTACCAAGACGGATCACTACACATCAAAAAAGGCTGGGCCGGACACTCAACACCCCGCGACACGCCCACCCCATACACACATTTCGGGCACTCACCCCAAAATTCTTCGGCATAAACCAGATTATTCCCATCCACCCAAACGGAAGAAAACCCGGGACACTTCAGTAGACCTGCTCCCAACAATGGACAGACTTGGAGGATGGATACCCGCGCCGTTCACCCCCGGATATGCGAAAGCCCCCGCTCTCGCGGGGGCATCACCAGAGCCACCTGTGGGAATCGAACCCACGACCTATTCAGTATTCTCCCCACCCTCCCGAACATGAGCATTGAGGCAGGTTTTCCTCTTATATTTCGGTACTTCTGATCCTCATAGGCCCTCCCGGAGACTCACCGAATCCCCACGTTTCCTCGCTCACGTGTCCAGTCATGTGTCCAGTCCACGATGGAGCGCAGCGGTGAGCGCGGTGGTGTCGGCGGTGTCGGTGTAGTTGTTGCGGTTGACGATTGCCGTGTGGCCAAAATAGGCGGCTCGCACCTCGACGGGCACCCCGGCATTCATCGCGCGAGTATTGAGAGTCGCCCTCCACATGTGCGAGGAGACGCCTCGCAGGGTGTCGATCTCGCAGGCGTCGGCGACCTCATCGAAGAGGCGTCTCACGGCCTTCTGCGCGTTCGCGTGATCCCAGCGGCCTTCGGGGTTGGCAGGGGCCGGGAAGACGAGTCCTCGCCCGCCTGAGCGCTCGACGCGCTCCCTGAGCCTGGCCGCTATTCGATCATCGAGCACGGGGACAGTGCGGCCCCGGTGCGTTTTCGAGCGTTCGGGGGTCACGGTGACGGTGATCTGTTGTCCGTCATCGTTGATCTCGTCGTAGGTGAGGGAGAGGGCTTCTCCGATCCTCAGGCCGGTTGCGGCTTGGAGGAGGGTCAGCTCGACGGTGTTGCGCCTGACTGCTGCCCGGTCTGCCTTGGTGTACCTGCCCTGCTTGGGGGCTTTCACGTCCTCCACGTCCACATTGAGCAGATAGTCCACGGTCTTCTCGTACTCGGCCTCGGTGAGGGCAACGCCTTTGGTCTTCGAGGACTTCTTGACGTTGCCGAGCTGGATCGCCATGCCCGCGAGAGGGTTTGCTTCGACGAGTTCATCTCGGATGAGTTGCTGGATCACCCATTTTGAGATGACGTTGCGGGCCTGGCGTGCGGACTCGGCCCCGCGTTCGCGTGCGACCTTTTGGAGGATCGCCTCCAGGCGACGGAAGCGCACGGCGTCGCGGATCGCGAGCCCGGCGAACTCGTCTTCGAGGATGTCGAGTAGGTAGACGTACTTCTCGACGGAGCGTTCTCGCAGGTTAGCGGCCTTGATGGCCGGACGGGAGACTTCGTTCATGTACTCAGTGATGAGAGAGTCGGGTTTCCAGGCACCCACTCGCCCCTCAGCCCTGAGTCTCTCCTCGGCCTTCTCGCGCGCTCTTGTGCGCCATTCTCCTGCCGTGGGGGCGACGACGGTGACCCGGACTCGCTTGCCGCTCCACAGTCGCAGGGAGAACTTACCGATGACTCCGCCGCCGTCCTCCTTGCTCCGCTTGGTGGGGTTTGTGGTGTCGATGGTGTGCTGGCCCGGTTCGAGCTTTGCCGTCATGCCGCCTCCTCACGTGTCCAGTTACGTTCTTGGTTCTATTGACCTTATACGATCACACGGGTACTCTTGAACTATCAGAGCGTTGCCCGGTCGTTGAGCTGGGCGAGGTCGGTCGGGAGAGACGCCCCGGCTACAGCAGCCCTCCCAATGAGGCTGTGGGACAGGCTTTGATCGCACGTCAGAGGCGATCAAGCGCTCCTCGCAAGAGGAGCCTTCATGTCCGCTGCAACTCTCAAGCTCGCACTCTCCGCCGATGAGGCCGCTCAGGCTCTCGGTGTGAATACAAAGACCCTGGCCAACTGGCGTTCGAGGGGTCTTGGTCCCCGTTTCGTCCGAACCGGCGACGCCGGTTCGCGCGTCCTGTACCGCGTTCGTGATATTGAGCAGTGGCTCGATGCCCATGAGGTCGAGACCTCAGCCTCACTCGGTCGTGGGGGTCAGCGATGACTGCGCTCAACCCGTTTCTGCCTTCTTCCCCTCTGAGGGAGGGCCCGCAGGGCCCGACGCGTGAGCCCGCAGGGCTCACGCCCACGTTCGAAAACGACTGTCTCCCGACGGCGCAGGGGAACGAAAAACAGGGGTCTGAGGCCATTTCAGAGCAGGCAAAAAACCCAGTCGTTTTAGTTGTTCCGGGTTCTTCGACCCCGACTTTTACCAGTGATTCCGCCATTAATGCGCGGGACACTGGGCTTGTGTCCCGCGCAGTCGTTCCAGTCGTTTTTGGGAGTGAAACGACCAAAAACGACCAGAACGACTGTTTTCAAACCACACCCGTGACCACCCCTGCGTCCACCGGCGACTCCACACCTGATGCACTGCGGCTCCTCGGTCTCGTCGACACCGACGACGACCCGTATCAGGACGGGGGTCCGTGGGCCTATGCCAATGAGCCCGGTGGTCGCGTCTTTATGGTCACGCAGAACCTTGAGCACCCGTCCACGGGCCAAACGCTCATCACGACGGAGCAGGTGGAGAAGGCCCTAGCAAAGAAGGGCGTGAAGCGTTTCGCTTGGATCCTTCACGACAAAGACGTGTACACGGCTGCCGAGGTCGCAAAGAACCCGGTTCTCGTCCAGGGATCACCTAAGGCTCCGCATGTTCACGTGGTGATTCAGCGCAGTTCTTTCGCGTCGATTGCCCAGGTCGCTCGCGCGTTCGGGATGCCACCGCAGTGCGTGGAGAGCAAGCCGCCGTCGGCGTTCCTCGACCTCGTTGAGTACCTGACCCATGAAAACCCCAAGCAGCGGCAGGCGGGCAAACATTTGTACGACGACTCGGAGGTTCACGCCTCGAAGGGATGGGACTGGCGCTTTGATCTGGAGGAGCACAAGGCGGCGCGGCTGGAGAAGGGTCTGGGAAAGGCGCTTCAGCGTCGCCGCAAGGAGGCTGCTCTCAAGGTCGCCGCTGGTGAATGGAGTCTCGACCACGTGCGCCAGCACGACCTTGAACTCTGGTCAGCGCCGGGAGTGATGAGCCACCTCAAGGGCCTGCGGGCCGACTATCTGGCCAGCCTGGCCCCGCCCTTGGAGGTCGTGAACTTCTACGTGTTCGGGCCTGGCGGGGTAGGCAAAGACCTCCTCGCTCACGCCCTCGCCCGCTCCCTCAACCCGACGGCGGAAAAGCCCTACTTCACCGTGGGCGGATCAAATGTTTCGTTCGAAGACTACGACGGCGAGGAGGTCATCATCTGGTCGGACTTCCGCGCCTCGACCATGCTCGACGCTTGTCGTCGAGACCGCGGTCTGCTCTTCCGCATCCTCGGCCCGTACCGCGACGCCTCGGAGAAGGTCATCGTCAACGTCAAAGGCTCACACACGCAGCTGGTTAATCGGGTCAACATCGTCACCGGCCCCGACGACTACCGGACCTTTCTCGACGGCCTTGCTGGCGAGTACGCATACACAAACAGGATGGGCGTCAAGATCGTCCAGACCTCGGAGAACAAGGACCAGGCATACCGCCGCTTCCCGCTCATCATTCCGGTTCAGGAGGGAGAGTTCTCAATCTACGTGAACCTCGGCTTTCTTAACGGCACCCGCGAGTACGACCAGTACGAACGCCATGAGCGGCTACGCCACAACCTCGAACTCCTGAACCGCCGTTGTCAGGCGATCACTGACGCCGCCGAACGGGAGTCCGTGGTTCGCCAGATTGAGGCTCGCACCGTTGCGCCGATCTTGGAGCAGCGCGCCCGGCTAAGCGGCTCATCAGATGAGCAGGTCAGTGCCGCAGACGTCCTTGTTGAGTTCGCGACCGCAGGTCAAACGATCGTCGATCCTGATCCCATACCCGAGGAGATCGAGGCGCGCGAGAAGGAGGAGCAGAGAGCGCAGGCGTGGGAAATGGCCCAGCAGGCATTCAAGATCATCGAAACGAACAAGAGAGCCGCCGAGTACAAGGCCGCGGAAGAGCAGCGCAAGGTGAATGAGCGCGCCCGCAAGGAGCGTGAGGCGGAGGTGCTCGCGGAGAAGAAGGCAAAGCTCGCAGCCCTTGGAAAACTCGACCAGATCGGCTCGGTCAGGATCGAATACCGCGACGGCGAACCGCGCGCTGTTGTGCCGCCGGATGGATCACCGGCGAGTTCCCCTTGGACGCTCTAAAACCAGCCCTCAAAAACCCAACGAAAGGAACAAAACCATGACCAAGACAGTAGCCGAAATTGAGAAGGAACTCGACCATAAAAACTCCGAAGCCCGTGCCCTCAGACGTGCGCTGAAGGAGGCGCGGAAGCGCGAATTGTTGTCCGCAAAAACGGCCCTCGGAGAGGCCGTCGCCAGCCTCGTTTTTGCGGACACGCCAGAGGCGATGCAGGCGGTCATCCGCACGCTGGATGACCCCGCTACAGCCGACGAAGTGCGTCGTGTTCTCGGTGCGAACAGCACCGAGAACAGCACTCCCGAGGAGCCGGAGGAGGAGCCCCAGTGGGGCTCTGAAGGAGGCGACGACCAAGCCGAAACCAGTGTGCCAGCGGCCACCTGGTGACGGCCCTGGGGACCCGGAGTTGGACCGAGCGAGCGCAGGTTCAACGAAGGGTCCCCGCCCCTGCGGAGCAGCCCCCGACAGTGGAGCGAAGCGGAACTGTATTAGGGGGTTAATACAGCTCTGTATGTGGGGGTGCGAAGCAAGGGCCCCGCGCATACAGAGCTGTGATCGGCGGGCCAACGGTTGGGGCAGGGAGCAGCGCGACCAGGGGCCCCGAACGTTGGCCCGCCGATGCAGCGGCAGATGGTCTGGGGGAGCGAAGCGAGGGGCCCCAGAGCATCGGCCACTGCGCCGACGAAGAAGTGAACGAAGCGAACGAATGAGGAGCAGATGATGAGCGACGCAACTGGACGCACTGGTTTCCGTGTGACGCACACGAAGGCCGTTGGTGAACGGCGTGCAATCGTGCACGAAATGATGAGGGAGCTTGATCCGAAGGCGGTCGAGTACTGGGCCGCGCAGAACACGAACATTGTCGTCGAAGACGAGGTGCTCGACCTCGCCTATGTGAACAACGGCGACGGCAAGTTCAGGCGTGCGAAGTCGATGGATGAGGTGATCGACTACGGGCAGTCGAGGCTCGACAAACTTTCGTCCCCATTGAAGGTGGACAAGCCGGACAAGAAGGGCAAGCCTCGCGGCGGCACGGTGACGAGTTCGATGTTCGTCGCACACCTCCCGAAGTCGATGTGCACAGAAGTGAAAGACTTCTACGGCAAGGGCAGGTCGCGATGGATCGCGCGTGATCGCGACGAGGCCATCAAGTACTTTGCCGATGTCGTGAAGTTCCTCAGGACGAATGTGATCCCCGGTGGCACGGATGCCATCCTCGGTTTCGACATGCAGTTCTCCGAGACGACTCCGCACATCCAGATTCTTGCGGACACCTTCGCCCCTGATCCGAAGCACCCTGACCAACTCCGTCCAGAGTGGTCGCGAGCTTATGCCGTACATCGTGACTTGCGCGATGGGAACGGCAAGATGATCACGGGCAAGGTGAAGCTCGCCCACTATCAAGACGAGATGAAGGCGTTCATGGTCGCGCGCGGCTGGCCCGTGGAGCGCGAGGTCGACCCCCTGCGCCATGACAAGAGCGAGACTAAGGCGGTCTACGGGGCGCTACGCGACGAGCGTCGCGAGCTCGACGGGCAGCGCGAGCAACTCAAGGCCGAGCGTGACGAACTGATTCGTGACGGTGAGGACCTTGAACGCGAAGAGTTCCGGGTCAGCTTCGCCCGCAAGCAGGTCGAGACGGAACGGGAAACAGCACGGGAGGGAGGACGACGCGAGGGCTACGAGCAGGGTCTCTCCGAGGCCAAGCGCGAGCGTGAAGCCGCACGCGAAGAACTCGCCCGCGCCCGCGCATTGATGAACGATGCAGCGCTTCACCTCCGCTCGGTCGAGGAGACTCCCCCGCTCGCCGTGGGACAGGGCCGTCGATTCTTCCGCGACGGCGTGCAACTGCTTGCCAATGACCTGAAGAAGCGAACGAACGACCGCGCGCTGATCGATCTCATCGAGAAGCGAAGCGCTGCGTACACGAACTACGCCGATACGCCGAAGTTCGTCGAGTACATGAACGAGTCGGCAACTCTCGCTGCTCCGGTTCGCGAGCGTCAGATCAACCGTCAACAAGCCGACCAACGGCGTTTGGCGCGACGTGTCGTCGAATTGAATGAGAGCCCGAGCATGACCGCAGAGCATGAGGACGGGATGAGCCTGTGAAGTGCTCAACTTTCGCCGGCTAGAAAAACAAGGCCCCGATCACCAAGCGGTGACCGGGGCCTTGAGTGAATTTGTAGAGCAGACTACTTCGAGAGCCAGTTGCCTGAGGAGTCCTGTTGGTAGCCGCTGATGGATGAGCTGGTGATGGTGACGTTTCCGTCTTTCATCACGGCGTACTTGACGCTCCCAAGGTTATCGACCGAACCACCGTCGGCGCTCTTGATTGGGAAGTTGGTGCCGCTCACCGCGTATCCATCGTCAGTGAACGGTTCGAGGGCACACTCGGTAACATCGATGATCTTTGTGCCGTCGTCGCTGAGGTACCTTCCGGGCGCAGGAGCCGCCTCATCCAGGTCGCTGAGCGGATCGGCCTGCAAGCGGTCCATCAACGTCGCAACAGGATCAGCGTTACTCGCCTCGGATGCAAGGTCATCCTTGATCCGCTGGACCTCGGCCTTGAAGCCATCAACGTCGAATCCGTCGAGCCTCCAGTCCTGGAGAACCTGGTCACGCTCAGGTCCGGCGGGAAGTGTCAGGAGCTCGTCAGCGGCACCGGATAGAAAGATCTCGTCCGGGTTCTCGGCGTACTTGAAGAACAGCTCGTAAAGGCTCTTGGCGCCGTAGCCACCGACGAAAAGGTCGTATGCAGTCATCGACTCGTAATCCACCTTGTCCGTGGCTGAGAGGGCCTCCAGAGCGCCATCGGCGAGCGTGTTGGTCACTTCGACGGCACAGTATTTGGTCGAGTCCAGCTCGTAAGCCTTGAGGTCGGCGGCGGTGATGAGGATGTTGCCAGCCTCCGAGCCCATGGCATCCAGGAGCTCCTGGGGAAACTCGACGTGGATGCTCTTTGCGGGCCCTGCCGACCCGCTGAAGGTGAAGGTCTGGTTGTTGGCCCCTGCGGCACCAGTGCCGCCTCCATCAGAGGACGCGCCACCGGAGCAACCTGCGAGGAGGGCGCCGGAGGCGACTAGGGCGAGGATTGAGAGACGTGTTCGGTTCATAGAGACTCCTTGATTGTGCTCGTGTAAGAGGCAAACCTCTTGATGGCATGATATATCAGGCCTGCCCTATAGGGTGTTCTGAGACAGGCCTTCTCCAGACCATAAATGCATGTACTGGAGTATTGACGGGGCGCAACGATTAGGTGTCGCCCTCAGGGAATTGCGATTAGAGCGGGGATTCTCTCAGGAGAAACTCGCGTTTTCTGCGGGGATCACAAAGAACCAGTTGCAGCTGCTGGAAGCTGGACGCGCGTCCGGACGAAAAGGTGAGACTGGGCCATCAAACCCCCAGATGGCAACGATCTACGGGCTCGCGCGCGTGCTCGATGTGAGCGTCGCCGAGCTGTTGACACGAGCGGGGATTTAACCTCGGCTGGAGCCCTTCGCCTGAACGGACAGACCCCACCATCGCACGACGGCAGGGGTCTTTTGAGTTTCACCACTCAGCGAACACGTACACGTCACCGTTCCCGTCATCGAGGACAGTGAAGTCGTACCTCCGGTCGCGCTCATAAGCGTCCGCGTCGAAGTATCTGACAGGCTCCTCAGGCCAACCGATCTGCATCGCTTCAATCTCATCGGCGAGATAGTCAGAGAAGGACGGCCAACAGCCGCGATAGCTGTCTTCGAATGAAGCGACGTCGGGGATTCCGGTCGCATCTGCGATATATCCTCCGTTATCAGCCCAAGCCAGGAACGCGGGCTATTTCTCCTCGCCAACCTCGTTGAAGACCTCGCCCCAGAGCTGGGCCGTCGAGGGTGGTATTTCCCCGATCCCCGAAGGGAGACCCTCGTGATCGAACACCCGCAGTTCGTCGTGAGCACTTTCCCATTCGTGCAGGTCAGCCGGGGTGATAGCTGCGGCGTTCTCGGCTGGAGTCCACACTCCACGGAGAACACCAGCGGTGAAACATGCGAGACATCCGACCCACACAGACGGACGGACAGCGGTGTGCGGGGTGAACAACGATGGAAACATGACAACCTCCCGAGCAAGGCGGAGGCCGGGCTGCGGCAGTTCACTCGGGAAAGAACGCTCACGAACAGCCTGACCTCCAGCGCCTCGCTCGGGCCGCCGCCAGGTGGCCACGTGTCCAGTCACGTGTCCAGTTTCAACGAAGAAGCCCGGAACGCCAACGAGTTTTCGTTGATATTCCGGGCTTTCCGGAGCCGCCTGTGGGAATCGAACCCACGACCTATTCATTACAAGACTTTTTCCTCAAATCAGCATATATCGCGCTGCTCACGATACTCGAGTTTTCATTTACCAGAATCGCTGGCAACTCCATAATCACCAGTCATTATGACCTTACTGGCCACTCCGGAAATGGCGGGCGTACGTCAAAGACAGCGCTGGTACGCGCTCGATTGGCGCAGGTATTGGCGCAAACTTTAGGCATGATTACGAGACCAATACTTTCTAATCAGCTACTTGAAGCCTGGATGGTCGAAATGGCCGCCCGCTCATTATCCACACGCACCATCGATGAACGCATCCGCGTCGTGGAGCAATTCTCCAAACAGGCAAACCTGGACGCGCTCACGGCCACCTACCAGGACATCACGCTCTGGCTGGTGACCCTGCCCTCAGCCATCACGCGCCACACCTACTACGTCCACCTACGCGCGTTCTACCGCTGGCTAGTCATCACTGATCAGCGCGCGGACAACCCAATGATCCGGGTAGCTCCACCAAAACGCCCTAAATACAAACCACGGCCGATCACCGACGTTCAATTACAAGCCGCACTATCCTCGCCGCTTCGAGGCGGCACGCGTACACGCATCATGCTCGGAGCCTTCGCCGGTCTGCGAGTACACGAGATAGCAAAGATCCGTGGTCAAGACCTCGATCATGCCACTGGCTTATTGGAAGTCGTCGGCAAGAACCATAAGACCTCTGTTGTGCCGGTACATCCGATCATCATGCAGGAAGCGAGAAACTATCCGTTACGCGGCTACTGGTTCCCCTCACCAAAAGACCCTAAGACTCATGTGGAACGACGGGCCGTCGGCTCAAGTATTTCGAATGCCTTCGCCCGCGTGGGAGTAAAGATGACGTCACATCAATTGCGCCACTATTTCGCAACAGCACTGCTCGAAGCCGGTGCCGACGCGCGCGTAGTCCAAACCCTTATGCGTCACGAAAACCTATCGACAACCGCTCTTTACATGAACGTGAGCGTGCGCCTCCAACGCGAAGCTCTCGACCTGCTACCAACAGTATTCAACGAATACCTTTTCTAAACCGACCATTACTGGAATTACTGGCATTACCAGCATTGCCGGTATCGCTGGCAACTCCGTAACCACTGTTACCCCAGATTCATAAAGGAGTGAACCATGCTGACCATCGCTCTTTGCAACCAAAAAGGCGGCGTAGGCAAATCGACGACAACCTACCACCTCTCCCGTGCCGCAGTGCTTGACGGACTGAAGGTCCTTGTCGTCGATCTTGACCCCCAGGGCAACATCACGTCCTCACTGGCACTACACCCCACAGGGGAAGACCAGGCAGGCGTAGCTGACGTCCTCTCCCAACGCTCCCAGCTCTCCATCGCCGACGTCACTGTGCCTGGCCTATGGTCAGGAGTAGACCTCGTACCAACCAGCGGCGACGCCTTACCTGTAGTGCGAGACGAACTGGTGGTAGCAGGGGCAGGACGCGAAAGCAGACTAGCCACCGCGCTCCAAACCGTCGCAAGCAGCTACGACCTATGCCTCATTGACTGCCCTCCATCCCTCGATCAGCTCACCATCAACGGCCTCACCGCAACAGATACCGCCCTGATCGTTACCCACTCGAAACTGTGGTCAGCCAATGGATTGGCACGCCTGCTCACCTCGATTGAAGAAATCCGCCGCTACTACAATCCACACCTCACCATCGGCGGCATCATCATCAACCAACACGAGGCACGCACCACCAGCGGTGGCCACTGGCTCAACGAACTCAGCGATGAAGCCGAAAAACGCAGACTCACCATCTTCGACCCGCCCATACCCAAGAGGGTAGCCATTGCAGACAGCGTAGAAGCCTCACAGCCACTAGAACAGTGGCCCACCCGTGATGCGGCCGCTCTCGCCACCATCTACACCGACTACCTCCACGCCATCTGCCATCATCACGAAACCAAGGAGAAATGACATGCACATGAGTAAACCACAACCGCGCAGATCCGCACTGACCGGACAAACGGTGATTGCACCGCGCGACAATCCACGCACACCCGAACAAGCGCCGGCCAGCAAACAAAAAATCACGATCACGTTAGACGCGCACATCGCTAACGCAGCACGCGGTGCATACCTGAGCGAACTCCCCTACGACGGGCCACGCACATGGAGCCAATGGGTCGAGCGAGCACTCAAGAAAGAAACCACCAGCGTGAATCATCGCCTGAATCATGTGGCACTCCCACAGCCACCGGGAACCCTGCCAGTAGGGCCACGATGAAGCGTTCACACACTCGACCAAATATAACTTTCCCGTTATCCTCTGTAAAAGAAACAACCCGTGGAATCCAAATGAACACTACTAACACTCCAGCCGTTGAAGACCGCGGTGACGCCACCCCGAGTACGTCGGAAATCAAACCCGCATGGTACAAGCGAAAGCCTGTCCTGATAGTCCTCAGTCTCGCCCTAGTTGCTGTCCTCGCAGCCGTGGGCCTCATCTGGCATGCTCACGCGGCCACCGCCCAGGCACGCTCAGCCTTTGAAGAAGCACAAGACGAGAACACGCAGGCACAAACAGACCTCCAACACGCGCAGGCGGACGCTGACGCGCTTAGCGCCATGCTCGCCACTTACGCCAGCGACCTCCAAGCCGACGAATTCAACGCGACCCGCCAGGCCACACAGGCCGCTCCTGACGCACCCCAAGTCGATGACGCCGATGAGCTCACCCGCGCCCAGCTGGAAAATGCAACCAGGGAGCTCACTGCCCACACAAATACCCTCGAGGCTGTCACTGGCACGCTCGAAGACGCCAACACGACCATTGAAAACCAGTTGGGCGAACGGGCAGACGCTGACCAGGCCGCAGCAGACAAGCAGCTGGCCGACGCGATCCAGGCAGCTAAAACCGCTCCGCGTGAAGGCGTGGACTCCACCATCCTGAATGAGCTTGACGACGCGCTTGAAACCGCGCAAACCGACGCCCCACAATCAGGGGACACAGCTCAATCAGACGTGCAGTCCGCATCTCAGCCCGGATCCACACAGTCTGGTAGCACGCTGACAGTATCCGACTCAGTGCAAACTCTCCAAGACAGGTTCGCAACTATCGACACGACCCTCACTCAAGTCACCGTGCTAAAAGAAGCCACGACGAGCGTCAATGAAGCACACAAGAAATGGGCCGACACTCAAGCCAAAGCAAGAGCACAAGCCGACACCAGGCAAGACGCAGGAAACACCAGCCCATACGACGACAACACCGGATACACCAGTAACGAAGGCTCCAACGACTGGAACGGAGGCAACGCAGGCGGCAACGGCGGCTACAGCGACGGCGGATCAAGCAGTGAAGACGTGTGCGGCGGAGGCCAATACTGCTACAACCCCAACTTCCCCGAATACAGCTATGACGATGACGGGTGGGCACACCACCAAGTAGAGCCAGACGAAAACGGGAGCGTTACCGACTCCGGTTGCATCTTGGGATGCGATTAGTCCTCTTTTAGGTGAACATTAATAATTTGCCCGCTCAGCACCTTGCTGGGCGGGCAAATACTGTGCGCGCACTATCTACGAAGTGGCTGAGATCCCAATAAGTGGGACTCAGTGATCACTGACAATCAACAGATGGAGCGAGTTCATGTCTACATCGACCATCGGATACCACTGGCGAGATCGAGCATTGAAAGTGGGAGCAACAATTGCCGCCGTTGTTCTCGCTCTCGTCGGAGTGGTATCCGCACAACTACCTACTCATGCTGCTGGTTCGTGGGTGCGCGGCGTTCCTATCGGAGGAAGCGTAGGCTGGCTGGGGACATGGATTCCCTATAGTGGCCAACCTGTTCCGGGTCTGTGCATTCAAGCAGATGCGGTGAACCCGTCGGCCTCGATCGCGGTCACACCGGGAGAACTGACCAGTCAGCCTAATCTTCGGCGCCCAGCTGACTTGAGCGTGAATGTCGCCCAAATGGCGTACATCATGAAGAAGTGGACTCCAAAATCCCTGGAGTTCTCTAACACGGACGTGGACGCGGCCGCGACAGGATTCCTCGCTCACGTGAATTTTGAGAGCAGCGCGCAGGGAGCGGGAAAGTCCCAGCAAAACGTTGACGCCCTCCTGGGCCTCGCGCCCGAAAGCGTGCAGGCACGCGCCCGCCAAATGGTAGCCGAAGCTAAAGCCAAGAGCATCGTGGGCTGGGAAGCAGGCGAACCGGAAACCAGCGATCTCATGTATGGCACCATTGGTAAGTTCGGTATCAAGAACGGAAATGGAGAATACGTTGCTGGGCATCCGTTCACTGCCACGCTCAATGGTCCGGCTGTGTTCGACGCGACCGGCACCAAGACCTACACGGGCACGACCGCCTCTACACCCATTAATGGCATCAAGTGGCACTCCACCGGTAACGGCAAGGTCAATTACACGATCAAATACGATAATTTAACTGCTCCCGTGTTGGGCTTTGCGGCTCCTGGTGGCGCGAATCAGAGCGTCATCTATGACGTTGCGAAAGTAACCTCAAAGACTGTGACTTCTCCGTCGTGGGATGTGATTTTTGATTTCCGCCCGCAAGGTGTATCGAATGTGGATACCGCTAAGGTTATTGACAGTGGCAGCGAGCTGACTGACACGTTCACCCCAAACGCTGACCCGAACTACGGGGACGGCAAGTGGCTCAACATCGATGGCACTGACGTGCCCGTGAACTATCGTGCAAGCGTTTACTACGTCTCGGCACTAGCTCCGGCTGAACAGAGCGAGACTGTGCCAGAAGGCGCAGAGCTAATCAAGTCCGTCACCGTCAAGGCAGACGGGCCTGAAACGATGACCGCTAACGCGGGCATAGCACCGAAGGACGGCTTCTACACGTGGGTATGGGAAGTAAAGGCCGATGACCAAGACGCTGATTGGTCTAAGTACATTAAGGCCGACTTTGCTGACGGTTACGGCCTGGCAGACGAAACCACGTCGGTAAGGCACCCAGCTCAGATTGATTCGCAGCTGAGTGTGCGCGACACCAAGGCGGGCACCTACTTGGTAGATGACGTGTTTGTAACTGGTATGCCCAAGGATCACCCCAACTTTGAAGGCGCCGCAGGCTTTGAGGCAGACGAGAAAGAAATCTCTCACGAAGTGCTGTTCTTCCCCGCTGGCCTTGAGGTAACCGAGGCGAACCGTGACAAGGCTGAAAAGATCGGTGAAACCGTCACCATTCCAGCCAAGAACGGCTTCTACCCCAGCATTGGTGATACTTCCTGGATCGCTAAGTCTGGTGCGGACGGCAAGCTGGTCGCTGGCACCTATGTATTCATCTCCACCTTCGCTGGAGACGACCGCGTAGCCCCGCTAGCCACTTCTGTAGAGGATGTGACCGAACAGTTCGCCATCGCACCCGAGCCTGGTATTCACACCACGCTCATGTACGAAAACAAGCGCGGCCCGGTCCCTGGATACGGCACGCGCACCCTTACCGACGTGGTTACCTACACCAACCTTGAACTCGGTAAGGAATACGAAGTAGTTGGCACGCTCATGGATAAGGAAACCGGCAAGCCCATGCTTGACGGTGCGGGTAAGGAAATCACTTCAACCACGAAGTTCACACCTGAAACCGCTAACGGCAGTGTCGAAGTCGCCTTCGAGGTAGATGCAGCCCTGTTTGCTGGCAAGACCACCGTCGCCTTCGAGGAACTATTCCACGATGGCAAGTCCATCACCATCCATGCTGACATTACCGATGAGAACCAAACCATCACGTTTGAGCCTGGCCCGAAGCTGAAGACCACTTTCACCGGCGAAAACGGTGAAAAGACGCTCACGCCCGCCAAGGACACCAAACTGATCGACACGGTATGTGACGCGAACGAAAAACTCGTTCCCGGCACCGAATACACCCTGAGGCTCAAGATTCACAACAAGACCACCGGCAAGATGGTCACGGTAGGCGGCAAGGACTATGAGGTAACGGCGAAGTTCTCGCCCCAGAGCCCGCAAGATTGCGGCAAGGTAATAGCCACGCTCGACACTACAGGCATGGCAAACACCGAGCTGGTTGCCTTCGAATACGTCTACGACGCTGCCGGCCAGCTCGTAGGCACCCACGAAGATGCGAACGACACCGACCAGACGATCAAGCTCAAAGCCTCTGATCACTCCGACGGCGGCGCGGGGCGTGACCTGGCAAGAACAGGTGCCACCACCGCTCTGAGCGGCGCAGCAGCGCTCCTACTAGCAGGAGGCGGCGCACTCACCCTCGCCAAGAGACGCAAATCAGCCTAACTCTCACCTCCTAATATGACGGACGTGGCCCGCAGGAAACCCTGCGGGCCACGTTCCTAGTCCCCCTCGACTGCGAGTGGCCTTGTGCGCACACACCATACGTCACCAGTATGGACGCCATCACGATCTACACCACGCCGCACTGCCCAGGATGCGCGCTCACTCGCCGCACCCTCGACAAGGCAGGAATCTCCTACGACCACATTGACTTAAGCCAGCGGCCAGACCTCATAGAGCGCTTCAAAGCCGAAGGCCTCCTATCAGCCCCAATCATTGAAACCAGCCAGGGCCGCTCCGCCGGCTTCAGGCCCGACCGCATCCGCCAAATCATCGCCCTCGCAGATCCCCACACCACACCCCGCAAAGCCCCAAGCGCCAACAAGACTGGCACAACCAACAGCGCCCAGCCCAAGGCACACCGGCCAGACCCACGACACGGACGACGCGCGTGAAAAAGCTTGTCGGCACACTCGCCACCATCCCACTCATGATCGTTCCCCTGATGATGGCCGGAGGAGAAGGGGACGACCAAGCCGCAGCATTAAGCGGCGTGCCAGCTGAGTACCTAGCGGCCGTGATGAAGGCGGGAAGCATCTGTAAGGAAATCACTCCCAGCTTAATTGCCGCACAGATCGAAGCCGAATCAGGATGGGACCCAAAAGCGGTCAGCCCTACAGGCGCGCAGGGCATCGCACAATTCATGCCTGGCACGTGGAAAACCAACGGCATTGATGCGAACAACGACGGTAAAGCAGACCCCTTCAATCCCGATGATGCCATCGCCAGTCAAGGCGCCTTCATGTGCGCGCTGGTCAAAACCGTCACAGGCTACACGCGCAGCGGGCAAGCAGATGGCAACACGATTGACCTGGCACTGGCCGCCTACAACGCGGGGCCTGGAGCCGTGCAGCAGCACAGGGGTGTACCGCCCTTCACTGAAACACAGGATTACGTCGCACGCATCAAGCGCCTCGCAGGCAAGTACACTCAGGCGTCCCCTTCTTCGTCGTCTGTTGTGGCCACAGCCCAGAAGTACTTCGGCGTGCCCTACGTGTGGGGAGGCACCAGCCCCAGCGGCCTGGACTGCTCAGGACTGATCGTGCGCGTCTACGCCGACCTCGGCAAGCCACTGAACGTTCGAACCGCACACGACATCATCACCACAGCGGGCACCACCATTGCGCAAGACGCCATGCAGCCAGGCGACCTCATCGGCTTCGCCTACCACGGAAGCACCCACTACCACCACATCGGGATCTACGCCGGAAAAGATCCTCAAGGACAACGGCTCATGATCCACGCACCAGACGTGGGAGGGCATGTCGAACAGGTGTCTCTGGACACCGCGTACTGGCTGGGCATGACCTGGACAACCATCCGAATCTAAAGAAACCACGAAGGAGAAAAATGAGCTACATAATCCGAGCCGGAAACCTAGCCGGCCCCGTCAAACTCATCATGAACGACGACGGTACCTACAGCGGGCGAGTAACAGTCATTGTCAACGACCGCGCCAAAAACACTGAAACCGGCACGTGGGAAGACGTGGCCACCACTGCGTACTACCTCCGCCTCAACGGCAACGCGGCCGTCAAGCTACACGACTTCCATGACCTTAACGGCAACGCGGCCGTCATCTTCGCCGGCAGCTATCGCCAGCGTACCTACACAGACGAAGAAGGAAGTCAGCGAACGGCAAACGATGTGTGGGTCGATCACATCGGAGCAGACCTCACCAGGCAAGAGCTCCACATCATCACCCAGCCCGCCACACAACACGACAAATAATCCAGTCCACGCCCTTTCATGAGGAGAAAATTGATGAAACCCCAATACACCACCCTCGAGCTCGTCGAAAGCCTCATTGAGCAAGTCGAAGCACAGCAAGACCAAATCAACGCGCTCACCAGCAGAGTGGAAGCTCTCGAAACAGGCAAGCAGCAGGCGGGCATGTAGATCATGGCGCGCCCTAGCAAGACCGACGCGGCACGAGCCCAACGCGAAGCTCAACTCGCCCTGGCCCACGCAGAAATAGCCGAAGCCGCCAGCACGTTCAAAGACACTCAAGCCTGGAAAGACATGCTTGACTACATGGCACGAATGCCACGGTACTCATTCCGCAACCTCATCTGGCTACACACGCAAGCCGTACAGCGTGGGACTATGGAATCATCCTTCGCCTCTTACAGCGCCTGGAAGAAACTTGGCAGGCAGGTCCAAAAAGGCGAAAAGGGTTACAAGGTACTGGCACCCGTCATATACAAACTGCCCTTCCTCAAAAACAGCGACAAGCCACTCAATAAAGCCGAAGTAGACAAATACGACAAGAAAGACATCATCTGGAAGAAAGCGATCACAGGATTTACCGTGCGCACAACGTTCGGCTACCAGCAAACCGACGGTGAACCAATTAAAGGCAAAGACCTCCCGCAAGTAACTGGCGAACGCTCAGAAGAACTCTGGCAACGCGCACAACAAATCGTCAAAGACCTCGGCTACAAATACGAAGAAACAACCAGAGCTGCCCTTCATGGCGCCTACGGAGTCACCTCACGCCCTCTCATCGACGCAATGGGGGACAAAACTATCCAAGTGGCAACAGACGCGCCAAAAGGGCACCAGTTCAAGACGCTCATTCACGAAATCAGCCACGCACGCCTCCACATGGATCAGGTCAATACAGACATGCACAGGGGAATCAAAGAAGTGGAGGCTGAATCGTGCGCCTACCTCGTCAGTAGGTACTTTGGCCTCGACACGGCCGAGTACTCCACCGGCTACATAGCAGCCTGGTCGAAAGCGGATGAAGATACCATTCTCGCCACCGGCGAGCGTGTCGTCGAAAACTCCAACTGGATCATCGAACACCTCGATCCGCAAACGCCCAGTGACCACGCTGTACAAACCCTCGAACACGTCAAGCAACAACAAGAACACCAAGAAGCCAAGCAGGAAGCCATCGACAAGCCAACCAAGCGACCGCTGCCAGGCATCGGACAAACACCACAACTCACCAAACTCAACCACCCCACACACCACCCAATCCCACGAGGCATCTCGTCGCACGAAACAAGCCGTGCGCGCAGCAGGTAACGTGGACAGTCACGAAAACTGACGGGCTTTATGCCCTGCGTCAGCGGGGAACACAAAAGGACGCCGCCCACAGGGGATCTCAAATCTCTCAAGGGCGGCGCTTTATTCTACATATCGCTTAACCTGCATTGCTTGTCTACATGCCTCGACCATGCTTTGGCCGCGACGCCCGACGTGCATGCACACGCCGATTAGAAGCAACTCGTGAACGGCTCGTGCGCCCGAGCGTACCGCCATTCATTTTCAGTAAAGACTGCACCTCTTGACCACGATCCTGTACAGGATCGATATCTGTACGTTTGACGGTGATCGCATCAAACACTGGTATGAGATAATCAGGAACTGGTTGCAAGGAGCCTAAATCGGGGCCGCTGAGCATGCTGGCGTAATTCCAGTCATGCGGTGAGACCAAGGCAAAATCTAAAGAGTAGTTTGACTGCTGCGCGACATGTTCCAAGAATACTTTCGCGGTACGTCCATTGCCTTCACGAAACGGGTGGGCCTGATTCAAATCAGCGAATACGCTGGCAAGACGCTCACAAAAGCTCTCACGATCAATATTCTTCCACGGGGTAGAAGCTACGCCTGAATGCACATGGCGAAGGTACCAGTCGATTTGACCTGAATAGCAATCAGCAAAACTACTCCTTCCCTTCGTCATGTTCACGCAGCGGTACTCGCCGGCCCACTCATACACATCTTGAAACAGATATGCGTGAATAGCGCGCACATGATCAGCATCAAACGTCTTCGAAATAGAGACATTGCCGCGGATAAGATCAACAGCGCGTGAGGACGTGTCCGCATACTCCAATTGCGCCAGTACGCCTGCGTCGCGCTCCCCATACAGATTACGGAGCGTACCGTTGCCGGTTCCGGGATCAATCGTTTCGGGATAGAAATATGATCCCCAGCTGTCAAAACGTGCCATTTGACTAACGCGCTGCTGAAGAAACTCCAGCTATACGGCGCGCAATATCAATACCGCGCTGACGGTATTCATCGCGCGTAATCACGCCGCGCGCATACTCAGTCAAGTTCTTGACATGATCGCGAGTAGGCTCAAATCCTTCATGCCATGCTGCAGCAAGCGATTGGCGCACAGCGTGATGCTCACGCTCACTGAGGTGCTCAAAAAGCTCTGGCCAGCGTAGCTCAACATCAAAGCTTTCCATTTCATCCCTCCTCACAACACCTCTATTATACTCGACTTTTCCGCATGAATTCAAGCAAAACGAGCTATAAAGCACGCAAATTTCACGCGCCAAGGTAACCAGTAGCAGCGCCATGTACGAAGTTGGTGAACTTCCTAGAACGCGGGCCGTGCACACGCGCGTGGCGTTCCTGTTGTCAGGGCTGATTACATCAATCAGCCCGTGCACCGTCGGTGTGGCTTCGCCGCTTTCATAATCGTCATCCCTTCGGGATGCGTTCTTTATGGGTGTTTTATCCTCGCTGGCTTTCGATTATCGCTCGTCGGCGCCCTGGCAAGCCCCACAGGGGCTGGACGCACCGGACTTTCGCGGCATAAACCGCTATCGCTATTTATTCCACGTTCCACTGCGCCCACACAAGGTTGCCAAACCGCCTTGTACTCGCCTCAACATCTCATCTGCCAGCGAGGCAAAAACAAAAGTCACACACAGAAAGGGACAAGTCCGATGCTCACAACCATGACACGCACAACTACCACGAACAGCCAAACATTTCGCGTCTCACTCAAGGCCCTCCGCACGACAAGCAGTGAACACGACCGCATCAGTGCACGCGTGCGCATGAACGATGAGACACAGTGGGATGACCTCATTTCACGCCCGATCGTCGCCCTGGTGGGAAACCGTGCGTGCACTCGAAGCGCCGCACAGATGGCTTGCACATTGACACGCCAGCTAGCAGGTCACGAGGTCACACTCATGTGCGACAGCGGGATCGGAACCTCACAGGCCGTCATGGAAACCGCACTACAGCACGAAACGGCTCTGTTGCAAAAATCGTGAAGCTTGAGCATGCTTGGCGGAGATTGGACGGACGGAACGATGACGGATTTCAAGT
>NZ_JBWPVR010000022.1:0-1595 GCF_056590195.1 Pauljensenia sp. C0170B5 | reverse complement strand
ACTTAAACTTCCCACACTAAATAAGCCAGTAATCTCTTGATCTTGCTTGGCTTTAGGCTTCTATATTATTTTTGCTAGTTTTCTTTAACAATTTTTGCATGTATTTGGGTAAACGATTGATAAAGTCAGCCGTGAATTCAGCTATTTGTGCTTCACTGGCATGAAAGACTTGCTTTACGCTGGCCAGCATTGCATCAGTAATCAATTGCAAGGAATGGCTAAAAGTAATGTCCGCCAGCTCATCAATCATGCAATAGAACAGCTCGCCTAGCGTGCGTTCATCTTCATCGTCCCGCTTGGCAACTGACATAAGCATGTAGCGAGTAAAAACTATGGCAACATGAGCGGTCAAAGCATCGTAAGACAGGCCATGATATTCCGTACTTAGTTTTAGATAACTTTTGCAAGTTTTGAAAAAAACCTCAATATCCCAACGCTTGCCGTAGTTGCGGATAATTTCATCTTCGCTAAGCGACATGTCGGTACAAATGATTGCCAGCCAATCCTTGCGATTGGCACGGTTTCTAACGCAGACAATCCGTGCATCTATTTTAGCACCGTCTTTGTCCTGGCGTCCGACTTTGACTGGGATTGACAGCAGGTAGCGAGAACGGCCGCATCGCTTTTTACAGCTGCGATAAATCTGTTTGATGTTTTTGCGTTCTCCCTCAAATTCATATTTGATTTTGGAGCTAACCTTAACCATGGCAATCACATCCAGCTTCCTTTGCTTGAGCTGGACGATTTGATGTGGATTTGAGAACCAGCTGTCAAACAGCACGTACTTGGCTTGATGACCTGCTTTCATAGCTTGGTCGATTAAATTAACCATCACGTCTGTGCCTTTAGTCCGGGCAAGCATACGTCTTTGGCCAGCAATGGTGCGCTGATCAAAAACTTTATTTTCGCCAATCATATTCTGTAGCTTCTGAGAAGACAGCAGCACTGAATTGATTGGCATGAAAGAAGCTCCATCAGTCCAGCCCAGGGTCATCATGCGAAAACCTTTCTTGTAAGTCATTGATACATGGTCAAAAACTTTGGCGACTAATTCTGTTTTCTTGAAGCCGGTCCTAGAGAAGTAGGAATCATCGACAACAAAGCAATCAGCCCGTTTTTCTGAAGTCAAAGATCGCAAGTGGTTATTAATGATTTGCGCAGACAGAAGTGTGGTGAAGTGGAGCCAATTGACGTGAACGTTGCGCATAAAACGGTAATATGAGTTCTTGGAAAAATTTTCTTGAAAATGATCCATTTTCAGCTGCATATATAAGCTGCGGTCACGAAAGACATTGCTTAAAACGTAAAGAAACAAGCTGAACAGGCTAATGCCTTTTTCCTTGCGGAAGCCACATTTTCTCAACAGCTTGATCACCTGAAACTTCTTGATGAAGCTGATGATTGAGTTTGAAAATAGTTGTTCATTTTGTTGGTCAGGAGATGGTAAAATAGACATTGGCACAAGCCTTTCATGCAAATAAATTATGTTTTGGTCAATATAATTATAGCAATGAAAAGGACTTGTGCCTTTTATATTTGTCAAAACACGCAGAATCACAATGAAACAAGCAATTTTGCGTGTGGGAAGTTTAAGT